>JAYVRG010000079.1:0-114564 GCA_043776515.1 Phycisphaerales bacterium
CTTCTGGAAGACCTACGCCACCACCGACAAGAAGACCGGTGAGAGCGTCACCGTGCCGGTTCTCAGGTACTACAACGTCTTCAACATCGAGCAGTGTGACGGGGTGCAGGTGCCGGAGGCCGAGGGGACGGCAACGGTCGGGGTTCCCGTGTTCACGCCCATCGAGCGGGCGGAGCGGATCGTGGCGGGGTACGAGGGGCGGCCCGAGATCGAGCATCGAGGGAACCGGGCGTACTACGCACCGGCGATGGATGCCATTCACATTCCCGCACCGGAGCGGTTCACATCCCCCGAGGCGTACTACGCGACCCTTTATCACGAGATGGCCCATTCCACCGGACACAGCACGCGGCTGGATCGTGGGATCGACACGAAGGCGGCTCCGTTTGGTTCGGCGGACTACGCACGGGAGGAACTCATCGCGGAGATGGCCGCGGCGTTCCTGTGCGGGCATTCGGGGATCGCACCGGCCACGGTGGAGAGCAGCGCTTCGTACATCGGAGGATGGATCAAGACCCTCAAAGGAGACAAGCGTTTGGCAGTGTCGGCAGCAGGTGCCGGGCAGCGTGCTGCGGATTGGATCATGGGCCGGAGAGGCAATGGTGAGGGTGTGGTGGTGACGGTGCCGGAAAGCCCGGAGCCGGAGCAGGTGATGGCGGTGGCGGCATGAGCCGCCGCACTCCACCCCCCTACTCCCGTTCATTCTCCACTCCCCCACTGTCACGCACTCGACACAGGAATCACATCATGTACGGCAGCACATCCACATACGCATCGTCTCTACGCGGCACGCCCGCATCGTTCCCATCGTTTGTATCCATGCACGACACCATCACGCCCAGCCCGGAGACAGGAGGGAGGAGCGGGTACATCCCGCCCCTTCTGTCAGGATTCGGGCGATGGATTCCCACCACCGAGAGTGATCCAGAGGCGCGAGCGCTCTATCGGCGGCACTTGTCGTGCCGGGCGGGGGTGAACGGTTCACATGCCATTCGGGGCAAACTCTTCCCGGGATCGGGGGAGCGGATGATCCTCATCACGCCACAGGCGGATGCGTTGATCGTGTTCCGAAAGATCGGGGACGGTGTGAACTGTTCGGTGTTCCGCAATGAAGGGCACTTCCGATCCTGTTCGCTCATTCGGGAAGCCGTCGAGGAGTGGGCGTGGAAACGATGGCCGGGGGAACGTCTGTACACATACGTGCATGGATGCCGGGTGGTATCCACCAATCCCGGGTATGCGTTCCGGTGTGCGGGGTGGAGACGGTGCGGCGAATCAGGCAGAGTGATCGTGATGGAGTGTGTGCCCCCCCACTCACACCCCCCTTCCCCACCGTGACGGGTGGTGGTCGGTCGCATCGGAGAGATTCGGAATACGCACGACACACACGCAGCCATGCACATGGACACGCACACACGCACATCGAAGGGATGAACATCATGCAGACGCTTGAACTGGAATCATCGGCAACGGCAACGACGGGGACCATGCAGAACGGGACGACGACAACAATCGAAGGCGGGCGGAGCGGGGGGCCGCTCCGCACCGTCGTCATCGGGGACGCGACGCTCTATCTGGGGGATTGCTTTGACGGGGTGCCGCACTTGGTGGGGACCGGGATCGAGGCGGTCATCACCGATCCGCCGTATGGGATCGGGTACCAGTATCGGAGTTACGACGACGATCCGGATCAGTACGATGCGCTCATGGCACGGCTGGTGCCGCTGCTGGTGCGAGTAACAGGGGACGGGCCGTGCTTTGTCTGGCAGAGCCAGCACCGGGCCGATCGCTGGCACGAGTATTTTCCACACGGGTGGCGGATCGTGGCGGCGTGCAAGGTGTATCCCAGGCGGCCCGGGGTGCAGCCCGCCCTGTGCTGGGACCCGGTGATTTTCTGGTCCGGGCGGAGTCGGCTCGGGGATGAACTTCCCCGGGATTGGCTGGTCACTTCGATGGACACATGGGATCGGGCCTGTGCGGGGAACCCTGTCAACTGCCCCCGTCCGCTGGAACAGGTGCGGTACTTCTGTGAGTCGATCAATGCTCGGGTGATCCTCGATCCGTTCACGGGGAGCGGAACCACGGGTGTGGCGGCGATCATGGCGGGAAAGAAGTTTGTCGGGATCGAGCGTGATCCGGTGTACTTTGAGTATGCGTGCAGGCGGATTGAGAAGGCGTGGGAGGAGCGGGAGTGATGGTGGGTCGGGGGGTGATGGCGGCGCGAGCGCCGCCCCACCCCACCCCTCACACACTCCGACACATCAGCACGCGCGTTGGCGCGATCGAACGCCCACCCCATCGAGGGGTGGGCGTTTCGCATGGAGGAAGAGATGCGAACCAGCATCGCTCCGTGAATCTGGATCGTCGTGGGTACGACGATACGACGAGTCGTATCGTGGCGGATCGCAAGCGCAACCCCTGCCCGCTCCCTGCCGAATGGAGACGAAGCCGCGCTTTGTACGGCGCGGCATCGGGAGCGGAATCGGTGGCGCGCCCGACCGCCTCCTGCGGCGGGCGACGCTGGATTTTTCGTTCAAGAATGACACGACTTGCACGGTGCAAGTCGTGTGGTGACGGATGCCGAGTGCATCCGGGCAGAACAGCAGTTTTGAGTACAGACATCTCCCCTACGCCGGGCGTAGGTCTGTCTTGCACCGTGCAATCGTGTCGTCGCAGAGTCGCAAACACGCTCCTGCGTGCAGACGTGGGCACGATGATCCGCGTCGTCGCATCCACGACAAATCGCATAGTCGTGGAATCGCAAAGGCACCGCTTGACGACACCGACGGCGCGTGGTAATCGTGGAATCGTGTTTCTGTGCAATCGTGTTGATAGGGGTGGTTCAGGTGAGTGTGAGCGACGGGAGTGGTGTGAAAGATGGTGCGGGTGGTGGCGGCAACAGCAACGGGGTCAATGGACCGCGCGTCATCGGGTTCTTGAATCAGAAGGGCGGTGTGGGCAAGACCACGCTCGCCGTGCATGTCGCGGATGTGTTGGCGCGGCGCGGCCATCGGACCATGCTGGTGGATGCCGATCCGCAGGGGTCGGCGCTGGACTGGGCCGCGTCGCGGCAGGGCACTCCACTGTTCCCGGTCGCAGGGTTGCCGCGAGCATCCATCCACAAGGAACTAACCGCGCTGGCCAATGGCTACGACTATGTGATCATCGACGGGCCACCACGGGTGTACGAGGTGGCACGGTCTGCGATCATGGCAAGTGACCTGATCCTGATCCCGGTGCAGCCGTCGCCGTACGACGTGTGGGCGGCTAAGGAGATCGTGGACCTGCTCAGGGAAGCGGCGGTCTTCAAGCCCGCGCTCAAAGCCGCCTTTGCGATCAATCGTAAAATCGTAAATACGGCTCTGGGGAGAGACGTGGTGGAAGCACTGGCCGAGTATCCAGTCGCCGTCATGCCCACGGCTATCTGCCAACGTGTGGCGCTGGCGGAATCAGCCGCGAAAGGACAGACCGTCTTTGAGACCAGCCCGGAGAATCCGGCCGGGAAGGAACTCATCGCGCTGGTTGACGACATTCTTGCCTTCATGGCCAAGCCGCAGGAGGCATCGGCATGAAGAAGATCAGCTTTGGGCCCAAGCCGTCAGCCGGGGCCGGGGCGAAGACTCCGGACCAGTGGGTTGGCAATCAATCGGGTGGAGCTTCGGGAATCGGAGGCGAGCCAACCAAGCGGCTCACCATCGACGTGCCGCTTGGGCTGCACAAGCGGATCAAGAGCCAGTGTGCCAACGCGGAACTCGTCATGGCGGATGTGATCCGGGAGTTGCTGGAGCAGCGGTTCCCGGTGGTGAAGCCGGGGGCAGGTGAGGGGAAGCCATCGTGAACACGATTCGTCGTATCCACGATTCCACGATTCTCTGTACCGTGCCATGACCCGCCGTCCGCCACCATCGGGGGATCAGCAGCCCGACCTGTTCGCGGCCAGCTTCGCTGACATCCCGATCCGGGACCAACGGGACACCATGGAGCGGCCGTTCTTCTCGCTGGCCAAGAAGCCGAGATTGACCCCGATTCAGTACCAGGTCGGGGATGTCTGGGTCGAGGTGAGCGCAAACTCGCAGTTCGGCATGGCCACCATCTGGGATGCCGACATCCTCATCTGGGCCTCCACGCAGATCACCGAAGCCATTGACCGGGGGCTCACGCCGGCGAGGAAGATCCAGTTCCACCCGTACAACCTGCTCCGGTCGATTCGTCGGTCCACCGGCGGGGCCGACTATGTGCGGCTGCGGGCGGCATTGGAGCGGTTGACGCACACGGCGGTGCGGACGAACATCCGAGCAGAAGGGAAGAAGAAGTTTGCCTCGTTCCACTGGATCGAGAGCTGGACGGAGACGATCGACGAAGAGACGGGGGAGCCCACCGGCATGACCATCACACTCCCGGACTGGCTGTACAGCGGCGTGGTCGATCGGGGAGGGGTGCTGACCATCCATGAGGACTACTTCCTGCTCACGGGCGGGATCGAGCGATGGTTGTACCGGGTCGCTCGCAAGCACGCGGGGAAGCAGCAGACGGGGTGGAGTTTTACCATGAGGCAGCTGTACGAGAAGTCGGGTTCATCGGCGCGGCCCTCGGACTTCGCCATCGACATCCGGCGCGTCGCCGAGAACAACGGGCTGCCCGAGTACGAAGTGACGCTTGCCAAGAACGAAGCCGGGGAGGAGATTGTGCGGTTCCTGCATTGCAGTCTCTTGGGGATCGGCCATCCACGGAAGGAGGCGTCGAGATTCTCGGGACGGCGGCTCACGAGGGGCATCTTTGCGGGTGCGTGGAAGATCAATGGCTTGCCCGAGGATGACTCGGGCGATTAGGCGCAGAGCGGGCATATTCACGATCGAAACTGAGAGAGAATACGGCGGAACGCTGGTGTGCCGCTCAAATCCCCTGCTGCGAACCCTCGCTCATCCATCGCTCTGTCGAGTCGCTGCCTGTGGATAGTGTCGGGCGATCAGGCGCACGGGTATCGGGCGAATAGGCGCACGGGGTATCGGTGGATCAGGCGCAAACACTCGGGCGATTGGGCGCACGGAAGAGCGAGTTGTCCAGCCGAAACAGCGGGTTGCCGAGGAGCTAACTGTCTAACTCCAAGTATATTTATAACTCCTGTAACGGCGGAGGGGGTGTGGGTAAGTCGGGAGTCGGGAGCAGGCATGAGCCGTTGAAGCCACACCGCATCGCCGGAGCCCGCCGAGAGGAACAAGTGGCATTCAGGAAGTGTTAGAGAAGTGTTCTTTTGGTTTGATTCTACGACAAAATCTCTCCAGCATGGCTGGGCTCAACCAATACAGACGAGTTTCTCCCCCCAATATGGGCGTAAATCAACGTCTTCGACATCGGGAATTTTCATGCGGTGAGTTTCACTTGCATTCTTGGCCGCGTTCGGAGAACATGACGAGCGCGGCGGCCGGAAAGGGATTTGGGCATATTGAGAACCGGGAACGAGGGACGCGGTACATCTACGACGGCTCGAATCGACGCGGAGTCGGATACGCGGGGTCGCTGGGGCTGAGCAGCAACTTTTTTGCAAACTGCGAGGGTCCATGCACGACCACACATCCGTCGGGAGTGAATCACGGCCTGCCGACGACCTGTCGTCGGAGGCATCGCATCTGCATGACTCGCTCTTTTGCTGGGGGACCAAAATCCGCTTGGAAATCCTCGCTCATCTGGCCTGCGGCGAAATCTGCGTGGGAGACCTTTCCCGGTTGCTCGGACTCGACAACACGCTGGTGAGCAAGTACCTCAAGGCCTTGTCCGACGGGGGCATCGTCTTGATGCGCAAAGACAAGAAGCGTCATCTCTTTCGCCTTTCACCCTCAGTCGAGGTGCTCTGCCGAGGTGCAGAAGTTGAACTGCGCGTACAAGTCAAGGGCGGCCTTCATGTGTCCGCGACGTTTCACACGGACACGCTCGGCCGCTTGCATCGGGGAGGGCCGTTGTCCAAGCCAGCATCGTTCGCGGTGGGGCCGGGGCGCGACTTGATCGACCATGCAGCGGACCCGAACGGCACAGAGGGAGACGTGGGGAGAACATCCACTACTCCAAACGCCGAAGTTCACGCTCGGCCGCGACATGATCAACCCGTTCGCCCGAATCCCACTCAACGGCGATGAGCGTGAGGCACCCGGGCCAGTCTGCATCCAGCGTCCAGCCTATGACTGTGCCGAACTGGGTGGGATCGTCGGCACTCCCGACGCGCATTCCGACATGCATTTCGGATTCACAGAACTCGCGATCCGCGCCGCGCGGATAGTCGGCGATGGTCTGGAGCGTGGATGCCAGGTCCGAGGCCACGACGCCAAGCGCGGTGTTCCGACGATCCACCGCCGTGAGTTCTGGAAAACGCACAATGGCGTCGTGTGTTCTCGCACGCTCGTCGAATCGGGTGCCGGGCGTCCATCCCGCGGCGATCATCCGTTGGCACCAGAGTCGATGCGCAATCTCCGCGAGTTCGAGCTCGCACGCGAGTGGGGTGGCCATTTGGAGTTCTCCGAAGGAGTGCATGTGAAGACAGCGGATCGAATCGATTGATTCCCGCCGGGTATGCGCCGAATCCCCACACAAGGACTTGCATCATCCCGTTCTGGCACGAATGAGTCAAGGTGCTGCGCGGATTTCATGTTGGGGGTCGTTGTTCTACGGTGACGCGGGGCACTACCGCAGAGAGTTGCTGCTGCGCCGCAAGGCATCAATTTCAGAATAGTTCTCAGATGCGCGAGTGTCAGAGTTGAATGAGTTGCGTGTGGGCATGGCGACCGGATAAATGGGCATCTGCATTATGGCGTGCGGCTGAGGTGCTGCTGCGCCCACTCCCGCCACTGCGGCGAGTCCCCTTCCACTGCAATAGTCGCCAGCCGCTCGGCGGTGTGATCATCCTTGCGTCCATGCTTGAGCTGGAGTCGCGTGATCGCCTGCAGCGTGGGGATATGTCCGGGATAGACCTCCAAAGCCGAGGCGTACGTGCGTGCCGCGTCGTCATAGCGCCCCGCGCGTTCCAGCGTCAGGGCAAGATTCATGCGCGGGTCGGGGTGCCCGGGCAAGAGTTTGCGTGCCCACTCGAACTCTCCGGCCGCTTCGTAGAGCTTGCCCTTCTTGAGATACACCACGCCCAGATCGTTGTGAGCAGGGCCGTGATAGAGGTCCGCCGAGAGGGCTTGGCGGAGCAGCGACTCGGCCTCATCGAATCTGCGCTCGTCGAATCGATTTTCATTCAGAGTGGACTTCTCTTGATCCAGCAGATCGGCGGCTTTCAGTGTGAGCCGCTGGGCTTCGAGTGGATTCCGAGCCGACTCGGCCTGGGGCGCGTACGAACCACCGCCCCGGCATCCACCCAGGAACAACAGCGATGTGCCCAACAGCGTCACGGCCAGCAACGTGCTTCGACTCATGGAACGGACTGGAATCATCGAACACCTCCTGAACGCTGCAATGACAGATTCTCCATGGTGAGCACGGCCCGGAGCGGCAGGTCACCACCCGTCTGGGTCTTGGTCGCCATGGCCGAACTGCCCAGTTCCGGAGAGACATCAATTGTTGCCACGGTCCACGCTGGTTGACGATCCCGCCAAGTCTGAAGGAAGGTTCCCAGCTGCGGCAGTGTCACGGACCCCAGCACCAGCGTGGCACGGCGTGTGCGTGCCTGAATGGTTGCGGTTCCAACGTTGCCCATACCGATCCCCTGATTTCCGGTACTCTGATCGGGGTCCGCCGAGAGTGAAGCCATCGCTGACGCGGGGAGACCGGAGGCCGAGAGGATGGCGCTCACTTCCGGCGCCAGTGTCCCGGGCGCTTTGGACGCGAGTGCCCACTCGGGAAGCTTGCTCCGCAGGTCATTGATCGAGTTCGCCTGTGTGGTCAATCGGGCGAGCCGCTGCGTTTGAGTCCGCTCGGCGCTCGTGGCTTGTGCCCACTTCCAGCCAGTGATAGAAAGTGCCACTGCGGCCACCGTGGCCACCACACCCCAGAGTACTCGGATCGAGAATATCATTTGGATGGCCCTCCCGATGCTCGGGGACTCAGGTGTAGCGAGAGCCGAGTCACGGGACCGGCAGAGGTGACCCGTGGCTCATCCAGCGAATAGGTAGCAGGGGGCGAGAACGCTTTGAGGAAGGGCGCGGGATCACCCTCCACGACCACCCCCAGCGATATCCCATCACCGGAGACCGTGACCGACTGTGGCTTGCAGGGAACCTCAGCAGGCCACGCCTTGAGCAATGCCTCGAAGCCGACCGCTGCATCCGGGGCGATCTTGGCGCGGGTAGTGAGTTCGATGATGGTCTTCATTCCCTGAAGTTGCTGGGTCATCCCCTGTTCGCGCCGATCGGATGTGAAGTCCGTGAGCAGGGCAGTGGCTGCCTTGTCGGTTTGGGATGCTGCTGTATTGGCGAGGGTGGCTCGCCGCATCAGCCCGATCGAGATAGCGGTGACGCACACGAGCGCGGTCACTGCAAGGTGCAAATGCCTGGATCGACGCGCCCATCGGATCGCAGCGGGCTCGAAGTCGCCGACCAGGAGATTCAGTCGGTCACAGTTTGCATTTGATGCGACTCCGGGGGGTACGGTCTCCGGCTTGAGCTCGATGAGGGCGGGATCGACCTGCTGCAAGGTGTCGCGTTCGCACGCGCAGACAAGCAATCGTCCGCCCTGGATTGGCACTCCGACCGCGTGCAATCGCTCAATTGGAACCGGGAACTCGTCCGCGAGGGTCGCCAGGAGCCCAAACGGAAGCGGGCCGTACTTGGACCACCCCAGCCCTTCCACTTCGGCCCAGTAGAAGCTCTTCGCGGGCCAGTGGAGTGATGATGGGTTATTCGGTGTGTTGCTCATGGGCTGGCACCTCCGCCAGTGGCAGGAGCATCCGCTCGAAGCGCCAGCGTGCGTGCTCCGGCCCCGTCGCGGATCAGCACATCCTTCTCGGTGATACGCTCAATGGTGCGGCCATTGAGAGTCCCGCCCTGATGCACCGTGAAGAGTTTGTCTTGATCGGGGTCGTAGAGCAGAGCAGCTCGCACGCCGATGGCGTTCGATTCTGCTCCCGGTACCATGTTTGCTCCCGCATCGGAGACGATGGCGATGAGCTGGAGTCTGAGGGGGGGAGGAAGAGGCGGAGGCGCTGGTGGCGCGGGAGCTGGTGGCGGGGCGATCCAGAGGGGTGTGCGGAATGCCGCGAGTTCCAGTGACTTGGCTTTTACAGGGACCACCGAGGCAGCCACTTCGAGCGGCTTTGGTGGGGTTGCCAGGACGGTTGTTCGGAGTGGCCAGAAGGCCCATGCAAGCGAACCGATCGCGCAGATGGTACATCCCGCGCGGAGCGTGCGTGAGCGCAGCACTGGCGGCGCTGCCGGTCGAACGGAGATGGGGTCCGTGCCCGTCACGTCTCCAGTTCCTCCAGCGTCTCGATGACACGCGCGACTTCCTCGGGCGTCGTGAGTCCGGCACGCACCAGTTCGCTCCCGGCATCGCGCAGTGAGACCATGCCTTGTTTTTGGGCCAGTGCCTTGATGTCCATGGCCGAGCAGCGTTTGACGACCAGATCGCGCAGGGGCGCATCCATCACGAGCAGTTCGAAGACGCCGGTTCGGCCCTTGTACCCTGTTCCGAGGCAGAACTGGCATCCTTCACCCCGGCACTCAGCATGGGTCTTCCGCACCAATCGCTGCGCCAGCACCGCAGCCAGCGAAGAGGCCACCAGGAAGGGTTCAACACCCAAGTCGATCAACCGCACCACCGCTGCGGCCGCGTCGTTGGTGTGCAGCGTGGAGAGGACCAGGTGTCCGGTGAGCGATGCCTGCACGGCGATACGGGCCGTCTCCTCATCTCGAATCTCACCCACCATGATCACATCTGGGTCCTGGCGCAGGATGTGCCGCAGGCCGGTGGCGAAGGTCACGTTCTTTTTGGGGTCCACTTGCGTCTGGCTGATCGAGAGGCCAGTGTGCTTCCCATTCTCTCCGCTTCCACCACCACCAGCGAGGTCATATTCGACCGGATCCTCGATGGTCATCATGTTCAGTTCGCACCCGCGCGTAAGCGCCGGGGAGTGCGGATTGATCTCGGATGCGCCCCGTGACTTGTTGTCCCCACCGTTGGTGGAACTCAGCCAGGCGAGCGTCGTGTACAGAGACGTCGTCTTGCCCGAACCTGTCGGGCCAGTCGAGAGCACGATTCCGGTGGTGCGGCTCACTTGCGCGAGATACTTCCGCTCCAGGACCGGCGGCATCCCCAGCGTGGTGAAGTTCAGCAGGTACGCCGAGCGGGCAGGGTCGAGCAGACGCAGCACCACACGCTCGCCATATGTGCTGGGCAGCGTGCTCACACGCAGGTCGATGCGTCTTCCTGTCCTCGCGGTTGAGCCCGTGCTCGAACCCCCGATCGTCACCGCAGCCCGGCCATCCTGGGGGGCGCGATGCTCGGCGACATCAAGTCTGGCCATGACCTTGATCCGGCTGACGACCGAGGATGCCAATGAGCCCGGGAGTTCACGAACCGTGTGCAGAGCACCATCGAGCCGATAGCGGACCAGTGTCTTATCGCGCACCGGCTGAATATGCACATCGCTGGCATCCCGTTGCAGGGCCTCGAAGAGGATCAGGTCCACCAGCCGAACACTCGGGGCCTTGCCGTCGAGATTCAGCAGGTCCCGCTCCGCGTCCCTGACCATTGCGGCCATCTCGCCTTCAACATCCGCCGATGCCTCGATGAAGGCACTCGGCAGGTCCATGCCGGGGTGGTGGAGTGTGCTGTGGTTCATGGAGTCGAGACTGTCCCTGCCCTCTGACTGCGCGAGCGCGTATGCCTCGTCGATCGCGGTGGCGATGATCTCGGCGGGTGCGATCGTTGTGGTGATGGACCTGCCCAGACGCACGCCGACGTTGAAGTGCGCGGTGGGTTTGGTGCGGTCACTGACCAGAAGGGACTCGGTCCCTTCCACGTTCCCTTGACTCAGGATCAGGTGCCTGCGGGCGTAGTCGTGGGGAATCAGTTGCAGGAACTCTGGGGATGAACGGCCCGGTGTATTCGATCCCGACGACGAAGCATCCGCAATCGATTCGGATGGACGAGACTCGGCAAAATGAAGTTCAGGGCAAGCCCCCTCAGCTACCTGCGGTTCAAGTGACACCGCCACGCTCACCACGGAGCCCATCCGTGCGATCGTCTGCTCTTCCACCTGTGCAGCCGAGTTCTTCATCGGATCACCCGTGGCCGCACGGTCGGCCATCCGTCGGGCACACCCGCGGCCTTGGTATCGACATCTGAGAGGTATTTGAGGTCTTCCAGATTCGACTGCCGCAGTACGCTCGCCCGCAGAAAGACATAGAACCGCTGTCGTCCCTGATTCTTGCTCCGGTTCTTGAAAAGTTCGCCGACCAGCGGGATGTCACCGATAATGGGAATCTGGGTCGTGTCGTTCCCATCGGTATTGAGTTCGATGCCGCCGATCACAACGGTGTAGCCATCTGGGATGGTCGCCACGCTCTGCACACTGTTCTGTTGCCGGGGTGGCGGCACATTGGCGCTGGATGCAGCTCCCACGAACGAACTCAAGGAGACCGAGTACGTCAAGACCAGATGATCCCCCTCGGCGATCTGCGGCTTGACGGAGATGGTCGTTCCCGCGTCCTGCGTGCCACCGAAAGCGGTGGTGGCAACTGTGGTCGAGGCGTTGGTCGTGGCAAAGGGCTGCTGCAACACCGAGTTGAAGGTCGCCTGCTGGTTGTTGTTGACCAGGAGCTTGGGGGTCGAGAGGGACCGGCCCTTGTTGAGGGTTTCCAGGGCACGGACCACCACACTGAAGTCGCCCGGGTTCAGAACCGAGCCGGTGAAGCCGGCACCATCGCCGACAGCGCGGGTTCGACCATCCGCGCCCGCCGCGGCCGTCGAGAGGCCGAACAAACTCGACAATCGGATCATGGTGTCACCCGAGACCCGGAGGCGTTCGAGTTCCAGCCCGAAGTTGACGCTCTGGCTGTCGTTCATTGAGACCAAAATCGCTTCGAGCATCACCTGCGGCTGGCGGACATCAAGCGTTGGCAGCAGATTCTCCAGTTGCGTGAGCAGACGCGGCTCGCCGACGGCGATGAGCGTGTTGGTCGCTTCGTCACTGGTGAGTGTCAGCGCGGTATTACCCCCGACGGTATCTCTGCTTCGTCCTCCGACTCCGCGACCCACACTGTTGAGAACGGGAGGCGGATTCGAGGGCGCGGTTGATCCTGAGATGGGCGGGTTGATGCCGGAGGAGTTGCTCGCTCCTCCGGGCTCGAAGGCACGCGGGGTGGTCTGGGATCCGGCGGATGCGATGGAACTGCTGAATCCGTTGAATGCGTTCGATCCGCCATCGTTAACGGCTTGGGCTTCCAGCACTCCCGCTCGCAGAAGGTCTTCGATCACCTGCTGCACTTCCTTGACCCCCCGGTTGCGAATCTTAAAACTCCGCACCGGACGGCGGGACTCAGCCGGAACACTCGCAAGCCGCTGCATCAGTTCGGTGATCTGTTCGTGCTGGGTCGGGGTCGCGGTGATGATGAGCGAGCCGGTCAGGTCATCCTGCACAATCTTCCAGCGATCGTCGGTTGTGGATGCGTTTCCGGCTGCGCCAGGAGCGCCGACTCCGCCGCGCACGGTCTGATCGATGAGATTGGCGACTTCTTTCAGGCCGAAGGAACTGGTCTGATACGTGCGACGATCGATTGGTTCGCGTTGATCGGCGCTGGCGATGATGGATTCCCAGGCAGCGATCGAGGCCTGTGGCGCAACCAGCAAGAGCGTCGAACCGCTCGCCGTGGGAACAAGTTCGCCGCGGAGTTCGCGTCCACCCACAGACTTGCGTTTGTCCGCCAGTTGTTTGGCAAGGATCGCTAGGCGATTCGCGTCCAGGTTCTTGGCGTGGACCTCCTTGAACACTGCACCCGCCGCACCATCAGGCCCATCCAGCTGCTCTATCAGCTTGAGCGCCGACTCAAGGTAGGGAGTGAGATCGGCTAGCACGATCAGACCCGACTGTTCCGCATCGCCCATCACCGATCCAGCACCTACGGTCGTAGCCCCACCAGAGATGGTGCTGGACTTGGAGAGAACGAGCTGGGCAGCAGCGAGAACATCCCGCGTCGAAGCACGCTGGAGTGGAATCACAACGCGGCGGAACCCGGCAACCACGGGAAATGCTCCGCCATCGGCAAGCAGTTTCTTTTCTGCTCGCAGCACATCAATCCGCTCCACACGCGCCACCTGCGGCGCACTTGCGAGTTTGACCACCGCGAAAGTGTCGTCATCTCCAGCGCGAACTGTTGTCAGTCCCTGTTCGGCCAGCAAGCGGTTGGTGAGTCTCCAGAGTTCGAGGTCCGTGAGCGGCTTGTCCTGCCGGATCGTCACCTTGAACTTCAGCGCGGAATCCTCATAGCTGATCCGAACGTGTAACTGCTGGGCGCACAGGTCCACCAGCCGGGCCAGATCGCTCTGATCGGCAAGAGAGACTTGTCCCACAGAAGGCGCGCTCCAAACACCAAGTGAGAGCATCGCAGCGCAGTGGACTATCAGCGAGCAGCCGCCACGCACCGACCGACCCTGACGGCAACGCGTACGGCAATATCTCATTCCTGCCTTTCATGTGCTCCCGAACAGAAATCGCCCACTCTCTTACAGCGAGCCGCCCTCCAAACCCGAAAACAGCGACCGCTCTCTCTATGGCGTGACCACGGGATGAGGTTGGACCTGAGACATGAGCTCGGCGCGCCACGCCGCTTCCAGAGCCGCGCCATTCGCCTGTATCCGCTGTGCCGCAGCGGAGACTATGGGATCGGCCGAGGCCGCCGTCCAAGCCGGATCGGTATCCAGCGGGGACTGTTGACCCGCAGTCGGGAATCGCGGATTGTGAATGTCGATCGTCATGGCCCCCGCGTGCTGCAGCGTAACCCACTCATTGGGCTGACGGTCGACCACGAGCATCTGCGTCGGCAAACGCCACGCTCGATTCCGCTGAATTGCCTGAATTGTTGTGATCTGATTGGGATTGAGCTCGGAGGTCGCCCCCTGAAAGGCCGTCGCGAGCATGGAATCTCGCTCGCGGAGGGCAGTTTGCTTCTGAGTTTGGAGGGCGACCAAGTCATTCTGCGCCGATGTCGGGGCGCGTCCGGCGGCGATCGCGCTCTGGAGGTCGGAGACCGCTTTTCCTGTGGCAATTACGGCATTGTCCTTGGCCATGAGCGTGTTGCCATTCGTGGACCAGTAGTCACGAAGTGTCGCGACCGAGGTGCGGAACTCAGCGACACTGACATCAGAAGCGGCGAGGGTTTCTGGTTCCAAGCCCAGACGCGCGGTGAGTGCTACGAGCCCAGCAGCCGGCGGCGGAGCTGGCTGGCGCTTGGGATATCGCGGCATGAATGATGCCACACCGATCGCCGAGATCCCCGTGAGCATCAGTAGGACGAGTCCGAGCGTGAGTGCTGAGCCGCGACGGTTGGATGGCATGGTGAGTCTCCGAGGGAAGGCAGAGGAGCGGAATGGAACTGAAGTAAACCTACCCCACGTTGGGCCACGGAGACAACACTTGTCACTTGAAGCAACTGTCAAGTGTTGGCCTTCACCACAAATCTGACGGATGCTTTCGCTCAGTACCGCCACACCGCGCGGTCACCGGAGCCTCCTCATGCTGCTGTCGCACGCTCGTCGCATCGGTACTCGTCTCATCCGAACACTGCTTGCGGGCTCCATCCCAGTCATCGGCTTGGTCATTCTGACGAGCGTGGCTTATCCCGCGATGGGGGAAAACGCTTCGTCGGTTACGCATACAGCGGCAACGCTAAAGGATTGCCTCAAAGACCCAGATGTGATTGCCGCCTGCGAGGACCACGGTTGGAAAGCGTGGATCGATGCGATCGAGAAGTGTCTCGGACGCGCTCTCACTGGCGAAGAATGGGCGTCGATTGGCGACTTCTTCAACGCGTGCGCTCCGGTGCCGATGACTTGCAACGATCTCGTCGAGTCACTGAACTCCAACACATCCATGTCGTGCGCTCAGAAGAACGCTGTGCTCAAGTGGCACAGGTGCCCGTACCGCTTCAAGTGCGATGAAAAGGATGTGCCGCCCATCGATCCGGCACCGTGTGCAGAGTGCCCCGATCAGGGGATCGAACCTCCTCCGTTTCCTCCGCCAACCAACGGGGGCATGCCCTTCCTTGGCGCTCTGGACAATCCGCAGGGTCAGCCGTTCGGTCGAACCCCAAAGGCGGCGGGGGTAGATTTGAGCAATGGCGCGATTGAGCGCACGATGATCGACCTCTCGCTGCCCTCGGCGGGATTTTCTTGGTCAATCGGACGCAGCTATTCGGCCCGCCAACTCGACAGTACCGGCGCACACCGCGACGTCGACAACTACCAGGGCTGGAACTGGATGCAGATTTCGCAGCCGCGTCTGTACTACCGCTCTGCCAGTTACCTCGGAGGCGAAGTTGGGAGACTGAATCTTGTGCTCGATGGACAAACGAATCTGTCCTTCATTGAAACAGAATTGGGTAGCGGGGTATACCGCGCTCAAGGTGACGCCGCGGGCATCTTTCACTTCCAGTCCGGAAGCCCTGGGCTATGGGTCTACAACGACACAAACGGCAACACCCTGACTTTTATCGACTCGACCTTTGGAACCAATGGCAAAGTAGAGCCGCTCTGGAAGATCGAGGACCCAGCGGGCAACGTCGCCTATGTTGGCTCGAACTCCAGCGCGTCCGCCGCGCTTTCTGCGGGCTACGACTCGACAACCCAGCACATCCAGGTGGCCTATGACACCAACGGTCGCGTCTACACGTACAACTACTCTTCTGCCGCAATCGGCTCAGTCAAGCGTCTCAAGTCCGTGGTGGTGACGCTGAGCAGCGTCGAAGTGGCCCGGGTCGAGTACGACTACTACGGAGATTCCAGCAGCAGTTTCACTGATCCGAAGGAAGTGTCTGGCGGCGTGGCGACCGGTTTAGCTGGTGATCTCAAGCTTGTTCGCGTCACTCTTCCCACAAGCGTGAGCGGGCAGTCCATCACTACCAAGTCTCACATACGCTACTACGTGAGTGACTCCACAGCTGTCAAAGATGCCAACGGGTACAAGCACACGCTCAAGTCAATTGTCGGCTCCGAAGGCGTTCGGAGGTACGAACTCGCAAACGGTGCCATCACCGCGACGACGGCGTACGACGCCACGATCAGTTCATACTCGGCAGAGTACATGGAGTACCACCAGCCGACATCGTCGGGGTTCAACCCGGCGCGATACGTTCGCAGCAAAATCAACAACGGCGAGTGCAACTGCGGCGGTACGTCCATCAACGGAACCTACTTGTTCGCATACTCGTGGTACACGGGTATTGACGAGTGGACGGTAACACCACCCGCTTACGGGGCACACGCCGCCTTCCGCGCCGATGTGACCCAGCCCGACGGCATCCACATGTATCAATACACCGACGTGCAGGGCCTCTCAACTGGCAGCGCGGTGGTGGACATGACTACCAGCACTACCAAGAAGTGGCTCTCCAAGGTCGAACGCGACACCACGACGGGCTTCGCAAACGCCGCGTACTCGCCTGCTGCCGTCGATAACGCCGCGTCGGGTACCAACCTCAACACAGGGGCGATGGTCACCAAGTCCAGCGGGCTTGTGCAGCACTACGTCTATTACTCTGGGGGCATTCTGGACGGATACGTGCGCCACTCCAAGATCAGCGACGGCAACGGATCGGCCTCGAAGACCCTGATGTCTTCCACCGAGTATCTGGCCCGCACCACGACACTCACGCTCAACTCCATCGCGATCGACCTCCGTCGGGCCTTTCCCGCATATTCATGGGCATACGACATCGCACAGACGGCCGAGGCGGATAGCGTGTCCACCCCGCCGACCGGGGCTCATCGCACCGACATGGCATACACCTTCTGGTCCACGAGCCAGACGGACACTCTTTCCTTGGTTCCCAAGTCCATCCAGATCATTCTGCCCAAAGTCGCTCTGGCTGAGAACGGCCGTGGCGACGGTTCTTCCGATCACTTTGTGTACTCGATGGTCTACCTGCGAAAGGACAGCACGCCCGCGTTCATGCGCGAAACCGCATACGACGACCGCACCAACGCGGTGTACTCGTTCACTAAATACTCTGGTGGGCTGATGATCGAACGCATCGTCGATGTGCTGTCGGGTGACTCGGACATTCCCAGCGGAGATGCCCCGTCCACGGTGTTCGGGATTTCGGACATGTCTGCAACTGCCGGACTGAATCAGAAGACTCTCTACGAGTACGACGATCAAGGACGATCGACCAACACCAAACTTTACGCGCAACTGTCAAGCACATCGGATCAGCGCTGGACCAAGACGTACTACACGAAGCTGTCGGACGGTCGTCCGGTGGTCCTTTCTATTCCAAAGTACGTGGTAAGTGGCGGCACCACTACCTGCTATTCACCGGTCGGATACTCGGTCTCCAATCACGCCGGACGCGGGGAGTTTTCCGCGACGATCGGCCTTGTCACGAGCGGGGCGTACACCACGACAACGGCACTCAGTTCCTGGATCAACTCCGGGCAATCGACAGCGAACCCGCTCACCGCGGTGATTGGCGGTACCGGTTTCTCGTTGAGCCAGGCCAGCGCAACTCTCTACGACAACGCCGGAGCGAAGGTCACATCGCAGCGCACGTACACCTCTCTTTCGGGTTCTCCAGACGAGTCCACGTTCGCGTATGACAACATGGGCCGCATGATCCGAAGTGTCGATCCCACAGCGACGATCAACCGCACCAACTACGACACCATCGGTCGGGTGCAAAGTCACACCATCGGCACGAACGACACGGGCCTGACAGGCAGCACCACCACCGGCACATCGAATATGTTCACCACTGACGACACCTATTTTGATGGTGCCACAACATCGACCCTCGTCGATGGCGAGAACAGCTACGTGACCAGGCACATTCTGCACCCCACCAGCCCGACGGGGTCGGACAATCGTGAGACCAACTACCTCAACGACTTCCGAGGCCGCGCCGTTGTGGTCAACGGTCCCCTCGCGCCTTACATAGTCACCTTGTACGACAACCGCCGAACCATCGCCAGCGCGGCGTACAACCTCAGCACGGGATTGTCCGCCTCGACCGACCCCACCACGACCGCAAGCACTGGCGGCTCGCAGAAACGGCTCACGCTCAGCGAGTCATTCTTCGATGCACGCGGCCTGTCCTGGAAACAAATCCAATGGGAGATCGATCAGAGTTCCGGCGCGAAGGTGCCGGATGGTTCCGGGGGGTACCGGCACTTGGTTTCCCGAACCGTGTTCGGCCCGGCAGGGGAAGTTCTCCAGGCCCGTGGCTCTGATGCCCATCGATACAACTACGACCGCCTCCGCCGCCGCACCCACGACTGGACGCTCGCATACACCAATGCTTGGAACTCCAGTGGGTACGAGGTCTATGACAGCATCTTCAGTGCTGCCAGCAACGCCACTCTGCTCTCAAACAACAGTTCCACCGGAGACATCGTGTTGGCCGAGGGCCGCATCATTTACGACAAGGACAAAAACTTCGCCCTGGTAACGGCCACGGTCAGCCGTCACCACGACGATGTGGGTAGTTCCGTCACGCGGGGAGCTCTCGACAACACCACCAGTTCCAGCGTCACCTTCACCAACTCGTCTACTTCCGTGATGAAAGGTCGTCTTCATGGCATTTCAGCATCTTACTACGATGCTCTGGAAAGACCCTTTGCATCAGCAAGTTACGGCGACGGCCGAGGAACAACCGCCCTGCTTGATTTTGTCTACAACTCTTCGGCACCAACCTCGAACACCTCGCCGCCCTCGGCAAGTGCAGTCGCCACATCTACGACACCGGCAGTGTTGCTTACAACTCGCGACTACGACCAGTTCGGTCGAACGCTGCGCGTGCATGACCCCAAGGATCTGAAGACCGAGTATACCTTCGACGACGCGGGCCGGACTACGAAGACTCGTGCGAATGCCGTGTCAGGCACCCCCGGAACCGACACCGTTGATACCTATTTCACGTATTCGTCCGGTCTCCGGACGTCCATGTGGGTCGATGCCGACCTGAGTGGCGGCACACCTGGATCGGGCGATCAAGTCACGACGTATGACTACACCAGCAATCTCACCCCCGGCTCTGGCAACCCCGCCTCGCTGATCACCGTCAACAACCTCCTCACTAGAGTCACGTACCCGGATTCGGGCGTCGTAAAGTACGGCTACAACGGACTAGGACAGCAGCGGCAGACGAATGACCAAAGCGGCAACTTCATTGACACGCTCTATGACTTTAGCGGTCGTGAGACCCAGCGCACCGTCACTACAATGGGGAGCAGCGCATTTGACGCGACGCTGCGCCGCATCGATACCACCTACGGCGATCCCCGAGGCCTCGTGACCCAGATTACCCAGTACGCTGACACATCCGGCACCACAGAAAACGACCATGTGTCGTTCACCTATGATAAGATGGGTAACCTCGCCAGCCGGACCCAGGCGATCGACTCCTTCTCCTGGGAATCGACGTTCGCCTACGAACTGCACGCGCCTGACGGCACGAACCATCTCCGCAGCACTTATGCGCTCTCGGAAATCGGCTACCCCGATGTGGCTTCCACCAGCCGCACGTTTGTGGATTACTCCTATGTGGACACCGGCTCGTGCGACCGGGCCGGAGAGCGGGTCAGCACTGTTTCCGTCAACCGCGTAGATGACGGGTTGAGTACGTTCACACCACTCGCCGCATACCGGTACAACGGGCAATCTGAGCTTGTGGAGCAGCGAGCATTTTTTACGGCAGGCAGCTTCAACGAAAGGTCATTGGCCCAGTCGCTCGACGACCTCAATCCGTCGAGCTATCGTACGTATCCTAACCTGGACGCCTTCGATCGAGTGGCCAGTTCGTGGCTTCGTCGCGTTTCGGTCGTGACCGGCCCAACGACGCGGTATTCCACCTTCTACAAAACCAGCATGCTCACCAGCAGCGGCGCCGCGGGATACGATTACAACTCGAACATTATTGGTCTTGCCGACGATCGCTGGGCCCGATACTCGGCGGACTTCGCGGTTGATGGTATGAATCGCCTCACCGAGAGAAATCGCACGACGGGAACGAACCCGGGAATAGATGAGAAGTTCGGCATTGATCGCCTGGGCAACTTCACTGGCGCATGCACGGGCACGCCGTTCGCGGGCATGCAGACCGACTTTGATGGCCTCACGATAGGAACGATGTATCCGAGCGAGACGCGAACTTACAACACCTCTAACCAGATCACCGGACGTGCGACGAACTGCACGGGTACGGCGCTCGCACCCAGTTACGATCTGGTCGGCAACCTCGTCAACGACGATACGTCTTCGGCCAATACCGGCTACACGTACAAGTGGGATGCACTGGGCCGTCTGACTGAAATTTGGAATAAGGACTCCACTCCCTTGCAGATCGCCGGGTTCCGATACAGCGCGGATAACCATCGGATCGCCTGGAAATACCCCCGGCGGACTGGCGATGACAACTGGTATTATCCTGTCTACGATGAAATGTGGCGTATGATCGCTCTTTATAAGCGGGAGGCCGATGTGGGCAGCACGCATGTCGCCAGTCTGCAAGAGCGCTTTTATTACCACAACGCAGGGTTGGCTGGTTCAGGCAACTCGCAGTACATAGATAGCGTCATCGGTCGTGATAACTTGCCCGACGGTAGCGGCAACCTTGTCAACTGGATGTTCTACGCGCAGAACTGGCGTGGAGATGTAGTGGGAATGCTCAAGAGCGATGGATCGCCGGACGAACATGTCCGCTTCACCGCCTACGGTCGCCCGATAGCCATGACGGCTAGCGACTGGGATGGTGACGGAGTGTACGAAGCGCAAGACATACTTGATTACGTCGCTCAATGGAGTGCGAGCAATCCATACACGGATTTCGACCTTGACGGCCAGATAACGACAAACGATTTGGCTTTCACGCCCGGATTTCTCTCAGATTGGTTTGCACATGGATCGGTGGGCATTGATACGCTGAACTCAGGATCGGGCAACCGAAAGGGGTATGCTGGGTATGAGCATGATCCGGTCGTAAGCAGCATTGAGCTTGCACGATATAGGTGGTTTCGAGCGGATTGCGGAACGTGGATGAGAAGGGATCCAATCGGTTACGCCGCAGGACTGAATATGTACCGCTATGTAGATGACAATCCACAAACTGGACTGGACCCGAGCGGTCTTGTATCATCGTCTGCAATAGGGGGATGTTCAAGTTGTAGTATTAGTGGCGACACAAGGCCCGCCCGTGGCCTTCAACCTCAGCGGTCACCTTGGCCAACAACTCCTAACAACCTGACACCATTTAGAATTATACCTGAAGTGCGGGACACGGAATGCGACCTGTGGATAAGAGGATTCTTGACTCGGAGCGGCCGACGTCCAAATGATGATTGTTGGAAAGCCGGATATGATGTTGGACTTGGGTGTTGTACTTCGTCTGAGGGTGGCGAGTCGTATTGTTCTGCTAGAGCCATGAAGGCTGTTCAGGATTGCATGTATGGAAAAGTTCGGGATCGCTCTGGTTGCTATTCCGAGTGTTGGAAGGCCGGAATGACGCAATGTGATGCAGGGTATTGGTGGTGCCAATTGGCAACATTGCCAGCATGCATCATTGGATGCTTGGGTGGTGGAGCAGCGGGATCGCCCGGGGGTCCTCCTGGGATACTTGGGGGCTGCCTCGCCGGATGCTTGGCCGTTGGCGGAGGAACGTGGACAGCCTGTATTGTGGCAACCGTGGTGTGCTATGCTGGCGTAGCCGCTTACTGCGGCACAACCTGCTATTCACCACATCTCTACTGAGTTAAATTATGTGGTCAGACTATGCAATTGGATTACTGAACCGAAGGACAGTGTATAAACTCCTTTGCCAGACTATTCGAGACATCGCTACTGAGCGTGCATTGAGTCGATTAGTTTTTCTCTTGCTCTCCGTAATCTTTTTTTTCAGTGGTATTGCGATGTCTATTTGGTCGCAAACCGCACATAGGTCGATCTGGAGATTGCTTGGAGAGGCGACTGTTGCATTAGTATTGCTTATCAATTTACATGCTGGGTTGATGAGGCCAACGCTTATTAAGGCAAGAATTGCTGTGTTAGAATGGGGTAGAATGCAAGGCGTGCCGCTATATGTCGATTGTGAAACTGTGCAGAGATCTAAGAGGCTTGCTTGGGGAGGTTTTTGCGCTGGACAGCTTCTTGTCATCGCAGGTTCTCCCTCTATGATATTTTGGTTCCTATTTCTTGTCGTCGCTAACAGATTTTGCATCGAGTTGAGTGTGTCTGGCATTTCGAGCGATGCGGTAAGTGCTAGCCTGTTATTTGTTGCCATAAATAGCGGTGCATTGGTGAGTGTGATCTTAGCAATGATGTATCCATGGATGGCAGTTCGGTTCAGAGTACGTCGCTCGCTTTGTCCTGAATGCGGTTTCCATATTGGTATATCTCCGCGGTGCAACGAGTGTGGCTTAGCGAATATGTTTCTATAGGGGCTGTCCGTGCCAGAAACCCCATCGGCGCGCCCAAATGGCCTCACGCCGCCCTCCGATAGCGATGATGAAGCCCGCCCACCATTGGCTCCGAGATGACAAGACCCTCGCCGCCTTCGGCGGCGCGGCAATCGGGTGAGTCGCGCCCAAGACCCTGATGCGTACGAGCTTCGTGGTAGTAGACAAGGAACTCCTCAACCACCCACAACAGGTTTGCCTCGTTCAGGACAATCACATGGTCCAAGCATTCTCGCCGCAGCGTCCCGATGAATCGGTCGGTGTACGCGTTCTGCCAGGGCGAGCCGAGAGAAGTCGTCACTTCCTCAATGTTCATACTTCGGAGTACCCGCGACACCTCCTCCCCGAAGATCGCGTCGTTGTCCCGGATCAGGAACCGCGGCGCCGAGTCGAACGGGAACGCCTCACGGAGTTGCCGGGCAACCCACACCGAGGTTGGGTGGGCGGTCGCGTTAAAGTGGATGATCCGTCGGCGGGCGTGACCGAGGACGACGAAGCCGTAGAGAACCCGCCCGGTGAGCGTGGGCACCGTGAAGAAGTCGATCGCGGCCGTGCAGTCCATGTGGCTGCGGATGAACGCCCGCCACGTCGGAGAACCCGGCAGAGTTCGCCCGGCGTATTTGCCCTGGCCAGCGTGTGCCCAAGCATTGCGAGTTCCGCTTGAATCCGAGGCACGCCCCACAGCGGATTCTCCGCCGCGATCCGCCGCACAAGCGCACGAATGTCCGTCCGAACTCCCGGCCGCCCACCCCGCGACTTCCACCGCCACAACGCACGGAACCCAGCCCTATGCCAGCCCACGATCGTGTCGGGCTGGACAATCACGAGGCACTCCCGCCATCGACTCCACATCCGGCTCACCGCCACCCACAACGCGCGGTCGCCAACCCCAAGCCGTGGCCGTTTGACCGACCGTTGGAGGACGGCAATCTGGTGCCGGAGGAGTGCGTTCTCGGCGATCAAAGCGGCTCGACCCAAGAGGAACCCTCGCAGCATCACGAGTATCAGGATCATCCCGCCAGACTACCGATCAAAGGGTTTCACCCGTTTGGCCCAATCAACCCGCGAACAGAGGCACCCCATTCGGCCATCCCAAGCCGAAAAAGTTCAATCGCCGTTCTCCCGTCCCCGCCTACGACAGCCCTTGCGAATGCAGGGGCTTGTCATTTGCGGGCTTCCGATGTTTCTTGGATGCTCACAAGCACGATCACGAGAGCGGACGCATCGGTGCATTTCGTCGTGCTCATTGACCGAGATTGTCCAGACGATGTCATGGACCACCAAGCACCTGGACGACGTCCGCGTGATGCTTGATCCGGGCAACGTCGAGCGGGGTGCGATTCCTGCGGTCGTGGAGGGTCGTGTTTGCCCCGGCGTTCCTGAGTGCAACCACAACGTCGGTGTGGCCGTGAAGTGCCGCGAAGTACAAGGCGGTGAATCCATCGGTGCTTTGCAGATCAAGCGGTGCCTTGGCTGCGATCATGGCGTTGACGACATCCAGCAGACCCTCGCGGGCGGCGAACATAAGAGCGGTTTGCTTGCGGCCGTCGAGCAGGTTGAGGTCGGCATTGGCCTGGATGAGCGCGATCGCGGTCGTTGTCCTGGCACGGTGACAGGCCATCACAAGCGCGGGCCGACCATCTTCGTCAAGGGCGTCGATCTGCGCGCCATGCGAGAGCATGAAGCGCAGGGCGTTTTCGTTGCCGGCGATGGCGGCGACATGCAAGGGCGTGCTTCTATCGCGGCGCTCGTGCGCGTTGATGTCCGCTCCGCTGGCGGCGGCGGCGTTAAGATCCACGTCGCTGTTGGATGTGGCCGCGCGAAACCACGGGTTCGAGTCGGACCTCACGGCAACGGAGGACGCCGAGCCGGTGCCGCTGCTCTTGCATCCGGTCATCGCGAGCATCACGGCGGTGAGCACGATACACGACATCTTGGCTGAGTTCATTGCGGGCCTCTCGTATCTAAATGGCGGAAGTGGTCGGGGATCATCGATCAACATCCTACCGGAATCCGGTTTGGCACGCACGCGTTGGCGGATGCAGAGCTCATGACATGCCGCGTGGACAACGAGCTCGCCTGTTTGCAGTGGGCCGAGTGGAGCGAGAGCCGAGTTGTAGTGCCCTCCGTACACTCAGCCGGGAGCCCCCACAGGCATCTGGAAGGGCTTGTGACCAAACCTTTTCCGAACCATCAGCATTCGAGCGATGGGAAAGAGCTTCCTTGCATTCTGTTTCCTCCGAACAGCCCCGATTGACGCCTCCACGGTTTGTTGTCGTGGCGCCGACATTCAATCACGCTTCAGCGATCGATGGAATCTTGCGCTTGCTCGAGGCGTCAGGCCTGCCGATCATCGTGGTCAACGACGGGGCGACGGACGAGACCGACGCGGTGCTACTCAGATGGAAGTCAGCTCAGGTCGAAGAGGGCTCAAGGCAAGTTCTCGGGCACACGCACAATCGTGGCAAGGCCGCCGCGCTTCGGACCGGCTTCGCCGAAGCACTCCGCCGGGGGTATACGCACGCGGTCACGATCGACACTGACGGACAACATGACCCGACTGATCTGCCAGGATTGCTCGGTGCAGCGCACACGCATCCCGACGCGATTGTGATCGGTGCACGGTCGATCCAAGATGTTCGGCTGCCGCGGGCGAGCTGGATCGGGCGGGCGGTCTCGAATCACCTAGTGTGGCTCGAGAGCGGTGTGCGAGTCACGGACAGCCAATCGGGGATGCGGGTGTATCCGCTGACGAAGCTGGACCTCATTGGCGCCAGCGCGGAACGGTATGGATACGAAACCGAGATACTGACGCGGGCGGGGTGGCGCGGCGTGCCGGTGATCGAGACGCCGATCCGGTGCATCTATGACGTGCCGGGTGGGAGAACGACGCACTTTCGGATCGTGCGCGACTCCATGAGCGCGGCCGCGATGCACGCGATGCTCATCGGGCGCGTGCTGCTGCCGGGGCCGCGGCGAGTGGACACGGGAGAAGCGTGCGAGACGGGAACCCTGCCGCGGCGGCTGGGGATGTGGTTCAGCCCGCGACGTGTCTGGCGGATGGCGCGGGGAAACGCGGCGGAACGCGAGCGATTAGCGGCGTCGGTCGGCACGGGGCTGTTGATGGCGACGCTGCCGGTCTATGGGGTGAAAACGGTCGCGTGCCTGTGGTTGTGCGGGCGGTTCCGGCTACACCCGCTGGTGGTGGTGAGCACGTCGAGTCTGTCAACGCCGCCAGTGGGATTTGTGTTCATCGCGCTCTCGGTGTGCGTCGGGCATTTGCTTTTTCGCGGCGAGTGGATGGGCATGGACGCGCTCTACGCATTGCATGGAAGCGCTTGGACGGTGATGAAGACGTTCGCTATGGACTGGATCGTGGGGAGTGTGATCGCGGGCACGGCGTTGGGATCGCTCGGCTACGCGACGATGCGTCTCATGCTGACGCGGATACAGAGTGCAGAGACATCGGCTCCCGAAGCGGATCGGGAGTGATCGCAACGGGCACGGCCGACATGTACGGGATCGTGACCGGTACCTCCTTCGTCAGGCGGAATGGCTCGCGGTGGGGCGCGAGGGCGAAGTATTGCTGGAGCCAGACGCACACATCGAACGCGCGATGACGCCAGCGGAGCGACCACGCGGCGCGAGGAAAGACCTGACCGGCGAGGATGGAGATGATCGCGCCGGGCATCTGGAGCGGGCCGCCGCCACTGGCGAACAGTTCGCGGAAGGAATGGCGGTAGTAGCTGCGAATGAGACGCCAAAATGGAGAGGTGGCGTCCTGCACGAAGCGGTGGTATTCCCGCTGGGCGACGCGCGGGGAGACCTCGGCACGGAGGAGGCGTGTGGCCTGCGCGGCGGCCTCTCGGGCCCCCATCATCGCGAGCGTCACCCCGGTCGAGAAGATGGGATCCAGAAAGCACGCGGCATCGCCGACCATGAAGTACCCGGGACCGGCGTACGGGGCGCAGCGGTAGCTGAAATCCGAGAGGATGTGATTCTCTGTGACGCCGGTGGCGTCGCGCATGCGGTGACGGACAACGGGGCAGCGCGAGACGGCCCATGTGAGCATCTGCTTGGGCGGGATGTCCAGCGTGCGCACAAAGGAAGGGCGTGTGACAAACCCGACCGAGGTCTTGGTGGAGTTGATGCCGATGAGCCAGAACCATCCCTCGTCGCACATGATGATGGCGGGGTGGCCGGACTCCGCGCCGGTGGGGCGCTCGACGTGCTCGAAGTGCTGGAAATACGCAACTTTCTGCAGGTTTGGGTCGTCGAAGTTGCGCCGGATGTTCAGGTGGCGGCCCACGAGGGTGCCGTGGCCGGAGGCGTCGAGCAGCAGGCGGGCCTTGATACTGCGATCGGCGGTTTCGATCTCGACCGCGCCCTCAGTGAGCGTGCGAATGGCCTTGACGGGAGTCCCTTCATACACCTCCGCGCCGGCGACGCGGGCGTGATCCAGGAGCAGCTTGTCAAAGATCGAGCGCTCGATGTTGAAGATCGGGAACCCCGGAAGCAGCCCGTCGGTGAACGAGAACCTGCGGGTGGCATGATCGTTGCCGAAGCCGAACTCCGCGCCGAACTTGGGGACATGAGGGAGCTTGAGGATCGCATCCTCCAGACCGAGTTCGCGGAGCAGGGGCGACGTGCGCGGCAGGATCGACTCGCCGATGTGGAATCGCGGGTGGTGGTCTTTCTCAACCACGCAGACGCTGAAACCCGCGTGAGCAAGAAGTAGGGCCGCGGTTGAACCTGCGGGGCCGGCACCGGCGATGATGATGTCGTATGAGTCTTTCATGGGTACACCGTCGCGAACATACGAACCGTATGCCTTCCCGCAGAACTCGCTTATTCAATGCGTCGAGACAGCGGCGTGATCGTGACGGCGGTGGTCGCGCCTGTCCAGTCGGTGCAGAGCGAGACGAACTGGGAGAGACGGTCCTGTGCGGCGAGCGCACGGGCTATTTCAACAAACGGAGTGGCGGCGAAGAGTTCGCCGAAGGGCTGGCTTGGTGGTTGCTTTTGAGCGGAAATGCCGGCACGTCTGAGTCCGAGCGATTCCGCACGGTCGATCCAGGTGCCGCAGCCGGAGCCAACAACATCCGCCAGACTCCCGGTGCGCTCTAGCACGGAGGCCACGGCTTGCACGACGCCGGATGTGCCTTGTGAGCCGGATGCGCTGGCTCCAACTGCTGCGTACGGATGGATCCCGCGTGCAGCGGCGGAAGTGCTGGCTTCAAGCGTGAACGCGATCGCGCCGTGCGAACTTCGGAATCCGTGCGAGCGCGACCCATCTTTCGCGGACATCTGCAAGCCCAGGGCTGTGTATGCGTGGTCGAGAATCGCATGCTGCTCTTCGGCGGCGACCACGAGGACGGTTCGGGCCAGCCCGGCGCGAATGCGAAGAGCGGCGAGGGCGAGGGCATCCAGGCCGGCGGTGCGAGTGCCGATGATGGTCTGGCAGGGGCTGCGGATGCCGAACGAAGTGCTGAGGTGGGCCGCGGCGGCATTGGGGACACCTTCGGCAAACAGGACGGGATTGGCCGCGCGTGCGCCGTCTCGAACGATCTGCGTGTAATACTCGCAGCAAAACGATGGAGAACCGTGCATGGTGCCGAGAACTGCTGACGCGAGCGCCAGTTCTTCGGGATGATCGGAGAGACCGGCATCACGCACGGCGAGCCCGGCCGCGGCAAGGGTGTATTTGACGTACGGGCTGAAACGCCGCACGCGTTGTGCGTGCAGGAGATTGGCCAGATCGGCATCGGTAATTGGCGGCGGAGGGCAATGGAGGTCGGAGTTGTTGGAAAGGTGCGCACGTTGGAGGAACGCGCCAGGCCCGATCGCGCCCGGAAGCAGGATTCCCATGCCGGTGATCCACACCTCGGGCGCGGGATGTTCAAGTGTGCCTTGGATGTGCGGACGAGAATCTCCGTGGCGAATGAGCACGACGCAGGTGTTGGCTCCGCCAAAGCCGAGGGAGGTGTTGAGCGTGGAGTTGATGTCGCGAGGGCGCGGCGAACGCGTCGCGAGATTCAGGTCGGAATATTCGATGTCTTCGGTGGCAACGTTGGCACACGCGGGAACGACTTGATCGCGGATCGCGAGTGTGGAAAGAATCAGTTCGACGGCCCCCGCGCCACCGAGGGTGTGGCCGAGCAGACTCTTGAACGCGACCACAGGGATGCGAGGTAGCTCGGAGTTCAGAAGACCGGAAAGGGCTTGATATTCCGCGGCGTCGTTGTCCGGCGTTCCCGTGGCATGGGCGGCGATCATGCAAAGATCGTGCGGCTGGATACCCGCATGATTGATCGCCTGGCGCATGGCCGCGAGTGCTCCGCGGCCCTCCGGGTGCGGTTTGGTGAGATGGTGCGCATCGGCGGATTCGCCGCACCCTGCCAGCACGGCGGCGATCGGCGCGCCCCGACGCACCGCGTCGGTGGCGCGTTCGAGAATGACGATGCCGTATCCCTCGGCGATTTTCATACCCTCGCGATCGCGGCAGAACGGGCGGAGCGGCCCATCGGCGATGAGGCGCAGGGCGTTGAATCCGGCCCATGCGTATTCGCTGACGGCGTCATAGCCGCCGGCCACGACTATATCCGCCTGATAGGTCTGGAGCAGTGTGATGCCCAGCACGATTGCCCCGAGACTGGAGGAGCAGGCGGAGCAAGTAGTGGTCATGCCGCCGTGCAGCCCGAATCCTTCGAGCGCGAGATTCGCGGTTGCGCCAGCGAGAAACGTCGTGAGTTGGGCCGGATCGCCCGTGCGGAGAAAGCGACCACCAGCGCGGATGCCGTGCAGGGTGGTGCCCAGGGAGACGACACGGCGCGCGGGCTGATAGGGTGACTGATGGTTCAGGTTCGCGGCGCGGAGCGCGTGCTCAACAGTCCAGCGCAGATACCGGGCTTCGCGCGGCAGATCTGGACGGTAGTTGGCCGGAAGCGGCACGCATTGGCCGCCGAGACTTCCCGAAGGAAGTGGCGATTCGATCTCGGTCATCGGAGCCATGCCGTCGCGGGTCGTGAGTATGGCCCGCCAAGTGCTCTCGGCGTCGGCTCCAAGACAGGTTGCCACACCGATGCCGGTGATGCCGACCGCGGGCTTGTCGTCGCGCTGGGAAATGGGATTAGGCACGCTGGGCATCTTCCTCAAATACCGGGACAAGTGCAAGCCATTGGTCGGGGTATCTGGCGACCATCGACTCGATGGCGCGGGCGACCGCGAGAATCGCCGGGTCCGGAAGTGTGCTCGATGAATGGCTCGCGCCAACGCTGATGGGCGGATGCAGGTACACCGCGAAACCGCCGCCCGGCTCGCGCACTGTGAAGACGGGGATGATCGGGCTGCCAGTCATCCGGGCCAGCCGCGCGGGGCCTGTGGGGATTCGTAGATGGCCATGCAGAAACGGGACAACCTCGGAGCGCTGGCCGGGAAAGACGCGGTCGGCCTGCATGACGACGACTTCGTCGCTCAGCAGCGCATCACGAAGCGCGAGCCAACTGGACAGCCCGTCGTCGATGGGCACCTCGCACACGCCCAGAGCGCGACGCAGCCGCGATCGCATGGACTCAAATGGTCCGGAGGCGTCTCGCTTGAATACAACATGGATGCGACGCTCCACGCGGCTGAGTGCCCCGAGGCCGGCCTCGAACGAGCCCATGTGCGCCGTGACGAGCACGGCACCGCGCCGGCCGGATCGTGCGGCGCGATAGCCCGGCTCGCCCTCGACGTGCGCAACGCGTGCGAGCAGGTCGTCACGAGTCCCGCGGCAGGTCTGGGCGACGTCCACTATGAACCGATAAAAGCTGCTGACCACGCCGCGCGTGAATGCCGCCTGCTCACGCGCGTCGAGCTGCCGACCGAAGATTCGTGCGGCGTTGAGCCGGGTGCCACGGCGCACGGAGGCGGAGACAAGCGGAACCACCCTTGCCGCGAGTGGCCGGCACGCGCTCGCAACGGTCGGGGCATGTGCGGCGATCCAGAAAAACGGAGCGAGTATCCTCGGAGTTGTTCGAGCGTGCGTGTCGCTCGAAGGTGACAATGGGACGTTCGTCGGTTCCGGCATGTGTCCGCGAGTATACACGAGTGTCGAGAGATGCTTGCTGGATGTACTTTCTGGTATGATGTGCTCTGCATATGGGGCTTCTCTTTTACAACTCCTGCCGGCTGGCGACCCAGTTCGTGAAGTTGCAGTGCATCCGCGAGGTGGTGATCGGTGGGGAGCGGGCGGATCGGGCGGGCGGGTTCGTTCTCGCGTGCTCGCATCTGAGCCATCTGGAACCGTTCATGGTGAGTTGCGCCGTGAAGCGTCGGGTGCGCTGGATGGCACGGGCGGAGTTCTACCAGCCGTGGTGGGCGGCCGCAGTGCTCAATGGCGGTGGGGCGTTTCGTGTCGATCGGCTTGGCAACTCGCTTCCGGCGGTTCGAGCGGCGATTCGACTGGTGAACGCGAGCGAGGTTGTTGGCATCTTTCCCGAGGGCGGGGTGGCGACAGGAGCGCAGTCGGTGCTGCGCGGCGCGGCCATCAAACAGGGCGTATGCACGATCGCCATCCAAACGCGGGTTCCGATCATTCCGGTTGTTGTTCTGGGCACCGACGCGTTGAACCGCGCCGGACCCTGGCTTCCGTTCAAGCGGGGCAGGGTGTGGATTGCCTTCGGTCAAGACGTGCTGCCATCACCGAGAAGCATCTCACGGCGTGCCGATCGTGCGGAGCTCGCGGTGCGTTTGCGTGAAGAGTTTGTCCGCACGTACGAGCGGCTGCGAATCCAGACCGGAGTGCAGGACGAGCAGGTTCCATAGACTTGCGCGATATGGAATGCGCGATCCGACATGAGTGACTTGTTCTACAGAGTTGTGCGGTTGCTGGGCACTCCGGCGTTCTGGGTGAGCGGCTCGCCAGTGGTGCTCGGCACGCATCGTGTGCCGACTAAGGGTGCGTGCATCATCGCCGCGACCCATCAAAGCCCGTATGACGTGCCGCTGCTGATCCGGCACACCCGCAGGATGCTGGACTTTGTGAGCATCGTGGAGGTGTTTTGCAATCCGCTGCTGGGCTGGTTTTACGGATCACTGAACGCGTTCCCGCTGGACCGTTCGCGGCCAGATGGGCGCGCGGTGCGCGTGATTCTGAACCGCCTGGGCAAAGGACGCGTGGTGGCGATGTTTCCGGAGGGCGGCTTTCGGAAGGGCAAGGAATCAGTGGTATACACCCGTCGCATCCGCAGCGGAATCGGTCGGATCGCTCGGTTGTCCGGGGCGCCGATCGTGCCGTGTGTGGTGATCGACTCGCTCGCGTATGGGCGGGTCGCGAGTTGGTTGCCGCTGCGCAGAACACGGTACGGTGTAATCTACGGCGAACCGCTCTGCGCCACCGAAGACCCGGAGGTGCTGGAAGTGAAGCTGGTAGAAGCGTTGGTCCTGCTGCATCGCGAGTTGAGTGATGCGATGGCGCGCTCGCGGTAGCGATCAGCGGGCTTTCGCGTCCGGCGCCCGCCAGATGAGAATGGGCATCAGCACGAAGAGTGCGCCGACCATAGATGCAAGACTGCCAACCGCCGCGACAAAGCCGAGAGATCGGATCGCCGGTGTGTGCGTAAAACAGAGTGCGCCAAAGGCCGTCACGGTGGTGGAGACCGCGAGAAGGACGGCGTGCGTCGTGGGGCGGAGGTTGGCGCGGAGCTGGGCGCGGGTCGCCCCGTGGGCGCGGCTGGTAGCGACGAGGAAGACCCCGGCGTCCATGGCGATGCCGTCGAGCAGGGGAATCGCGACGCTGTTGATGGGGTTGAACCGCTGCTTGGTGGCGACCATGAACAGCACGGTCGTCGCGCCCGCGAACAGCAGCGGGAGCATCGCCAGCAGCACATCCATCGGCCTACGAAACACCAGCATGAGCCATACGACCACGAGGACGACCGAGATCGCGACCGATTGCGGCAGCCCACTTCGCGCGGCGTCTTCGAGTTCTTCCGATACCGCAGCAAGTCCCGCGATCGTCACGCCCGGAAGCGACGCAACGGCCTGGTCCAGCGTCTCAATGGCCCTCTTCCTCAGCACGCGATCGTGGAGTGGCGCACCCAGCCGCACCACCAATACCGTTGCGGCTGGCGGTGTTCCGGACGTGATGATGGATACCGGGAAGAGACGTTCGGCAAGGGAGGGATAGGCGAGAAGGTCTTGAACAGTCGGGCAGGGTCCGGGTGAGGCCAATGCCCTGAGCGTATTTCGATATGCGGCATAGGCCGACGGCTCGAACACGCTCTGGGCAATCGCGGCATCGAACGATCCGACAACTCCATCGGGATTGATCGAAGCCATTCGAGCGAGCGTGCGCGGCGCACCGCGTGGATCGGGCAACAGCAGATGCAGCCCCAAAACGCCCGTGACACCCATATCGCGGCACGACTGCGATTGCAGCGCACGGGCCGCATCGTGCGCCATCGTTACAAGTGATTCCGGCGACGCGGCACGCACCTCGACGGGGATGAGTTCACCCTGGCCGGAGAAGCGCCGGATCACCTCCAGAGAAGCGTCGAGCGCCGGATTGGGGCGGGGATGCATGACCGTGAGATCGGACTCGAAACGCGGCACAAAGCCCTGCATCCCGGCCGCGCACGTCACGATCGCGAGAATGAGCAGCGTCGAGACCATCCATGTCCTGGGACGACCAGCAACATGGTCGGCGAGCACGCCGAATCGGGTGCTGGTGCCGGAGGGCGCGTGGGTGCTGCGATCAAAGAGCCGGAGCATCGCGGGCATCAGCACGAACACGGCAACGAGCGCCCCGAGCAGCCCCGCGGCCCCCATGATCGCAAAGTCGCTGAGCATTCGGATGGGGGAGGGCCAGAGCGAGATGAATCCGAAGATGCTGGTGAAGCAGTTGGTGATGATGGGGAGAGCCATCTGGGCGGCGGTCTGAATCGAGGCGTCCTCGCTGCTCAAGCCCTGCTCTCGATATCCGTCGTAGTGCGAAACGAAGTGGATCCCGTAGTCGGTTCCCAGCCCGGCTAGCAGCGCGGCGATCGCGGCCGCCAGCGGCGAGACCTCGGTCGCGAAGAGCGCGTAGATCCCGATGCCCGCCAGCATACCGACTCCCGCCACGGCCCCGATCAGCAGCGGGGCTGTCCAGCGACGGTAGAACACCACGAAGAGCACATAGAGCAGGCCGACGCTCACGAGCGTGCTGACGATCGCATCGGCCCGGATGACTCGAGCGGACGAGGAGGCAACCGCGGCAGGCCCCGCCAGTTTCGTGCGCAGCCCGGTGATGTTTGCCCGGCGCACATGAGCGGCGACTATGCCAACAAGTTCCGCCGCGGCAGCGAGATCGGTCGCTGGCTTCACGCATCCCACGCGGATAAGCATGGCACGACCATCATCCGAGAACTCGACGCCATTCAGGAACTCCGATGACAAGTTTGCCTCGACTCCGGATGCCCGCGCGGCGGCCATCTCGCGCGGGATCAGCTCAAAGAGACGAAGCGGGTCGCGCAGAACGCTCGCGCTGAGCGCGCCGCCGACCGGGCCGGGCGCGGCGATCATGGCCTCATTGCGTGAAATCTGCGTGCGGATGTGATCCGCCGTCAGACAATCGAGCAGACGTGCGGTCGCATCATCTGAGAGGTAGTACGCACCGTTGGGAAGCACAACCTCGCGCATGTACTTGGTGAGCGCTGGGTCTTCCCGGAACCGCACCCAGGCGACGAGTGCTTTCGCGGCGGGATCGACTCCGAGAGATGATTCAAGGCGCGTGGCAAACTCGACAAGCGATTTTTTCCCCGCGTCATCGGCGGGCATTTCGGTGGGCATTTCCGCGAGAACCAGAAGCGCATCGCCGGCGCGATACTGGGTGGTGACGCGCTGCATGGCCGCGGCGGCGTGGGACTTGTCGCCGAGCATGGTTTGGAGAGACGCTGAGATGTGCAGCCGCGCCACAGCGAACAACGACAAAATGAGAACGACGACCGCCCCCATCACGGTTGCCCTCGGATGATGCGCCGACCACGCCGCGATCTTCGCCGGCCATGAACGCCCGTGTACGCCCGATCCGCTCGCGCTTGACGAAGTGTTCATGGGAGTCTGATCGCTTGCTGCGGCGGGACGAACGCGCCGGCTGCTATCTCGCCATTGAGTTCGATGTCATGGAGTCGGATGACAATCTCTCCGCCCGAGCCATGGAAACGCATGGTGAGCGCCCAGGGAATGTTCTCGACGAGCGCGTAGTCCTCGAAGCACATCTCGATATACCCGGCACCAGGATCGCCCGGAGCAAAGAACCTGCGCGGCGTGAGTGTCGCTCGGTCGATCTCGCAGAGCAGGTCGTCGCGCCCCAGCGCGGGGCCGCTAACAGTGAATGTGGACGCTCCGGTGGCGACCATGTGTGCGGCCCGGAAGTACGCTGGCCCCAGCAAGCCAATGGCATCGCTGACTTGGCGCGCAGGGGTTCGCTGGGGATCGATGCGATGAGAAGGGGATTGATCCTCCGGCGCGACGAGCCAGACTCCGCCGTCGATGATTGTGAGGTCCAGCACAGCCCGGCCAAACTTCCACGCCCGGAGGCGGGCGCGGCGCGGCGGTTGGGCGACCAGCACCGCGTCAAGATGGATGCTCTGGCCGTCCTCACTTGTCAATACCAAGCCGCACTCCGCCGAGATACTGGATATCCCGGCTTGACGATCCGCGATCGTGCGCAGCGCATCATCATCGCTCATCGGCGGATAGACGGGGAGCGCGGCGCGACAACCCGGCAGAAGCAAGGCCCACAGAACGAGCATCGCGAGTAGCCACGCTCGATGGATCATGGGGCTCGGCTCGCTGGGAATGCTTCAGAACTGGTCACGCTGAATCTTTCCGGTTGGGGTTTTGGGAAGCGAATCGGCACGCTCGAACACGCGAGGAATCTTGTTCGGAGAGAGTCTTTCTCGCAAGAACTGCCGGAGCGATTCGGGAGATGGAATCTGCGAAGGATCACTGGCAACATAGATCGCACGCAGACGCTGGATGGTATCAGAGAGAACCAGCGGCACTACAACGCACTCGGCCACGCCGGGGTGCTGGTTCAGCACGCCTTCGACCTCCAGCGGGTTGACTTTGTACGCGCCGATATCGACGAGAAACTTGAGACGACCGGTGATTCGCACCCGGCCTTGGGAGTCGATAGAGGCGAGATCCCCAGTGAGCAGGTGGCCATCCACAGTGGGGACTTTGCCGTCGAGGTATTTTGAAAGCATGGAAGGGGTCGCAACGGCGAGATGTCCCTCGACACCGGGGCCGAGCCGGCGTGAATGATCGCCGGGATCAACCACGATCATGGACACCCCGGCAAGCGGGCGGCCGATGCAGCCGGGATCACTCTCTGTCAAGCTCGAAGAACCGATCGCTACGGTGCCCAGTTCGGTCGCGCCGTAGAGCTGGGCAATCTGAACGCCCCATGCGTTCAGAAAGTCCTGCCGAACCCGCGCGGGAAGCGCCGAGCCGGCGGAAAGGGCGAGTCTGAGATTGTGCCGCTCACCGCTTGGCGTTCGGGCAAGCGCCTCGAAAATAAACGGCACTCCCGGAAGCACCGTGATGCCGCGCCGGAGTTGGCTCGCGACCACGGTGGCATCGAACTCTCCAAGCACATGCAACGTCGCCCCAACAGTCAGAGTCGCCAGCAGCATGTCAACCCCGTAGGAGTGACTCAGAGGAGTACACGCGAGCACACGATCTTCCAGAGAGAGTGCCATCCCCGCGATCACGCTGCGTGCATCGGCATCCAGTGCGTGGCTCTCTCGGAGAGCAAGTCTGGGAAGACCGGTGGTGCCCGAGGAGCCAAGGACGATGGCTCCCGCTCGTGATCGCATCACATGCAAAGGTCCGGTGCTGCCGGTGGCATGGTCGCTCGCACACAAATGGGAAAGACTGGGCAACGCGAGATCGGCCAGGGCCGACGCGGCGGATACTCCCGGAGCAACGATGGCTCGCTTCGCCCCAGCGCGACGAGCCACGGTCAGTGCCTCCGGGCCGGCGACCTGCGCGTGCATGGGAAGAAAGATCACTCCGGCGGCAATCGCGGCAGCGAACCATGCCACGTACTCGATGCCCGACGGAAGGACGGCGAGAACCACATCACCGACCTCCGCTGCATCGGCAAGCACATGAGCGCGAGCCGCCGCGTCTGCGGCGAGCTGGCCGAACGTGCGGCTGCGTGCGATTCCACCATCCGGGCCAATCTCGGCCACGGCAGCGGTGTCCGAGCGTGCCGCCGCGTGCCTCGCGATTGCCTGAATGAGAACGGACTGCGCAATTGGTACGGTGCCGGGCGTGCTGGATGACGCGAGAGTGCTGGGCATACGCGTTGGTCGGATCGGTGTCATTGCCTTTCCGCATTCTGCCAGGCGGCACACTCGGGCGAACAGGGAAACTCACTGCCCGGCGGGGACAGACGGCGCAACGGTGGCCTCGATCTCCACCAGCAGTTCGGCGCGGCAGATATCGGCCTGAACATACTCGATTCGGGCGAGGGGCGGGAGACGAGCGGAGGTGTGCTCGATCAGCCAAGCAAGGTCTTCACGTCTTGCGTGGTACACACGCGCGGTCTGAATGCCCGAGAGCGCGAAGCGGTGCCCGGCGCCCGAGCTTCGCGCCAGCAGGTCGATGGTCTGCATCGTCTCGTCAAACTGAGCAGGAAGTGAGTTCAAGTGAACGGAGTCCTCGCCCCGGATGCTCGCGGTTCCGGAAACCAGCAGTTGCACGCCCGTCGGCAGGTGCGCGAGCGTGGCCCGCGCGAAGCATGGTGGGCGGGGACCGTGAGCGCAGGAGTAGTCAAACGCGGGCGCTTGTCGCGGATTCTCGAACGGAATGCCGGGAATGGACGAGCCAAGGGCGTGAATGGAAAGGTGATCCCCGGAATGCCCGACGGCGGTTGCCGCAGGCAGCGCTTTGGCGAACTCGCCCCTGCCACCAAACCAGCGGCGGAAGGCGTCATAGCGCCCGATGTTGAACACTCGATACCGGTCCAAGCCCTCGCCCATCCGAGCGTGCATCCCGGGGACGAAGTTCCACATGCGAACCGGATGTGGCGACTGCGTGCCTCGCAGCGCGTGCAAGACCACCGTATACATTTCTGATACGGCGAGTTGCAGCGCATCCGCGGAGAGCAGATCGGCGCGGGGCAGAGTGGCGCGAACCGAACTCACCCCTTCGGATTCGGAGATTTCAACCGTGCATGACAACTCTGACTCGGCAAGACCAATCGCGCGGGATGCGCCCGAGACTCCGATCAACTCCCGCGCCCAGGAAGGGGGCGAGAGCGGCGTGAGTAACATGACTGATTGAAGTCCGCAGTCGGGCAACGTTTCTCCAAGACGGTTGAGATTCACAATCACAATCGAAAAGGGCCTGAGCAACTCAGCATACCAGATTTGGACGATTGTCGCGAGCTCAGGGTGTATTTTTCGCGGGAACTTCCGGCACCGGCGGAGAACTCTCCGGCGGGGTCTTCTCGCCTGGCTTGGTTCCCAGCGGACGCGAGACCCGCACCCCCTCGGGCAATCGGAGTTCGATCTCTTCCTGCTTCGTACCGCTGTTGACGCGGACGGAGCTGAAGGTGATTTCCGTGCGCTCCCCTTCCGCGTCGGTGAGAATCACCCTGCTCGCCACCGGCACCGAGTCGTCGATCAGAACCTCCACCGAGCGGACATGACGGCGCAGCTCCTGGGTCTTTGGCCTCAGCATGACCCCGAGCATGTGGGGTTTGTCCGCAAGAGCACCGAGTTCCTGGGCAGACATGGGCGATAGATCGAATCTGGAACGCAACAGAACGAGTCGCGGCATGGGCGTGCTGGCAATGTCCTTGGCATCACCGCCGACCTGATAGACCTCGACCAGAGCATCGTCGGGATAGTACAGCTTGATCTGCCCGCCTCCGACCAGCATCGTGGAACGCCGCGGCGACTGGGTATCCCACCGAACGGCCTCACCTCTGGTGATCAGAGTGCCCTTGGAGACCAGCGGCTTCTTCAGGAGCGGCGTGTGCTTGCGCTGCTCGAAATTGGCGCGAACGTCCACAACCTTGGCCATCGCGGTGTCGATGGACTCCAGCCGCTTGTCGAACGCGTCGGATGTCGATTCGGAGTGTGCTTCGGACTTGACGGCTTCTTTGAGTCCATCGGCAGACGGGGGAGACGCGGGTGTTTGAGCGAGAACCGACATCACCATGACCAGCAGAGCGGAATAGTTCATGGAGTAACCCTCCCCCGATGATCCGCCGCAGCACTGGCAAGGACGAGCGAACCTTGCGCAACTGCTGTCCCAGCCACCGACGCCGTTGCATCAAAGAGTAAGAGTCCGGACATCTCACGCGTCTGGGACGCTTCGAGCATGATCGCCGCGGGTGGAATCACCGCGCTCTGAAACTTCAGATTGACCTGCGCCAATCGCGCCGACCGAACTGTTCCATCGCCGCCATCAGAAAACCCCACGATTCCAGCCAGCTGCGCCAATGCCTCGGCGAGCAAAACACCGGGAACGACCGGCTCTCCGGGAAAGTGGCCCCGGAAAAAGTCCTCGGTTCCCGAAACCCGCCACACGCCCGTCCCGCACTGTCCGGGAATTATGCTCAGAACTTCGGTCACAAACCGGAACGGCGGTCTATGCGGCAGTTTGTCTAGAGCATCCGCACGCATCGGTCGTTCTCCCCACCCGTTAGGCAGCCAAACGCATCTGCTCCACAAACTCCCCAAGCGTCTGGATATTCGTGAAGACCGACCGGCTCATACCGGCATCCTTGACGCGGATGCCGAACTCTTTTTCCAACTCGGTCACAATCAGCAGGATGTCCAAGGAGTCAAGCTCAAACTCGCCACCGATCAACGGCATGTCGTCGCTCATGGGTGCCATGGCGTCGATTCTGAGACTTCGTCGGATCACATCCTTGATACGGCTGAGAGTTTCGTGGGTCGGCATACGAGTAAACTCGACGGAACGCACCTGAGCTTTGAGGGGAGCATGATAGGCCCCAGCCCTACCACTTTCGTGCGGAATCGGCCGGAAGCCCGCGTGGCGTTGATGAGCCGGACGATGAACAAACGCCCCCCACTCCGGCGTTTGCAACCGGGTGTGACGCGACTCCTCTCCCGGTCACTTTCATCGCCAACGGCACGCGGCGGCAGGGTTTGGTACACTCGGTTCCATCCGAGATCGCCCCCTCCCAAGATTGCCCGCGATGGTGAACCCGCCCCTTCAACCCGATCTCGTACAAGCCGCCATCGACGGTGTTTCACCACACCCTCCGATCCGCGGCTATTACGACACCGCCGCCGAGAAGCGCGCGTTCCTCACCACGATCTTCGACCAGACCGCCAGTGACTACGACAGAATCGAGCGATGGCTCTCGCTGGGCAGCGGGCGCTGGTATCGCAGGCAGGCACTGCTGCGCGCCGGGCTCAAGCCCGGAATGAGCGTTGCGGATGTCGCGGCCGGCACGGGGTTGGTCGCCGCAGAAGCCCTCGCGATCATCGGGCCGCAAGCGAGGATTGTCGGCATCGATCCCAGCGCGGAGATGCTTCGCCGAGCACGGGAGCGGCTGGGAATCCAGACCATGGTTTCCACGGCCGAACTTCTGCCGCTGGATGCTGCCACCTTTGACTTTGTATCGATGGGCTATGCGCTGCGGCATGTCGATCGCCTTGACGCGGCGTTCCGGGAGTTCGTTCGCGTGCTGAAGCCCGGTGGTCGCGTCTGCGTGCTGGAGATCACGCGCCCCAGGACGGCCATCGGACGGGCGTTCCTTCACGCGTATCTCGGATCGCTGTCTCGAGTGATTGGCAAGGTGGCCACGCTGGCTCCTCGCACGCCGGAGTTGTGGTCGTACTACTGGGAGACGATTGATCAGTGCGTGCCTCCCGACCGAGTTCTGCAGAGTCTGCTTGAGGCAGGATTCACTCACGCGAAGCGAAAGGTGTCGCTCGGAATATTCTCAGAATACACCGCTTGGAAACCTTGAACACCACATTGATCGAAAACGGGAAGCGATGACTTTCTCGATTTCCATGCGGTTGCACTCTGCAGCGGCGTTCACAATCAGCCGCTGCGCACAGAGTCCCCCACTGGCCTGCCTTGCCGTCGTCAGCACAAGCCACGCCGGTCTCGGCAATCTCAGTCTCCAGACAATGCCCGTCCGACGGCTCCCCGCGATGGCAGCGGGATGACGGGATTCGAGCTGCTGGTCGATTGCGTCCAGCCCATCACTCGATTTGCATCCCACCCTCGCTGGCGCTGACATCTTCGCGTTCCTACACGCCTGGTTCGCGGAGTGCGTTCGCTTCTGGACAAAGCAGACCCGGTTTCCGTTCATGCACTCGGCACGCAGACGGTCTTGGGACGCCTCGTAGCCGCATGTCCCCGAACTCATCGGCCATTTGTACCCAAACCCTCGCCCGAGACCCCCGCTGAGTCCCAGACGATGATCTGCTCGTCGTAGCCACCGGTGGCGAGGAATCGCCCGTCGGGGCTCCAGGTGACTGACATGACGGTGCCGGTGTGGCGGCGGAGTTGCAGGAGTTCATCGCCGGTGTCGGCGTCGAAGACTCGGGCGATGCGGTCCTGGGAGCCGACGGCGAGCCGTTTTCCATCGGGGCTGAAGGCGGCGCACCAGACGGTGGAGTTGAAACCGGAGAGCGTGCGGATTTCCACACCGGTGCGCGGGTTCCAGATATGGACGCGTTGGTCCGCGCCGCCGGATGCGATCCGGGCGCCTTCTGCCGAGAAAACAAGACACTCGATGATGTGACCGGCGCTTGGGAACTCGGCGACAAGCCGGAAAGAACTCAGATCCCAGATTCTCGCCGGGCCAGCATCCTCTCCGGCGGTTGCCAAGAGCGAGGAGTCGGGGGAGAAGGCGACGGTTCTTGTTTTCAAGCCGGTTCCGGTGAGTTCCGCGACGCGCGAGCCGTCGGTCCGGCGTAGCAATCGCACGCCGCTGGCGGCCATGCTGGTCGCCACCAAGCGGCCATCGGGGCTGATGGCGCTCACGCGGGAGGCGTCGGGATCGTCGATGCTCCACCGAACCGCGAGCCCGTCCAGATCCCTGAGCACAATGCGACGGTCGTCCTCGACGCCGCAGATCGTGCGAGAGTTCAGGTCGGCGACAGGGTGGCCATAGACCGATGCGGTGATTGTGGGTTCAAGGGGAACCGAACGCGGGATCGCGAGCTCGACGAGTTGGCTGGCGCAGAGGCCGAGGAGTCGGCGCGAATCGCGGGAGAATGAGAGCCGGTGGACCTGGTTTGTCGAGCCGACGAAAGTGAAACTACTGACGACCCGGTTGGGGCGCAGGTCCCAGAGGCGCACGACGGGCTCGGAGGCGCCGGACCAGCATTGTTCGCAGCCGGGGGTGTCGCCGGGGACAAACGAGACGCATGTGATCGCCGCGCCATGCCCCAGGAGCACGAGCGGCTCAACGTTCCCCGCAACATCCCAGACGCGCACGGTCTTATCGACAGATCCGGTGACGAGGCGCGCTCCGCGAGCGTCGAAGTTGAGGGACTGGATGCGCTGGGTGTGGCCGCGGAGCGTTCTCGTGGGCTTGGGCGCGCCCACATCGAGGAGCTGGATGTCCAGGCCGATGGAAACGGCGAGGGTACGACCGTCGGGAGAGAATCGGACGAAACTGGGTTCCATTTGTGAGGGACGTCCCGAGGCAATGCGGGCCAGTTCGCGCCACGAGCCGACCTCGCGGACGACGACATCGGGGAACTCGCTGCTGGCGAGCATGGTACCGTCGGGGCTGAAATCCGCGTTGTAAACCCACGGGCTGGAAGAACCACTGAAGACCCGCTCGCCGGATCGAAGATTGAACACCTGGAGGTTGTTGATCTGGCTGCAACCGACAGCGACAAGGTCACCGCCGGGTGCGAAGGCACCGCCCAGACCGAGGATGCCTTTGCCAAGGGGAAGCGTGGTCAGAATGGCGCCATCGGAGCATCGCACCACGAGCGCGGTTTCCTCGCCCGGGATCAGTGCCAAGCCGCCAGTGCTGTCGAAGCAAAGAGAGCCCAGAAGGGGCGTCAGCGAGACGGACCATAGCTCGTGCTGGAAGGACGAATCGAAGAGCGTCACGACGCCCGCATCGGAACGGCAGAGAATCGAGCGGCCGTCGGGCGAGACGGTATACGCGCCCGGAACCGGCGCGATCATGCGTGCTGCGCTCTGATCGGCCAGGGCGTGGAGGTGGCCCCACTCCCACCCCCGGCGCGAGGCGGGCGCGGCCTCCAGCCGTGTGAGCGCGGTGCCGCCATCCTTGAAGGTGATGGCGGAGTCGGCGGCGAAGATGTTGGCCACGTATGACTGACGTTCGGCCTCGATGGTTCGTATGCGAGAGTTATGCTCGGCGCGCAAGGCCCGGGTCAAACTGATCCCCACACCGGCCACGCCGGCGGCGACGGAGACCAGCACGAGGGCGGCGAGCGCGACGGCGGCCTTGTTGCGCCGCGCAAACTTCGCGGCGCGATAGACCGCGCTGGCGGGGCGGGCCTGGATCGGGAGGTCGGCCAGAAAGCGGCGGATGTCGGACGCGAGATCGGCCGCGGATTGATAGCGGCGGTCCCGCTCTTTTTCCAGAGATTTGAGGACGATTACTTCGACATCGCCGCGCAGGCCGCGGCGAATGCTGGCGGGAGGGGCCGGGTCGGTTTCGCGGATGGCCCGTGCGGCGGCGGTGAAGGAGCCGTTGCCGAGTTGATAGGGGAGCGTGCCGGTGAGCACCTCGTAGAGCACCACGCCCAGGGAGTAGACATCGCTGCGGGTGTCGAGGGCGTGCGGGTCGCCGTCGCACTGCTCCGGGCTCATGTACCGGAGCGTGCCGACGAGGGTGCCGGGGCTGGTAACGGTGGCGGCGCTTGCGCGGGTTTCATCCTCTGGGCTGAGAACGGCCCTGGCCACGCCGAAGTCGATGACCTTGACGTTGCCACTGGAATCCACGAGGATGTTGGCGGGCTTGAGATCGCGGTGGATGATGCCGCGCATGTGGCCGTGGTGAACGGCGTCGCAGACTTGGGCCATGAGCAGGAGTGCTTGGCGCGGATCGAGCGAGCCGGCCGCGACGAAGCCGGTGATGGGGGTTGCGCCTTCGACGAACTCCATGGCGATCCAGGGCACGGTCTGGGCTCCACCCCATGCGCCGGCGAGCGGATCGCTCGGATCGGTGCCCGGCGGCGCGTGGGTGCCTGCGGCGAATATCTGGGCGATGCCGGGGTGGCGGAGCCGAGCGAGAATCTGGGCTTCTTCGACGAAGCGACGTCGGGCGGAGGGCGAACCGGACCAGGCGCGGAGGACCTTGAGCGCGACGGTGCGCGATGGGTTCTCCTGCACGGCCTCGTAGACGGTGCCCATGCCACCGACACCGATGCGACGAACCAGCTTGAAGCCGCCGATGCTCAAACCAACAATGCGGGCGTCGGCGTCCGAGTCGTTGTCGAGCTCGTCGTCGGCCCAACCGGCGGAGGCGGCGTTGGTGTCCAGGGCGTCGCCGCACTGTTCGAGCGATGCGAGCAGGGAAAGCACCTCGTCGCGCAGCGCGGCATCGGCGGCGCAGGCACGCTCGACGAAGGCCCGGCGCTGCTCTTGGGGCAGCTCGATGGCGGCGTCGAAGACGTCGCGCACGCGTGTGGATGTGCGTGTGCTCACGGGGTATCCACCTTGTCGTGATTCGGCGCGGGGTTGTGGTCGGCGCGTCCGAGCTCGCGGAAGAGCCAGGCCTTGGCGAACGTCCAGTGCCGGCGCACGGTGCGTTCGCTGATTCCGAGGGCTTCGCCGATTATCCGCTCTTCCAGCCCGGCGAAGAAACGCATCTCAACCACCCGGGCTGCGATGGGGTCCTCCAGGGCGAGCTTGTTCATGGCCTGGTCTAGGGCGAGCACATCGACGGGGCTGGAGTGGTCGGGCGCGGCGATTGCGGTCAGGGATTCGCGGATGACTCCCTCTCTCCCGCCGCCGCGCTTGGCACGCCCACGGGTGCGGGCGTGATCAACGAGGACCCGTCGCATGACCTGTGCGGCGACGGAGAAGAACGCTCCGGGGCTGTTCCACTTCGGACCCCCACCGTCGGCCCGATCCGACAGGCGCACAAACGCCTCGTGGACAAGGGCTGTGGCATCCAGAGTGTGGCCGACGCGCTCCCGCCCGAGCGCATGCTGGGCCATAGCGCGCAGCTCGGCGTATAGCAGCCGGAAGAGCGAGCCGGAGTCCGAGCCGGGCCCGTCGACCCCGAGCGGATCAAGTGGGGTCCGGGGATCGTCGTCGGGGCTGGTCATGGGAAAAAAACTTTCCGTGTCCGGTCGCGCCGCCCATTGTCGCTTCTGGACATGACAAGAGCAATGGCGGCGTGCGGAGATGATGTCCCGGGGTGCGATCACACGGGCTCGCTCGAATACCACTTGACTATCCCGAAACCGAACACAACCCCTATCCCCCCAGTCTGTGAGAACATCATATGGCAACCCCAGTTCGCTCTTTGTGCCGGTTCCTGAATCGCCTGGTTGGACGGGGCCTGGTCGTTGCGGTTGCGATTCTTGCGGCGCTGCTGGCGTCGCGTGCACGCGCGACGTCGGTGATGACCGTGAGCCCGGAACAGGTGCTGGCGAACTCGGACATCATTTTTCAGGGGACGGTTCTAAGCCGCACATCCCGGTGGACGGGGCCGCACAAGGAAGGGATTGTGACGGACTACGCGATCCGGATCGCCAAGGTCTTCAACGACAGCGCTGGAGCGCTCGGGGCGATCACCCACGAGGGCGTGGTGAAACTAACATTCGCGGGTGGCACGATGGAGGGCACGACGATCGAGTTGCATGGGCCTCCGACATTCAGCCCCGATGAGCAGGCGTTCTTCTGCATCGCCGGACGGGACATCGGCTCGATCTGCCCGACTCTGGGCATGTGGCAGGGCGTGTATCGCGTCGGCAACGTGAACGGGCAGGCGCGAGTGACACGGGTTGCGGCCTGCTGTGGGCAGCGGTCGATGGTGTCCTCGCACTTCTTCTCTAAACTCGCGGACATTCCGGGCGGGTTCTCGCCGGAGGAGTTCGCCGAGGAGATCACACGGGCACTTCCGATCGCCAAGACCCACGCGGACCTGCTGATCCCGGCTCCGGGGACGGACGGGCCGATGGATGGTGCGCATGTCTATTCGGGCGATCGGATCCAGGCGTGCGTGCCCGGGTCGAGCGACGTCCTTCCCGTGGACCAGAACCCGAGGGTGCCGACGCGTCGCGATGATGGTCCCGTCGCGCCGGCAACAGGGCAGGTGGTGATGGTTGAGGATCCGACGACGGACCGGACGGACATCCAGCAGCACTTCGGGCCGCGATTCGGATACTTCTCCGGCCCGCAGGCCTTCCCGATCTCGTTCAGCATCAACCCGGGCACATGGTGGAACGGGCCGATGCAGCAGCAGGAGGCGTACTGGAACGTGTACGCCGATCTCTTCCGCGTGCGCAGCGACTCCAACAACAACATCGGCTGGCCGAACAATCGCAACGAGATCGGTTTTCTGACCGGGCCGAACCTGGATAGCGTCTACCACATGGGCGTGTGGGGTTCGACCACGTACGGCGTGTGTTACACCCGAGCGACGAACCACATCCTCGAGAGCGACATCATCCTCAATGAGTCGCGTACGTGGACGGCCGACTACGCAACGGGCTGGGCCGCGCCCTCGGGCGGCGTGGTATATCTGCCGAGCGTGGTGCTGCACGAGCTGGGACACTCCTTCGGGCTGAACCACTCATGGCTTCCCAATCCCGGCGCGACGTTCCCATCCATCATGAACTATGTGCCGCAGCAGTATTTTCTGGCGGAGTTGCGCCATGTCTTTGCGGACGATTCTCAGGGGATCCGTGGCGCATACACGGACCACGCATCGTTGGCGTATGACCGGGGCCTGTACCTGTGGTACAACACGGGCGCGCAGGCCGCGCAGCCGACTCCGAATAACATCGTCACCAACTCGACGTTTCAGCCCAGCGTGCAGGCGGGCAACTCGTTCACGCTCACGAACTTCTACATGGAGAACGTGGGAACATCCGGCACATCGGCCACGGCGGATTTCTGGCTGACGCCGCAGCACGGGAACTACACGGGGGCGGTGTATTGCTCGACCTCGGCGCTGGGCGGCCTGTCGCCCGGGACCGGTGCGCGGCTGACGCGGACCATCTCGGTGCCGTCGTGGTGCCCGGGTGGGGTGTACTACATCGCGGCCAACATCGCCAACACGGCGTACTCGGGGAACAACGACGTGTGGGGCGACAACAACCATGCGTGGTCCAACGGGACGATCACGGTGGTGCCCGCGCCCGCGCCGGTGCCGGGCAACGACCTGAAGCAGAACGCGTGGCACCTGGAGGGCACCGTAACGGTGACCGGCACCACCATCGGCGCTACAAACGCTTTCTTTGACGCCATGTACTGCGACGGAAGCTATGACCAGTCGCCCGACGTCTGGTACACCTATAGCGCCGTGACCACCGGGCCGCTGACGGTGGACACCTGCGGTTCCGGATTCGACACGCGTATCTCCATCATCCGGCCCGACGACGTGATCCTGGGGTGCAACGACGACGCGACCAACTGCGCCAACCGCGGCTCGCGGCTCACGGTGAATGTTGCGGCCGGGCAGGGGTACTACATCCGTGTCTCGGGATATCAGGGGCTCACGGGCACATTCACACTACGGACGAGCATCATTTCCGCGAACAACAGTTGCACCGGCGCAACGATCGTCCCGGTGTATGGCGGGGACTACAACGTGAACGTGGCCACGGCCACGCAGGACGGCACGACGACGTGCGGCCTGTCAAACTCCACCCGCGACATCTGGTTTGCGTATCGGGCCGACTGCAACGCCACCATGACCGTGCGGACGTTCGAGATCCCGGTGAACATCGGCGGGTTCGACACGGTGCTGAGCGTACACAGCGGGTGCCCGGGGACGGCCGCCAACACCATTGCGTGCAACGACGATTGCGTCATTCTCGGTCAGACGTACACGTCATCATGCCTGAACTTTACCGTCGCGCCCAACACAACGTACTACGTGCGGCTGTCGGGGTACAACGGTGCCACGGGGAGCGCGTCGGTGCGGTTTGACCAGCCGTACCAGTTCAATGCGGTGTGTACATCGCCCTCGATCGTGCACAACGGCGACAACCATTTCACCAGCATCTGCGGGAGTTACTATTCCTTGCCGGAATACGACATGACGCCGTGCGGCCTGCCGCCGGGCTTCCTGCATGGGGTGTCCTCATGGTTCAAGTACACGCCGACGGCCGATGGCGTGCTGGATGTGCGGATGTGCGCCACGTCGTATGAGGCGTGTACGGCCAGCGTCTATCAAGGCGGATCGTGCCCGCCGGATTCCACCACCACCTGCCTGGGATGTTTCTATGACACGCCCCAGCACGCGTGCGCCACCCCCGCGCCAATGACGATTTCGGTCGTCGCGGGCACAGATTATCTCATCCGCATTGGCGGGTATTACTTTGACCCGCAGGCGAATCCTCAGCCCATCGGCGGCACGGGGACGCTGAGCCTGGCGTTCCGAGTTCCGGTTGTGCTGACGGGCGCGTGCTGCGCTTCGAATGGAGCGTGTACGGTCTCGGCACTGGCCGTCTGCATCGGAACCTATCAGGGCGATGACACGGCCTGCGATCCGACGCCGTGCCCAATAGCGGTCGGTGCCTGCTGCCAGGCCACCGCCTGCTCGCTGCAAACAGAAGCGGATTGCCTTGCCAACAATGGCTTCTTCCTCGGCCTTAACACCACCTGCCAGCTCGACCCGGCCAACCCCCAGACCTGCTGCCCGGCGAACTTCGATGGCGCGGCGGGGCTCGGCGTGGCGGACATCTTCGCGTTCCTGACTGCTTGGTTCGACGGCGACCCTCGCGCGGACTTCAACAATGTGAACGGGATCGACGTCGCAGACATCTTCAGCTTCCTGTCGGGATGGTTCGCGGGGTGCCAGTAAACGCAAAACCACCAAGCGACCTCCACAGTTGCCTCTGCCTTCGTACAGCCGCGGGGGCAACCAAAGACTAGACAGCCACCATTTGCATCTGGAGCGAGACCTCAATGTTAGAAAGCTCGCCGCAGATGACTTTCTAACTCCCCGATTCCGGACATGAATAGCTCAATCGCTGTTCTCCTATTCCACGTTGTCCAAAAAAACCCCCTCGACGATCCGTCGAGGGGTTTTTGATTGGGCGTGCTGTCAAGCGGCCGCTTGCTGAGCGGGGGTCACGGGCAGCCAGCGAACCACTGCGCGAGATACTGGAAGATGTCCTGGATGGTGAGCTGGCCGTTAGAATCCATATCGGCGCGGCAGGAGGGGAGGCCGTTGCCGCCGACGAAGGATTGCGGGGGATGGATGGCGACCAGGAAACCCAGGTCAAAGGTGGAACCGCCGATGGGGGCGACGGGGCGCCAGGAGTGGTCGGTGATGCCGAAACCCAGGCCGGAGACGGCGGCTGGGTTGGCGCGCCGGTATGAGCCGTCGCAACTGGGCAGGTCGCAGCGTTTGGCACCGAGCATGTAGCCGCGCTCGACGAAGGAGCCGGAGGAGACGGCGTAGATGCTGAACCAGTAGTTCAGCCCTTGCTGGAGCGTGAGCGTGCTCTGGCCGAAGTTGCGGAAATCCCAAAACTCGACGCTGTAGACGATGAGATCGACGCCCTCGATGCGGACGGTCTGGCCGGTGGGGGTGAGGCGGCTGGCGGGGAAGGAGATGGGCGGGCTGAAGGTGGAGGGAAGATTGCAGGTGGCGTCATAGACGCTGAGGGCGGCGCGCGGCGGGTTGCAGTTGGTGGCCAGATAGCCCTGCACATAGCAGAGCTGAACATCCGCGCAGGGGGGAACGACGACATCGTCGGCGGTCTGGGCTTCGAGCACGGTGATCGGGCCGGAGAGTGCCTTGGAGAAGCGGGTGAGGTCGGGGCCGCCGTTGTCAAGGAGCACCTTGCAGGACTCGGCGCAGACGGTGAACGCGAGATCGCGGCAGTTGCCGCAGCAGTCGGCGTTCTGCCAGGTTTGCCCGACGTAGGAGTATTGGTTGTAAACATTGGTGGGAACGCCGAAGATACGGCGGGGCTGGCTGCCCTTGACCTGGCCGCTGGTGGGGAGCCAGGCGGTTTGATCGCACATGCCCATGGCGCAGAGATTGTCCGAAAGGCCGACGACGCTGACCCAGTATGAACCGGGGCGGAGCGCGATGGGGACGTATGTCGCGCCCGGCGGGATCTGCTCGTCCATGTTGAACGTGAAGCGCACGCGGCGGAGGTCGCCGATGCCGGAGGGGCCGCCTTCGATGACGCGCGGGCGCGTGAAGGTGTAGAGCAACGTGCCGGGGCGGCCGTCGCAATCGGCGTACAGCTCCAGCCGGGCCTTGACGAAACCGGGGAGAGAGTTTGTCAGCATTTCGGAGGAGATGGAATCCAGCCGGTAGACGGAGCCGGGCTGGAGATAGAAATCATCAGCGACTTTCACACCAAGCGGGACGAGGCCGCCCTCGTGCGAGATGATGGCGGGAGTATCAAGCGGGAGCGGTGAGATCGGGCTTCCGTTGTGCCAGAGGCAGTCGCAACCGGAAGGCGGCCCCCCCTTGCCCGCGTTGGCCACGGGAGCAAGCAGGGTGCCGAGCAGGAGCGTGGCGGCATACGCCGCGGCTCGCGTGAGAAGACGACATGAAGCATGGGTGGTCTGGAAACGCATCTGGAATACTCCGCGGGCAGATCGAGAACATTCGGACTGACACCGGAAGGTCAAGGGCACGTTCCGGGAACATATGGGCGGGGCGAGTCGGTCAGAAAAACAGAACCAATCAAATCAAATCAGGTCAGGTCAAATCAGATCAGGTCAAATCAGATCAGATCAGGTCAGATCAGGTCAGGTCAGATCAGGGCGCGGCCGTACTGGTCCAGCCACAGGGGATCGGTGTTGAGCAACATGCCCAGCTCGCCGTGGGGCTCGGTGAGACGGGTGTCCATACCGCTGCCGGAGCCGAGCAGCCGAAGGGCACTGACGAGGGTGTCGTTGGGAGACTTGGTGAGGGTGGGGTAGGCCGCGGCGAAGGGGGTGATGTACTGGTTGAACTCGCCGTTCCAGTCGATGAGCCGGTCGTTGGCGGCGTTGCCGATGAGGCGATCCAGGCCGGCACCGCCGAAGAGGATGTCGGGCGCGGCATCCGCGTTGATATCGGGAATGGTGTTGAGGGTGTTGGCGGTGTCGAGCTGGTCGTCGCCGCTGAGCACATCGTCGCCGAGGCCGCCGAAGATGCGGTCGCTGTTGGTGCCGCCGACGAGCCAGTCGTTGCCATCGCCGCCGAAGATGTTGTCCGCGCCGTCGTCGATGTGGGCGTTGACGGGGCCGGCTTCAAAGTTGAGGAAGAAGCTGGGCAACTTGGACATGGCGAAGCCGGGGTTGAAGAGAGTGAAGCGACGGAGTCCTTCGTTGAACACAAGAGTCGGGCGGATCGCCGGGGGCGATGCAAAGGCCGGGAGGGCTTCTGCGCCGCTGATGGCATCCATACCACCGCCGCCGTGGAGGGAATCATCGCCGAGGCCGCCAAAGATGACATCCGCGCCGCCAGCGTCGGGTGCCTGGAGGCGGGCCGTCTTGAGAAGTTGACCGGCGATGAAGACGGACTGCGTGAACACGGTGTCGCCGGTGTCGGCGGTTTGCTGGGCCTGGGCGGCGATGCCGAAGAGCGGCTCGGCGGTGCCGTTGCGAGAAGTGAGCAGGCGGCCGTCGTCACCGAGGACGCCGTCGTTGCCGGTGCCGCCGTAGATCCAGTCGTCGCCGGAGCCGCCTATGAGGTCGTCGTTCTGGCCGTCGCCGTAGAGGGTGTCGTTGCCGGTCATGCCATAGATGGTGTCGGCACCGGCCTCGCCGTGGATGGTGTCGGCCGCGCCGGTGTCGCCAGCGGGGAGGCCGTCGGCGGTGTAGTCCAGCAGGCGGACGACGCGGGGGATGATGCGCTGCGGGGCCCCGGCGTCGTAGTTGTAGTAGATCGGGGTTCCGTCGGCGTTCACGAGCCGCAGGATGTCGGCGTTGTCGCCGGCGATCACATCGGCGTCGCGGGCCGCGCCGGTGGCGGAGGTGTCGCCGACGCTGCCGGGAGCGGCCTGCGTGCCGCTGCCTCCGAAGATGGAGTCGGACTCGTCGGCGCGATTCGCGCTGCTGAGACCGAAGAGAGAAGAGGAACCGCCGACGATGTCGTCCTGGCCGAGGTCGCCGTAGAGGGTGTCGGCACCCGCGTTGCCCTCGATGTAGTCGTCGCCATCGGTGGTGGGATCGGTGGAAGATGCGAGGGTTGGCGTTGCGCCATCCACGATGAGGCCGTCGCCACGGACCTGATCGTTGCCGTTGCCGGCGAGGATGAGATCGTTGCCCGCGCCGCCGGCAACCAGATCGTTGCCATAGAGCGTTGCGGGTGTGGAGGGAGAAGCGTCGAGCAGGCCGACATTGCGGACCCAGACCGCGCCGGGGGCGGTCGCGGCGGGGCCGGTGACGGCCGGATCAAAGTTTGCGTTGTAGGCGGATGCGATCGTCTGGCCAGGGACGATTGCACCGTTGGGCGTGACCAAGCGCGGCGAGCGGACGCCGGGGGTGCGGACGATGGTTCCGTTGTCGCCGAGAATGACATCGTCGCCGGTGCCGCCGTCGATGGTGTCCGCGGCATCCAAGCCGCCCGCGACATTGTGCCCGCCGATGAGGTCGTCGTCGCCCTGCTGGCCGAAGATGACATCCGAGCCCTGCTGGCCCATGACGATGTCGTTGCCGGCGCCGGCGAGAATGTGGTCGCCCGCGCCAGCCGCAGATTGATTGGAGAAGATGGAGACGAACCGCTGCGCGAGCGGGCCGAAGGGATCGAAGCGACCGGCATCGCCGAAGACGATGTCGTCGCCGCTGCCGGCGTCGATGGTGTCGCTGCCAACACCGCCGATGACCAGGTCGTCACCGGAGCCGCTGTCGATCAGGTCGTTGCCGCCCGCGGTGGGATCGGTGGAGGTGAGAAGAATCCGCACGCTCTGCTGCGTGCCTCTGGCAGTATCGCGCAGGTCGGCGGAGGCACCGATGCCGATCTGGGGAGCGCCAACCTGAACGTATGGGCCGAAGACCGTGCCGATGGGAACGACCGAGATGGTCGCGCCGATCTGCGCGGACCCGTGGTCGCCAACGACCCAATCGGCTCCGTCGCCGGAGTTGATGGTGTCGCCACCCGCGCCGCCGAAGATGAGGTCCTGACCATTGGCGATTGCGGGCTGACCGGCAAACGCGGGGTTCGCACTGGCGAATGCGGAGATGATGTCCGGGCCGCCGATGGTCGGGCGGACTGTGGTGGCGGAGGTGAAGGAGCCGGACTCGCCGAAGGAACCGGCCGCGCCGAAGTTTTTGGCCACGATGCCGTGGTCGCCGAAGACGATATTGAAACCGGAGCCGGGGTTGATGGTGTCGCTGCCGGCCAGATCGCTGTCGATCAGGCCGCTGGTGATGATGGTGGTGATGCGGGTGAGACGATCGACGATGAAGCGGCTGTCGCCGATGATGAGGTCATCACCAGCGCCACCGGAAATCACGTCGTTGCCGGAACCGCCCGCGATGCGATCAGCACCGAGGCCGGCGAGCACAGTGTCGTTGCCGGGGCCCGAGTCGATGGTGGCAGCGAGGGAAGAGGTGCGAGCGTCGATGCGGTCGTCGCCCGCGACACCGGACATGATCTGGCCGGGGCGCGAGTCGCCGTAGATGACGAGCATGGCACCCTGCGTTGCGGGAGCAGTGATATTGAAGGTGTCCGCGCCGCCATTGCCCGCGAGCAGCGTGATGGCGTCGGGTAGCACGCCGGAGACGGCGAGGGTTTCCTGGCCGGAGCCAAAGCGGGCATCAACCACTTCCAAGCGACGCATGCTGATGCCGCCGGGGATGGTCTGGCCGTCCTGCACCAGATCACCGGCCATCCCCAGGCCGGAGAGCGTGATGACGCTGATCATGTTCGCGCCATCGGGCCAGGTGCGCGGGCCCATTGCGCCGGAGAGGTTGGCGGTGTCATCGGTGGAGACGATATCCACGGTGTCCACATCGCCGGGAAGTTCGTGGTCGGACATGCCGCCCGCGCCGGGCGGGAGTGCGCCGTCGGTCTCGGTCGGAAGAATGATCGCGACGGAAAGCCCGAACGCGCCGGGCTGGCCGGGGCCGCCATCTAGCAGCACGGGACCGTTGACGCCGGAGAGAGAACGCGGCGTTGCCGTTCCGCCGGGGACGACCTCGCCCACATAGAGATGATCGCTGCCCGCCCCGCCGTAGACGATGGTGCGAAGGTTGGCGGGCGTGGAGCGAACGAACACCTCGTCGTTGCCGTCGCCCGCGTTGATCTCCAGAATCTCGATGGTGGAGTAAGTGATGTTCAGACCGGGGCCGGAGATTCTGTCGAAATCAACGATGTACTGATCGTCGCGGAAGGTGCCCAGCACGCGGACGGTGTCGATGCCGTCGCCGCCCTCAATAGTGATGGGGGCGTTGGCGACAAACTCAACGGCGTCGTTGCCGGATCCGCCGGCGACGGTGGTGTTGCCCTGGGTGGTGCCGCCACCGCCGACTTGCTCAAAGGCGCGGACGGAGAAGGTGTCGTTGCCGTTCTCGCCGCGGAGGGTGATGGCGCTGGTGGTGTGGAAGACGATGAAGGTGTCCTCGCCCTCGCCGCCGAGCGCGGTGAGGCCGGAGCTGGGGCCGCTGGAGAGTCGGGCCACCACGGTGCCGCCGGAGGGCGTGCCGAGGAGAATCTGCACGGTGGGAATCTCATCGCCCACGGCCACGGCCGGGGAGACGCGATCGGTGCCGAAGATCTGGCCGAACTGGAAGACATCCCGGCCATCGCCACCTTCGAGAGTTGTCTGAATCGTGGTGTTGTCCACGAAGAAGCGGTCGTCGCCGCCGAGGGTGCGGATGGTCAGGCCGCCTTCGAGCGCGGTGTTGTAGTTGACGCGATCGAAGGTGTCCAGAGAGCCGTTGGCGTCCGAATCAGCGAGCGCGGCGATGAAGTTGCCGCGAACGAGCATGTTGTCGGTGCGGGTGGCCAGATCGGAGCCGAAGATACGGAGAATGTCCGAGCCGTCGCCAACGGCACCGGTGTCCAGCACGTCGATGAGCGCGCCCGCGGTACCGAAGATGGTGACGACGTAGCGATCGCCGCCGCCGAGGCCGTCGAGGGTGATGTGCCCGGAAAACAGCTGCGACACGGTACGCGCCGCGTTGCCCGGGATGGAAACCGTGCCGGAGACATCGCCGACCACGAATGTGTTCGCGCCCGCGCCGCCGGTAAGGCGGGCGATGCGGAAGAGATTATTCAGGTTCTCGACCTCATCGGCGACCGAGAACTGATCAGCGAAGCCATCCACGGAAGCCGCGGCGATGGCACCGACGATGAACGAGTTGTCCGAGATGAACAGGTCGCGGTTGCGCAGCTCGACGAAGGTGTTGGTCCCGCCCGCGTCCGCGTAGGTGTCGGTGCCGGTGCCGCCGGTGACGGTGTCATCGCCGAGGCCGGAGTCGATGGCGTCGTTGCCCGCGCCGCCGTCGATGGTGTCGTCGCCGGCACCGCCGAAGATGGTGTCGTCGCCGCCGCGGCCACGGAGAATGTCCATGCCGTTACCGGTACCGTCCGGGTTGTCGCCGTAGATGGTGTCGGCGAACTCGGAGCCGTCGATGGTGTCCGCGCCCGGGCCGCCGATGAGCGTGAAGATCGCAACCTGCGAGCTGACGGCGGTGGCGTTGATGGTGTCGTCGCCGGCGAGGGCGTCGATACGGACGTTGTCGCCGCTGGCCTGTGCGGCGTTGAGAATGAGCAGGGTGTAGACGTTCGTCACGACCGACCCGACCAGCACGGTGCGCGATCCGGAGATGAGCCGCTCGGTGGTGTTCGAGTCACCGTCGAGATCGCCGGTGTCCGCGGGGGTGGAGAGCGTGAAGGTATCCGCGACGCTGCGGCCGGAGATGGTCACACGATCGGCGTCGGTGTCGTTGGAATAGTCGGGCGCCAGGCCGGTGCCGCCGTCGGAGGTGGTAATGGGGTGCGTGCCGGATTGGTAGCGGCTGATATCCAGATAGATGGCCAGTCCGTTGGCGTCAAAGTCGTCCACCTGCATCTCGTCGGCCCCGCGCCCGAGGTTGACGCGCATGGTCTCAAAGCCGCTGGTGACAGACACGTATTCGGTGACTACGCCAGACGCGTTGAGCTTGGAGAGCCGGACCTGCTCGGTGCCGACCTTGCTGAGTTTGACCCGATCCGCCAGGTCGGTGAACGCGGCGATAAAGAGGTCGGTGCCGGTGCCGCCGGTCACGGTGACGGCCGCGTTGTTGCCGGAGAGCCAGGTGATGACGTCGTCGTTGGCACCGCCGTCGATGCTGCTGCCCACCGCGCCCGCGGCGGTGATGCGATCGTTGCCGTCGCCACCACGGATGGTGACCACGCCGGTGGACTGGTAGGTGATCTTGTCGTTGCCTGCGCCGCCGTCGATGGTGATGGGCACCAGCACGCCGGGGCGGACGATGACCGAATCGGTGCCGTTGCCCATGAGGGCCTGGATCGAGGTGACGTTCGATCGCGTTTGCGTCTGACCGAAGGCGGTGATCTTGAGGTTTTGGCGCCCGGTGACGGGGTCGAAGGAGCCGTCCGGCTCGATGATAAAATCCTCGTCGATGGCGGAGTTGCTCAGGTTGCGGAAGCCAGCGCGATCACCGGCGTTGATGTACAGCGCGCCGCCGGACCATGCGGTGGTTTCGTCGTAGATGCCCACCGGGCCCTCGCTGGCGGGGCGGGGGGTGTAGTTCTGCGGCCCGGCCAGATTGATGACGACGGGGCGTTGCACAACGCCCGCGCCCGCGGGGAGCTTGAAGAAGCCGAGCGAGAAGGTGTGGCAGATGCCGATCACGCAGGGCCTGATGGTGACCTCGCCGCTGTTGCCGTCGTAGGCGAAGGAGACCGAGACGGCGTCGAAGCTGAAGGTGATGCTGCCCAAGTCGATCGTGCCGAGCAGACCAAGGTCGATCTCGCCCAGATCCACATCAACGGATATGCCAAGCGCGGCACCGCCGCCGAAGTTGAGAATCTTCACACCGCTGGCATTGCGCAGATAGTTGGCATAGGCGTACGCGCGCCCATTGACGTTGAACTCGTTGGGGCCAATCTGGACGCGGATGCTCGCATCGATATTGAACTCGCCGGTGTCATAGAAGACGGCGGGGAGGCCGGAGAGGTTGCCGTTGAGCATCCGGGCGTTGCCGATGCGGGCTTCCGCGCCGCCCAGGAAGGAGATGCCCGCGGACGCGGTGAGCGAGCCGGAGATCTTCCAGTGGCGCTTGACGCCAGGATTCCATGTGGGATGGGCCGCAAACTCGGTGTCGTTGAGAGTCTCGAAGTCGAGGGTGCCGGCAACGGTGACGAGGTTCAGAAAGTTGAGCGAGGCACCGATGTGGATGTTGACATACGGCGTGCTGGCGTCGATCCGCGCGGGCACAAGCTGCTGCCCGGCGGGGGCGGTGGTCACGGTGGTATCAATATCGCGGGTGCTGAGCTTGAGGCGGCCATCGCCGGTGATGACGAAGACGTGCAGGAAGTCCACGTTCAGGTGGATGGAGACGTTCAGCACCAGACCGGGGTGGTTGGTTTCCACGCCGCCGACCATGATGGACTTGTACATCTCCGCGCTGATGCTGACGGAGACCTGCGCGACGTAGAGATCGAGCGTCGCGCTCCCGGAGATCGCGAGCTTCTGGCTGTTGTTGAGGAACTCAAAGTCGCCGGTGAGCTTGAAGATGCCGCCCACGGTGAGGTCGCCGTGGAAGTTGACGCTGATCGAGTTCGGCGAGAGCGTGATCGGGCCGAACGACTTGGGCGTGCTGAACGTGTTGATCCGCAGACTTCCCGAGGCATCCAGATTGATGACCGGCCCGACGCTCACATGCGCGGCCATTTGCAGCAGGCCCGCCATGTTGACAGACGTGATGATGGGGATCGGCCCGGAAGTGTTGAACGTGGTCGCGATGAGAATGCCAGCGTCGATGCTGATGCCCGCGATCGAGCCGAGCTGCACGTTGCCGTGGAGCTCGAACATGAACTGCGTGGCCAGGGTCGCGGTGTCCACCTGCAAGGAGAGCCGCGCGGAGCCGTCGATATCCAGGAAGGGCGTGCTGCTGCCGGGGGTGGTGACGAGGATGTGCCCGAAGCCCTGGATGACGATGTAGCCGCCGACGGTCGGGTCGGTCGCGCCATCGGTGCTGTAGGTGATGAGCGGTGCGTGGCCGGGAACCACGATCGAGGCGTCGCCGGAGCCGCTCCAAATGAGGCGCCCTGCGAGCGAGGCGGGAAGCGTGCGCCCCAGACGCCCAGCCACATCGCGCGGCATGGTGTACGTGATGTCCATCTCTGTGCTGTTGAGATAGAACTGCAGCGCGGCGCCGACGCTGAAATACTTCACCTCGGGGCCGGTGTTCTGGATGCCCAGCTCGAGCCGGGCCGCAACGTGGCCGTTGGGCATGATCTTGAGCAGACCGATGACGTCGGCGGTGAGGCCCGCGATGGCCGCGCCGGGGATGGGCACGGGCATGGTGCCGACGATGAAGACGGCGACGCCGATGTCCTCGCCGGCCTCGATACCGAACGCGCCGGTGATCTGCGGGTGGAAGAACGCGCCAGCGACCGGGGGATCAAACGCGAGACTCGCATCCGCGAAGATCGCGAAGGAGCGACGCTTGATGATGACCATCTCGGCGGTCGGGCCTTGGCCGAGCGTGACGGTCTGGTCCGTGTCCGAGGTGTTGAGTTTGATCTTGGCGTTCAGCGTGCCCCTGATCCCGGCGAGTGCGAGGGGCGTGATGGCGCTGGTATCGGCCATGAAGTCGGCCGCGCCGTAGAGATTGCTGGGGAGCAGAATGGAAATGGTGCCGATGTGGACGGTGGAGAAGTCCATGACGAACTGGCCGCGGGCCTCGGCGATGTTCGAAGCGGTGATGATGCCCTCGGCGGAGAGCCGGAGATCAAAGCCGAAGCTCAGCCGGCTGTTGGCAAACTCAAGATCGATGAATCCCGCGTCATTCGCGCCCGGCGCGGAGGGCTTGCCGAGATAGATTTTCTGATTGCTCAGAGCGCGGGGAAGTGTCGAGGTGTTGGGCGTGACCAGACCCGCGGCGTTGAACACGGCCAGCCCCTCGGTACGCGAGCCCTCGAGCCGGATGCCGAAGGCGTTGCCGTTGGCCGCGGTCGGGAGCGTGAACGTGACAATACCGTGTGCGGAAAAGAACGGGACCGCGGGCGCGGGTGCCTGCGCCGCGATGTCGGCCGCGTTGGGAAGCTTCACGAGGTCGGTCAGAAAGAAAATCTTGACGTTGCTGGGGAGATTCTCGAAGGTGATATAGGCCTTCGCGTCCACCTTCAGGGTCGGTGCGGCCTCTGGCCCGATGCTGAGCGCGCCGATGAGCACGAAACGCACGCTCGTCAGCCAGCGCTGCTGGGCCTGCGCGAGCGTCTCGGTCGAACCTTGCGCACCAATGTCAAAGATCACGATCGCGTCCGCGTCCAGCCGCCAGACGTTGCGCCCGCCGGTGGAACTGAGCGAGAAGCCCGCGTCGATGCGCAAGAGCGAGGCGTTGTTCGCCATGCTCATGGGCTCGCCGCCGCCTTCGACAATCAGCACCTGCGTCGCGCCGATGGACGTGCCTTCGGTGGTCAGGGTGTAGGTGATCATGCCGTCGTGGATGGTCCACGGGCCGCCCGCGAGGCCCTCGATGGTGGCCCCGGTTCCGATGGTTTCGCGCTTGGCCGCGAACGCGCTGACAACAGACGCGGGCAGCATGACGGGCGCGCCGCCCGCGGGCAGGTCCGCAATGGCGGTGCCGTCGATGCTGAAGTCGATCTTCGACGCCGTGAACTTGCCGCTGATATCTTTCTCGATGATGTATTCGCTGCCGGACTTGAGCAGCCACTTCTGGCCGGGAACCAGCCGGACGATGAAGCCCACGTTCGGGGCATTAGTGATGTTGATGCCGGCATTCAGGAACTCGGTGCGCAGGCCGAGGGGCAGGTACAGCCCGGGGTCCACCTGATTGTCCAGCGTGGTGGGCCAGTTCTCCGCAACAGGCACGCTCGCGGCCTCAACCTCAAAGACCTGGGTTTCCACACCGTGGGCCTGATTGATGACCAGTTTGCGGAGCGAGGCCTCCCACTGGGCATCGGTCTGCTTGTCGGGCGGATTGAAGATCGGGGCGCGGAGACTGACCGGATCATCAATGCTCGGGAGTTGCGTTGCGTTGAAGGTGATGCCGCCGCGGAACCCGGTGAGCGAAAGACCCGTGGTTCCCAGCGGAATGTCCACATCGGCACGCGCGTACGCCTGCAGGAAGCCGCGCTCGGAGAAGCCAAGCATGAGCTTGACGCCCCAGCCGTTCTTGAGCGTGACATCGGCGCGCCCGCCGAAGTACAGAATGGAGTGGTCCACCATGCTGTAGTCGGTCGTGACGATCGGCTGATTGCTGCTATTGAACTGCACCAGCCCGACGATGATCAGTCCGTCAAACTGCACGCCGCCCAGCGTGCCGTGCAGCGAGCCGCTGATGCTCTGGAAACCGACGATCGGGAACTGGTGCAAGGCCACCTTCGAGGAATCGATCGCCAGGCCACGCACATTGATTGCCGCCGTCAGCGGGCCGACGGTGAAGCCCAGACTCGCGTCGATCGTGAGCATGAACTCGGACGGATGCGTGTTGAAATCGGCCCATTCGAGCGCGACCGCCGCGGAGAAGCCGACGGAACTGGAGCCGGACGCGCCCGCGGGAATCGCCTTGCCAGCGCCCGAGCCACCGGAACGCGAGAACAGCCCGGCGATATTGGTGACATCCAGCGCGAACGCGACGGCGAACCCGGCGCGGGGAACAAAGGTGCCGTTCCCCATGATGTCGAAGTTGGCGGCGGAACCGGTGAACGAGAGCGAGCTGCCGCTGTCGTGGAAGAACGAGTCGCCGAGTGCCAGCGTCGCGCTGATGGAGTCCACGCCGAGCAGGACCTCGTTCTCGCCCGCCGGGAGTGTCAGGTGGATACCGCTGCCCGTGATGGCGACGAAGCTGCCGACGTTGCCGGTGATGGTGGCCGCGACCAGATCAAACTTACTGGGCACGTTGTTCGTGAACGCCAGGGTGACGACCAGCCCGGTCGCGCTGGCCTTGAACCCGCTGGTGGCCGTGCCAAACTTGACTTCCGCAAGCCCGAACCCCACCGAGCCGGGCGCGGAACTGGTGACCACGCCCGCCGCGTCAATGGAGAGCGAAAAATCGGTGATGGTGAGCGAGGGGTTCTTGATCTGCAGCAGCGGCCCGACGCGGATGAAGCCGGCATCCGGATTCATGGTGTCCGGCTCGCCGTCGGATGCCACTGCGATGGTCAGTTCACCGAAGCTGAATCCGTTACCGCGAATTTCCAGTGCGTGGTTGGCGGTGGTGCGTGTCGCCATCCCCGTCAGGTGCAGTTTGGGGATGCTGATGGTGAGTGCATCCACCGAGAAGAGCGTCTGCGTGCGGTCGCCGTCGGCGTTGTACGAGATCGTGATCGCTTCCGCGTGCGCCTTGACGACGTTGGGAATGTCCAAGTCAAACGACCCGGCCGTGATGGTGAATCCGCCGGAGCCCGCCGTAGCGGCGTTGCCCGTGGCATCCAGAATGTTCGAGGGAATCGTGTGCGAGACGCGTGCCGCGTATGTGCCCGCGAAGTCCGTCAAGCCGCCCGTGGTCGGCGGCTTGGCCTCCGCCTTGATCTTGGTCATTGGATCCGCGGGATTGGTCTGCGGATTCTCGCTCGTCGGATCGGTACTGGTGCTTGTCTGGCTGCGCTTAAACTTGAACTCCAGCGAGTTGATGCGTAGCCCGACATCCGCCGAGAGCGTCTGATTCACAAACGTCACATTGCTCAGGATCGGCGCGACGCCGTTGAAGGTCAGCGGGCCGACGCCGAAGTTCCGATCCGCGGGCGTCAGGATGCTGTCCAACCCACCGAACGAATATCCGGCGATCGTGAACTGCGTTGTGGAGGTCAACCCGGGTGCGGTGCCCGCGCCCCGATCATGCACCACAAAGCTCGGGCGCACCGTGGGCAACGTCGGGCTCACACCAAAGACACTGATGAGCGAGAATCCGCCCGCCGTCTGGAAAGTCACGCGCCCCTTGTCCGGCGCGGCAGTTCCATCGGCGATCTGAATCGTCACCTCGGTCGGCGTGTTCAGCCCGAAGGTCAGAAGTCCCTTGATTTCCAGCCCGGGAGCATCGATCCGCCCCGTCGCCGATGCGCTGCTGGTGGTCCCCTTGTAGAAGTTGATGAGCGCATCCGCCTCGCTCTGTGTGTTCGCCACGATCGTGAAGTCACTGGTCGGGCGGGTGGTCGCGATGATGCTCAGCTTCACCGGCCCCTGAATGGCCACAAAGTCGAGCGTGGACGTCGCCTCCAACCCTTCAATTGCAACAAAGTTGCCGCCAATCAGGTTGTTGGCGGAGGACGCGATGTCAAACTGATCGCCGGCCACCAGCCCGCTGCTGTTGCCTAGCCGCAGCGCAAGCACGCCGTTCAGATTGCGCCCGGCGGGAAGCGTGATGGTGTCGTATTGCACCGCGCTGGCGGTTGCATGGTTCAGGTCGATGACGACTCGGTCGTTGCGGGCCAGATCGGCGGTTGGCGCAAACACGCCGATCGCGCTGCCGCCCGGGTTGAACGCCGAGTGATCCAGCATGACGCGCGGCTCTAGCTGCTCGGCCAGCTCGCGCTCACCCGGAACGCGCCCCGCGTCGCGGAGGAGTTTGCGAAAACGAACCGAAGCCCGATTGCTGGCGGACTGATCGCGTTGCGTCGGCTGATTATTCATGGGAACTCTCCGCAAGCGGAACAAGCGCGCAATCACCGGATGGAGATCGAGCGCGGGACTGGATTGAAATCGTCGAACAACTCTGGAATGGCCACGCCAACCGACCGGCGTATCGCAAACCTTTATAACGCGCCGAGACGGGGTCCGCAAGGGCGAATCCGCAATGGTGCAAATCGCCTTCGAGTTGCGGGGCCGTCTGCAAATCGCACAGGCACGCAAATCGCGCTGCGGTCCGCCCCCACCACTTCAAGTGCGCAGAAAACTGCCGCTGCGATTCGAGTTCAGCCCCGATCCGTAGCCCGACACATCCGATGCGTTTGCAAACACGGCCACACGACAGGGTGCAATCTGCAATCTACCACGAATCGGCCGCACTTGTAAAGTGAAAAACCCGTCTTCCCGGTGATGCAGGCGGATCGCAAGTCGTGTCAATAATCACCATAAGTCCTTTTTTTATAAATACTTACGCTTTTTTGACGGCCTCGTATGAACCACTGCGTAGTGAGCAAATTCACTGAAGTTTGTGACAGCAAACTCGGAATCGCTCGCGGGGGCAGCGATTCCTGAACCGGCTCGCCGCAGGTTCTCTGCCGTCTGCTGTCGGCACAGTTGCCGGATCGAGACGTTGTACACTCCGACCATGCTGAAACTGTTCTTTGCGTCGTTGGCGGTCATCGGGTTGATCGTTGCTGGCCAAACATTTGCGCAAGGCCCCTCTCCCGCACCGGCGGTGAACGCCGTGGCGGCCGCGCCGAGTGGCACGCCGATCGGGTACTACCGCCAGCCCGCGCTGGCGAAAGATGCCCTGGTGTTCGTGGCCGAGGGCGATCTGTGGAAGGTTGCTCCCACGGGTGGCATCGCAACACGCCTCACCAGCCACGCGGCGGATGAACTCCGTCCGGCGATCTCTCCCGATGGAACGCAGGTGGCGTTCACCGGCCAGTATGAGGGGCCGACGGAGGTGTATGTCATGCCGCTCGCGGGCGGACTGCCGACGCGCCTGACGTTTGACGGGTCGCGGGCGGTGGTGGTCGGATGGACGCCGGATGGGCGGATCATGGCGACTACGGACAAGTTTTCGACGCTGCCGAACCAGCAGTTGACGCTGATCGACCCGAAGACGCGGACGCGGACGATCGTGCCTCTGGCACAGGTTTCGGATGGGGCTTTTGATCCCGCCAGCCCAAGCGCCGCGGACGCGACGCTGATCTTCACACGCCTGCCCTTCAACGGAAGCTCCACCAAGCGATACAAGGGCGGGACGATCCAACACTTGTGGAAATATCGCAGCGGCGACAAGGAAGCGACGGAACTGCTCGCGGACTTTGACGGAACCAGCAAGCACGCGATGTGGTGGGACGGGCGGGTGTACTTCCTGAGCGATCGCGATGGGGCGATGAATGTGTGGTCGATGCCCGCGGATGGCGCGGACCTGAAGCAGCAGACGATGCACAAGGGATTCGATGTGGCGGATGCGTCGCTGCGCGATGGGAAGATCGCGTATCAGCTCGGAGCGGACCTGTGGATACTGGATATTGCGAGCGGGAAGACGGCGATCCTGCCGATCACGCTGAATACCGATCTGGACCAGTTGCGTGAGCGGTGGATCGAGAAGCCGATGGACTTTCTCACCAGTGCGCACCTCTCGCCGAATGGGGAAAAGATCGTGATGACAGCACGCGGGCGGGTGTTCGTCGCGCCCGCAAAGCAGGGGCGGCTGGTGGATGTGGGGCGGAACGACGGCGTGCGGTATCGCGCGGCGCGGTTCGCGGATGATGGCAAGGGTGAGCCCTCGGTGCTCGCGCTCTCGGATGAGACGGGCGAGGTCGAGGTTTGGAAACTGCCCGCCAATGGCGTGGGCAAGGGGGAGCAGCTCACGAAAGACGCGAAGGTGCTGCGCTGGGAGACGTCGCCATCGCCGGATGGGAAGCGCATCGCGCACCACAACAAGAATCAGGAACTGTGGATCTACGACGTCCAGAAGAAGACGGACACCAAGATCGAGACCTCCAGCATTGAGGACTACAACGATCTGGAGTGGAGCCCCGACAGCGCGTGGTTGGCCTTCGGGACATACGCCGAGAACAACTTCCGGATCATCCGGCTGTGGAACGCCTCGGATGGTAAGATCACCACGCTGACAACCGATCGGTACGACTCATACTCGCCCGCGTGGAGCACGGATGGGAAATGGCTGTATTTCCTCTCGGACCGAACACTGAAGACGGTGCAGCCCTCGCCCTGGGGGTCGCACCAGCCGGACCCGTATCTGGATCAGAAGACCAAGGTGTACGCGCTCGCGCTGAAGCGCGACCAGCACTGGCCCTTCGCCGCGAAAGACGAGGTGCAGCAGGCGAAGGAGAAGGCAGAGAAAGAGAAAGACAAAGAGAAAGACAAGGACAAGGACAAAGAGAAGAAGGAAGTGGACAAGCCCAAAGACGACGCAGAAAAAGGCGATGGCGAGAACAAGCCAACGGACACGAAGGATGACGCGAAGAAGGACGGCGACAAGAAGAAGCCCAAGCCCGTTGAGATCGAACTCGACGGCATCATGTCTCGCATGTACGAAACGCCGATCAAGCCAGGGAACTACTCATCGCTCGCGGTCAACGAGAAGGCCCTCTTCTGGCTCTCCACACCCAGCGGGTTTGAGCGCAAGAACGATCTGGAGTCCATCGAGATCAAGAGCGAGCAGCCGGAAGTGAAGACCGTTCTCGGCGACATCGCCTCCTTCGAGGCCTCCGCGGATGGCAAGAAAATGCTGGTGCGAAAGAAGGACACGTTCTACGTGGTTGATGCCGCGCCCGGGCCGATCTCGGACCTGGATAAGAAGGCCGTGAATCTCTCCGGCTGGTCCCTCAGCGTGATCCCGCGCGTGCAGTGGCGGCAGATGTTCATCGAGTCCTGGCGGCTCATGCGCGACTACTTCTACGACACCAACATGCACGGCGTGGACTGGCGGGCGATGCTCGACAAGTATCTGCCGCTGGTGGACCGCGTGACCACGCGCGGCGAACTCAACGACCTCATCGCTCAGATGGTCGGCGAACTATCCGCCCTGCACACCTTCGTGCGCGGCGGCGATCTCCGCGATGGACCCGACAAGATCGCCGTGGCCACCCTCGGCGCGGCACTCGCACGCGACGAAGCCGCTGGCGGCTATCGCGTGGAGCGCATCTACCAGTGCGAGAGCGACGACCCGGAACGCACCAGCCCGCTAGCCAAGCCGGATGTGGCGTGCAAGCCCGGCGATGTCATCTCCATGATCGACGGCGTTGCGACGCTCAGCGTGCCGGATATTTCCATGCTGCTCCGGCAGAAAGCGGGCAAGCAGGTGCTCATCCGCGTGCGCCCAGCCAAGAGCGAGGGCGCGTTCGATGCCGATCGCGACGCCATCGTCTATCCGATCTCACAAGAGGTCGAGAACGACCTGCGATACACCGATTGGGAACACACCCGCCGGCTCAAGGTGGAGGAACTCGGCGCCGGCAAGATCGGCTACCTGCACCTGCGGGCCATGGGCGGGGGCGACTACACCAACTGGGTGAAGGGGTACTACCCCGTCTTCAACCGCGATGGGTTGATCGTGGATGTTCGCCACAACCGCGGCGGCAATATCGACTCCTGGATTCTCGGCAAGCTCATGCGCAAGGCGTGGTTCGCGTGGTCGCCGCGCGTCGGCAATCCGCCCTCGTGGAACATGCAGTACGCCTTCCGCGGCCACATGGTCGTTCTCTGCAACGAGCGCACCGCGAGTGATGGCGAGGCGTTCGCCGAAGGGTTCAAGCGGCTCGGATTAGGCAAGGTGATTGGTACTCGCACCTGGGGCGGCGAGATCTGGCTCTCCTCCAGCAACGTGCTAGTGGATAAGGGCATCGCCTCCGCCGCGGAGACAGGCGTGTATGGTCCGGATGGGCTGTGGCTCATCGAAGGACGCGGCGTGGAGCCGGATATGGTCGTGGATAACGGGCCGCACGCCACGTTTATGGGAGAAGATGCCCAGCTCGTCGCGGCGGTGGAACACCTCAAGAAACTGATCGCGGAGAAGCCGATTCCTGCGGCGGTGCCGCCGCAGAAGCCCAACAAGTCGTTCGAGAATGCACCTGCAAAGTAGCTGTATGAGTAGATTTCAGCAGGGCCGAAAACGGCCGCCGACTGCGATGCTGTCACTGTGACGACCCGGATTTCCGTACGAGTTCCGAACATCGTCGCGTTGATTTGGCCTCGCGGTCAATCTTCTAGATTGCCGGTTCGCATCTGTGCCCCAATGAAGTATCTTGTGGCTGGAGAAACCCATGAAGATGCGTCCCCACACTACGACCGTGGTCGGCTATCTTGCCGCCGCCGGATCGCTCATCGCCGCCTCTGGTGCGCTTGCGCAAACGACGCAATCCGTCGCGCGCCAGTGGGACGAGCAGCTCCTCTCTGCGATTCGCATCGATAAGCCGCGCCCGCCCATTCACGCTCGCAATCTGTACCACGTTTCCGCCGCGATGTGGGATGCCTGGGCCGCGTACGACCCGCACGCGGATCAGGTCTTCCACCACGAGCGTGCCACCTCGACGGACATTGAGGCGGCCCGCGCGGAGACCATCTCGTACGCCGCGTACCGGCTGATCCGCTGGCGTTACTCGATCTCCTTCAACGCCGCTACCACGCTGCCCGTGCTTGACAGCGCGTTCACCGCGATGGGATACAACACGGCGAACACATCCACCGTCGGCAACACCCCCGCCGCGCTGGGCAACCGCATCTTCGAGACCATCAAGAGCATCGGCCTCGCCGATGGTGCCAACGAGATCGGGAACTACGCCGCCAGCAACGGCTACTCGCCGCAGAACGCGCCGCTGATCTTCGCGCGTCCCGATATAAACATGGCGGACCCGAACCGCTGGCAGCCGCTGGCGTTCTCGTTTCTAGTGCTGCAGAACGGCATCATCATTGGTCAATCGGTGCAGGACTTTGTCTGCCCGCACTGGGCGAGCGTCGCGCCCTTCTCGGTGCGCCGCACCGACACCTCGCGCCCCTATTTGGACCCCGGCCCCCCACCGATGCTCTATAGCCCGACGGACACGCAGTTCAAGAATGAGCACGAGCAGGTGGTCGCCATGTCCGGACAACTAGACCCGACCGATGGCGTGATGGTCGATATCTCTCCCGCCTCCGACCATAACAATCCGCTCGGCACCAACAGCGGAACCGGCTATGCACTCAACCCTTTCACCGGTGCGCCCTATGCGCCAAACGTCGTGAAACGCGCCGATTATGCTCGCGTACTGGCCGAATACTGGGCGGACGGCCCGAACTCCGAAACCCCCCCGGGCCACTGGAACGTTATCGCCAATCAGATCGCCGATAATCCACTGCTCACGCGTCGCATCGGCGGGCAGGGACAGGTTGTCGGCGCGCTGGAATGGGATGTCAAGGTCTATCTCGCGCTCAACGGCGCGGAACACGACGCCGCGGTCGTCGCGTGGGGCATCAAGGGCACGTACGACTCGGTGCGCCCGATCTCCGCGATCCGCTGGGGCTGCGTGCAGGGCCAATGCTCCAACCCGAATGAGATCGCCTACAACCCGCAGGGAATGCACATCGTTCCCGGCGTCGTCGAGCCCATCACCGTCGCCTCCTCCGCACCCGGCGAGCGCCACGAGCAACTCGCCGCGAACATCGGCGAGATCGCCATCCGCTGCTGGCGCGGCCAGCCCGCCATGCCCTCCTCGCAGATCGGCGGCGTCGGCTGGATTCTTGCCAAGAACTGGATGCCGTATCAGAAGAACAACTTCGTCACGCCACCCTTCGCCGCCTATATCTCCGGTCACAGCACCTATAGCCGCTCCGCCGCGGAGGTGCTCTCGGGCATCACCGGCTCCACGTACTTTCCCGGCGGCCTGGGCACCAAGAGCTTTTCCGCCAACACATTCCTCTCTTTCGAGCAGGGACCATCGCAGAACCTGCAACTGCAATGGGCAACCTATTACGACGCGGCCGACGAGGCCGGCATCTCCCGGCTCTACGGCGGCATCCACATCCAGTCCGACGACCTCACCGGGCGCGTGCTCGGATCGCGCATCGGCAAGACGGCGTGGGCCAAGGCGCAGAAATACTTCCGCGGCCAGGTGAGCTGCCCCGCGGACTTCAACGCCTCCGGCTCCCTTGCCGTGGACGACGTCATCGCCTTCCTGAACTCCTGGTTCGCCGGCGCATCACAAGATCCGACCGCGAACCCCGCGGACTTTGACGAGAATGGCGCCGTGGAAGTCCGCGACATCTTCGCGTTCCTGAACGCTTGGTTCGGCGGCTGCACCTGAGCCCACGCGGCGCGAATCTTGCCCCCGCATGTGGGGGCAACCCGGAATAGCCGATGCAACCTCGCCGCGTTCCGGCCGCTGTGGTGCGCCCGCATAGAAGGTTGAACCCCGATTCTCGTTGCTTTCCTCATCCCCCCTTGACACAGGGGTCCGGCGGGCCGATATCCCATTTGGATTTATTCCAGATCGGACGCATCTGCCATGCCCCAACCAGGCGCAGAACAACTTGTCGTTCGCCAGCACGAGCGCTTCGTGTGCAGACTTCCCTCGCACATGCGAGTCGCCGAAGAGGCATCCGACCAGGTCACCCTCGGGCGGGCCGTCGGTGATGGCACGGGCGCATCGAGCATGGTCATCACCGACGCTTCGCGCGGCGGCCTTGGTGTGGAATCCAACGTCTTCTTTCCGCGTGGCTGTCGCCTCAAGATCCGCGTCCAGGACGGCACCCAGACCGTCCACGAGCTCACGCTCCGCGTGCAGCGCGTCACGATGATTGATCGCAAGCCGACGTACTACATCGGCCTCTCGTTCGTCTCCAAAGGCCCTGAAAATGACCTTGGCGTCGGGCTACTACTAGAGCAAGCTCGTCAAGCCGCGGCGGCCGCCGCCACGGGCATCGCTCCCGCTGTACCTCTCAAGGGAGGTGGCTGAGTGACCGGACACGACGACTTTGTGCTCGCCGCGATCATCGAGGAAGGCCTCGCCACGCGCGAGGCCGTGGAGAAGGCACGCACGCTCGCGGCCGAGGGTGATCGCACGCCCTGCGAGATTCTCGCCGCGATGAAGATCGTGGACGCCCGCACCATCGCGCTGGTCCGGGCCCAGGTCGCCGAGTTCCCTTTCGTTGATCCGAGTCAGTTCGACATCAACTTCTCCAACACCAAGCTCATCAGCCGCGCCACGGCAGAGAGCATCGTCGCCTTCCCGCTCTTCGTGGTCGGCGAGATCGCCACCATCGGCATGGCCAACCCGCTGGACCTGAAAGCAGTGGACCAGCTCCGCTCCATACTGAAAATGGACGTCGAGCCGGTGCTGGTCGAGTACAGCGCGCTGGCGAACCTCATCGAGCGCGCGTACGCCCTCTCCTCCGGCCCGCGCGAGCAAACCCAGCAGACCGCCGACGAGACCACCGACCAGACGCTCACCACCGGCAAGGAGCCGATCGTCGCCGCAGTGAACCAGATCATCGCGCAGGGCATCGACCTGGGCGCCAGCGACATCCACGTCGGCCCCGACGAGCGCGAGCTGCACCTGCGCTATCGCGTGGACGGCTCGCTGCTCCCCTTCAAGGGCCCCTCGATCGATATGCACTCGGGCATCGTCCAGCGTCTCAAGGTCATGTCGAATCTCGACCTGACGCAGACCCGCCGCCCGCAGGACGGCAAGATCCGCTTCGTCCACAACAACCGCACCGTCGACATCCGCCTCTCGCTCATCCCCACCGTCAGCGGCGAGAACGTCGTCATGCGCATCCTCGCCAGCGCGGCCGGCATCCGCGGCTTCGCCGAGCTCGGCTTCCCCACCGACCAGATCGCCTACTTCGAGGACATCATTGAGGCCCCCTATGGCATGATCCTGGTCACCGGCCCCACCGGCTCGGGCAAGACCACCACGCTCTACACCGCGCTCAAGCGGCTTAACACCGCCGATCGCAACATCATGACCATCGAGGACCCAGTAGAAATCCGCATGCCCCTGATGCGCCAGGTGCAGACCAACGCGGACATCGGCATGACCTTCGCCGGCGCGCTCCGCTCCATCCTGCGCCAGGATCCGGATGTGGTCTTCGTGGGCGAGGTCCGCGACGAGGAGACCGCCCGCATCAGCGTGCAGGCCGCGCTCACAGGCCACCTCGTGCTCTCCAGCTTGCACACCAACGACGCCGCGGGCGCAATCCCGCGCCTGCGCGATCTGGGCGTGCCGCCCTTCGCGGTGAACGCCGCGCTGCTCTGCGTCATCGCGCAGCGGCTTGTCCGGCGCGTCTGCGCGGAGTGCGCCAGGCCGCACGCCCCGGAGCAGTCGATCCTCGACAAGTTCAAGCTCACGCCCGCCGACGGCCGCTTCGTTCGCGGGGCGGGCTGCGCCAAATGCGGCAACCAGGGTGCCCGCGGGCGCGTCGGTATTTACGAGGCCCTCCGGCTCACGCCCGCCGTGCGCTCGCTGGTGGACAAGCTCGCGCCCGCCGCCGCAATCCGGCGCGGAGCCGTCGCCGACGGCATGAAGGAGATGTGGGTGGACGGTCTGGCCAAGGCCAAGCTCGGCCTGACCACGCTCGAAGACATCGCACGCATCATCGCCGTGCAGGCCACCGAGGATGAGGCGCAGGAACCAACTCCTAAGCCGAGCGTGCCCGCGCTCAAGGCGGCCGCATGATGGTACCAACCTTCGAGTACGTCGCGCTGGACAAGTTCGGCGCTCGCCGGCGCGGCGTCGTCACCGCCGCCACCAAGCCCGAGGCGTTCCGCAAGGTCGCGGGCCTGGGTTTCACGCCGCTCTCGTTGCGCCCGGCCACCATCAAGTTCAGCAGCCGGCTCGGCTCGGCGCGCATCAAGACCAAGGACCTCTCAAACTTCACCTACCAGCTCGGCGTGCTGGTCTCCGCCCGCATCCCGATCTCCGAGGGCCTGCAGAGCGTCGCGCAGCAGGAAACCAACGCCAAGCTCAAGGTCATCGTGATGGACCTCGCCAAGCGCATCCAGGCCGGCGAGCAGCTCGCCATCGCCATGGACGCGCACAAAGACGCCCTCGGCGAGGTGTACGTCGAAACCATCCGTGCCGCGGAAAAGTCCGGTAATCTCCCCAAGGTGCTCGAGCACCTCACCGACATGCTCGAGAAGGGCCAGGAGCAGGCCCGCATGGTCCGCAGCGCGCTCATGTACCCGATCTGCGTCGTCACCGTCCTCGGGCTGGCGGTGCTGTTCATGTGCGGATTTGTCGTGCCCAAGTTCGCCAAAATGTTCCAGAGCAAGTCGCTCAAGCTCCCGCTCGCCACCGAGATCCTCATGGGCTTCGGGCTCTCACTCCAGAACTACTGGTGGGCGTATCTCATCGGCATCACGCTCGCGGGCGTGGGCCTGCGGCTGATGTGGGTCCGGCCCGGGGGGCGCGCCGCCATCGATCAGGCGGCCCACCACATCCCGTATCTCAAGTCGATCCTCATCGGCTCCACCATCTCGCGTTTCACCCGCATTTTCTCGCTCTCGCTGCAATCCGGCCTCGGCCTGATTGATTCGCTGGAACTGGCCGGCAAGGCCGCCGGTCGCCCGCTGCTCTCGCGCGATGTGCAGAAGATGGTGTCGCAGGTCCGTTCCGGCGGGCGGCTGATGGAAGTTCTCACGGGCTGCCAGTATCTCACGCCCTTCACCAAACGCATGTTGGTCGCCGGCGAGCAGTCCGCGGAGATTCCCAAGATGTGCGCCGTCGTCTCCAAGCACTACGACCGCGAGACCGACCACCTCACCAAAAACCTCTCCACGATTATCGAACCCGTGCTGATCGTCTCAATCGCGGGTGTCGTCCTGCTTATCGCCCTCGCCGTCTTCCTCCCCATGTGGGATATGGCCAAGCTTGTCGGATAGTTCAAGGAAAAATCTCGGGAACTCGTGAAGTTCCCATGTGTCCTGCCCGATGCAATCCTCGGAATCGTTCCACTCCGGAACACACCGCACGAACCACCAGGAGTTTCAGACATGTTTGCAGCAACCGTTCGCAAGTCTCGCGCGTTCACCCTCGTCGAACTGATCGTCATCATCGTTGTGCTGGCCATCCTCTCGGGTGTGGCCATCCCCAAGTACATCGACTACACCGCCAACGCCAAGGCCTCGGCCGGTAAGGCGACCATCGGCGCGGTCCGCACCGCCATCGCCAACTTCTACGCCAACTCCGCCCTCACCGGCACCGCCGCCTATCCCACGCTCGTTCAGCTGCAGACCCTCGGTAGCGTGATGCAGGAAGCCCTGCCCAACAACCCCTACAACAACGCCGCCACCATCGCCGCCGCAACCTGGGCCGCCACGCCCCCCGTCAGCGGCGTCAACGGCTTCAACTACGACGCCACCGCCGGTCGCTTCTGGCTCAACTCCAACACCGCAGGTGTTGTTGAGAACGTCTGGTAATCCCACCGCGAGCACCCGGCGATGCGCCCCGCGCTCACCGATGCCCGCACTCAGTCTGCCACATGCGCCAGGCCGCGCCGATGCTCTCGGCGCGGCCTCGCTCATTTCTCTCGTCCTCTTCCGCACACGACACATCCGACCATGCCTGCTCCCGCTCAACTTTCACGTCACGCCTTCAACCTCATCGAGTTGATCGTCGTCATCGTGATCATCGCGATTATGGCGGGTGTGGGCATCGGCACCATGAGCAAGAGCCGTCAGAATCGCCAGCGTCAGGCCGCCCGCTCGCTCGTCACCGAGTTCTCCTACGCCCGCGAGCGCGCCCTGGCCACCGGCCACGCCACCTGGGTCTATGTCTACACCAACACCGAGGTTGTCTCGCTCTACGAGACCATCAGCGGCTCGGTCGTCGCCATGACCGATCCGGCAACCAACAGGCCCCTCAGCACCACGCTTGGCAACAGCTCCGACAACGCCCAGTACGCCGAGGTCGGCGTGCTCTCTGTCAACGGTGCCACTTCCGCCTCCGCGATCATCTTCGGCTTCGATTGGCAGGGCCGACTCACCGATTCGGGCGGTGTGGCCGCAACCACAGACTGGACGGTCACCATCACCCAATCCGGCCAGACCACCATCACCATCACCCTATACGCCGAAACCGGCCTTGCTTCCGTCACCGCCTGGTAATCTCGCTCCCCCGCACGGACGATGCACTTTCAAGACCCATGCGCCACCACCGAGCCAATCCGACCGCACGCACGCAGCGGGGCTTCACGCTCATCGAGGTCATCACCGCACTCGCCGTGCTCTCACTGGCCGTCCCCGCCATGCTCTGGTCCATCCGCGATTCCACCCGCCGCCGCGCCGATCCCGTTCTGCTCTCCCGCGCCCGCTGGCTGGCCGCGGAAAAGCTCGAAACCTGCATCGCCGACGGCCACTCCACCAGCCGCGGCTACACCTATCTCGTGAACGCCAACTACGCCTCTGAAAGCCCCGTCACCGGCTTCACCGGCATGTCGCGCTCGGTCTCAGTCGTCGAGACCGCCCCGAACTTCACCGCCGGAACCGGATGGAAAACCATCACCGTCACCGTCTCATACACCGACGGCGGTGGCGTCTCCCGCTCCCTCGCACTCGCCACCGTGCTCACGAGCTACACACCATGACCAGCGCCGCACGCACATCGCCGGCCCATGCTCGACTCACGCCGCGTCGCGTGCGGGCGTTCACGCTCATCGAGGTCATCACCGCGATCGTCATCATGTCGATTATCGCCGGCGTCGCCTCGCGCATCCTCTTCCAGGCCTTCGGCGCGCTCAACGACGCCTCCAGCCGGGCCACCCTCAGCGCCCAGCTCGCCGCCGCCATGGAGCGCGTCACGAGCGAGCTGCACTCGGTCGCCATCGTCGCCGCGTCCAGCCCCGCCACTCCCGACATTACCGCCTGCACCGCGACCTCCATCTCCTTCAACACCCCCGCCGCCGCCAGAACGCTCACCCTCTCCGGCAGCAACCTTCTGCTCTCCGGCAGCGCCAAGGCCAACTCCATCATCGCCAGCAACATCTCCTCCATCACCATCCAGACCTATGACGGTGCCAACGCCGCCATCCCCGCCAGCCCCTCAGCCGCGCAGATCGCCACCATCCGCCGCGTGCAGATCACCCTCGTCGCCACAAACGGCGGCTTCACAGAGACGCTCCGCACCACCGTCTTCGTCCGGTGCATGGCCCTCGGATCGGGGTCCTCATGACGCACAGCGCACACACACATTCTTCCCCAACGCGCCGCGGCACCGTGCTCATCGCCGTGGTCATGGCGCTCATCGTGCTCCAGCTCGTGGTCGTCGGCGTCGTCTACCTCGGATCGCGCGAACAGTCTTTGACGGCCTTTCGGCTCGAAGCATCCAAAGCCCAATACGCCGCCGAAGCGGGCATGAACATGGCCCTCCGCGAGATCTACAACAACGCGGACGAGGACGGCGACGGCGGCATCGGTTCCATCTCCAATGACGGCAACAATGCCAACGACCCGCAGGTCAACGGCGCATCCATCCTCGTCACCGCCACCACCGCCGGCTCAACCACCACCGTGACCTCCACCGCTCGTACCGCCAACACCAAGCGTTCGATCACCGTCACGCTGCAATAAATCCCACACGCCCGGGATGAGCGGCGCCGTGATGAGGTTGGCGAGCGAATCCCGCAGGCGCGCATGGATGCTCGAGCATCGTCACCCTTTGCTTTCTTTCCAACAGCTTCCGGTCAGGTTCGACCTCTCCCGGCAAATCCATCGACAACCGAACCGTTATCGGCCTCACCAAGCCGCTTCTTCATGCAGCACGACGAGTGCGGCGCAGAGCTGGGACGCACTATTGCGATCTCCCCATTCCATCCCCTTCCACACCGGCGGATTTCAGTTTGCCTGCCGGACGCCTTTGCCCATTCCGCACCCTTGTTCCGAATAACCGGATTGCACGAAAGTGACCCCGCTTTCCGGACGATACATCGGGTCGGCCCGTGCTCCGCACTGGCCCAAGCGTTTCACAGACACGAGGTTGCGCGTGCCCACTCCACGAGTCATCATCGAGCTCTCCCCATCTCGCATCGAGATCGCGACCATACGCGGCGCGACGCTCGGCGAGTGGCGCTGTGAGCGCGTGAGCCGCGCCGAGTGGCCCTCCCCATACACCACTTCCCTACCCGAAGCCGCCGGAACCATCAAGCGGCTCCTCGGCGAGATGGGCGTCCTGAACGCACGGGCCACCGTCATCTACAACGCGCCCGGTTCGGTCACAGGGCTGACCAGCTGCGCCACCTCCATCAACGCCGCCGGAGCCGAGCAGGCCGCCACGCTCGCCCTCACCAACGTCGCCGACTTCCCCACCGAGGACGCCCCCTCCGACACCTGCACGCTCTTCAACGATCGCGCCCACAAGAAAGTCAAGGGTGCCGCCGCCCCAGACGCTCTCGCGCAGCGCCACATCCTCGCCTGCGCCGACTCCGAAGACCGCGCCGCCGCGCTCTGCGAAGCTATTGGCTCGCACGGGCTGCACATCGAGGGCTTGATCCCCGCCGAAGCCGTCGCCACCGCCGACGCCATCCGTCGCTCCACCAGCAGCGCGAGCCCGGATGAGATCGCCGCCGTCGCCTGGATCGGCGAGCACTCCACCTCGCTGGCCGTCGGCTGCCCCGGCCGCCTGCACTTCGCACGCACCATCTCCGCCGGCACCGAGGCGCTCGCCGATGTGCTCTGCCGCCCGCTTCGCGCCCGCGACCCGGACGCCGTGCCCGTGCAGCTCGACCACCAGGCCGCACGGTCGCTCCTGCTCACTGTCGGCGTCCCCGCGCCCGACGCGCTCATCCCCGGCCACCCCACCCTCGCCGGTTCCGCGCTGCTCCCCCACCTCCAGCCCATCCTCCAGCGCCTCTCCACCGAGATCAAGCAGTCCCTTCGCTTCGGCGTTTCCGAGGCCGACCGCGTTCGCATCCGCCTGCACCTGGCCGGACCCGGCGCGGCCGTGCCCGGCCTCGGCGAAGCCATCGCCAAACTCTCCGGCTTCCGATTCGACCCCATCGACGTTGCCATCGGTGCGCCCGACGCGCTGGATTCCAGCACCGGCGGATTGATCCACGCGCTGGCGAACTGCCCAACGCTTTCGATTTGCATCCTCCCCGTGGCCGCGCGCCAGGCCCGCAAGCTCCGCGCCGCGCGCAAGGCCCTGCTGATCGGTGCCGCGCTCGCGTTGACGTACATTGGGTACGAGACCTTCGACGCCTACTCCACGCTCCGCGGCGAACGCGCCAAACTCACCACCGCGACCTCCGCGCTGCAAAGCTCGCAAGGACCGATGGCCGTGCGCCAGGGCGCAATGACCGCCCGCGCCGCGCTCACCGACGCCGAGCACCGCCTCCGCAAAGCCATGGAACAGACTCCGGACTGGGCCGCCATGATGGAGGTCGTCTCCCAAACCACCCCGGAGCCGATCCGGCTCTCCACCCTGGAAATGGTCCGCGACGGCAACCGCTGCACCATCGACCTGCGCGGCCACATCCGCTTCGGCGAAGTCCGCGACCCGTCTGTCATGATCCGCTCCTATGTCGAAGCCCTCGAGGCGATTCCCGCGATCGAGACCGTCCGCCTCGGCGCAATCTCCCGCGCCGCGCTCGCCGGGCACGATTCGCAAACCTTCGATCTCACCCTCTCCGTTGTCCAGCTTCCCGCCGCGCCAGGCCTCAAGACCGCCGCGGCGCTCCACCCGGAGGGCAAATGAGCGCATCACCCCAATCCAAGCGACTCGCCTGCGAGTTTCTCATCACCGCCGCCGTCTGCGCCGGCGTCTACTACTTCATGGTGGACAACACCAAGGCCAAGATCGCGATCGTGCGCACCGAGGCCGCCAAGGCGCAGCAGGAAGAGGCCTCGCACGCCGGCATCGGCTCACTCAGCGACGCTCAGGTCAGCGACCTGATACGCACCACCGCCGAGCGGGTCGCGGACATGAAGGAACGCTCCGCGCCGGCCACCGATGAGGCCCGTATGTTCGCCCGGATTTCCGAAATGGCGATCTCCAGCTCCGTGCGCATCGAGCAGCTCAACCCCGTCCAGATCAAGGGCGAGGGTGCCCCACGCATCGCGCCCCAGGCGCCCAGCACACCCCCGATCGCCCCAACCGGCACTCCTGCGGCGCAGGCCGCCGCCGAAGGCCCGCCCGCGCTCCACGACACTCGCATCGGATACTCCATCATCGTCACCGGAAAGTATTCCGATATGGCGGCGTTCGTTGCCGCTCTCTCGGACCACCTCGGATACACCATCGTCAAGAGTGTGCGCCTGACCCAGCCGGATGTGCGAACGCCCGACACGCTCCGCGCCGCCATTGAGACCGAGCACCTCGCGCTGGACCTCTCCGCCATCAAGCTGCTGGGCATCGCGTCCGCGACCAAGCAACCGATGCCGCTCGCCGCGGCTCACGCCGGTGATGCACCGCCATCCGCCGCGCCCGGCGCGACACACGAGGAAGCCAATGCTCAACCTTGACTCCAGGTCCAAAACTAAGCTCGTGTGGGTGGTCACTCTGCTCACGCCGGTCCTCGCGGTTCAAGGCGTGCGCACCGTGTTCGGAGTTTTCGCGACCCCTTCCGGTGCGAGTGCCGCGGTTATCGGTCCACTGCCCGCAACCCTCAGCACGCCGGCCGACGACCTCAAAAAACTTCTGACCCCCGTGCAGACCAAGGCCAAGGCGTGGGCCATGTCGCGCACCCGCACGCTCCAGCCGCGCTCACCTATGGATCGCCCCGACCCCGTCCCCTCCGCCGATACGGATCGCCCGCCCAGCGTCGTCGTCGCAAGCCACGCCAGCCCGACCGCCAGCCCCGACACCGCCCCTCCCGCCATGACACTCTCCGCCATGGTCGCCGGGGGCAAGGATGGCAACCCCGTCGTCCTCATCAACCACAGGGCTTGTCGCATCGGAGACTCTGTCTCACCACTCTGGAAGATCATCCGCATCGACACCCGCAATCGCCTGGTCATACTCGCAGGCCCGGATGATCGCACCATCGAGCTCCGTCCGCTGACCCCCTCGCAGACGCGCGATGATCTGGAGCCCATGCTCCCCAGCACCCCCGAGCCCGAGAAAAAGACAACGCCCCAGAGCAGAGCTCCGGGGCGTTGAGTTGGGACTTAGATCTTGAGCGTTGGACTCAGCGTCCGCTGCTCGGGATCAGCTCCGAACCTGCGCGGGTATCAGGGGCAGCCCGTGAACCAGCTGTTCAGGTAGTCGAAGATGTCCTGGCTGTTGAGCACGCCGTCCACGTTGAAGTCGGCGCGGCAGGCCGGAGTAGCGCCGATCGGGCCGGGGCTGTTGACGCCGTCGGCAGCGATCAGGAAGGAGAAGTCGTTGCCGGTGTTGGCCCAGCCGAGGGTGTTGACGGTGCCGGCCTCGATGGAGGTGGCGGTCAGAACCTTGCCGTTGTTCCAACGGATGAGGCAGCTGCGAGCGCAGTCGGCGTTGTAGCAGAAGAAGGCCCGCTCGACGATCGAGAAGGTGTACTTCACGCCGATGGAGAGCCAGTACTGGCGACCGCCACCGAGGGTGAAGTTGAGGTCGTGGAACTCGAGGCGATACGCACGAAGCGTGCGCCCTTCCATCACAGCGCTGTAGCCCAGATCGATGATCTTGGTGGCGATGCCGTTCTGCAGCGCGGAGCCGTGCAGGGCGTAGGAGGGCTTGTTGCAGTCGTTGGTGTAGATCTCAAACGCGCCATCGAACGTGGGGCAGTTGGTCAGGACGCAGCCCTCGATGTAGCAGATGCGATAGTCCTGGCAGGGCGGAACGACAAAGTCGTCGGCCGAGCGGGTCTCGGCGGCGCTGAAGGAGCCGACAGCGTACTGAGAGGTGGAACCGACGGTCTCGGTGCCGGTCTGGCGACGAGCGACGCCGTTGTTGATCAGAACCTTGCAGGCGGTGGCGCACACGGCGAAGTTCAGGTCGGTGCAGCCGATGCAGCAGTCGTCAACGGAGTGCCAAGCGGTGGAGCCGCAGCCGTTGGGGAAGTTGAACTGGTTGTAGGTCGGCGTCGGGAGGCCGTTGATCTTCTTGGCGGGGAGGCCACGGATGCCGTTGCCGGTCGTGCCCCAGTAGGTCACGTCGTACATCTGCATGGTGGGGCCAAGGCCATCGGTCTGGCCGTAGATCGAGAGCCAGTAGTTACCGCCCTTGAGGACGATGTTCTGGTTGCCGATCACCGTCTCGCGATTGACATTGAAGGTCACGTTCACGATGCGGAGGGGGCGGCCGTCGAACGCGGTGCCGAAGGTGGCGCCGGTCTCGACAACCAGGGGCTTGTCGAAGGTGTACAGGAGACGGTCGGGGCAGCCGTTGCAGTCCGAGTAGATCTCGGCCTTGGGCTTGACGAACGTGTTGTTGGCCGTCTGCGTCGTGGTCGTGAGCAGCGTGGCGCTGATCGTGGCCAGATCGTAGACGAAGCCCTCGCAGAGATAGAAATCGTCAGCCGCCTTGATGCCGCTGGGAGCAGCGCCACCGAGGTGGGAGAGCGTGCCGTCGCGCTGGTCGAACGAGCCGTTCAGCCAGGTGCAGGTGCCGCACCCGGCGTTGCCGAACAGGTTCGAGTTGTTGACGACATTGTTCACCGCCTCGCGGGCGGACATCGGGGCCAGAACCTGGGCCTTGTCGGACTTGTCCGCCGCCGAAGCGACGGAACCAGCGACAAGCGCCGTGGTACAGGCCAGGGTCATGAGAGTACAAATACGAGACATCTGGAAACCTCCTGAAAGGAACGAAAATGGAACAAACCCACAGTGTCTCAGTTCGCCTGCGGCCGGGCACACTGCCCGACTCACACACGCGTGCTGAACACTCACCCACAAGGAACGTGTTCTGCACGCCTGTGGCTTGAACAACTGAACGACTTGCCTGAACCAACCTGGGCTTCTTGGCCCGATCCGAGCATCTTGGCTCCGGACCCGCTCGTAATGCTCTAGAGCAGCAATGGTTGTATCACACACGGTAGGACTACGCAAGCCCTTTTTGTCAGAAAATCTGATGTACTCATCACTTACGCTCATTTCTCACCAGACCAACACATCCCAGCTTTCCGCAGAGTGCGCAGCTTCACTTTTGTACCCCGGGCGTCCCCGGAATTTCGTGTTTTGGCTTGACTCCCGCGCCGTACCCGTTCACTTCCTGCTGTTTGCCGCGACTCTCGCCCATCGCAATCTGCGATTCATCCCTGCTTCACGACCCGACCCATTTTCGGACCCGTGTTGGCCGCTTCCGCAGACACATGCTCATGCGCCGTCCACTGAAAATGTGGCTGAAGCCCGAATACTTCCTTGAAAAGTCCGCTCTTTCGCACCGCTCCCCACAGGTCTACCGCTGGCTCAGACGCCGCTTCCACCTCGAAAAACGCCTGTTTCTGGTCGATCCGCACTTCCAAACCCCTGACATTCTGCATGTGCGTTCGGTCCAGACCATCCGCGACTCGGAGAATCCCCGAAAGTGCTCGGACAGTCGCCCGGTCCTCTTCTGAGAGCACCGCGAACGCGCGGTGCTTGGGCTTCGGGTCCGCCGCGCGGTGGTACCGGGCAACATTGGCGATCACCTGCACCTGACTGGTCGTCAGCCCCGGCAGGTCAGCGTGAACAATCAGGTGGTACGAGTGCTTGTGGTGCTGCGCGTAGTTGATCAGATACCCGATGTCATGCAGTAGCGATGCCGCTTCGAGCAGCATCCGCTGCTCCGGGCCAAGTGTCACGCCCTGCGGCAATCTCATCGCGTGCTGCTGCTCCGCGAGTTGATCGAAGATCCGCAGCGCAAGCCCCGTCACATGCTTCGCGTGGACCGCCTCATACGCGCACGACTTGGCGAAGCGCCGCACCGCCCGCATCGGGTCGCGCTTCGCACTTCCATCAGGGCCATCGCTCGCGCCGCCGACCATTCCGAGCAATATCCCATCGCGGATGCCCCCCTCATGCACGCGCACCCGATTCGCGCCCAGTCTCTTCAACACTCCATCAATGATCGCCAGCCCCGCAATGATGATGTCCGCGCGATCCGCCGACAGCCCCGGCACCCGTGTGCGCTCCTTCACCGGCAGTTTCCGCAGATACTCCAGCAGATGCTTGAGATCAGCACGCCCGATCTCCAAGCCCTGCACACCCCCGGCAAACAATCCATCACCGCTCGCGCCGATCTCTTTCTGCAACACCATCGACGCCAGCGTCGTCAGCGTGCCGCCTGTTCCGATCACCAGTTGCGGCGTGATCGGCGCTCGCCCCACTTGCTCCTTCAACATCGACTTGATGTGCGCAACCATCTCCGCGTACCGCTTCCCCGAGCACTGCTCCGGCCCGCCGAACTGGTCCGTCAATCGCACCGCGCCCAGCGGCAGTGAATACACGCGCTCAATGACGCCCCCGCCAAGCCCGGCTCGCCGCGAGTCGGGGGGCGCACCGCGCACTCCGCTGCCCACCGCCGCGCTCAGGATGATCTCCGTGCTGCCGCCCCCGATATCAATTACCGCCCCCGGCACTCCGGCCAGATCAAACGCCCCCGCGGCGGAGCGATACGCCAGCATCGCTTCCTCCTCTCCGGAGATGACTCGTAGCTCAAGCCCGGTGCGTTCGCGTATCTGTTTTTCCAGCGTGGAAGCGTTCTTCGCCTCCCGCGCCGCGGAGGTGCCCACAACCTGTATCTCGCTCGCGCCATACCCCTCCGCGATTGACTTCATCCGTGCGATGGTGACAACCGTGTGCTCGATGGAATCCGCCGCGAGCATCCCCGTCGTGCTCAGCCCCTTGCCCAATCGCGTGATCTCCTTCTCATCATCGAGAATGCGATACGAGCCGTCAGGCGAGGTCTCCGCGATAATGAGCCGCACGCTGTTGGTGCCCACATCAATCGCGGCGATCCGCCTCTTCGCGCCCGAGCCGCGCGCCACGCTGTGCTTGGCGTTCTCCCCCGGGGCACGGACCCCACCGAGCGCAAACGGCTTGGGCTCCATGATGCCAACAATGCCAGAAACACCAGCCGCGCCGGGCGTCCGCGCACCGTGCTGCGCGTTGCCGCCAGAACGCTCCCGCGCTGCCGCCCCGTTCCGAGCATCCCTGTCTCCCTGTATTTCCTGTCGCAGCTTGGATAGGAAGCCGCCCTCGATCAGCGTCCGCCACTGCTCCAGAAACGCCGCGTGCGCTTGCGCCAGAATCGCCCGCTGCTCGCGCTTGATCGCCTCGATGCCGCGCGTCGGACTCGTCTTCCGCGTCCGCTTTCCCACAACCTCGCCGTTCCCGGTGAGCCGCGTCAACAACACATGCGCATCGTTCAACTCGCCTAGCGAGCCCTGCACCGCCACCAGTTGCGGCTGGATGCGCTTCTTCCACGCTTCGCCGAAGCACACGCCCACCGCCTCCATCGCGTAGCGCAGCCGCTTGAGTTTCAGCCGAAGCACATGCACATGCTCGATCACCGTCAGGTCCGCCGCCCCCGCCTGCTCCACACGCTCGATCGCGCGCTCTACCGCCTCGTGCGCCGCGTGTTCCAACGTCCGGCCGCGCTCCGAGTGCCCGCGTGCCAGCATCTCCCCCCACTGCTCTCGCAGCTTTTTCGCTGGCCACTTCTCCGCGACTCGCCCCAGCGGCTCGTGCGCGGCCCGACGCGCGGCACGGGCCTCTCGCATCAACCCGGTCAGCGCATCCTTCGACGCCCCGCGCGCCGCGCGGGCGCTCGCGCAGAGCAGCTCCAGCTGCACATCCAGATCACGGGCCAGCGCCGCCGCTCGACGAACCACCCGCAACCGTTTCCCGATCCGTTTGCGATCCTTTCGTGCAACTGATTCCCGAAACACATCCAGCGCGGCCGCCGCTCGCCGCGTGGCGACACGCAGCGCGTGGACGCGCTTCGCCGCTTCCGGCTTTCCCGGCTTCGCACCCGCCGCGCGAGGGAGGAATCGGGCGACATCGCCCAGCCGGCGCGTCAGCACCACCGCGGCCGCCTCATCAACAGGCGTGCCGGGCATCAAGGCCCGCGACCATGTCTGCTTGGGCGTGCCCATGATCTGCTCCCCGAATCCGCGAACACCGATCGCCACCGCGCGCCGCATCACCTGATCCTAATCGGAACCAGCACCTCCAGAGATTCTACTGATGACCTCTTGGGCCACCCTCAATCCGCATGATTCCGCGGCCAATCTTTACAATCCGCGCCCCGATCAGCCCCGCGCTCCGACCGGCACCCCAACAATCTCCCGGCCAATCCCCAATCGAGCCCCCAACGGAAACCCGCCATGCCCTCTCACTCAAACGGACCCACCATTGATCTTCGCTCCGACACCGTGACACGCCCGACACCCGCGATGCGTCAGGCCATGGCCAGTGCCGAAGTCGGCGACGATGTCCTCGGCGACGACCCAACCGTGATCGCGCTCCAGAATCGCATCGCCGCACTGATGGGCAAAGAGGCCGCCTGCTTCGTCCCCAGCGGCACCATGGCCAACCAGTGCGCCATCCGCGCCCACACCGAGCCCAGCGACGAGATCATCGCCGACAAGGACTCGCACATCATCCATTATGAAACCGGCGGCCCCGCCGCGCTCTCGGGCGTCATGGTCTGCCCGCTCGATGGCAAAGCCGGAATCTTCGATGCGCCCGATGTCCAGCACGCCCTGCGCGGCAACGATTGCCACTCGCCCCACTCCAAGCTGCTCATCGTTGAAAACACCCACAACCGCGGCGGCGGCAGCGTCTGGCCCATCGAGCAGATCCAGCGCGTTACCTCCATCGCCAACAAACACGGACTGCGCACCCACCTGGACGGCGCACGAATCTGGAACGCCTGCGCCGCGACCGGACTCGCGCCCGCCGAATACGCCAAACACTTCGACACGCTGTCCTGCTGCTTCTCCAAAGGCCTCGGCGCTCCGGTCGGCTCCGCCGTCTGCGGCGACCAAGCGGCCATCACCCGTGTGCATCGCTTCCGTAAACTATTCGGCGGCGCGATGCGCCAGTCCGGCGTCATCGCCGCCGCCGCGCTGCACGCGCTCGAGCATCACCGCGAGCGACTGGTGGACGACCACGCGAACGCCCGCCGGCTCGCGGACGTCCTCCGCGAGATTCCCGGCATCACCATCCCCCTCGCCGTGCAGACCAACATGGTCTTCTTCGATCTCGCGCCCACGCTCGGAACGGCCGCCGAGTTCACGGCGCGGCTCAAGCAGCGCGGCGTCTGGATGCTCCCCACCGCGCCGCAACGCGTCCGCGCGGTCTGCCATCTGGATGTGGATCGAACAATGATTGAGCGTGCGTGCGATGTGGTGCGCGAACTGGCGGGCGTGCAGCAGCACGCGCCGGGTGGCCCGCCGCTCCGCGGCGGTGCCTTCTCTCAAACTTCTGTTCTACCAACGCCCGGGTAGCATGACCGCTTGGCTTCACTCCCGCGTCGTCGTCACCGTGAACTCGCTGCTGCGAACCACGTCGAACGCGCCGCCAACCTTCAGGTCCAGCACCGTCTTCTGCTCCCAAGTGTGGCTCTTGCAGTTACCCGCTTTGGTGTCCCAGGTGCAGGAACCCTTGGCCATCTGCTCCTTCAGCGTTCCCGCGGCGGGCTTGCCCTCCTCGATACCGCCGAGCTTGATGACGCCCGCGATGTCGATCGCCGCGCCGTTATCCTTCGCGCTCTTCACCGTGTTGGTCGTCTCGTACGTGAACTTGCCAACGGCCTTGAAGAACATCTCGTCTGAGTTAGTCCAGGGCTTGCCGATGGTCGCGGCTTCACGCCCATCCTTGATCCAGATTACCGGACCGAAGCGCAGGCGAACGCCATCGATGCCAACCAGTTGCTGCGCCATCGGCGCCAGCGGCCCGCCCGGCATGGTCGCGATGCGAGAATCGGGCTGCACCTCGAGAATGTTCCCATCCGCGCCCACCTTGATCTTCACCACCGCACCCACGATCGGGCGGAACGCGCCCATGATCGGGTTCGACGCATCCTTGTCATCCGCCGTCGGAACGCTGTCCCACGTGTACTTGCCCTGCGGTAGCTCCGCCGTGGCAACCACGGACTTGAGCTCCAGCTCCATCAATGTGCCCTTGTCGTCTGCCTCGATCACGCGCAGCTCATACATCGCCGTTTGATCCACCGTCTGCGTCGAGCTCATCGGACCCGACATCGCCTTGGGCGGCTCGACCTTCGGCGCTTCTGATTTCGCAGCGTCGGGCTTGGGTGCATCGGCTTTCGGTGCATCGCCTTTGGGCGCATCAGTTTTCGGAGCGTCCGTCTTGGGTGCATCCGCCTTCGGCGCATCACCCTTCGGCGCGTCAGACTTGCTCGCTTCCTTCACGCCCTCCGCCGCCTTCTCCGGCGTCGGCATCCCGCCCAGCGTCATCGTGTCCTTGCGAACCGTGTGCTGCTTGAACGTGATCTTCTGCCCCGTGGTGTAGCGCGGCGTTAGATCAACCTTCTCATCCGCCACTGGCGCAGCAGCCATCGCCACGCGCGGCCCACCCGCGATCAGCGTGCCCATGCCGATTCCGAACGTCATGCCCGCCGCCACAATCCATGCCGAGGTCTTCATCTGCATCATCTCCGGGGCCACGAGCGGCCCGCTCAGGGGTGCTATTCATCGCCATCCGCGTACAAACGGTACGCACAATGCGCCAAACAGTGTCCGATCGGGTTACTGCTTCTTGGTTTCCGGCGCGGCGTCCTTTGGGGTGTCCTTCGCCGCGTCTTTGGCCAGCTCCTTGGGAACTTCTTTGGGCGCATTCGGGTCGATCCACTTGATTGAGGTCGAGAGCACCGTCTCCAGTTTCTGCTTCTCGCCGGAGCGCTCGGTATCGAGCTTCATCTCCTGATTGGTCTCCCAAGTCTTGAGCAATCCCTTCGACGCGTTCCACTCCACCATTCCGGTGACGGTGCTTCCCTTCAATGTCGCCGACATCACCCCATGCCCGATCACCGGCGTCAGCATGACATCCGCGGTCGAATCAATCTTCGCCACGCCATCCTTGAACGCGCTCAGCGTGTGCTGGATCGTCAACTCAAACGTCCCCAGCGCGGGATCGGTCGTCACATCCGTCGATGTCCACTTGTCGCCCACGCGCGAATTTAGATTCTTCTTCTCCAGCCCATACAGCGGGCGCCACAGCTTGCGAATCACCTGCGTCCCCAGGATCGCCTGCGGGAGCTGCTTCGCCGGCGCATCCGGCTTGGTAATGTCCGGCGGCGGACTCTCATTCCCAGTCACGCTCACAATCTCCCCCGCGCGATCCAGCTTCACGATAATCTGCCGCCCCACGCACAAGTTCACCAGCTCCGTCAGCACGTTCACGCGCTCCGGATTGTCACCGAAGTCGCTGTCGTAGTGAACCACCTCAGTGCCGGAGGAGACCTGCACATGCAGTTGCTCCATCGTCAGCGCCAGCGTCACGCCGCCATCATCCACCGCCAGCACCCGCCGCACCATCCGCCCGTTCTGCCGATACAACTGTCCGCCCTTGGTCGGCTTCTCACCCTCGCCCATCCTGGCCGTCCAGCGACTGGTGAACTCAAACTCGTACTTGCTGGTGTCGCCGGTCGTCCACTTGGCGCGCAGGTCCACCTTCTCGCCGGTGCCCGCGACTTCGACCTTCGGCGTCGATGCTCGCACCTCAGACGGTGCCACACCCTCCGGCTTCTCCGCGCGCGCCCGCGCAATCGGCGTCGGCTTCTCCGTCGGCGCCGGTGCAACCCGCTCCGGCGGCGCGGCCACCTGCCCCATCGAGGGGCCACACACCATCAGCACGCTGAACACGCAAACGCACAAACGCACCATGACCAGCTCCACTTTATCGGACGCACCCACCGCTGGGTACCCCGGTTCTCCGAACCAGTTGTTTTTGGGTACCCCGGTTCTCCGAACCGGGCCTCCCGACCCAACACGAAACCAGACGCCCGAAGCCCTGGTATCGACGCATCGACCCAGACTGTACCGCCCAAACGCGCCGCGGCTGCCGTTTGCCCGCACCCGCCACCGGCGATTCCGTGTCATCCCCAGTGTCTGGTGGGTCTTGGTGGGCTCCGAACCACCCCCACACGCGGCTATTGGCGCTCCCCAAGTGTAATAAAGGACAGATGCAGCTCCGCGTGCCGCAGGTGGATGGCCAGCCATTCGTCCACCGATAGCCGCCCCAGCGTCGGGCTGGGCTTGTCCATCGGGTGCTTATCGCGCACCCGCCCCAGTGCCCCGCGAAGTTGGGCCGCTCCATCAGGCGTCCAGACAAACATGGGAGGGTCAATCTCCCCCGCAAGCGCGGCACTGGGCCCACACGGCTGCATCGGCGTTGTCAGCATCCGGTTGCGAGCGATCCGCTCCGCGGCAACATCACCGGCGCGCTGCGCCTTGGCCGCGATCGCGCGCAGCCCGCCCGGCAGTGGATGCTCGCTCACCGGCAACGCACCGAAGCCGTCCATCGATCGTTCAATCAGCCGCGCTATATGCACCATGATCTGCCCGACCGACCAGTTCCCCGTCACCCGCAGCCCCTCGCCCTCCGCACGCGCCGCCTTCTCAACGCGCTCCACCTCGCGCGATAGATCATCCAGTCTCGCCAGCACCACCGCGCGACGCACCGCGTGCCGCGTGTCCACCCGCGCCGTCGTCAGTCGTGCAAGTGCTTCCGCGCCGCTGCTCATGCCGCGATGGTAATCACAATCCACCTCGCCCGCCCGCCACTACTGCCGCCGCACCTTCACCTGCGTCTGCGATGTCATCCGCGCCTTCACGCCCGCGGCCGCCGCGTCCAGCACCACCTTCATGTCCGTGCCCATCTCCGCCAGCGCGCCGGAGTGCGTGTCCCACACGTAGCTCCCCGTGTAGCTCGCGCTCTGCACCTGACCGATGCCCCCACCCGGCGCGGCCCCCCGCGACGCGGGCTCGATCGCCCCGACAAACGAAACATTGGCCGACCCGCCATTCGCGGACTTCATCGTGTGCGTGGTCTTCATATTGAACGAACCGACCGGCGTTCCCGAGAGCGCATCGTTGTTCGTCCACGTCTCACCAACCCGCGCATACCCCTTGTTCCCCGGCCCGCCAAGCCCCGCGACCAGCCAGTTCGCCACCGCGCTCGGACTCGGCACCAGCGCGCCGCCCATGCCGCCCATCGCACCACCCAGCCCGCCCATCGCCCCGCCCAGCGCATCCCCACCACTCACGCTGGTGATCGCCCCCGCGCGATCCGTCTTCACTGTGATCGTCGTCCCCACCATCGGCCCCACGATCAGCCCGAGCGTCCCGTTCATGTCCATATCCGCGATGTCTTTCAACGGATCAGCATTCGGTGCGGGCTGCGCAGGCGCAGCGGGCGTCGTCGATGTTGGCGATTTGCCCCCAGGCGTCGATCGCGCCGGCGGCTGCTTGCTCGCGGGCGCGCTCGGCGCGGCCTTCGGCGTCGGTTTCGTGCTGTCATATTCCGCCACACCATCCGGCGTGTCCAGCGTCACCTTGATGGTCTCATACACCACCTGAATCGTCGCCCCATCATCCCCCGCTTGCACCACCTTCATCACCAGCCCGATCCGCTGCGTCTGCTTCTGATCCTGATCGAGCGTGGTGTCACTTGGATCCTGCGACTTTACCGTGTTCTTCGCCGTCTGCTCGTAGACATATTTGATCTGCTGCCCGGCGCGAAACTTCGGGCGCAGGTCGACTGACCCAGCCGGCAGAGGAGCACCCGTATCCGGCGTCTGCTTCGGAACACTCGACGGCGTCGAAGCCGGCGATGTCTGCCCCAGCGATGCCCCCGCCGCGACGCCGCAAATCACCAGCATCACGCCAACCCGAATCGCCGCCGTGTGGTATCGCATAGTCGCTCCTTGTCACCGCAGTTCCCGCGGCCAAATGAAACAGGCCCGAATCGTGCGCCCCGACCAAGGGAAATATCCTCTCCCAGTACGAAGCCGGCGATTCGGGCCTGCGCCTGTATTCAGATGTCCAATCCTACGACAGAATCACTTCTTGGGCTGCGCCGGCGCCAGATTGCGCACCGCGAGCAGTTCCACCTCAACCGTCAGCGGCACCTGCTGCGGCCGATTGCCCGCAATCCGCGGGTCCGACTGGTTCATCGTCCCGGGAATCTTCACGGTGCGCTTGCCACCGACCTTCATGCCCTCCAGCCCCGCCGACATGCCCATCATCTCATTGGGAATCCAGATGTACGGCTTGTCCTTGCTGGCCGAAGCACACTCCTTGCCATCCTTGTCCTTCATCGTGTACGCCGTTACGCACACCGGCTGCGCCCCGACTTCCTCGCCATCGCCAACCTTGTCGTCGGTGATCTGCAGCGCATCCTCAAGCTGGATGATGAACACCAGATCGGAGTTCGCCGGAATGTCCGCGCTCGGGCTCTTGTCGCCATACGCAAGCTTCGCCGGAATGAGCAGCCGACGGATGCCGCCGACCTTCATCCCCGGGACACCCTTCTGCCAGCCCGGAATCACCTGAGCGAGCGGGAATGTCGCGGGGGTGCCGCGGCTGTATGAAGAATCAAACACCTTGCCGCCCTCTTTTAGGGTGCCGTGGTAGTGAGCGACGACCGCGCCGCCGGGCTTCACCTCGTAGCCATCGCCGATCTTCAGTTCCTCAGCCACCAGACCGTCATCAAGCGGGATCGTCTTGATCACCGCCAGACCCTCGGGAACGGGGACGGCCGCGGGGTTGGCGGCCGGGGCTCCGGGCTGGCCGGTCACGCCGGCCTTGGCGATCGCTTCGCGGATGGCTTTTTCCATTTCAGCTTTCTTCGTCTCGTCCATCGCGGGCTGCCCAGAGGCATCCGCGGGCTGAGCCGCGCCTGGCTTCTCCGCCGGCTTCTCGGCGGGCTTCCCGTCCTGGGCGAGGGTGAGGTTGGCCCCGGCAAGCAGCAGGCCGGCGGCGAAAAGTGATGTCGTCAGAGTGCGCATGTGAGAGTCCTTTTAGGTTGCAAAACAGAAGGCAAGGGTAGACCTGCGCCCGCCGCGTAGCCCACCCTTGCCCGTGGGATTTCGTCTAGGTGGCACGGCTCTCCGAGCCGTGTTCGGGCAGTGCCACTGACCCGCTGCTCTGAGCGGGTCAGTGCTTGTTGCAACCTCACTGACCTGTCCAAAGCGACAGGTCAGTGGCACTCTCCGTGGCATGGGCTTCCAGCCCATGTCTTTTCATGTCATGGGCGTTCCAGCCCACGCTCCTACCCAATCCGCGCCACCCTGCACACCGGCACACAAACCTGCCGCCCACCAACCACGATCTCAATCGTGGACAGCTCGCAATCCGCATGGATCGCCGCGTTGATCGAGAACGGTGTGATCGCCTGAGTCGCGCACCCCTGCGGCGCGATGTTGCAGAGCTTCAGCGTGACCTTGTGTCCGAAGGTATCCAGCGCACCGAGCGAGGTGGTGAACCCGCCCGTGCGATTCGTGCCGCTGGCGAAGATCATCACCGTATCACCAGACTGATACGCATTGAACGAAACGCCGCACGGCTCGACCTCGGTGATGCGCTCGATGATCACAGGCCGGTACTCCTGGCGCTCGAAGCGGAACTCGGGGCGATACTCACGACGCACGACCTCCTCGCGCTCACCGGGGCAGCGGCGCCACTCCCACGGCCCCGCACCCATCAGCGGCACCGCGCTGGCCGCAAGAGCGAACGAACCGGCAATCAGCCCCGCACGCGAGCGGACGAGAGTGTAGGTGAAGAAAGAAAGGGAAGAGCGATTCAGCGAAGCAAACATGGGCCATCTCCTTTGTCTGGGGCTCTGTGCCGCCCCACAAGTACGCGATGCCGCGGGCCGAGGGGCGCAAGGATTCCGGGCGGCACGGCTTTCCAGGCCATATTCCGCGTGCTTCGCCCCGAGTTTGCATACCTCCGGGCAATCGCACGCAGCCAAAGCAACGCTCCAAGCCGCTGACGTGCAGAAAGCGGTGGATGCAATTCGGATCGTACGGAATGACCCACTTTCTTCAGGCCGAAAGGCCTGGAAGAACCATCCCCCCGAACTCCTATTGACGGCCTTCCAAAGCACCGGGCCACCGACGCTTTCTTCGGTAGAATCGCTCATGTCCACCCCGCTCCCCGCACCCTCGCGAATCTACGGCCCCGTCTCCGAACAGGATGTCCCTTCCCTCGTGCGGCTGATCCACCACGCCTTCGCTTCCACCCCCGATGTCGAAGAAAAATGGATCCGTCCCAGCGGCATCGATAACTTCCGCGGCGTGCGTGAGCGCGCCCACGGCCCGCTCTCCTCCTGCCTCCTGCGCATCAACATGGGCCAGTTCTTCGGCGGGCGCAGCGTCCCCATGCTCGGCATCGCCGGCGTCGCCGTCTCCCCCGAATTCCGCGGCCAGGGCACCGCGCGCTGGATGATGGCCGAATCCATGCGCGAGGCCCACGACAACGGCTTCGCACTGTCCGGGCTCTACGCCTCCACGCAGGGTCTGTATCGCCAGGTCGGCTTCGAGCAGGCCGGACATCGCTGCGCCATCAAACTCCTCCCCCACCGCATCGACGTGCGCACCCGCGAGCCCGAGGTCCGCCCGCTCACCGCCTACGACGACCACGCCATGGCCGAGTGCTACGCGAAGTTCGCGCAGACCTTCCCGGGGATGCTCGACCGCTGCCCGTACATCTGGCGGCGCGTCCGCGAGTTCCGCGACAAAAAGTTCAACGGCTTCGGCATCGAGGGCGCGAGCGGCACCATCGAGGGCTACGTCTTCCTGCTCCAAAACCGCTCCGACAGCGGCATCGACATCGATGTCTCGGACATCGCCTTCACCACCGCCCGCGCCGGCCGCCGCCTGCTCGGCTTTCTCGCCGACTTCTCCACGACCACCAATAGCATCACCATCAACAGCGCGCCGCTGCACCCGATCCTGTCGCTGATGAACTCGCACCACCACGAGATCGTCAAGAGCGAATGCTGGATGCTCCGCATCACCGATTTCGCCAAAGCCCTCACCGAGCGCGGCTATCCGCGCCACACGACGGCCACCATCCAACTCAACATCCACGACCCGATCGTCCGCGAGAACGACGGCAGTTGGACCCTGCACGTCGAGCACGGGCGCGCCGAGGTGAAGAAAGAAGCCGCCATGCGCCCCGCCATCACCTGCGAGATCGGCGCGCTCGCGTCCCTCTACTCCGGCTTTTACACAGCAACCCAAGCCGCGCTGCTCGGCTGGGTCGAGGGCGAAAAGAGCGCACTCGAGGCCGCGGATGCCATCTTCGGCGGCTTCGGCGCGCCGTGGATGACGGATTTCTTCTAACGCCGCGTCCTCTTCTTCACCGGCTCATCCACACACGTCTCGCACGTCCCGTGCAGCACCACCCCATCCTGCTTCACCTTCCGCTTGGGCGCTTGCTCCTCCTCCGGGCGCGCCGCGTGCGACTTCACCACCACCTCCGCTCCCTCCAGGCACTCCACCGTCCCGCACGAGTCGCAGATGAAGTGCGGATGCTCATGCACATGCTTCTCCCCCTCGCAGCGCGCGTGATCCGTGAGCGAGAAGCGATACACCCGGTCACCCGGGTCCACCTTGTGCGCCAGCCCATGCTCCACCAGCGTGTTCAGCGTGCGATACACCGTCACCCGATCCGGGCGCGCCGCCTTATCGCGCTTCGCCGCGGCGCACAGCTCATCAAATATCTGCTGCGCCGTCGCCGGCGGCCGCGCCGCCCCCATCTGCTCCAGCAGCGCCAGACGCATCCCAGTAATCCGCAAGTTCGCCGCGCGAAGCACCTCGCGCCCCGAAAGCGGAGCGCCGTGCTCGTTCGTGTCTGTCTGCGAAGCGGTCATGACCGAATCATAGGTGACTCAAAACAGAGGCCCGGGCGCAAGCCCATGCATTTTCGCTCCAGTCATGCACCACCGCACGGGCTTGCGCACGGGCCTCTGTTCACGCCATCGTCATCCCGCCATCCACCACAATCGTCTGCCCCGTCAGATATCCCGCCTCATCCGACGACACATACGCCACCGCCGCCGCAATATCCTCCGGCGCGCCCAGCCGCTTCACCGCCACCATCCCCGTGATCTTGTCCTTGATCTCCTGCGGCAAGCCCGCCGTCATATCCGTTTCGATATACCCCGGCGCGACCGCGTTCGCCGTGATGTTCTTCCCGCCCAGCTCGCGCGCGATGGTCTTGGTCAGCCCGATCAGCCCCGCCTTCGCCGCGGCGTAGTTCGCCTGCCCCGCGTTCCCCACCACGCCCGATGTGCTCGCGATGTTCACGATCCGTCCGAACTTCCCCTTCATCATCGGGCGCGCCGCCGCACGGATCGCCGCAAACGCCGAAGTGAGATTCGTCTGGATCACCTCCAGCCACTCCTCATCCGTCATCCGCAGCACCAGATTGTCGCGCGTGATCCCCGCGTTGTTCACCAGAATGTCCAGCCGCCCGCACTCCGCCACCGTCTCATCGATCGCCTTGGCGAACGCGCCGATGTCCGCCACATCAAAGGGCTTCACGCTCGCCTTCCCCCCGCTTTGCTCGATCTGCGCCCTCAGATCATTCAGCGGCCCCGCCGAGCGCGCCGCCAGCACCACATGCCGCCCGTCCTTCGCCAGCCGCAGCGCGATCGCCTTGCCGATTCCGCGGCTGGCCCCGGTGATGAACGCAACGCGGGTCGGGGCGATTACAGCAGGGGTTGCTTCAGACACGGGAAACTCCACGAAAGAGAATCAGAACTCGGCGAACACGTCATCCGGAAAACAAACACGCCGAGGCCGAGCATATGGTGCGCGGCCTCGGCGTCTGTGAATCACATCATGCCAACTCACCCACGCGGGTGCTTCCCGTGCGGCCCGTTCGGAATCGCCGGAACCGGGCTTGGGTTGCTCGGCGCGGGTGCGCCCGGCGCAGGCGTTCCACCCTCGCCGCCGCCCCCACCACTACCACCGCCAGAGCTGCCATTCGCACCCGGCGCACCATCTTCGCCCGACTTCGGCGCCGTCGGCAACGCCGCAAGCTGCATCGCCTGAAACGCCTCCGTCCCCACTCCATCCCACATCGAGGCCCGCGCCCGAATATCCGCCGTGGACGGAGCGTTGTTGAACGCCCACGTATCGCCAATCTTCTGCGCATCCCACCCCAGCACGTACGAGCCATGAATATCCTGGATCGCGATCAGCACGCCCATTCCCACGCTGCTCGCGCTCGCCGCCTCCACAGGCGCGGCCTCGGCCGGCTTGCCCAGCTCCGCGAGCTTCTGCTGCATCTCCTCAGACACACCCGCCGCCTTCATCGCCTCGGCGATCTTCCCTTGAAACTCCGCGATCTTCGAGGGGTCCTTCGCCAGCGCGGCAGGGTCCATCCCCGCCATCGCCTCCTGCGCCGCCTTGCTGATCGCCATCATCTGCTCCGGCGGTATGCCCTTCATCATGTCCATCACTTTGGACATCAGGTTGCCCGTGATCTCCCCCTCCGGAATCTTCGCCGCGCCAACCGCGCCAAAGTCCACCCCATCGCGGATCAGCACGATCCGAACTTGCTCAACCTGCTTGGTCGCCTCTTCCCACCCGCCGCTGTTCTGCAAATCCGCAAGCAGCGCCTGCGCCCGGCGCGTCAGCAGCGGCTTCATCGCCTTCGCATCACCCTTCGCCAGCGCATCCGCGAGCTTGATGATCGCCTTCGCCAGATCGAGCTTCTCCTCTGGCAGCTTCATCTCCGCCGCGAACTGCACGCGGGCATCCGCCTTCATGTCCTGCGCGACCGTCTCCAGCGCGATGTCCGGCGGTGGCGGCGGAGCAGGGCACGGATTCGGCGAACACGAGCCGCCCGTGCGCCACTGCGCGGCGCAATCCGTCTGCACCGTCACCGAGCACGAGCCATCGGGCGTGCAGCACGCGCCAGTCACCGGTGGCGGCGGCTTCTTGCAGCCGCCCAGCGAGAGCGCGAGCGTCGCCATCAGGCCAAGTCCCGCGAAGGTCAGAATGTTCGTCTTACGGCTCATCGTGCGTCTCCACTTTGGCGGCCTTGTCGATCCGCCGCATCATGCCCATCAGTGATCGCCCGGGGGCGAGTTCGTGCCATTCGATCCCATCCACAACTGCATACTTTGCCAGCAACGACCGGCAGTCCTGCTCCCAGCGCACCGGACTGGTGAGTTGCTCCACCAGCCGGGAACGAATGCTGTCTTCAATGGTACGTCGCCCTCCCCCGCCGGGTGTCGCCTCATGCGCCGTCCCCGTCACATTCGACATCACCGGGCATCGCGGCGGCTGAATCGTCGTCGCCCGCAACGCCGCCGACAGCCGCTCCGCCGCCGGTGCCATCAGCGGCGAGTGAAAAGCCCCCGCCACCGCCAGTTGCTGCGCCCGCAGCCCCATCTCCCCCGCCATCTCCACCGCCCGCTTGCACGCCCCGATCGACCCCGAAATCACAATCTGCCCCGGACAGTTGTAGTTCGCTGGCACGAGCACCTCCGTCTGGGTGGCCCGCCGCTCCGCGGCGGTCCCTTCCTGCGTATCCCATCGCTCCCCGGCAGTTTTCTCTTCCAAAACCCTCCGACACAACTCCCCCGCCTGCGCATCATCCGCCCCGATCAACGCCACCATCCCCGACCCCGGCGTTCCATCCGCTTGCTTGATCGCATCCGCCGCATCCTGCATCGCCCGCCCGCGCAGCATCACCAGTTCGAGCCCATCCTCAAACGAGAACGCCCCCGCCAGATGCAGCGCGGTGTACTCCCCTAGCGAAAGCCCCGCCGTCGCCACCACCTGCGCCTCGATCGCCCCACCACCACCCACCCCACCATTGGTTCCATTCGTCGAAGCCCCGCCGCCAGCATTCCACGCCGCCAGCAACGCGTGCCAGCACGCGACCGATGTCACATAAATCGCCGGCTGCGAAACATCCGTCTGATTCAAACGCTCCAGCGGCCCCTCAAAGCACAACTTCGACAGCGTGACGCCCCCACCCAACCGATCCCCCAGCACCCTGTCCGCCCGCTCAAACACCGCCCGGGCCTCGGGAGATTTCTCAAACCACGCCTTGCCCATGCCGACAAACTGCGCGCCTTGGCCGGGACAAAGAATGATGCGTGAGGTCATGCCCAAGTTTAGCATCAACGAGCCCTACGCGCAAGCGAGGGTCCGCTCACCAACCCCCGCGTGTGCCACCGATTGCCGACGCGGCGTCGGCTATCGGTGCAGTCCACCAGTTGTGTCACATCCCTGCTGATGCGATCGCATTTCTTCGCAACTCCCCCACCAACCCCTTTGCCATCACCCTCGCTTACAACTTCGCCTTCGCCTTCCGCACGAAGTGCGCACGACCGTTGCCTGCGTTGAAGCGAGACCGTGCTCTGACGGCCTCGCAAACCACCGGACAGTGCCGCCCAATCCCTTTTTCTATTCTGTCTCCCCGCCCAGCGGGCGGACGAAGTCTCAGTCAAGCAATGAGATTGCTCACACCAGATCGACCGCCGCCTTGAAACCGAATAACATCGCACATGACGCACTTCGAGCGCGAGCGCGAAGCACAAGAGCTTTCCAGCGTGCTCCCATCCCTGAGTACGCTCGACCTGCGCCAACTCAGAGCGTGGTTGGCCGACGTCTTACTGAACGGAACTGACCTCCACCGGGATATTGCCGAAGTCCGCGGCCAGATCATCCACGCCGAAATTTTCAGACGAGAATGCTCAGGGAAAGACGACCCCAAAGTCGCGCCTGTCTTACACACGGGACTGCTCAAATCCATTTTCAGCGCGCCCCAGAAGGTCTATCGCCGCGATTGGGCTTGGAATTTCTGCACTCGTCTTCCCCAATAGATCTGCCTGACCCCTGCATATAGACGAGTTCAACCGGGCATCCTCGCGCGCAACCCCATTCCCCCCAAGCACCTATCACTTCCCGATCCTTTTACCTTGCAAACCCCAAACTACATGGTAAACTCCCTCTATCTCAAAGGGGGTCCCCATGCACACATCCACTCCGCCCGTAGCCACCGCTCCAGGCACCAACCCATCAATTCGCGCTGATTCCGCCACTTTCTCCCCGCTCCCGCCAAATCCCATCACTCCGCCCGCTACCGAGCTCAACTCCTACCCCGACCCCTCCGACTACTACCCGCCCTCCCGCCTCGACTTCATCGACGGCCTCCGCCTCCCCCGCTACTGGTCCCCATCCGATCCGCTCCCCCAGCCGCAGGAATCCCTCTACCAAAAACGTCTCCGCGGCATCCTCCCCGCCAAAGCCGTCACCCCCGACATCGAGCGCGCCCTCCTCTCCTCCTTCTTCGAGCCCAACATTTCCATCGTCCAGCTCGCCCGCGACTTCGACATCATGATCCCCGCCATCGTCGAGTGGTTCGAGCGCCCCGACATCCGGCGCAAACTCAAGTCCACACGCGACTTCGCCCTCATGCGCGAGGATGTCCTCTGCGCCGAGCGCACCGTCGCCGCCATCTACACCCTCGAGCAGTGCTGCAACGCGCTCAACGCCTCCAACCTGGATGACCCCAAGTCCACCCCCGCCACCCGCGCCCGCCTCTTCGAGTCGGCCCGCAAAGCCGCGTCCTTCGTCCTCCGCCGCGCCCCCCGCACCACCGACTTTCTTGCCGATCCGCCGCCACCACCTCAACCCGACGATGCGCCGCGCACGCCAAGCTCCCCAGCGCCCGCCCCAGGAACCTGCGATCCCTCCCAGACACATCGCGACACTCAATCTTGCGATGACCAAACTGCAAACCGTACCGGGCAGCAACCTCAACCCACAAGCCCGAAATCGCCCACTTCCTCAAACATTCCACAACGGGTCAACATCCGGAAACACTCCGTTCACCTGCAGCCAGTGCTTTGCCGGGCCGCTTCCCTTCGCGAACGGTCGGGTCAGGCCCATAGCCAGTATCACCACGCGGCTGTTCCGAGTCAGCAATCCGACGTCGCTCACCACCTGCTCATCCGCCGCCTGCATGTCGTCGCCATAAAAACGCAAGTCAGTGATGGGCAGATCGCTTGGTCCGTGCATCGCGGCATCGATCACCCCGGGCCCGATGCACGCACGGACCTGGGGGTGAGTGTTGTATTGCGTTCGCCCTCGCACCATAAGCGATACGCCCTCGGCGGGACACTCAATCAGCGCGAGCGACGCGGAACCCCCGTCAATGCTGACGGCGTGGGTCAGACCATGTCGAACAATGTCCTCGCCGAACGCACCTCGCAAACTCGCTTCTCCACGATGCGCAGGCCGCGAAATGCGATTCCAGAAATCGGCGCGGCTCATCTCTCCCACAATCTGCGCAGTGCGAAAAGTCGCGCGGGTGTCCTCGACTTCCGGACGCCGAGGCGATGGCGTTGCATTCAAGAATCGCACCACTCGCCCAAGCCGCAGTATCCCGCCGCGCGAGTGCAGATGCGATGTCTTCAGTTGCCCCGAGGTCGGCTGCGGGCGCACATGTCTCAATGTTCCGAGATTCAACCCCGCCGTACAAATCAGCGGCGGCTTCATGCGTGTGAGATGGCAGATGAGCACATCCATGACGGGCCTCACAAGTGCTTGATGGAAACATCCCCCCAGAAGTTCTTCAGATACTCCAGCACCAGCCGCCTGTGGCAGTGCTTCGCGGTGTTCTCGCTGCATAGCAGAACCGTCGGCTTGTCGAACAGCGCTTGGTTCAGTTGTCTCTCGATCTGTCGAGTCGCCATCAGGTCAAGAAATCGCTTCTCGTACTCTTCCCACTCCCCGCCATCCTTCTTGTACGCATCCAGCATCTCTCGCGTCGGTGTAAGCAGTGGCTCGTGGATGTACTCCGCGCCGCACAGCTCTTTGAGAAAGAACGGCAGATCGGCGTGCTTGGTGAAGCCCGCGAGCTGGGACGTGTTGTTCAGGCGAACGTCGATCAGCCGCGCCACGCCAGCCTGTCTCAGGTCTCCGAAGAATCCACCTGCGTTCCGCCCTGCAAAACCGATCGTAAAGACCTCCATGGATGCCTCGCCTCCTCACCAAAGAGTGTCTCGGTCCGTCCCTCAAGTTCCTTCGACTCCCGCTCCGCCTGCGAAAAAGTTTCGGAACTCCCATCACCCCGAATGTGCCGCACTTCCACACCACGTTCCTTCATCACGCGCGATACCAACAGATGTCGGTGGCAGACGCACGGGTTTTCTTCGCTACACATTATCGCGCAGCGATATTTCTCGATGCCCTCGTCAAGACGGTCGATTCCCGATCGGAATAGTTCGGACTCCGCGACCTTGCCGTACAGCACATGACCGTCCGCGTCGTAGTACCTGCTCCCCGTCGGCCGCCCGCCGAGCTCCTTGCCTAGAAAGAGATACTTCACTCCGTGCCGCGCCAGCACCGCCGCGAGTGCCTCCCGCGCAAAGTGCGTCGCGTACGCCGAGTACGGCGAGGTGCGTACATCCACCAGCACATCAATCCGCCCGTCGCGGACCAACTCCACAAACCGCTCGATCGAGTGGTTCGAGTGGCCGACGCTCCAGAGCGTGCGAGTTGGTGCGATTTCTGAAACCATGCTTTATCATTCTACAGGAAAAGCTGGATCGGTCGCAACTGGTCAGAGGACATTCTGCATGTATTGTCGCCCTCGATCCTTCACAACTGCCACAAACACGACCCCCACGTCAGCCCCCCGCCAAACGCCACAAACAAAACCTTCTGCTTCGACCCGAGCTTGATCCGCCCGTTCCGCACCACCTCATCCAAAACCAGTGGCACGCTCGCCGCCAGCGTGTTCCCCACCTTGTCGATGTTCACGTACAGCTTGTCCTCGGGCAATCCGAATCTCTCCCGCGCCGCACTCAAAATCCGCGCGTTGGACTGGTGGCAGACGTACATGTCCACCTCCGCCGCGCTCACGCCCGCCTTGTCCAGCGTCTCCTGGATCACGCCCGGAAACGTGCCGACCGCGAACTTGAACACGCCCGCGCCGTTCATCTGCACATGCCCGATCTTGGCCGGATCACACGCGATGCCCGGCGGAAAGTCCCCGTTGTCGTGCGGAATATAAATCTCTTTCCAGCCGCGCCCGTCCGCGTGGATCGTCTGCGCCAGAATGCCCTGCCCCTTGTCATCGGTCGCGTGCAGGATCGCCGCGCCCGCGCCGTCGCCGAACAGGATCGCAGTCGTGCGCCCGTTGTTCGAGTAGTCCATCAGCGGCGTAATGGTGTCCGAGCCGATCACCGCGACGTTCTTATACTGCCCCGTCTGCATCAGCGCGTGCGCCACGTTCAGTGCGTACACATACCCGCTACACGCGCCGGAAATATCAAACGCCGCGCACCCGATCGCGCCGACCGCGTTGGCGATCAGGCAGCCCGTGGGCGGGCACCCCATCTCCGGCGTCATCGTCGCGCACAGAATCAGGTCCAGCTCCGTCGGCTGCATCTTGGCCATCTCGAGCGCGTTCTGCAGCGCCTTCGCGCCCAGCGAATACGTGCTCTCGCCCTTGCTCCGGTCGATCTTGTGCCGCGTCTTGATGCCGGTGCGCTGCACGATCCACTCGTCCGAAGTGTCCATCACCTTCTCGAGATCGAAGTTGGTGATGATGCCCGATGGAAGCGCGGAGCCGGTGCCGACGATGGTGACGCCGACGGTATAGCCCGGATCAAATCGCGGAGCGCGCTTCTCGGTTGCGCCATGCCCGTCTGCTGTGGACCCGCTCATGCTTACTCCTGCTCGTTCCCCACTTCCTGGCCGACGATGGAGGATACCTCAGCCAGACGGGCGACGATGGCGTCGTTGACGCCGCAGGCAACGTACTGCCGGCTGTTGCGGATGGCGTTCTTGATCGTCTTCGCCTCGGAGGAACCATGAGCGATCACATACACGCCATTGACCCCGAGCAGCGGCGCGCCGCCATACTCGTGATAATCGTTCTTCTTGTAGATGCCCTTGAAGATCGGCTCCAGTTGCAGCCCCAGGTCCGGCGAGTGCTCGAATATCTCGTGCGCGATCGCCTTGAACAGCGACCGGGCCATCCCTTCGGCCATCTTCAGCAGCGTGTTGCCCACGAACCCGTCGGTCACCACCACATCCGCCACACCATCAAACAGGTCGCGCCCCTCGATGAAACCGACGTAGTTGATGTTCGGCGTCGCCTTGAACAACTCATGCACCTGATTGATGAGCGAGCCGCCCTTGCCCTCTTCCGAGCCGATGTTCATCTGCGCCACCCGCGGGCGCTCGATCCCCAGCACCGTGCGGCTGAACACCTCGCTCATCAAACCATACTGCCAAAGATGGCTCGGCCGCGGCTCCGGATTCGCGCCCGCGTCGCACAGCACCACCGGCCCGTGAAATGCGGGGAACGTGACGGCGATACCGGGACGATGCACGCCGCGCAGCCGCTTCATCTGCATCGTCGCCGCCGACACGCACGCGCCGGTGTTGCCCGCCGAGAGCACGACATCGCACCGCCTTTCCGCGGCACGAAACGATCCCATCTGAGCGGAGACCACGATCGACGAGTTCTTCTTGGCGCGGACGGCGTCAACCGGAGACTCATCCATCCCGATGACCTCATCGCAGTGGACAATCTCGATGCGCGGATCAGCGGCGCTCACGCCGCGTTCGCTCAACAGCTCTTGAATGTCATGACGACGACCGACCAGAACAAGCTGGTCGCCCGGCGGAAGATCAGGGAGGGCGTCGGCACATCCCCGGACAATGGCGTCCGGGGCATGGTCGCCGCCCATGGCGTCGACGGCGATGCGCATTGCTCAGCCCTTGTGGCGAGTGGGTTAGTTCTTGTCAACACCGATGCCGAGCTTCGGAACGCTGATCTTCAGACCAGCGCGGACATAGCCAGACTCGCGGCAGGCGCGATGATGGGCCTTGGGCATGCCCGAGAGCGGGCAGACGCCGACCTGAACCGGCTTGAGGGCGTGGTGCGAACGACGACGACGGCTGCGACCGTGGCTCTGACGGAAACATGGTTGCATGGAAGGTCACATCCGGGATGCGTGCCGCGCCGGCCTGGGCGAAGCAGCAAAGACTCACGAGCGATAGACGAGAGCACCGGCACAGGCCGCCGAAGCCCACGGGCAGAGCAAAACTCCGCCAAACGGGACATGAACCCTAGGAAACCACCCCCCCTTTGGTCAACATTCCGCACCCGACAGGGGTCCATTACACTAGACCCACGCCTAGGACCGGATAAACTCCCCTCCCACGCCGCCAAACGGTCGGTCCCCGACCCCGCCGCGCCGTGCCACATTTTGGCCTCCCTAGCTCAGTTGGTAGAGCAGCTGACTCTTAATCAGCGGGTCGAAGGTTCGAGTCCTTCGGGGGGCACTTTCCCATATTCCACCGGGTCACACCCGACACCACACCCCACCATTTCCGCAGGGATTTCGGGGTTTTGTGTTTTGGGCTTGGACGCCGTGGGCGCGCTTTGGCGCGTGTGTGTTGCCGGATTTGCTGCCGCCTCCCCGAACGCCCCAACACCAGCCGCAAGGTCGAAGTGTGCATCGCGGGTTTGCAGGTAGTGTTGGGCCGCGATCAACGGGCTATGCCCCAACCAGCCCGCGACAACGTGGGCGGGGAACCGCTCCACCCAATCCGTCGCGCACGATGCCCGCATGTTGTGGAACAGCCGGGGCCAGGGCTTCACGCTCGCCTTGGCGATGATCCGCTCAAACTGGGTCCGCAGGTTGACCGACCCATCCCGCAGTCGGGGTACAACCGCTTCCACGCCCACTTCGGCGCGGTCGAACAGGTCTTGCAGGATCGGGCGCAACTCGGGGGCGATCGGGACCACCCGTACCGCGTGGCCTTCGTGCCCTTCGGTTTTGACCGATCGCACCATCAGCCGCCCGCGTTCCCAGTTCACGTCACCCCACCGCAGGGCCACGATTTCGGAAGGGCATCGCAACCCGGCGAACCGCGACAGTGCCACGATCGCCCGCCATTGGTCATCAGGACACACCGCCAGAATCGCGCGGATGGTTTCGACGGTGACGTAGAACGCACGATCGGGGTTCGATTGTGAACCGGCCCGCAGGTCGGCGAACGGGTTGGACGCGATCAAGCCCCACCGAACCGCCTTCCGAAACACGCTCTTAGCGATCACAACACGCTTCGCAATCGTGGCGCGGGCCAGCGGCTTGGCCGACTCGGCTTTGTCGTCGGTGCGGGGGGAGTTCGCCTTCGCTTCGGCGATCGACTTCCGCCAGTTGTCGGCGTGGGCGGGCGTGATTGATGCCAGCGGAGTAGCCGCGCCAAGGCACGCCCGCAGACTGTCCGCGACTTGGCGGTATTTGTATTGCGTCGTGGGCTTCACCGCTCCCGCCGCGTCGAATCGGTCCAGCAGGTTCGCCAGCGTCACCACCGCCGCGCCTTCGCGTGGTTGGCACAACCCATGCGCGACCACGCGGGCGTACAGCACGTCATCGACGCCCACCAGCCACCGGGTCGCGTCGGGGTGCGGTACGCTGTTGTGCCGCTTGGCGATCACAAGATGCCCGATCGCCACCCGCGCGGTTTCCGCCACCGACTTGGGGCACTCTCCCAGCCGCAGGGTTTGTTGCTTTCCCTTCGCGTCCCGGTACAGGATGCGCTTGAGTTCGTCCCGCTCGCCTTCGTATCCGATGCTCGCCATATCTCACCGTCCCTTCCGGGCCTTGCCCGCGTTCGCTCTGTTCCGCATGATCCGGAGTTTGGAGCCGCCCCGCTTGGCTTCGGGCATCGTTCCCGCGTCGCGCCCGATGTACCGCACCGCCGCGCGGGCCAGCAGGCCCGATCGGGTTTCACCGTTCGACTTTGCGTGGCGGTCGATCGCATCCAGCACGCGCTGGGGCATGGTGATGCCCACGCGGGCGATCTTGACCCGCAGGGTGGTTTCGTCGATGTTGACGATCGCCCAGGTTCCGTCCGCCCAGTCTTCACGCCGGGCCGGGTCGGCTCGCAACTTCTCGATGGTGGTGGCCAGCGGGATCACGCCACCCTCTTCGATCATTCCTTCCAAGTGCAGTTCGATCGCCTCGCGGACCATCGCCAGGGCTTCGTCCACGGTCGCTCCGGCGGAGACACATCCGGGCAGGTCCGGCACGCTCACGCCGTAGTCGCTCTTGCGGTCTTTGTGGATCACGACGGGGTAGTTCATGGCTTGCTCCATCCGGCTTGCGTGGCGATGCTTCGCAGGGTTCCGATCGGCAGGTCGCGCTTGGGGTGCGGGACCGTCACCAGTCCGGGCTTTGATGGGTGACGGTACTGGTGGTGGCTCCCCTTCGTGCGGGCCAACTCCCACCCATCGGCCACCAGTCGTCGGATCACGTCCCGGCTGTTCATGCCTTAGTATTGCATACGGTATGTATCGTGTCAAGGTTCGCGTTGCATGAATCTGTGGCGTGGACGGACTCCCCGACCGCCACCAGCCACGCTGCCGATCCGGGGTGCGTTGCCAGCCCCAGCCCATCGGCCACGCCCAGCCGTTCGGCGTAGACGTATCCCGCGTCCGTGTTGCCGTGGGGATCGGGGTTGTACCCGTTCACCAGCAGCCCCAACACTGCCGCCCGGTGTATCCGCAGGCGCGCCGATAGGTCCGGGGGCAGGTCCGCCGGGCGATGCCGTAGTCGGGCGGGGTCGGTCGGGTGCGGGGCCAGTGTGATGCCCGCCCGTCCGAGTGACAGCAGCAGCGGGGCGAGTTCGTGGGGGTTCGGGATCACAGTTCCCCCCAGCCGTCGCTTGTGTTTGTGGGCGCGTCTACACCGTCTACGTCTACAGGATTGGCCGTGCCGGTATTGCCAGCGGGGTTTCTGTAGACGTTGACACCGTAGACGGGAGCCAACACGAAACGCCGCGCCTTTGGTCCACCCGGCCCGTGTTGCTCGGGCATCCGCCACGATCCCGCACCGGCATCCACCAACCCAGACAGGGCCGCTTCCGCGTCGGCCACCTTCGGATAGGCGCGGGACGATTGGACCAACTCCCGACCGCTCACGTCCCCGCCTTTCTGCCGGATCAAGTCCACCAACCGGCGCGTGTCCCGGTCGTCGTCACTCTCGGACAGGACCGCGTACACGCGCCGGGCCTCATCGCCGAACCACCGGGCCAACACCACGCCCGCCGCGATGCTCGCATCGTCTACCCGTACGGGATCGCGTAGGGTGGCGTCGTCCGCCGCCCAGCGGGTCAGGTGAACCACCAGCGCGAGCCGGGCCGCGTATCCCTCCAACTTCGACCACGCCGCCGACAGGTCGCCGGACAGTTCCGCTTGTTCGGTCGCGTGTTCGTTGTAGAACGTCGCCCACGCCCGCTTCCCTTCTTCGTCCAGCAGGACCAGCCGGGGCCGCAGGTCAGGATTCAACGGGTCCGCGCTCTCGGGATCGACTTCCATCGTGAGAGAGAACAGCCGATCGAACACCGCCGCCACCGCCGCTTCGGTGGCCGGGTCCACGTCGGCTTCGGTCCACCGCTTCACTTGGCGCGGGGGCATGGCGAACAGCAGCCGGGCCAGCATCCCGCTTTCGTGGTGTTCCCGTCCCATTGCCCGCGCCAGAATCCCCGGTTGAATCCCACCGGCGATCGACACCGACGCCGATGGAACGTGGATCGTCGGCGGTATCCCAGTCTTGCGGTCGGTCGTCATGGCTTCGCCGTTGTGCATCGACAGCCAATGCGAGGAATCCGCGCCCGCCTTCCCCGCCTTGGCGTAGCGGTCGAATGATCCCAACCAGCCGGCGAGTTCATCGCGGGCCAGCAGCACGCCGCGCGGATTGCCCAGCAGGATCGGGGCCAGGGCTTCGGTTGTGGTGTCGGACACGATGTACCGACGCGCGATCGGCGGGATGGGTTTTTCGGGTGGGGCGATGGTGTACCCGTCGCCGGGTTTGGCCTTCGCCGCGTCGCGCTTCCACCCGGTCAACTCCGCTTCGTACCGCAGGTGTTGGGCTTCGTACTCCGCCATCGCCGCTTCGTGTTCCTTCCACGCGCGGTCTTGGGCTTTGCGAATCGCCTTCATCGCCAACTTGAACGCGGGTGTTTTCATCGTCCCCGACTCGCCCACAATCGCCGTCCACAGAATCGCCGTTTCGGTCCACCCGCGTTTCAGCGCGATCCGGTGGGTGTTGCCGATCGCCGATGCCAGCCCCGACAGCAGGGGCAGCGCGATATAGGACGGGTCACATCCGATCGCCTTCGCCGCTTCGGTGATGAACCCCCGAATCGGCTCGGGCAGCACGTCCACCGGGAAAGGCTTGAATAGTGGAATCTGGTTGCCCATCACCGCAACCGGCTCATCAGCCACCGCCGCCGTGGGCACGAACCGCTCCGCCTTCGCCACAAGGTCCGTGAACGCTTGTGCGTTCGCGCCCGCGATCACCGCCGCTCGGGCATCCTTCGCCCCTTCGGGCGGTTCGATGATCCGCACCGATGCACACACCGGCGCGAGCGCGGCCGCGAGTTTGATCGCGCTGGCACGCCCGGGGGCGTCGGCATCCGCCACGATTACGACATGCCGTGCGTCCAGCAGCACCGCGAGCATCTCGGCCCCCTTGCCAGCCATCGGCACGCCCACCGCGTCCATCGACAGCCCCAGCATCGTCGCCGTGTCGCTCGCTCCCTCGCACACATGCACGGGCGAATCTTCCGATGCACCCGCATAGTTTGGCAGCGGCCACGGGAGAATCAGCCCGCGTTTGCCCCCGCGCGAGAAGTCTTTGTTGCCATTCGCATCCCGGTACGCCGTACCGATCACTTCGCCCGTGGCATCGCGCTCCACGATCGCCCACCGATTCCCATCAGCACGCGCGAGTTTCAGCCATGCCCACTCCGGTACGCCCTCTGGACTGTATTTGTCGATGCTCATCGCGCGCCCTCCTCTGGTGTGTTCGTCGGTTTGATTTCCTCCGTTGATTTCTCCGCATACTCCGGCAGCACCCACACGATCGCGCGCCTGCCCGATGGTGTGAGCCGCTTCCGCCCGGAGTTCACCACCGCTCCGAGCGCGGCGAGCGTGTTGCGCCGGGGTGTCTGGGTCTGTGTGAGCATCCCGAGCGCGGCCTGACACTCGGCATCGGTCGCGCCTGCCGCGCCACACGCCCGGATGTACGCCAGCACGCGCTGGCACATCTCACCGGCGATCCCCTCGATCCGACGCGCGGCCTCATGCGAAGTATCCGGAGCCGCGCGGCCTGCCGGTGCAAGCGTGCTGGGCGTATCGTTTGGTGAAGTTGCCCGAGTCTTGACGCCCGCCCCGATGCCAGTCGGGGCCGCGTCGTTTCTGGGGGGCGTATCAGGCGGATGCGCGAACAGTGGGGGCGTCGCGTCTGGTGTGCGATGGATCATGGGCGCACCCCCTTCCGCGCGTCGATAAACCGGCGCAGGTCGTTCACGTCGTAGAGACGACGCGCTCCGATCTTCAACGATGGGAGTTCGCCGCGAAGGCGCAGGTTGTCGATCGTGCCCGCGCTCACGTCAAGCAGCCGACCCGCCTCTCGGCGATCGACCAGCAGCGGGGCCGTCGTGCTGGCGTTCATAGTCGCGTCAGCCGTGCCGGTAGTTGTGGAGCGTGCGCCGTTCACTTGGCACCGCCCTTCGTCTGCCGCTCGGCCAGTGCGGTCAACACCGCCGCCAGGTCGAACATGCGCAGCCGACCCGCGCGGATGCAAGGCAACCGCCCCGCGTCGGCTTCGCGCCGCAGCCATGCTGCAGGTAGGCCCGTGCGTTCCGAAAGTTGATTCAACGTGAGAAGTTTCGCGTCCATGCACACAGCATTGACACGAGAAAGACGATTGAAAGTGCGGGAGACTGCGCCTTGCGCATCCTTACGCCCGCTTACGCATCCTTACGGTTATTTTCGATCGTCGGGAACATCCGCGGCCCACCACCCACGCGCATCCGCGACTGAGTAGCACACCACGCCGTCAATCTTCCGCGTGGCGACTCGCTTCGTCTTGCGTCCTTTTTGTGCCGCCATGCGCAGCCGCGCCGCCATTCCCTTCCGGAACCACGTCGCGGGCCGATACTCAGCATCGTCCGCCCGCGCGGAGTGGAGTTTGTCCGCAATGGCGCGGAGTTTCCGAACGCGATCGGCTTCAACAACCCGAAGTCCAACCGGGGGAATCTCAGCGGATCGCGCAACGGCTTCCAGCCACGGTGTTCCCTCTGGCATGTATCGCGTCAATGCCGACGACCACAGCGCGTTGGAAAGCGTGTCAAACAGTTCCCGGTCGCCAGCAGACATTTCCTCGGGGCGCAAGCAATGGTCTAGATGGCGTGGCAGTCGGAGTAGCAACTTCCGCCGAACAACATTGACCGACTCGCATACGTCGCCCCACTTCGTTTCCAGCGTTGGCCGCGACTCCGGGCAGACAGAGTTTCCGGCACTGTCTTTGTCGAGTGTGTCAACAAAACGAAGAAACGCTCGAATCGACTCCGCTACTCGAACGCACTCGGATTGGTCCAATGCTTCAGCATCCGTCTTAGCGGGCTTGGGCTTCCGCGCCATAGGTTCACTCGCCTTTCTCGGGCCGGTCGGGCGGGGTCTTGGGCGAGTGAGCGCAAAACCCCAGCCCGATCCGTTCATCGGGGGATCAATCCCGATGCCCGTATGCGAGGATTATTGCTTGTCGGTTGTCCGCCGGGTTCCTAGCACCAGCAAAACAACCCCTCCCCAAAAAAGTGCGCCGTTGCTGAAACTGTCGATGCTTTCCTTCAACTCATGCCGCAACCCCTCGACTTCGCTGAGCAGATCTTTTACGTCGTTGGCCGTCGCCCCGACCGCCACGAAGTCATCGAACTTATGCAACTGAGAACGCAGACCATGACGGGCGGACCACAATATCGCCCGCTCTGACGAGCCATGGACTTGGAAGCCAAACACCACAAAGGCCATCACCAACATCACACCACCCAGAATCTGAGTGCCGGTTACTGAGGCCGAACGCTTTGCAGTTGGCGTGGTTGGCCGTGCGGGAACAGCGGAATGCACGGGCGGGGCTTCGGTTACGCCGGAAACAAGCCAGCCCGAAGCGTTCGCCGCACTTGCCGCATCCGCTGGCGTTGCCGCTTCGATCAAAAGCACATCGGTCTTTCCAGTTTCACGATGGGCTACTTCGACTCGAAAAACTTGCATGGTGGCGTCTCACATCATCCCCTACTACAGCGTACCACGCCCGCTCATTCCCCGTATGCGATGTTGGCGCACTCCCGACACTGACACCCCGCCCGCGTCGGATACAGGTGCCCCCGCCGCATCCTGCACCGTGGACACACCAGCCACACCCGCCAGCCGTACCGGGCGTCGGGGACCACCGCCAGCGCGATCCGCTCGCCCCCCCAAGTGGGATCGTCGGACTTGTCAGGTGGGGGGGCGGGCCGCACGTCGATCGTGTGAAGGGTCCGCAGGTCCATCCCTTCCGCCATCACCCGCCGCCGGAGTTCGTTCGCGTCGATCCGACCCGCGAAGTCGGAAACGTGCCACCGCTCCCGTGGCCGCCCCGTGGCGCGGCCTGTCACGCGCCCCGCCCACGCATAGCGCATCAGCCGCAGCGCGGGGGCCGTGTCGTCCCGGTCCATCGCCAGCAGCACCGCGCACTCGGCAAAGAACGCCCGCACGCTCCGGGTGTTTGGGTCCGCCGCCCACCGCTCCGTGGTGACTTGCTCAAACCGCGTCGCCAGCGCATCCCGATCCGCTTGCGGGGCATCCTTCAACCACCCGCAACGAATCGCCGTCACCACCAGCCGACAATCCCCCCGATAGTGCCGGGGATCGGCAAACAGGGTGTCAAACTTCGGGCGTTGCGCGGGCGCAGAACGCGATACCATCGGGTCAGCGGGCCGCGCGTGTCGATTCGGGAAACTCCCACCGGGGGGATTGGGGGCCAGCGCGCCGGGAACACCACACTTGGCCAAGTTGTTCGGGGGCAACTTGGCAAGATAATCTGGGGTGCATCCTGTATCTCGAATGGCGTGTGTGTTCATCGCCCACCCCCCGCCGCCTTCACCATCGCCACGATGCCCGCCCGGATCGCCGGGGGCAGGTCGGGCCATGCCGCGATAACTTCCGCCAACCCGGGATCGGTGGGCATCGTGGGTGGCATCGGGGGACCAAGACCACCCCCATTGTTGCCGGATTTGCTGCCGCCCGAATCAGGAACCCGCGTGTTTCCCGCAGGATTCGCGTGGTGTTCGAGTCCTTCGGGGGGCACTTTGTCGAAAGCCCCGGTTCTTCCGGGGTTTTTTCGTGGGCGCTCGCCGCGTCCGTCTGGTTATTTCAGGTGGTCATGCTCTCTGCGGCCCCCCAACCCTCCCAAACCGCACGCCCTTGCGCCGCGCCCGGCGATGCTCGACTTCTCGGGCAAGTCATTGCTGCGCGATTCCGATACCTCTGTCAGCACCGACTCTCGGAGGAATCTGCACATGAGCCCGAACTCGCAACGATCGTTTGACCAGGTGAAGAACATCCTGGGCAAGTTGGACCGAAACATTGACGCGGCGCGGCAGCGCCGGTTGCAGGGGCCGACGCCTGTGCCGGCACCGATCCCGATGCCGGTGCAGAACGCGCCGTCGCGTCCGGCACTGACGATCCCCATCGCGCCGGCGACACCGATGCCGACGTTCGGATCAACGGCTCCGGTGCGGAGCATCTACGGACGCGCCACGCCGATGCGCAATAACCAGACCGGTACCTGATCCGCGGATAGTTTCGCGGGCGACGCTTGGACACTTGACTCTTGGTACTTCGCCCATGCTCAAGAAGTTTCGCAAGTTGTTCGGAGTTGAGGAGAAGCAGAGCCGCGTGCACGCGCCGGTGCAGCGCCGTGAGCGCACGGGGGCGGTATACGACCATCCACTGGTGAACCACTCGATCATCGGGCAGACGATGGTGGTCACGGTGGTGGAGCGCGAGCTGAACGTGACATCGGCATCGGATGTCTGCTACGAGGTGCAGGAGCTGTACGCCGGCCACGCGGGGATTCGGCATCTGGTGCTCGACCTCGAGAACATCAAGTTCGTGGACTCGGCGGGGCTGAACTGCATGGTTGAGCTGCTGGGGACGGTCAAGACGCGCCACGGACGCATCGGCATCGCGGCGGCGACGCAGCATGTCGAGGTGCTCTTCAAGCTGACGCGCCTGGAACTGGTGTTCACGATCCGGCGGACGGTGCTGGAAGTGGTAGATGCGATTGAGCCGCGGGGGTGACCCCCCTCGCGTGGCACGGGCTTACCAGCCCGTGATTGAAAACACATAAGTGTGCCACTGACCTGTCGCTTTGGACAGGTCAGTGGGGTTGCAACAGGCACTGACCCGCTCCGAGCAGCGGGTCAGTGTCACTCTCCGAAACACGGGCTGGAAGCCCGTGCCACGGAACTACTTTCGCGCGGCGATCCAGCGGTCGATCTTGGCTTCGAGCGTGGGGAGCGGGATCGCGCCGGTGCTGAGTATCGCGTCATGGAAGGCGCGGACGTCGAACTTATCGCCGAGTGTGTGTTCAGCGCGAGCGCGGAGCTGGCTGATCTTGAGTTGACCGATCTTGTAGGCGCACGCTTGGCCGGGCCAGGCGATGTAGCGGTCCACCTCGCGCTCGATGTTCAGGGCGGAGAGCGAGGTGTTGGCGAGCATGTAGTCAATGGCTTGCTGGCGCGGCCAGTTCTTGGCGTGCATGCCGGTGTCCACCACGAGCCGGGTGGCACGCCACATCTCGTAGCTGAGGCGGCCGAAGTCGTCGTAGGGGTCGGCGTACATGGTGCGAGTTCCGCCGCTGACGGCGGGTTTTTTCGCGTCGGGCTCTTGCTGGTCCAGGTCCCCCACTTCCATGCCCAGCCGCTCGGAGTAGAGGCCCCATCCTTCGACGAAGGCGGTGTAGTCGGCGAAGGTGTGGAAGGGGTGCTGGCCTTCGAGTTCCTGCGACAGCGCGATCTGAAGGTGGTGGCCGGGGACGCTCTCGTGCAGCGCGAGTGCGGTCATCTCGTACTTGGGGCGCTGGTCGAGCCGGTGGGTGTTGGCCATGAACCAACCGGGGACACCGGCTTTCATGGAACCCAGGTAATAATACGCGGTCGGGGCGGAGGGAGCGACCAGCGGCGAGAGCTCGCGCACGCCATAGCTGAGCCGCGGGAGTCTACCGAAGAGGCGGGGGAGTTCGGAGTCCATGCGCTTGCAGATGATGCGATAGCCCGCGAGCAGGTCCTCGGGCTTGTCGTAGTAGAAGCGCTTGTCGGTGCGGAGATACTCGACGAAGGCGCGGAAGAGTTCGTCGCCCTTGAGTGCATCCTTCTTGGGGAAGTCGGTTTTCGCGATGACGGCGAGCATCTCGGTGTGGATGCGAGCGACCTCGCTGAGGCCGAGGGTGTGAATCTCTTCGGCGGTCATGGGAGTGGTGGTGTGGCGGCGGAGCGCGGCGTCGTACGCGCCGGGTCCATCGATGCCCTGCGCGTATCCGACGGTGTCGCGGCACTTGGGGATGTATTCATCGCGGAGGAACTCGCCGAACTTCTGGAAGGCGGGGATGACTTGCTGGGTGATGGCGGCGCGGGCGCGGACGGCGGCGGGGTCGGTGGCGGGGCGGGCGCGGTAGGGCTTGAAGAAGGGGCTGAGCGCGGGGGTCTCCTTCATGTCCGCGGAGGTGAGCATGAAGCACTGCTCGGGGGTGCCCGTCATGACGACGCGCGGCGGGACGCGTCCGGCGGCGATGCCCGCGCGCATCTGCGCGGTGGTTTGCTGGAGATAGGTGGGGATTTTCTCCAGTCGCGCGGCGTAGTCGGTGTATTGCTTGGCGGTCTTGAAGGGGAGCGAATCGCACATCTGCGGGAGCGAGACCTGCGGGCCACTTTTGGAGTCAACGGGCATCTGTTCGCCGTGAAAGCTGGCGGCGTCGAGGCGGTCCTTGAGTTCGTATTGCAGCAGCTCGGCGTCGAGGAGGTCGGTCTCGGAGAGGTCCTTGGGATTGAGCTGCACGAGCACGCGGAGGCGGAGCGCGAGGTCGGCGGTGCGGGCGACAGTGGCGGCGATGCTGACATCGGAGAGCTGGTCGTTGTAGCGTTCGTCGGCGCGTTGGCTGGCGTCCACGGGGCTGGTGCGGAGAATCCACTCGACGTGCTCGTCGAGAATGGCGAGGAGTTCCTTGGAGCGGCCCTGACGCCACGCGCCTTTGGCATCCAGCAGCGGCGAGGGGCCGGGGGTGGTGAGGGAGCCGTCGTTCAGCGGGGGAAGGTTGGCGGGGGAGGGGGGCTGGTGGGCGAGCGCGGCGGGGGCAAGAAAGGGTGCGAAGAGTGTTGAGGCGGCGGCGAGCGCGGGGATCGCCGCGATAATGGAAATCCGGCGCGTGGGATGGTGGATCATGGCGGGAGCGTACCCGGGGATCGGTGGCGACACCCTGGCCGGGACGTGGCGCTGGGCGTGGTGGGTCGGGTTGCGCCGGGCTTAGCCGCTTGCCTTGCGGGGCGCGGCCGATAGGATTGGCGGTCAAAAACAGGGCCGCAGGGCCGTCAATCTGGGGATTAGTGTAACGGTAGCACGAGTGACTCTGACTCACTTAGTCTAGGTTCGAATCCTAGATCCCCAACTCACCGAAGGCCCGCCGTAACGTCGAGTTGCGGCGGGCCTTCCTTGTTCCTCTCCCGCGTAGGTTTTCGCAACGCCCTGGGTTTATGGGCTCGCTGGGCGCGGAACAGACAGTCGTCGATGTTCGGGGTGAAGTACGCCTTCAACACCTCCGCGCGCGGGTATACTGAAGGCATGGGCACAGCCGCACAAACACACGACCCCGCTGGGGTCGCCGCGAAACGCGACCAGCTCCTCGCGGTGCTGGGCGCGTTCGGCGGCGCGGCGGTCGCGTTCAGCGGCGGCATCGACAGCACCGTCGTCGCGAAGGCCGCGTTCCTCGCGCTCGGCGCGCGGGCGGTCGCGGTCACCGCCGACAGCGCGAGCGTCGCCCGCACCGAACTCGCCGACGCGCGCCGGCTCGCCGCGCTGATCGGCATCCGACACGTCGTCGTCCGTACCGACGAGTTCAGCAACCCCGCGTACCTCAAGAACGACGGGTCGCGCTGCTACCACTGCAAGACGGAACTGTATTCCACCGTCGAACGCTTGCTGCCGGAACTCGGCGTGAGTGTGATGTTGAGCGGTGCGAACCTCGACGACCTGGGCGATTACCGGCCGGGGCTGGTCGCGGCGGCGGAACACGCGGTGCGCCATC
>JAYVRG010000080.1:0-18985 GCA_043776515.1 Phycisphaerales bacterium
TCGTGCTCGCGCTGATTCCGCCTGTGTACCACACCCATTCACATAGCGCAAGTCGCATCCTGTTCGGGTACGATCGTTGCTGACGGCTGAAGAGTTACATCGTTTGGAAGTCTTTTTCCGACACAACGATGTCGGTAACATCTCATTCGTCATGAGCTCAACGCCACCAATAGCCAGTTTCGGCGAAGTCATCACGATCGACTTCTTCGAACATGCGCGGTTCGTGGTTGGCAAGGAGCTTTCGGGCGGCATGGGAAAGGTGCTCCAACTCGTGCCAGTTCGTCCGGGCAGGACGTTGGCGTTGAAGACAATTCAAGCCCAAGCGAATCCGGCAGCGTTCGAACGGGAGTGCCGCTTCTGGCTCTCGCTAGTTGAACATCCAAACATCGCTCATGCCCTTGCTTTTGGTCGTTGGCGCGGACGGCCATCCATCTTGGTGGAGTGGTATGACGCTGAGCTCTCATACGCCCGCGTGCGGACTTGGACAGCTGAGTCAATTCAGCAATTGTTGGTCGGCCTTGTCGGCGCGCTTGAATACGCTCTGACGAGACGCGATGTCTTGCACTTGGACATCAAGCCTTCCAATGTACTCTTGGATGGAAAGGGGCAAGCTCGTCTCACAGACTTTGGCATCGCACGACTCGCTCGCTCAAGTTGCAACGCATTGCCGAGCCTCGCGGACGTTGATCGTTCGATGTCAAGCACCATGAGCGTTGGCGGAGTCGCAGGAACGCTCTTGTACATGGCGCCGGAGCTGTTCGGGGGATCCCACCCATCGCTATCGACCGAGATGTTTTCGCTTGGGGTGACCCTCTATGAGGTCTTGACTGGAACGCACCCGTTCATCGGACCGGAAACGGCAGGCAAATGGCGACCGAACCTACGAGAGGCCCCGCTCGCTGCCATCAGCGATCGCCTTGGTCCGAAAGCGGAGGCGATGGTCAAGGCCATTCGCCGCTGCGTATCGCTTGATCCCATCGGCCGACCTCGCTCCTACGCGGAGGTGCTGCAACTCCTCGGAGTGGCGACTCGCCCGTCGACGCAGCCCTCTCGCGAACAGCAGATTCATGGCATCATTGCGAGTGCCAGAGCCTTTCGTGAACAAGGTCGCTTTGAGCAAGCCGCAACCGTGTTGGACGGGGCTTTGGTGGAGAACCCACGTGATCCCCTGCTGCTGAATGCTCGGGGCGTTCTTCACAAGACTCAAGGGGACGTTATTTGTGCAGCGTCCATGTTCGCGCGGGCTGCCGACGAAGTGCGCAGGACAGGTGGCACGGCGTATGAGTACGTATACCTCGATCCAATGGTAAATCTGTCTGTCGTTCAGTATGACAATCGCGACTTCGCCGCAGCTCATCACACGCTGCGCGAAGTGTGGTGTTGGCTCCAGACTCCCGACAACGAACACATGAGGGCCTTCTACCCGGAGTTTGGCTGGATGTTTCTGTATGAGGGCAAGTTCGTCGAAGCTTCCGATTATCTGATGGAACATCTGCGTGGTCGCTCTCCTCGCTGGCTTGTGCTGCAATGGCTGGTATTGGCTGCCTCGCTGAGTGGAGAGCTTGGGACATATGCACCCCGACTCGCACCGATAATGCAGTTAGCACCGCCTGCCTCGGCGGGCGACATGCTGTGCATCACCTTGGCTGCCGTTCAACTGCCTGAGTCGGAGCGGAAGCGAATGCAGCCCACCTTAGACCCAGCGTTGGCTGCATCCGTCGTCCATTTGGAGACGATGATTGGAGTCCCGCGAGGAGACCTTGCGTTGCTTCGCCTGCATGGAGCTCAGTTGTCAGCTCTGCAAGCCCTCGATTTCGTCTTGACTGGAGGAATCCATGCTCGGCTTTTTCGGTAAAACGACTGATCCCCTCTGGTCCAAAATTGAACTTCTCCAAGTGGAAGAACGATGGGACATCTGTCTGGTCCTGGGAACCTGCGGCTTTGTCCGCGAAATGACGGGCCAACGACTGATAGGCCAGCTTGAGGAAGTGCTCGGATTGCCAGCAATTCGCCGGATTTGCAGTTCTGGTATCCCCTCGCTGCCATTTTCAGCGTCATTGCGAACCCGCCTTGTCGATCAGGCACTCATCGCCAGCTTGAGATGCACCCCGCCGGATCGACTTCCTGCGGGCGTGCTCCGCTTCCTAACACCTGAACAGTTTATCGACATGCTTGGGTTTGTTTCCCTTGAAGCCATCAACGCCAGAGACAACCGTCCGGGTCCATGCACTCTCGCCGAAACCGGGTTCACGTCCGATCCGGATGAGGCACGCACTCAGCTGCTCATGCGAGTCATCAAGATCCTCGGAATCGACAGCCCCTCAATGGTCGCCGTGTTGTCTGAGACAGGCTTCGCGCCAGCATGGTCCGATTTGGTGTCTTCATGTGTTCGAGGCGTACTAGTCGGTGCGTCGCGGATCGAGCCAGAGTCCACGTTTGCAAAGGGGAAGGAACTGTGTCGGAGCCTTCCGCCGCGTGTTCGAGGTATCCTTGATCACTGGGCGGATAGGGGATTGGCCCGGCAACGGCGCATCCTTGCACTGGAACGAATGGACAAGGATGCATTGGCTAAGGCAGTGTTGGGTGACCCCAGCGCGTTGGTACGGCGGACGGCACTCAATCGCATGGGCTGGGAGGTGGACACGAACCTCCGACAGTTGGAGGCCGACATCCGGTGTGGCGGCCATTCTGACATCCGATACCTCGGCAGAATCGCAACACTAGGTTGGTTTTGCCGTCCAATGCTTGATCGACTCTCCCGCGATCCCAACCCGCAAGTAGGAATGCTCGCTCGCGACCTGCTCAATCACGCCACGCAGAGCTTCTGGCAGCCGCCATGTGATCCTCCGACTGAGCCGTGACAAGGAACTCGTTTCCGAGACGATAATGTCGAGGCGATCTCGGTTCGAGTGCGCTTTAGGCCCCATATTCTCCCGCCACGAACCTTCTAATGCCCAGGAGAGGACTTGAACCTCCATGCCCTTGCGGGCGCTACCACCTCAAGGTAGTGCGTCTGCCAATTTCGCCACCTGGGCGGTGGACCTGCAACATCGGGGGTCAGCCCGGCGTTTGACAGGGGAGGCAACAGTACGGCTGCTTGGGCGGAGTGTCGAGTCCGGCTCGGCGATCGGTGGACGTGATCCCGGGGGCGATCCCCGGAGTGAAAGGGGCGGAGTTGTGAAACTCTGTCGGGATCGGGCCGAATGGCTGGCACGGCTGGCCGCGGGTGCGGGTTGGCGGTAGTCTGTATATGTAGTAGATATCGCGGGAGGTCGGGTCGGAACTGGATCGCAACTGGAATCGGTCGGATGGCATTCCGGGAGTTCAGCATGGCGTGTGCGCGGCGAGTTGTCTGGCGCATCGTGGCAGCGGCAACGCTGGCCGCTGGGCTATCCACTGTTCCTGCGATGGCGTGGCATGGGGGGATGCCGCCGGCGGGGGGCGCGATGGACGGCGCGCCGGACGCGGCGTTTGAGATTGACCGGACGGAGATGCCCCTAGATGCGACGCGCCCGGTGCGGGCGATCCCGGTGCGGGTGAATGCCAGCGTCGAGACCGATCGGCTGGCGGAGGCGACATCGGACGATCCGGCGATCCTGAGCATTGAGCGCGGCGGGCGGGTGCTGCCGGGGCAGACGCGCGGCTATGTGCTGGTGCGCCCGGTGGCGGCTGGGGAGACGACGGTGCGAGTTGGCGCGAGCGCGATTCGCGTGCGGGTGGTCGCGGCGGGTGTGGGGAGCGCGGGGAGTGCTTCGAGCGACGCGGCGTTTGGATACAAACCGGAACTGCTGACGCCGACTTCGGGCGCGGCGGTATGGGGCGCGATGACCATCGGCGCGGCGTATTGGATGGTTCCCGGCGAACCGGGGGACGTGACGCCGAAGATTCGCTTGCGCGTGGGTGATGGTGCGAGCGTGCAGACGATTGAGCCAACGTGGAGCACACGCGCGGAGGATGGGCCGCTGGTGCTCTGCGCATTCCCGGTGGACTTTGCGCAGCGCGAGCCGGGGACATGCGCATTGCGGGTGGTCCGCACGGACAGCGCGGGGCACGAGCATCTCGCGACACCATCAGTCGTACAGGTGGTGCGACCATCAGAGGGCGCGATCGCGGAGGGGGAGTGCGAAGCGGATTATGGGCTGATGGGATTGAAGGTGATGGGGCCGCCGAAGCCGCCGCAATCGTCGGAGGACAAAGCGGCATCGGGCGGGCGTTACTTCAACAACGCCGCGGCTGATCCGAAGTTTCGCTTTCCGCTGAATGTGACCGACGAGCAGGGCGCGGGGTGGTATCAGGTGGTGCTGACGGCGGCGGGAGACGCCGCGTCCGGCGCGCTGCCATCGGTGGGCATCACCATCGACGAAGCACAACGCCCGCTGACGGCGAGCGCGATCGCGGCACCGGCGTGGCATCGCGTGCCGATCGGGACACCGTTCCATGTTGAGCCGGGGTTCCATTCGATCCGCTGCGACTTCGTGAATGACTTCGCCGCGCGTGGACTGGATCGCAACCTGCGCTTGGACAAGATCGAGATCGCCAGGGTTGCCGATTCAACTTCAGAGCCGAGCGGCGTAAGCCGCCGGTCCGCTTCTGGTGATTCAATGTCCGCGATGGCTCCATCCGCGGGTGCAGGCAACGGCGACGCCATGATGTCCATGAACGCAATGGCCGGTGGCGGCGGCGGATCATCATCGGGCGCATGGCCCGCCAGCGCGCGGGCGGGCACGCGCCCGCCGGTGCGGATCGCGTTTGAGCGACCGCTGGATGGGCTGCCGATCGCGGGCGAGGTGGAGATTCGCGGCACGCTCTGGTGGGAGAATGACAAGACCGTTCCGCCGCCACAGGTGGCGCTGATTGTGAATGGCCGCGAGATGCAGCGGCAGCGATCGGATGCGCCGCGCTTTGTGGTGCCACCCGAGACGTTTCGCGCGGGGGACAACCTGGTACAACTTCGCGCGATCACCGATGCCGGGTTGATCGCGGCGACCACGCCGCAGCGGATCGTGCTGCCGGAAACGCTCGCGCTCTCGGCGAATGCCGACCACGCGCGGCTGTCGCGGCGATTCACGATCTATGAAGATGTCTGGACGCCATCGGTTGAGAAATCGCTGAAAGAGAATCAGGGCGGTGAGCAGCGCAAGAGCGCGCCGATTGCGCTGAGTGCCCAGCTTGCACTCACGCTGCCGGATGATCTGGTGGGCGAGTTTGATGTCTGGCTGGAAGCACGTTGCAACAACCGGAATGAGCGGCGCGTGGAGTTGGAACTGCTGACGGGCGCGGCGGATGCCGAGCAATGCCCGCCGCGGCCGGTGGCGGCACGCGACATTCCGATATGGTCCGATCCGCATCGCATGACGGTGGACAATCGCGCGCCGCTGAAACTCGTCGAAGGCCCGAAGCGGCTGGTGATCTCGGTTCCGCCGCCGGATGGCAAGTGGGTCGCGGGCAAGGGCGAAAAGAACGCGCTCTGGGTGCAGGGCGTTCGGCTGGTGGAGCGGACCGCGCTGACGACCGCCGCGGCACCGGCGATCACGCTGGACTATCCGCGCGACAACCAGCCGGTGCGGAGCGCGGATGCGCTGGTCGCGACCGTCACCGACGCGAACGCGCTGGACTGGGCGGAGCCGCTGATTGACGGCAAGCCGATCGGGCCGGGGTTGATGTTCGACATCAAACGCACGCTCGGCGGCGTCGGGCGGATCATCGTCCCTCTCCCGCTCCGCGGCGTGTCCGCCGGGCCACACCAGGTTTCGCTGCGCGTCGCCGATCTGCGCGGCAAGATCACCATCTCCGCGCCGCGCACCATCGATGTGCAGGGCGAAGCGTCCGGGCTCGGCGATGCGCAGCAGACGACGTACGACCGCGCTCTCATGCTGCTGGATCGCTTCGCGTACGGGCCTGATCCGCGCGAACTGGCGGAGGTGCTGGTGCAGGGGCCGAATCGCTATCTGGAGAATCGACTCGATTGTGCCACTGGTTCGCCGCGATCCGCCGCGGCAACCAGCGCGACCGGCGCGGAAGACCTTTCGGATGCCGCCGCGCAAGACCTCGCAGCGGTTCGGCTCACCAATCCGCGCTCGACCTACGACGTTCCCCGGCGCGCGATTCAGGAATCCATCGCCACCGGCAACCCGGTGCGCAACCGCTTCACGCTCTGGGCCGAAAATCACTTCTCAACGTGGGTGCGCAAGGATGAGCCGTATCGCAAGTGGGATGAGCACGAGCGGTTCACGGCTCTCGGCGTGGCTCGCTTCTACGACCTGCTGTTCGCGAGCGCAACCAGCCCGGCCATGCTGCGCTATCTGGATCAGGAACGCTCGTACGGCGGGCGACTGAACGAGAACTACGCGCGGGAGATCATGGAGCTGCACACGCTGGGCGTGCATGGCGGATACTCGCAACAGGATGTGACCAACCTCGCGCATGTGTTCACGGGGTGGACGACGGCCCGCACCGCGCTGGCCGCGCTTCCGGATGCCACGCCGGATGAGGATGGACTCGCGGAGGATTTCCGGTACGAGCCGGTGCTGGGCTCCGAGCTGAAGGAAACCCGCGATGTCGTCGGATATCGCTTCGCATCAAGCGCGAAGGCGGATCGTCACGAACGGGTGCTGCTGGCGCTGGAGATTCTCGCGGCCCATCCTTCGACCGCGCAGTTCGTGTGTACGAAACTCGCGAACCATTATGTCGGCGTGGCGCAGACGGCGAGCGATCCGCGGCTGGTGGATGATCTCGCCAGCGTCTTCACCCGTAGCGGCGGGGATATGAAGCGGGTGCTGCTGGCGCTCAGTCGCCATCCGGCATTCTGGTCCGCCGCGAGCGCCAAGCGGCTCGCGCATCCGACCGACTACGCGTTCCGCCTGGCACGCACCACCAACTGGATGAACGCCCACGAGATCGGCGGCTTCTTGGATTCCAGCGGCCACGGACTCTTCGATCGTCCGACGCCGGATGGATATTCCGAACTCGATGGCGAAGCGATGGACTCCAACGCCATTCTGCAACGCTGGAAGCTCGCGAGCAAGGCAGATGGTGCGATCGCCGACGGCATCCCCGGCAACATCCGCTGGTCGAGCGAGCCGATCACGCCCGAGCTCCGTCAGACGATCGTGGACATCCTCGCTCTCCGAGTCACCGGACGCGTGCTCGGCGAGGCCTCCAACACCCAGGCGCTCGCGATGCTGGCGGAGTGTCAGCCCGTGCTGCCCGCACGCCCAGACGACTATCAACGCGACAATCAGATCAAGACGGTCGCGACTTTTATTGCACAACTGCCGGAAGCGAATGTTCGGTAGAAGAATGAATCACCGCAGAGACGCTGAGGTCGCGGAGAAGAGTGAAGATGAACTGACTCGTTCGTTCGTAGACCTGAGACTCGATCACCACGCCTGACATCATGCCATCGTTTTTGCTTTTCCTCTCCGCGTCCTCAGCGTCTCTGCGGTGAACCCGCCTTTGATTTGTCCGCCCCGAAAGGCCCCCATGCACCTCACCCGCCGCTATTTTCTCAAGTCCACCGGCGCCGTTGCCACGTATCTCGGCATCGCGCCGTTTCTGCCCGCGATGGCCCTCGCCGCCGCTCCTGAACCGGTGACCAGGAACAAAGTCCTGGTCGCGCTCTTTCTGCGTGGGGGAGCGGACGGGCTAAACCTCGTGACTCCATACGGCGACGAGAACTACGCCGCACTCCGCCGCGGCATCGGTTTCGCCTCCCCCAGCGCGAGCGACCCGAACTCGCTCATCGACCTCGACGGCTTCTTCGGGCTCAACCCGCGCATGGGCGCGCTCAAGCCGTTCTTTGATTCCGGCCTCTGCGCCGCGGCCCACGCCGTTGGCTATGACAAAAACACCCGCTCGCACTTTGAGGAACAGGACACCTGGGAGACCGGCGTTTCCGGCAACACCATCAACTCCGACGGCTGGCTCAATCGCCACCTCGTCACTTCCACCGGGCGCGGCCCGATCCGCGCCGTGAGCATCGGCGACGGCCTGCCGCGCATCATGCAGGGCAAGGCACCCGCGTACGCCGTGCGCGGCCTCGAAGAACTCAACCTCCCCAAGACCGCTCGGAACATCGATCCTGAGACCATGTCCGCCGCGCTGGAGCACGCGTATCAGGGCTCCGCGATAAGGGCCAAGTCCGAGGCCACCGATCTGCTCTTGCAATCCGCGAGTGCCACGCTGGAGGGCGTGCGTCAGCTTCGCGCCGTCACCAGCGGGCCATACACGCCGGAGAACGGAGTGGAGTATCCGAAGACCGACCTTGGCCGCAAACTCGCGCAGATCGCGCGGCTCATCAAGGCCGATGTCGGGCTGGAAGTCGCCGAGGTCGATCTGGGCGGCTGGGACACGCACCAGAACCAGGGCAAGGGCGGCGATGGCCAGTTCGGCAACCTCGCGCAGCAAGTCGGCGATGCGCTGGCCGCGTTTGCCAAGGATCTGGGCGACAAGATGGACGATGTGCTGGTGGTCTCGCTGAGCGACTTCGGGCGCACGGCATTCGAGAACGGCACCGGCGGCACCGACCACGGCTGGGCCAGCTGCATGTTTCTGCTGGGCGGCGCGGTGCAGCGGGCGAGCAAGCCGGAGGTTCTCACTCCTGACTGCATGAAGTCGCCGACCGGCTCACGCAAAGTTCTGACCCGCTGGCCCGGCCTGGCCCCCGACCAGCTCCACGACAAACGCGACCTGCTGCACACCACGGACTTCCGCGATGTGCTCGGCGAGATTGTCTCGACGCATCTGGGCAACGAGAACGTGAAGGCGGTGCTGCCGAATCATGAGTTCAGGAAGTTGGGGATGATCGCGTAGTCAGGGTGGCACTGGTCTGGCTCTGCAGACCAGTGCCCCGCCCCCTTGCAACCTCAGAAAAACCTGACCTCCCGCTCCACAGGCGGCTTCCGATCCATCTGCAGCGGCACATCGCGCTCCCCCGCGTACCACGCTGCGCTCGACCACTTCCATTCCGTCGCCTTCTCCACCAGCCCCGCCCGCACCGGGTTGCGATGGATGTACCGCACAGCATTCCAGATCGCATCCCCCGTCCACATGTTCCGGTCGTACCCGCCGCCGACCTGCCAGAACCGATGCTTCACTTCGCCGTCGGGCAGCACATGGCGAAGCTTTTCCAGATGGACGGGCGCGTTCGCACGCAGCCATCGCACCGCTCGAATCGCCACCGGCTGCTTGATCGCGTGAAGCATCTTTGCAACCGTGCATTCTTCGCTTTTGGGAAGCACCAGCAGGTGCGCGTGCTCGGGCATGATCACGTACGCCCACACCTCGAACCCCAGTTTCTTCCGCGCTCGGTCGATCACATCAACAAACCACTGTCGCGTCCGATCCTTCGAGAGCATCTTGATTCCGTGATAGCAGGTGAATGTAAACTCGTGGGCATCTCCCTTTCGGTCCCACGCCTCACGACGCTTGCGGATGCGGCCATCAGGGAGTTCCATGCTGTCAGAATATCAAACTCACGATCCCCATGCACAGGTCTCCAAAGCGAGACCTGTGCCACCCTACACTTTCACATGCCACTCACCACCCCCGCTTACGCCGCTCAATCCCCCACCACGCCCCTTGCCCCCTTCACCATCGACCGCCGCGATCCGCTGCCCGATGACGTGCAGATCGAGATCCTCTTCTGCGGCGTCTGCCACTCGGATCTGCACGCCTCGCGCGGCGAGTGGCCCGGCATGGTCTTCCCGCTCATCCCCGGCCACGAGATCGTCGGGCGTGTGCTGAAGGTCGGCGCGGCCGTCAAGAAGTTCAAGCGGGGCGACCTCGCGGCCGTCGGCTGCATGGTCGATTCCTGCAAGTCCTGCTCTACCTGCAACAAGGGCCTGGAGCAGTACTGCCAGAAGGGCATGACCCTCACGTACAACAGCCCCGACATCCACGCGCAAGGCAAGATGACCTACGGCGGATACTCCAAGAGCATCACCGTGCACGAGCGCTTCGTGCTGCACATCTCGCCGAAGCTGAACCTCGCCGCGACCGCTCCGCTGCTGTGCGCCGGCATCACGACCTACTCGCCGCTGAAGCACTGGGGCGCGGACAAGGGCGGCAAGAGCAAGAAGGTCGGCATCGTCGGTCTCGGCGGCCTGGGCCACATGGGCGTGAAGTTCGCCCACGCCTTCGGCTGCCACACCGTCCTGTTCACCACCTCCGCCAGCAAGATCGAGGACGGCAAGCGGCTGGGCGCGGATGAGGTGGTGATCTCCAAGGACGATGCACAGATGGCCAGGCACATCAACTCCTTTGACTTCCTGCTCAACACCGTCGCCGTCAGCCACAACCTCGACGCCTTCACGAATCTTCTCCGCGCCGACGGCACCATGTGCCTGGTCGGCGCGCCCGAGCACGCGCATCCTTCGCCGCAGGTCTGGCCGCTGATCATGAAGCGCGCCAGCATCGCCGGCTCCGCCATCGGCGGCATCCCCGAGACCCAGGAGATGCTCGACTTCTGTGCCCAGCACAACATCGTCAGCGACATCGAGATCATCCCGATCCAGAAGATCACCGAGGCCTACGGGCGCATGCTCAAGAGCGATGTGAAGTACCGGTTTGTGATTGATATGGCGTCGCTCAAGTAAAAACTCGTCGCCGCACATGCTGAGTGAATCAAACAGAGGTCCGGGCGCAAGCCAGGGCATTCTTGCGCGCGTGTCAGATTCTGGTTTGCCGATGCAGGAAGGAGGGAAGCCCTCCTTCCCGCACCCATCCACCCAGAGAAGACAAAGTCAACACCGCTCGCGGTCTTCGCCCCAGTGGGGCGCACGATGGTTGCCAGGGGTGGCTTTGCACCCCTGGTGCGCGGCACCTTGCAACTCCCCGATGTTTTGTTTTTCACCCCAGCGGGTTGGACGACAGTTGGCCCACACCACCGAGGCGCCGTGCCACAGGTCGCGGGCATGACGAGTGGAGGGTCGCTCCCGCAGCGATCGCACCGCCCGCCGCGCTCATCACAAGCACTCCAAGCCCCCCCTCCCGCGACCTGTGTGTGTGGCGTGACACGCGCGGCGGGAGGGGGGAGGGGGGAGGGGGGAGGGGGGGTCCACCGCACAGATCGGACCACCTGCCGAAATCGTTGGCACGCCTCGTGTCACAGTTGCAAAATCGGTGCCGTGCGCCTTAGAATCATTGCGATGCCGAAATACCGAGTGACAGTTGCCGACAGAAATACTGGCGCCGAGAACTTTGTGATCGTGCGTGCGGAGACGGCTCGCGACGCTGAAACGATAATGTGCTCACGGGGCTACATGGTTGGCCGAATCGAATCGGTCTCCAGCGGTAGGTCACTATGGATCACCTTGGGGGTAGTGGTAGGCGTGGCGGGCATCGCTCTTTGCGCGGCCTTCATCGCCTCACGAAATCGCGACGTGGACAGTTCTCGAAGACGCTCACCAGCATCAGCAAACGCCGCTGCATTATTGCCAAATGCACTTCTGCCTTGCACGAGTTTGGCAACAAAAGACTATAACAAGGTCCGCGATAGGTACACGACTCGGCAGGTGGCCGCACCATCGCGCCAAGACCCGTGCCACCATCTTCGCCGCGGCGGCGAAGGTGGTGCGGGTCTCGCGATGATCGTGTACGGAGCGTGGGGCGGGTGACGCGAAACGCGAACGATTTGGTGATTGTCGCGAAACTTCCGCGCGACACTGCCCCATTTCCCCCCGGAACCGCCACATTTCCACGCTCCATCGCGCCGTTTCCGCGCGTCGCACCCGCGTTTCCACGCTTCCACGCCGGGTTTCCGGCCGCCACACCGCCGGTTTCGAGCGGCGCGATCGAAAATCTTGGTGGAAATTCTGTGCCGCGCTTCATCGCGTGGTGAACTTCGCCGATGCAGTGGGCGGATCGCCGCGTTGCCGCATGGATGCATCAGCGCGGCGATCCACTCTTGCACGCATCCGGGGGCTTACGGCCCTCGGCTCTGATGGCTTGGCTCTGATTGCTTCTCCCACTGCCCACTCCCCATTCCCTACTCCCTCCCCACCCATGCCCCTTGTCCCGAAAAACCCCGCCGACCAGATCACCTTCTACGCCCGGCGCGTGCCGGGGTGGAATAGCGATCCGTCGGCGATCGGGCTGAACGCAACGACCACTGCCGCGATGGCGCAGGATGTGGCGGCCGCCGAGCACGCGCTCGCCGTGGCGCACGCGGCGCGGCTGCACGCCATCGACGCCACGCTCGCGTATCGCTCCGCCGTCCGCGTGCTACACAATCGCGGCGCGGCGGCGATCGCAACTATCAAGGCCTTCGCGCAGTCCACCGGCAACGAGAACATCTATGCCGCCGCAAGCATCGAGCCGCCACGGCGCGGGCCGCGCTCGCTTCCCGGGCCGCACGCGCCGACCGCGCCGCAGGCCAGTATCGCCGCCGACGGCTCACTCACGCTCTCGTGGGAGGCGACCACAGCGGGCCGCTCCACGGGCGTCTTCTTCCAGGTCTTCCGCGGCTCGGCCGGCCAGGGTGTGCCGCGCGAGCAGATCGCTTCCACGGCCCAGACCACGCACACCGATCCGCGTCCGCTCGCGGGCTGCTCCTGCTACGCCGTCCGCGCCGTGCGCGGCGAGCGAGCCAGCCCGCTCAGCACAATCATCTCCGTCTCGCTTCCCGGCGCGGCGATCGCTCCGCCCGGCACACTCGCGGCGTCTTCGTCGGCGACCGGCGCAGCCAAGTCTTCCAAACGCGGCACGTCGCGCAAGACATCCACAACATCAACATTGTTAGCTTCACCGCGCTCGCGCGGCACACAGCGGAGGGCCGCATGACTATTGGCCCACACCACTCGACTTCACCACCATGACCCATACCCGGCAAGCACGGGCTGGCACGGCTCCTCGGAAGGCCGCGTCGCTCGTCACGCCAGTCCTCGCATCGCTCGCGCGGCGCTGGAGCATTTCATAGAACTCGGAGCAGAGCAGAGATGAGAGAGCACGTCGCGGCGGCCCGACCGGCCCGGCCCCCCCACCACACGCTTGTTGCGTGGCCGAGCGAGTGGGGATCAAACGGAAGGGCGTGATCTCCCTTCCCGCCACGCGACGGGGCACGCGCGGAGTGCCCGCGGTCGGTATGCCGTCTACCCGCGCCGGGCGTTCCCATGCGCCCACCGCACAACCATGTGCGGCGTCGGACTCCAAGTATGGATCGCGGCGGACGGCGTCTCCTCATCGGGACCCGCCCGCCGCGATCTTTTTTTTCGTGGCACGGGCTTGCCAGCCCGTGTCGGGCGCGCGTGCCACACACTCTTGCGGCCCACATCAACCATGCCAACCAACAACCGCGCGCTGCACACCCCGACGTGGGCAGGATGCCCATGCCACGGAACTACGACAGCAGCCACTCCAGATCCTCGCGGGTCATCGCCGTCAGCGGCCCCGCGCTCTCGGAGACAATCGCCTGCGCCAGTTCGCGCTTGCTCTGCTGCAACTCGAGTATCCGCTCTTCCACCGTGCCCGTGGCGATCAGCCGGTACGCGATCACGCTCTTGTCCTGCCCGATGCGGTGCGTCCGATCGATCGCCTGCGCCTCCACCGCCGGGTTCCACCACGGATCGAGCAGAAACACGTATCCCGCCGCCGTGAGGTTGAGCCCCACGCCACCCGCCTTCAGCGAGATCAGAAACACGCCGCGCCCGCCATCCTTCACCGCCACATTCTGGAACCGATCCACCCGAATCTCGCGCTCCTTGGATGACGTCGAGCCGTCGAGCTCCTCGTACACGATCTTCTTGCGATCCAGCTCCGTCTTCACCAGCGCCAGCAGCGAAGTGAACTGCGAGAACACCAGCGCCTTGTGCCCCTCTTGCGCCAGTTCTTCCAGCATCTCCACCAGCGTCGCGACCTTGGCAGATTCCCCGCTCGCGTTCGTCCCATCGGTCTTCTTCGTCCTCTCCGTCCCCTTCTTTTCCTTGTTCTTCCCGCTCAGCAATCCCTTCGGCTCAATCACCACCGAGCTGACCAGCGCGGTGTGGCACGCCGCCTGCCGCAATCGCAGCAGCGCTTCGAGCACATGCATCTTGCTCTTGTTCATCCCGTCGCGCTCCACGCGCCCCAGCAACTGCTCGCGATAGTGCGCCCGCAATCCGTCATACAGCGTTCGCTGCGCGCCCTCCAGTTCGCAGCGCACGGTCTGCTCGCTCCGCGCCGGCAGATCGGGCGCAACCTTTGCCTTTGTCCTTCGCAAAAGGAACGGCCGCAGCGCGCGGCGCAGCACGTCCATCCCCGCCGCGCCGCTCTTCTCCGCCCCATTCGCCTCTCCCGCCCCACTCCGCGCCGCCTCCTTGAACGCCCTCGAACTCCCCAGCATCCCCGGATTCAAGAACTCAAAGATCGACCACAAATCCTCCAACCGATTCTCCACCGGCGTTCCCGTCAGCGCGATCCGCCTTCTTGCCCGCAGCAGCCGCGCCGCCTTCGCACCCTGCGAGCCATCATTCTTGATCGCCTGCGCCTCATCCAGCACCACGCACGCGAACTCCACCTTCCGCAACAACTCAATATCCATCCGCATGGTCGCGTACGTCGTCAGCACAAGATCGGCGTCCTTGAACGACTCCGCGCTCTTGCCACGCTGCAATCCCGTGTGGTCCACGATCTTCATTCCCGGCGTGAACCGCTCCGCCTCCCGCGCCCAGTTGAAGATCAGCGTCTTGGGCGCCACCACCAGCCACGGCCCCTTCTCCTTCGCCTCGCGCCGCTCGGCCATGTGCGCCAGCAACTGCACCGTCTTGCCCAATCCCATGTCATCCGCTAGACAGCCACCCAACCCGAACTCACTCAGGAAGTGCAGCCACCCGAGTCCCTCGCGCTGATACGGGCGCAGCGTACCCCTGAACGCCTTCGGCTCCATCCGCGCCGTGATCCCCTCAAACTGCTTCAACTTCTTGCGCGCCGCCATCACCTGCGCATCGCACGTCGCCTCCGGCATCTGGGCCATCAACGCATCCACCAGCGTCAGCTGCGCCCTCGCAAACCGCACGCCCTCTCCCTCCACGCGCCCCAGCGCCAGCCACCGCCCATGCTTGGCCAGCCACTCCTCCGGCAACAGCCCCAGCGAGCCATCGCCCAGCTTCACAAACTTCTCCCCCTTCGCCAGCGCTGCCAGCACAGCCCCGATCGCCGCGCTCGCCTTCCCATCCCCGCCAAACTCCACGCCCCCTTCCAGATCAAACCAGTCAATCCCGCTGCTCACGCGCACGCTCACCGCCCCCGGCGTGCGATACGCGTGCTTGTCGCCGAGCACCGTCCACCCCTCACCCAACAACCCCGCGGCCATCTTGGGCACGAGCTTCACCGGCACGCTCAGCCGCTGCTCGTACGCATCTCGCTTGCCACCAAACGCGATGATCCGCTCCACCGCCCGCTTCTCTCCATCCACATCACGCTCGATCATCGCGGCCTCTGTGCCCTGCATCTGCGATGACACATACCTTCCCGTCCCCGCGTCCACCGTCGCCCCTTCATACACAAATCGCACCTGCGCATCCAGCAACGTCGTCGGCAGTGATCGCCCGGCTTGCTCGGCTGTCCGCAACACCAGCGTCGGCTTCGGACTCACACCCGTCAGGCGACGCATCCCCCAGCTCTCCGGCCACAGCACCGGCAGATGCACACCCCGTTCCGCCAGCGCGCCGATCAGCTCGCCAAGCTCGCCCGGCTCAACCACCGCCGATCCGCGCCGCAGAAAATGCTGCGCCCACACCAGCATCCCGCTCGCTTCTCCTCCCGCCACCCGCAGCGGCGAAAGCTCCGCATTGTGCAGCACCATGCCCGGATCGCCATCGATGATCGCTTCCACTTCATCCAGCGCGGCACGCTCATCGCCGCGCCGGAGCACCGGCCGCGCCTCGTGGCGATTCCCCGATCCGGGCTGCTTCACAACCTCAATAGCCAGGTCCCAAGTCGCGTCCCCATTCCACGTCGCCGGTTCGAGCTTGTGCCCTCCCTCTTTTCTGACCAGCAGTCGCCCAGTCGCCAGCACCCTGGGCATCAGCAGACGCATCATCCGCATGTCCAGTTGCCACAGCGTCGCCGATGGTTCCGAGTACCCATATCTCCCGTACGAGCCATAGTCATTGTTCGGACGCCCGGCACCCACCAAGAGCGCGGCGATCTCCCGATCCTTTTCGTCCAGGATCTTCTCGACATCCTTCGCCGTCAGCGTCAACTTCTTCAGCGATTCCAGCTGCGTCACGCCGGTGGGGAGCGCGGGCTCGCCGCGCGCCCGAGTCTCCCGCATCAACTCCACGATGATCGCTTGCGCCGCGCGCGACCGCTCCGCGTCGATCACGTACCACACCCGATCGATGACGACTTCTTGCTTCCCACGCGCGCCCGGGCTGAACGTCCCCGAGTTTCGCACATACGCCCGCGTCTCCTCCAGCATCCGCTTCCACGCGGGAACCTTCGGCTTCTTGGGCTCCATCCGCTGGGCTCGCTGCTCCCGCTCCAGTTGCTTCATGCGTTCGATCTCCGCTCGCAACTGCGCGATCGGTGCCTTCTCCATCGCCCTGCGCGTCGCGATCGGCCGCTGCGTCACGACTTCTTCGGCTCCATCCTCATCCTCGTTCTCTTCATCCGAATCGTCGTCCGGCTCGAACGCAAACTCATCATCTTCCTGGCCGCACATCCACACCTTCTTCGGCGGATTCCCCCACGCCTTCTCCAGTTTGGCCTCGCCCGCCCTGAGCATCGCCCATACGTGCTTGCACCTGTCGTCGTTGTCCGCGGCATACGGGCACGAGCACGCCACATCCAGCCGCCATCCGTCCCCCTCATCGCAACGCTCAATGCTCACTTGGTACTGGTCCGAGCCATACGCGACTGCCTTCGCCATATTGCCGCGCACCGAGAATCGCGCGATGCTCCCATCAGCCGCGTATCCCTCCCCACGCGTACGCACCCCGCTGTCAAACTCTTTCGCCACTTTCGCCGTCAGCATTCGGTCCTCCTCCCGGGTGCAATATGCCCGCTCGGAATCATACCAAACCACCCTTTCCGCGCTCGTCTTTTCGCGCCGCGCAACCGACACCCACCCTCGCACCCTCTACCCTCCGCCCATGGACCATTTCACCTATATAGACGGCCGCCTCACCTGCGAGGGGCTCGACCTCGCCACCCTCGCCGCGGGAGGGGGGGTCAAGACGCCCGTCTATGTCTATTCCGCCGCCACACTCAAGCTCCACTACCAGCGCCTCGCCGAGGCCTTCGCGCCCCTCGATCCGCTCATCTGCTTCTCCGTCAAATCCTGCTCCAACATCTCCATCCTGAAAACCCTCGTCGATCTCGGCGCGGGCCTCGACGTCGTCAGCGGCGGCGAGCTCTGCCGCGCCCGCCTCGCCGGCGTCACCCCCGACAAGATCGTCTACGCCGGCGTCGGCAAGACCGATGAAGAGATTATCTCCGCCCTCGGCCGCCCCGCTGATGATGAGCCCGCCCTGCCCGACCACCACGGCAACACCGACCCCATCGGGCTCTTCAACATCGAGTCCGAGCAGGAGTTCCAGGCGATCTCCACGCTCGCGCAGAACCTGAACGTCAAGGCCCGCGCCGCCCTCCGCGTGAATCCCGACGTCGATCCCTTCACCCACAAGCACACCACAACCGGCAAAGCCGAGACCAAGTTCGGCGTGGACATCGCCCGCGCCAAAGCGTTCTTCAAGTCCTACGACGGCCACCCCCACCTCAAGCTCAGCGGCCTGCACGTCCACCTCGGCTCACCCGTCCTCTCTCCCCAGCCATACGTCCAGGCCATCCTCAAGATTCTCGCGCTCATGGATGAACTCGAGCGCGACGGCCACCGCATCGACGTCCTCAATCTCGGCGGCGGCTTCGGCGCGGATTACACCACCGGCCAGGCCATTCCCGCCATCGACTACGCCAAGGAAATCGTCCCGCTCCTGCACGAGCGTCTCGAGAAGCGCTGGGCCGAGGGGGGGGGCGGCCGCAAAACCCAGATCATCCTCGAACCCGGCCGCACCATCGTCGCCAGCGCGGGCGTCCTGCTCACCCGCGTGCAATACATCAAGACCAGCGGCACAAAGAAGTTCCTGGTCTGCGATGCCGGCATGCACACCCTCCTCCGCCCCGCCCTTTACGACGCCTTCCACTTCATCTGGCCGGTGAACGTTGCCCCGCAGCACGTCCCGCCGACGCGAGCGAAGGACCTCTCATGCGTGCCGACCGATGAGGAGAAGAGGAGTGGAGGAGTCGAGGAGATGCTCTCTCACTCCTCCACTCCTCCACCCCCCCACTCCTCCACCCCTCCACTTCCGCTCCCCGGCCTGGACCCTTGCGACATCGTCGGCCCCATCTGCGAAACCGCCGACTTCCTCTCCACCAGCCCGCACTCCCGCCCGCTGCCGCCCGTGGCCCGCGGCGACCTCCTCGCCGTCTTCACCGCCGGCGCGTACGGCATGAGCATGGCCAGCCGCTACAACTCCCACCCCCTCCCCGCCGAAGTCCTCGTCGAGAACGGCCACGCCCGCATCATCCGCCAGCGCGAGACCTATGCCGACCTCGTGCAGCACGAGCTGGACCCGGAACCCATCGGGCTCTGACACGCGAACTCTGGGTGGCACGACTCAGGGTGGCACGACTCTGCCGCTCTGGGCAGAGTCGTGCGGGGCGGGTGGCCCCACCATCAATCGCACCGTGCGTGCCACCATCTTCGCCGCGGCGGCGAAGGTGGTGCGGGCTTGGCAGGGGGGCGGGGGTCGTGGATCGTCACCGCGCGGCCATACTCCCCCGGCGGTTGCCTTTGTTTTTTCCCCCTTCCTCAGGCTGAAGGCCATCAGCAGATCTTCTTCATGTGAATCGACCGTGCAAAGGGATGGCACGAGCTCGCGTTGATGTGGAGTGATGACCTTCCCGCGTGCAGGCGCGGCAACTCTGCGCGCATGTGCGGCGACTCTGCGCATGTCTGCCGCAACCATGCGCGCATGTGCGGCAGACATGCGCGGGTTTGTCGCAACTC
>JAYVRG010000081.1:0-18562 GCA_043776515.1 Phycisphaerales bacterium
CAACTTCCAGCAGCGAATCCATGATCTACATCGCCATGATCAACCTCATGCTCCACCGCCTCGAACCGGGATAAATCGGCTTCTCACACATGCTCTGAGTTCCTTCTGGAAGGTTGTGGTATCGCGAAAGGGCGTTTGCTCAGGTCGCCAGTTTTTCACGGACCAGATCCGCCCGCGCCTCACGGCGCGTGTTCTGGTCCATCTCCTGCCCGAGCACGCGCTGCAGGTGCGCGGGCTGCGTGAGCAGGATCAACTGGTTCACATCCTGCTCGGTCACACCCTTGACAAGCCCGGTGACAACGCCGAGGCGGACATCCGAGAGCAGCACGATCGCCTCTTCGGGAGAGAGCAACCGCGCGTTGCGAAGAATGCCGATCGCCCGCATGACCTTGTCCTCAACGAGTCGGCGGCGCTTCTCAAGCAGAGTGCGGCGGGCCTGCCGCTCGTAGTTGATGACCTGCGGGATGATCTCCTGCTCAAACTCGCGGAGCAGGATGGCTTCGGGTTTGCCGAGCGTGGTCTGGTTGGAGATTTGATAGAACTCGCCGGCGGCCTCGGAGCCCTCGCCGTAATAGCCGCGCACGGCGAGATTCATATCGCGCGTGGCCCGCTTCATCTTGTCCAGCTCGCCCGTCATCTTGAGCGCGGGGAGATGCAGCATCACGCTCACGCGGATGCCGGTTCCGACGTTGGTCGGGCAGCAGGTGAGGTAGCCGAATCGCGGCGAATACGCGTATTCCAGCGTGCGCCCGGACCCGCCGACGTGCGAGCACTTGCCCTCGATGAGATCATCGACCTGATCGATGCGCTGATACGCGGCGGAGAGCTCGAAGCCCGAGAGCAGCACCTGCAAACGCAGATGATCCTCCTCGTTCACCATCACGGACACGCTCTCATCCGGGAGCGAGATCGCCACGCCGCGGGCCTCGCCGCTGACTCCGGCGGGCGCGGGCGTGTCGCCGGTGCTTTCAAGTTTGGTCGCGCCGGGGACAACGCCCTTCGCATGTTCTTTGGAAATCAGATGCCGCTCGAGCATGAGCGTGCGATCCATCTGCGGGGCCTGGTGGACATCCACCCAGAGCATCTGCTGCGCAATGCCGCAGGTGAGCAGCCGCTCGCGGCAGAGATCGAGGACTTCGGCACGCTGCTGCCGCGATGCCTTGGACAGAAACGGATATCCCGCGACATTGCGGGCCAGCCGCACGCGCGAGGAGACGACGACATCCGAGTCCGCGCCGAGGCCGCGCAGCCAGTCCGCGCCGCGCTTCACCGATGCCGCGGTGAATGGCTGCTTTGGCATGGTCATGGTGCGCCCTCCCCACTGCCGCCATCGCCGCTGCGCGGGGCATCCGGATCGGGCGGCGGATTGTGCGACCGCTCCCCCGGCGAGCGCGACTTGCGCTTCGGCGTGGCCAGGGAAGGCGGCGCAATGGTGCCAGTCTGCGGCGTGCCTTCGAGCCGCGCTAGTTCATCGCGCAGCTTGGCGGCGGTCTCATATTCTTCCTCCGCGATCGCATCGGCAAGCCGCTTCTTGAGCATCGAGATGCGCTGGACGAGCAGCTTTGCAACCGCCTGCGGGTCGATCGCCGGCGCGGCGGCACGCACTGGTTGCGTTTTTGGTTTGGCCACAGGTGTAGTCGCGGCGGGCGCACCGGTCAGCCGGCGCGGGGCCTTGCCCTTGTGGCTCGTTCCCCCCTCATGGGCACGCGCCAGCAGCGGCACAAGCTGGTTCTCAAACTGGGAGTAGCAGGTCGCGCAGCCGAGCAGCCCGTTCTGGCGAAACTGTGCGTAGGTGGTGCCGCACTCGACGCAGGGCGTGGTCATGGCCGCGGATTGGGCCGGGGGTTGCTGCGGCGTTGGCGCGGCGGCATCGCCCTGTTGAAGCATGAAGTTGGAGAGAAGCGTGGTGAGGGGCGCAGGCATCTGCGGGGTGGCAACCCCTTCGGCCTTGGCGCATTGCTCGCAGAGGTGCTTCTCGCGCCGCTTACCGGCCTCGATCCGCACCTCGTGAACAGTCGCCTCTTGTTCGCAGCGATCGCACTTCACAGTGCCATCGTATCGACCCACAGGGCGCGGCACATCGACGAAAAAGCCCCAGAACTCGCCGGGGCTTCGTGAACATTCTGATTGTGGCGATTCCGGAAACCGGAATCAGCTGGCCTTCTCGGCTTTCAGGGCCTTCTGCTGGCGGGTGTAGCCGTACTTGCGCTTCAGCGGCTTGACGACCAAGCCCTGCTTGATGGCGCGGGTGGAGGCCTTCACGCGGGTGGGCGAGCCATCGATGATGGCGGTCACCACATGCAGATTCGCCTTGAACTTGCGCCGGGTGATACCGGTGGGCTTCAGACCGAAGCCGCCCTTGCTGACGGCTTGGCCGCGCCAAGTGCGCTGCTTGCCGAAGGAGGATTTGCGGCCGGTGAAATGACAGACGTTTGGCATAGGAATAGCTCCGACTAGGGCGGGAAGAGTAGGCAGGGCGGTTGATGGTTGCCAGTCGATTCCATCAGTGCAGAAAGAGGGCTCCCGAACATATCCCAATAAACAGTATGATGGCTATACCAATGAGGATCCATGCCCACTGATTGCTACGACGAATTGAGACTGCATTCCAATCGACTCTGTCATCGCTGACCGGTGAAGCTTGGCCACACTCGGGGCATTTGGCTTCTCCCAGCCCGGTTCGATCGTATCCGCAATTCCAGCATTTCGGCGATGACGGTTGCATTGGTTCGTCCGGAACTCGGCTCACGCGATCAACAATCTCAAATGTCTACTTTACTCTTCTGCACCACCTTGCCCGCCTTGACCGTCACGATGATCTTCATGTTCTTGTCCTTGAAGACGTAGATGTTCTCCGGCGCGGCGGTGGAACTGGCGACGCCGCCCCCGGAGATGCCGTAGCCCGCGGGCGGTGTGTCATCGTCGTATTTGGAGCCGAGCAGGGCGGTGACTTCGGGCATGGACATGCCGACCTTGAGCTTGTCGAAGTTCTCGGTGGTGAGCTTGGATTTTTCGCAGCCGCCGAGGGTGAGGAACGCGGCGAGGGTCAGGGCGAGCAGGATGGTGCGGGCGTGGAACATGGTGGCCTCCGGGTGAGAGTGTACCGGAAGCGGGCCAGACTGCTTTTCATCTTATACGAAATGCGTATTCACGGGATTCGCTCGTTCCCCGGATCACGGCATCGCTCATCCCGGGCGTGCAGTGCAAACGTGCGTCAACCCCGCCGGATGTTCTCGCGGTCGAGCATCTGCTTGAGGGTGCGGACGACGTGGTCCACATCCTTCTCCCTCATGTCGTTGTAGAAGGGAAGCGCGATGGTGCGGGTGCTGACGCTCTCGGAGATCGGGAAGTCGCCGTGGCTATAGCCGAACCGCTCACGATAGAACGGCTGAAGGTGGATGCAGGGGAAGTAGTCCTTCGCGCCGATGTCGTGGCGAGTGAGTCCAGCGATCACGCGGTCGCGCTCCTCGCGGGTGTATGAACTGGCCAGCCGCACGACGAAGACGAACCAGCTCATGTGCGTGAGTTCGGACACCGTGGGCAGCACGATGTCGTGGCTGTCCATCAGCCGCGCCATGTACATGCCCGCGACGCGCTGCCGCTTCTGGATGATCTCGTCGAGCCGGCGCATCTGCGCGACGCCCAGCGCGGCGTTCATCTCCGCCATGCGAAAGTTGAAGCCGAGCCGCTCGTGGCTCAGCCAGGGCGCGGGGCCGGAGCCGTCGCCGGTGGGGATGGCGCGCCCCTGATTGCGCATCGAGCGGCAGAGGTCCGCGAGCCGCTTGTCGTCGGTGACGATGACGCCGCCCTCGCCGGTGGTGATCTGCTTGTTTGGATAGAACGCGAAGACGCCGACACGCCCGAAGTTGCCCGCCTTGCGCCCCGCGTGCGCGGAGCCGAGGGCCTCGCAGCAGTCCTCGATGAGCGGAATCTCGTGGCGCTGCGCGATGGACTCGTACGCCGCCATGTGCGCGGGATTGCCGAAACACTCCACGCCCACGATCGCGCGGGTGCGCGGCGTGATCGCCTCGGCGAGTTTGTCCGGGTCCATGTTCAGCGTGCGCGGGCAGATGTCCACGAATACGGGCTTCGCACCCGCAAACAAAATGCAGTTGGCACTTGCGACGAACGAGAACGGGGTGGTAACGACCTCATCGCCTTCGCGGATGCCCAGCGCGAGCATCGCCAGGTGCAGGCCGGAGGTGCCGGAGTTCACGGCGACGCCATACCCCCGGTCGCAGCGCGTCGTTACGAGCTTCTCGAACTGCTCGACCATCGGGCCGATCGAGAGCCGCCCGGACCGGAGCGACTGCGTCACCAGCTCGATCTCAAGATCGGTGATGTCCGGACGGGAAAGAGGGATCTCGTTGTGGTTCATGGGGGGAGGGGGGTGGCCGCGCGGCGGGAGGCCGGCGGTGATCCGGTTATCGGCCACTTCGGATTGTCTGTCCAGCATTCACCCCGAATCCGGGCAATCTTGGCGGTCATGGGCGATGAGGGCGGTTCAATGCCCGCCGGTAGCAACTTGCAGCCCGACGATCCCCGCGAGCACCAGCCCGAGCGAGACGAGCTTGAGTGCGGTGACGGGTTCCTTGAAGTAGACCATGCCGATGATCGCGATCATGGCCACGCCGCACCCGGCCCAGATCGCGTAGCAGGTGCCTAGGTCCATCTTCTTGGTCGCCAGCGCGAGAAAGACCACGCTGAGCAGATACATGATGACCGTGGCGATGGTGAAGCCCAGACGGGCGAAGCCGTCCGAGAGTTTCATCGAGATCGCCCAGCCAACCTCAAAGACCACCGCGAGTGCGAGCCACAGATACGTCATGGGTTCGCACTCCGTGGCACGGGCTTTCCAGCCCGTGTTCGGAGCGCTTCGCCCCGAATCCGCTCACTCAACATCCGCTCACGCAACATACACACACGCGGCCGCCGCGGCCGCGACATGGGCTAGTAAAGCCCATGCCACGACTTACCGCCTTCCTGCCTGCGCCGCCGCGGCGATCTGGCGGACCAGCACCGTGAGCGTTCGCGCCTCGGGAGCGCCCGGGGCATCCACCGGACCATCGACGACCAGTTGCTTGGCGAAGCGCTGGAAGGCGGTGATGACGGTGGAGTGGTTGGGGCGGCCGATCGCACGCGCGATCTCGGGATACGAGAGCGTCGTGAGCTGCCGTGCCAGGTGCGTGATGATGGCGCGGGCCATCACCACGCGGGGGTGGCGGGTCTTGCCCGCAAGGTCCGTGGTATCCACGGCGAGCGCGGCACAGGTGTGGGCGATCACCGCGTCGATGCGCACCGGGCGTGCGGCACGAATCGGCGCGCCCGGATCAACGACGGTGCTGCCGCCGGTGTTACCAAGTGCCCGCTCCACGAGGAGAACGCCGACGGTCTGGCCCGCGCCCTTGGCCTGATCGGCGTAGTCCGGCACCAGCCGGTGCAAGGCGTCGATGCGGGTGATAAGCCCCTCGATGTCGCGGATGGTCGCGGGTTCCTGCCCGGGGAGTTGGCCGGTGCGCTGCACCAGCGTCTCCACCGCGGCGGGCTCCAGCGTCAGGCCGCGCTGCTTGGCGAACATGCGGATGCACTTGTCACGGAGGGCTGTGTCCGGGGCCTGAATCGCGGCGACCATGCCCGCCATGAAGCGCGACACGAGTGCCGCGGAAAACTGGCGAATCTGGCGTGGGTGCTCATCGGAGACCAGCACGATGCGGGCGCCGGCACGCTCCAGTTCATCGAGCGTGTGCAGGAGTTCGCCCTGGGTGGACTGCTTGTTAGAGAGGAAGTGAACATCGTCAATGCAGAGCAGATCGACGCGCCGGAAGGCGCGACGGAACTTCTCGACATCACCGGCGCGGACGCCGGCGACGTACTCGTTCATGAACGCCTCGCCACCGGTGACGCGGACGACCGCGCCGGGGTGGTTTTCCTTGAAGCGCTGCGCGACGGCGTTGAGCAGGTGCGTCTTGCCCACGCCGCAGGGGCCGTGGATGAAGAGCGGGCCGAACGCGCCGGTGTTCTGCTCACCCTCGGCGACCTGCTGGGCGGCGTTGAACGCCAGCCGGTTGGACTCGCCGATGATGAACGTTTCCATCCGATACCGCTCGCCACCGGTAGAGCGCGGCGCGGCCTTCTTGGTCGGACTGACGACTTTCGCAGCGGGCGTCTCGCCGGTCTCGGGCTCCGGGCGCACGCCGGGGAAGGTGTGCGGGCCGAAGAGGTCGCTCGCGACCACGAAGCGCACCGGGCACTCGCCGATCTCGCTGGTCGCGATCTGGCGGAGCAACTCGCCGAAGCGACGCTCCAGCAGACCGGACAGAATCTTGTTCGGCGCGGCGACTTCCAACGCGCCGTTCTCCATTCGGAACACTGCCTTGTTGGCGAACGAGCCCTCGAAGCGCTCATCACCGATGGAGGCGCGAACCTTGGCCGCCACGCGCTGCGCGGCGTCGGCAAGGGTCGGTCGCTCCATGCGGGTCGCCAGTTGCGGGGTGGCCCGGCGGGGCGTGGCGAGCGCGGGAGTGGCTGCTGGGGTGGCTGGGATGTGGGTCACAGACTGAGCGGCCGCCCGGGGCGGGCGATTGGCGAGCCCTTCGTCCCCTGGCTTGATGGCATTGGGACCGGAACGGGGGGTCGCTCGAGGGCGAACGATCGGGTCGTTGCTGTTCGGTGCTGCATGGGTGGTTCCAAGTCGTCCAAGCGCGGACGACAACTCTGAAGCGTGACGTGTCTCCACAGGTCACACCTTTCCGGGTGTAAGTCGATTTGTCGAACTCCCAACGGAGCAAATGACCAATCGAAGCGTGCAGGAAGCGTTCGGGACTACCCGTTGCATCTTTATGCAAGCGACAGCTCCGAACCATGAGTCCATTCGCCATCGTCCCAACTTTGGAGGCATCCGTCGGGATTCGATCCCGATCGTGCCGCGAAACAGAAGACATCGCGGCAGAACACATCCACCTGGTTGGTCCGTCGGTCTTTCCGTGACCGGGGGCGAAATGTACCGCATCGCCGAACACAACTCAACACATTCTTTACGATCCCGAGATCATGCACATCGCGCAGGTGCGGTAAGTGCCGTGACTTGGGCATCAGAAAAAAACTTTCGCACGATCAGATGCACCCCTGCGAACGTGTTGTGGACAACCTTGTGGAAAGGTACCGCCCGTATCGAGGATTCCAGCACGATCACGCGTTCTTGGGGCGCAAAGTGCGGACGTACGGCACGCGCACTCCGAAGCGCTCAAAGCCGGCGCGCCGATACAACTTCACCGCCGAGGCGTTCCGCGAGTCCACGGCGCAGGTCATCCCCCCTGTTCCGGCGATGCGAAGCTCATCCGCACCGGCGGTGGCCCGGAGCGGCCCGTCGTACAGCCGCCTCAACCCGAACGAGAGCAGCATGGAACCCAGCCCATGCCCGCGCACCTCGGGCGCCAGGCCCAGATACACCAGTTCCACCGAGTCCATCTCCGGACAGACCGTCAGCAGCAGGCAGGCCATCGCACGATTCGCGCGATCAAACACGATCCACCAGAGCGATGGATCAAACACGCCGACGCACTTGTGCGACTCCAGCACATCCGGCATGGCACGCATGCCGCAGAGTTCCGGGCAGTCCTGCGTATCGACGTACGAGCGATCGAGCGCTTCGCCCAGCCACACATCGACCTGCGTTTGCGTGTGTCCCTCGCGCAGTAACTCCTCCGCCGATCGCACGCGCAGACCATCCGGCCACGTCGGATCACCGGCTTGCTCGAGAGCTCGCCCCGGGCCGGATTTCGAGAGTGGGCGGCGCATGTACGCCAGTTCGCCCAAACGCTGGAACCCTGCCAGAACAAGCGCCTCGCCCGCGTCGATTTCGCGTTGCTCTAGCAGCGATTGCGCCAATACAGCACGCGCCCGCCCGTCTTTTCCCGGTCTGGAAAGTTCCTCGCAGGCATGGTGAATCAGCGCGATCCGCTCGCGTTTCGCCTCCGCCAGCGGCGCGCTCCCCACACCCAGCAGCCGCAGTTTCGCCGCGCCGCCCCACATGCCCGCTCGCCGATCCGGCCCGGAAACAAACAGCATCGCCGTGCGCCCGGAACCGACCACGCCCAGCACCACCTGGCGTACCTGCACCACACCACCACCCACGCCCACATTCGCGCCGCCCACCGTACACCACAGTAAATCCATATCCACCCGCAGATGCGCGGCGGACTCCAAAAACCGCTCCGCCGCCAGCATCGGATCGCCCGCTTGCTCGCCAATCAGCCGCGAGGCCGCGCTCAGACGAAGATCTAGCGGCACCTGAATGATGCGAACAACCTCGCCCCCGGGGCTCGTGCCGAGGCCGTGATGGGAGGAGGTCGTGGTCATCGAATCTTCATGCGCCGGGACCAGGCCGGTTCCAACGACGGGCAGGTCACATCGAATAGATCGTCGGAATTGCCCCGAACCCCGTGGACTTCCCAAACGAACCGAGAGACAGTAGACTCCTCTGCCGCACGCCCCACTGTTCCCGTGGGGAGCCAGCCCGACCGACGAAGGACCATCCGCATGATTACTCGAACACGCACTCGCCCCCGATCCTGGCAGACCCTCCTCAGCGCGGCCGCCGTGGGCCTCCTCGCCATTGCCGGTGCCGGCCCGCTCGTTGGCATGGCCCCCGAGCCGGACCCCGTCCCCCGGCGCTGGGAGCTTCAGGTCGATTCCGGCGATCTTCGGCTCGTCACCATCGACGTGCCCAATCTCGGCGTCCGCAAGTACCTGTACATCACGTTCAAGGCCGTGAACAACAGCGGCCAGGACATGCTCTTTGCCCCGGCGTTCGAGCTTTCCGACGGCGAGGGGCGCGTGTATCGCTCCGGGCGCGAAGTTCCGTTGTACGTCACGCAGCAGCTCCTCGCACGCACGCAGAATCCGTTCATTCAGGACCAGATCGGGATCATCGGCGAGTTCCTGCAGGGCGCGGAGAACGCCAAGGACGGCCTGGCAATCTGGCCAGTGGACGGCTTCAACCCCGCCCAGCTCACGGTGTACGCCGCCGGCTTCAGCGGCGAGACCAAGACCGTGACCGCCCCGGACGGCAAGTCCAGGTTCGTCCTCCGCAAGACCCTCCGCCTGGAGTTCCATACCCCCGGCGACCTTTCCGTCCCCTCTAGCGAGTCGTACCCCGTCGGGGCACGAAGCTGGATCATGCGTTGAGAGGTGCATAGCATCCTGACCCACCGGAATGCTCATTGGGGTATTCCCCGGGACTGATTTTCACACACACCGATCGTGAGGCCGCGTCATGGCACATAAAAAGGGACAGGGTTCGACCCAGAACGGTCGCGACTCCAATCCGAAGTATCTCGGTTTCAAGCTCTACGGTGGCGAAGCGGCCGCTCCTGGGTACATCATTCTTCGCCAGCGGGGCACGCAGTTCCGCCCCGGCTTCCTCGTGCAGATGGGGCGCGACCATACCCTCTTCTCCGTCGGCACCGGCAAGGTCGTCGTGCAGGGGAGCAAGATCAGCATCAACCCAACGGACCCGAAGGTCGCTCGCCCCTCGTGGCTGAGCAACAACTGATCGTTCAGCCGTGATCGCGACCTGATTGGCCTCGAACAGTTCATATGATTTATGCAGGCCCGCGTTCAGCGGGCTTGTTCATTTTTGTGCGCCGGACACGCCGTCGATCGCGCTGGCGATCTCGATCAGTGCATCAAGCTGCTGCTGAACCTGCTCCGCGTTCGCCTGGTCGCGCACGCCCAGCAGCAACATTCCGTCCCGATACTGCAACCAGTTCTTCTTGGACCACGGTTCCAGAATCGCCTGCACGCGCGGCGTAAGAATTGCGGCAATGACACGATCGTCGTCGTAGAAGCCGCGAAACATCTGGCGCAGCACGCCAGTCGATTCGGGAAGCGGGCGCGGCTTCTCGCTCGGGGCGTGGTGCGTGAACCAACGCTTGCATTCCAGAACCAGCCAGCCCGTGTGGATTGGCAGGTCGGTGGCGGCAATGGTCGTGTCGTGATTGGTGGTGCTCTTACCGTATCCGGTGGTGTAGCGATATTCCAGCACGCGCACAAATCGCCCGGAAAGGTCTCCGGTGGCAAGCCACTTGACGTCGTTCCGTTCGTACTTTAGCAGCGGATTTCCACGGAGAAAATCGAGCTCGGGCGCATCCGGCGAGCACCCGCTTGCGTCGTGGGTGAATCCGAGTGCTTTGAGTTTCTCGCCGATCTCCGCTCGCCGCTTCTTGTCGCGTGCGGAAAAGAAAAACCAGAGCAGGAGCCCGAGGATCCCGATACCGCCGAGCATCATCCACTCGGTCGGAGACTGCGGCATACGGCTGGCAAGCATGTACCACACGTAACAATACTATCGCAGTGCCGCGTGGATCGCGCTGACATCCCGCAAGACCGTCTCCATCTCGCGGAGCGGGATCATGGTCGCCGCGTCCGAGAGGGCCGTCTTCGGCTCGGGGTGGCACTCCATGAAGAGCGCGTGGACGCCCGCCGCCGCGCTGGCCCGCGCCAGCATCGGGGCCAGATCGGCCCGGCCGCCAGTCACCTTGCCGCCTTCGCCGCGTCCGGGCTGCTGCGTGGAGTGCGTGCAGTCCAGACAGATCGGCACCGCGCCGCCCACGCCCTTCTCGCCAACGGGAACATGGTCAAGCTGTATCATCTCGGCGAGGCCGAGAAAGTCGTTCACGAGGCGGCCGTAGCCGAAGAACGTGCCGCGATCGGTGAGCATCGCGTTGGTGCATCCGGCCTGCGCGAGTTTGTGGATCGGGCCGCGCATCTCCTCCGGGGAGGAGAACTGGCCCTTCTTGACGTTCACGGCGCGCCCATGCGTCGCGGCGGCGCGTCCGGCGGAAACCAGCAGATCCGTCTGCCGACAAAGGAACGCGGGAATCTGGATGAGATCGACGACCCGGGCCGCTGGCTCGGCCTGATGCGGATCGTGAATATCCGTGGTGAGCGGGACGCCGAGTTTCTCGCGGATTTCGGCCATCCACGCGAGCCCCTGCTCGATCCCCGGGCCGCGGGGCGAGTCGATGCTGGTGCGGTTCGCCTTGTCGAACGAGGCCTTGAAGATGTACGTCAGCCCACGAGCGGCACACAGGTCGCGCACATGGCGTCCGATGGTCAGCCCGAGCTCGAGCGACTCCAGCACGCACGGCCCCGCGATGATCGCGAGCGGCTTTCCGGGGCCGATGTTGACAGGTCCGGCGCTACAAAATCTGGGCATGGGCGATGGTACGCGTTGCGTGGCATGGGTGGTCCGCCGCTCCGCGGCGGTTCCAGTTGCACAGTATGAGATCAAGGAAGAACCGCCGCGGAGCGGCGGGCCACCCAAGAAGGCCACCCAGCCGATCAGGACGCCCGCGTCTCGGCGACGTTGCCCATCCATTTTTCCATGCTGTCGGCCCACTTCCCGAGCGTGCGGCGCTGTGCCACAACCAGCAGGACCACCAGCAGCACGGCGAGCACGCGCCACAGGTTCAGCTTTCTCTCGAGCGTATCAATCTTTTCGTCGGGTGACTTTGCCATAGTGATGAATCTCCGCATCGCGGCGCGACTATGCGCCGGTGAACCGATCCGATCGGTTCGCGGACATTGCATTCGTGAGAGAAGATCGGCGACCCGTATGGCACAACAGCACAGCCGTTTTTATTGGACGTAGCGGCGATGCAGGACCCCGGAGTGTTCAGGGTTTCGGAGCAGCGGCCGCCGCCCGTTGCTTGGCGGCCTCGCGCCAGCGTGCCGCGTCGTTGTGCTGACCGGCATCTTCCAGCATCCGTGATGCCTGATCCGCCAGATGCGGGTTCGCCGGTGCCATCTCCGCGGCCTTCTTGATCTCGCGCAAGCCCTCTTCGGTCTTGCCCGCGATGTAGTACGCCACGGCGAGTTCATTCCGAACCGTCACCATCTCCGGCGCGGCATCCCGCGCCTTCTCTAGCACGCGCACGCTCTCATTGATCATCTCCGCGTTCTGCATTTGCGATCCCGCTTCGCGCAGGCCGACGCCGATCGGGATCAACTCCCAAACGTTCGCCCCGGCACGCTCGATCGCCTCGCGGATCAGCGGCAGGCCAAGCTCCGGTTTGCTCATGCGGAAGTAAGCGAAGCCCGCGCCGAGGATCGCGCCGGTCGCGCCATCCTGGGCCGGCTTGGCCCGCGCCAAAGTCAACCCTTCGTTGAGCATCGACACCGCCCCATCCGACTCCCCCACTGCGATCTGGAGCTGCGCCGATGAAACACGCGGGCCGGGCAGTTTGAGCGATTCCGCCGCCGCGCGAGACGCCAGCTCGATCGCCCGCTTGCGATCCCCCAGCGCCGCGAATATCTGCCCCGCCTGCAACACCTGCTCCGGCTTGGGTTTGTGCTGGGCGAGGGCACGATCCAGCGTGGTCTTGGCCGCGCTGGTGTCGCTGCCATCGGCAAAGAACTTGGCGGCCGCGAGCATGCCATCAATATTGCGCGGGTGCCGATCCAGAGCGGCGGACCATTCCGTGAGCGCGCCGACCTTGTCACCGCCCGAGGCCCGGCGCCGCAGCAACTGGTCGCGCACGCCGAAGAGTTCATCGTGCTGTTGCAGCGCATCCTTATACATCGCCACCACGCCCGCCTCCGAGGCGTCCAGAATGCGCTTCGTGTCCTGCTCGGTGGCCCCCAGAATCGACAGCCGCGCGCCCTCGCGCTGCGAGCGTGCCGTCATGATCTGTGCGATCTGAAACACCAACGCATCCTTCGGATGCCCGACGCGGATGATCTCGCGGAGCGTCGCTTCGGCCTGATCTGCTTCGCCAACCACCAGCCGCAGATACGCGACGTTGACGAGTTCATCCGCGCGCAGCGGCCACAGGAACGCGACACCCCCACTGCCATTCTTCGCGGGCGGCGATCCCTTCCGATAGTGCTCGAGCGCCTCGCGGGCCAGCGCGACATCAGCAGCAGACGGCGCGAAGTCCGGGCGCAGCACCACATCCACCGGCGTCTCGAACCTTTGATACATCATCTGCGCCCGCAGCAGGTGCCAGCGGACATACCCGCTCCACCCCGCCAGCGCGAGCGAGACCACCGTGGCCAGCACCAGCACCGCGCCCCACGGGCGGAGCTTGCCCGCGCGCCGGAGCTGGAACCCATGCACGCGGCTGTTCGCATCGCGCAGCAGCCGCCAGCACTTCCACACGGCCCAGACACCCAGCCCGCCCATCGCCACAGCCATCAGCATCGGCACCTGATTGAACATGGCGCGATAGCACCAGAAGAGCACGACAAACAGCGGCAGCGCGATGATCTCTTCCGGCCATGTCAGGTCGTAGCGCGATTGCTTGAGCTTCTTGGCCTGCGCGGCCGTCTCCTTCGCCCCTTCGCGCGGCTTGGCGAAGAGGGCCGGCGTGCCGATGCCCAGATACAGCGCATCGTTCGGGCAGACGCTCACGCAGTCCATGCACTTCATGCACCCGGGATCGACGACCATGCCAAAGTCGCGGACCTCCTCATGCACGCGGACGTTGGAGGTACAGACCGCGGTGCAGTGGCCGCAGTGCTCGCAGGCGTCGGTGACGCGGATACGGACCGGCGCGACCAGGTCCACCGGCGCGAAGATGCCGCCATACGGACAGCCGTAGGTGCAGAACGCCTTGGCACCGAGGAAATACACCGTCGCCACGGCGCACACGAAGATGAACGGGATCGCCACGTACCAGGGGGCGAATGTTGCCCAGAACTCCTGAACAAGAAACTCCGTCCGCACGCCCGGCAGCGGCCCGACCTGCCCGAACCACCTGGGCATCCGTCCCTGCGCATCGGCGAGCAGCGGCGCCACCACCTTTCGCGCCAGCACCGGCCACGCGAACATGTAGATCGCCAGCCCGACGGGAACCAGCAGCAGCAGTCGAGAGCGGAACGGCTTTGGCTTCACGCCCACCCGCATCATGATCCACGCGCACAGATCCTGCACGGCGACGATGTGGCACGCCCAGCCGCAGAAGAACCGCCCGAAGATCAGCGTCGAGACGATCGCCAGAATGAAGAACACGAACCCCGCGTTCACGATCCCGTCGCGGAGCGTGTACATGCTCTCGCTGGGCTCCACCGGCGAGACCGTCAGCCCCGTGAGCAGCCATTGCACAAGATGGATCACAAAGATGACATGGATGCCAATGAGCACCCCCGCGCGCCACCGGCCAGCGCGCGAGTGCTTGATCTTGGAGTGCCCGGGCTCCCAGGCGTTGCGATCGTGGCCGCTGCTGGATGACTGCAACACCGGGAGCGAGAGCGTGCGCGAGCCGGATGGCTTGGGACCACACGACGATTTTTTGGGCTGAACGAGCGGCACGCCTTAGATGTTAGCAGACCTGCCGCGCCGGTGTCACTGCCAACCGGTGATTCGTATGCTCATGCATCACTGTTTCGCGTGAGGATCATCCGACTTCTCTTTTGGGCTAGGCAGCGAAATCGGCAGCTTGCCGCTGAGCTTCTCGAGTTCCTTGCGAACATCTTCCGGCTTGGCCTTGGGCGCGCTGGGCGACTTCGGAAACGACTTCTTGTACAGGTTCACATACTCCTGCCGCACATCTGTGACGGCGGAGTTCAGCGTCCCCGTCCGAGCGTCGGCGGTCTGCGCCCTTTGCGAGTACACACCGGCCACCACCGAGCCGGCGACCACCGCCAGCGCGCACGCCGCGCAGAGCGTCGCCGTTACCGGGCTGCGCCGCACCCACAGCCCGCCTCGTTCCGCTGGCGATTCCTTCATCCATCCGATCGGGCGATGCTCCTGCCAGGCGCGAAGATCGGCCGCGAATGCCGCGGCGGTTGGATACCGATCCGCGGGACCAATCCGCAGCGCGCGGGCGCAGATTCGATCCAGCCGCTCATCAATCTCGGCGCGAAAATCTCGAGACGATGGCTGGGTTGTTCGTCCCAGCAACGGATGGAAGTTGATCCGCACCTCATCGTCGGTCTCGCCGTTGGGCAACGTTCCGGTCAGCAGGTAGAACAGAATCCCGCCAAGCCCGTACACATCCACCTGTGGCGTCGCGTCCTGATCGACCTTCCAAAGCTGCTCGGGCGCGGCGAACTGCAGCGTGCCCACCGCCATGCGTGGCTCGCCATCAGGCGCCTGGCCCGCTGCGTCCGCCTGCGCCGCCACGCCAAAGTCGCTCACGCGCGGCTTTCCGTCTCGCGTCATCAGCACGTTCGCGGGCTTCAGGTCACAATGTACCAGCCCAACGTCATGGGCCGCCTGCACGCCCATCGCGATGGATTCGACGATGGCCGCGGCATCACGCTCCGGAATCGACTTCCCCTTCCGAGCAAACCACTGGTGCAGATCGCCGCCGGAAACCAGTTCGTAGACAAGAAACAGCTCCGATTCATCGGTCAGCCCGCGATCCAGCACGCGCACGACGTTCGGATGGTCCACGCGCCGCGCCTTGGTCGCCTCGGACGCATGGCGATGCGCCGTCTGCTCGTTGATCGAGATCAGCTTGACGGCCACGGTGGCCGCGTGCGACTCATCCGAGAGCAGATGGTCCACCGCCTCGAAGACCGTTCCGCTATGACCCCGACCAAGCACGCGCCGCAGCTCGTATCTGGGGCGCCCGCTGCCGAGGATGGTTCCCATCGAGCGCGGCAGGATGCTCTCGGTTCGCACGACCGAGGAGACGGCAAGGCCCGCGGTCCGCACGCCATACTGCTTATTGAGTATCGCGGAAACACGGATCGACCCAGCGAGTTCCGGATACGAGCGTTGCAGACACTCGGCATGGCGCAGCTCGGGGGCGGCGCACCCTTCGCTGCGGGCAAGTGACTTCAGGGAGACATCAATGGCCGCGTCTAGCGACATCGGGTTGGCGATCAGGTCCGGAACCGCCCCGGAATAGCGACGCAGCTCACACGGCAGACCCATGAGCAGCCGGGAACGCCCGTCCTGCTCGATCAGCTTGGCAAGGTCCTGGTCCGTCGCCGGCCCATAACTCTTCAGCACCGAGCGAAACTCCGGCTCCTTTGCGAACACCTCAACAGGTCGCGGACGCGGATTGATCTGGATCATGTCTTGGTCTCCGAGTGGGCACTCCGAAGTGCTTCTTGTATTCGATGCCAGCGCTGGCGGACCACGTCATACGAGAGACCCGTCTCCGCCGCGATCTGGGTGTACGGCACATCCAACGCCCAGAGCGTGGCGATGGTGCGGTCGTCTTCCGAATGCAAGGGGGCGAGCATCTCCTCAAGTGACAGCCCGCGAAGCCCGGCGGGTGGCTCCGGCTCGTCGGACGCTTCCTGGTCGCGCAGACGCTCGAGCATCCAGCCCGCGAACTCACTGTCCTGCCCCTCTTTCCTTCGCATCTTCTCCGCCAAGCGGACTTTGTCCACCATCAGGCGGTTGGCCACTTGGAAGATCCACGCCCAGAACTCGTCCTCCGAACGGACCTCAAACTTTTTGTCAAGAACGTAGCTGTCTAGGTGCCGGCCGAAGGTCGAGATGATGTCCTGCGTATCGAACACCCTCCGAACGCCGGCGTGCATCTTCCCGTGAATGCGCCGGCGGATCAGGTCGCCGTACTCGTGCATGAACTGGGCCGCGGCCTCTCGATCGCCCTGACCCATCCGGCGCGCCAGCTCGCCAACGTCCGCTTTTTTGGACGTTTGGAGACATTCGGCGACTTTTTTCGCCGGAATCTCTTTGTCTCTGTCACAAACGTCGCGCAGCACTCGCTTCCCCTATGTACGCGGGCATTTTCAGCCCAACACAACTTCGTGCAAAGGAGAGTTTATGCGATACCCCGCTCTGGCGTTATCTAATTGTTTCCGTGCGCTCATCGCCCCCACGACCCGGCTTTTCGGGCCTTCCAGGGGCCTGTGGGTCGGGGTGCTATGCGCCGCGGCCGCTCTGTCTGCCGCGACCGCCACGACGCCTGCGCGGGCGGACGAGCCGCCCAGCGACGTGCCCGTGAACATCACCCTGACTCTTGCCACCCTTGACTACATCGTGATCGCTCAGCAGGACAACAGCGAGGAGCTCGAGGCGCTGCGCAAGTTCATCCTGTGGTGCATCTGGCGGCTTGGCGGCAACCCGTATGAACTGGACCCGTACTGGACACCCCCGATCGGAGGCAATCCGTGATATGAACGCTCAGCCCAAACAAATCTCGCCGGACGCCATGTCTGATCCGGCACGCAAGGACGGGGGCGGCCAAGATGCCGCCTCCGCCCTTGCGTTTCAGATTGTCGAGAACGCCATGATCGACGAGGACATGGCGCGCCGGTTGCGTCAGGCGTTCGATGGCGACACCGAGCCGTGCGTCGCGCTCAAACTCGGGCTGAGCACCACCACGGTGCGCCAGGCGTGCCGCTCCGGGAGGCCGAGCGCTCGCATCCTGCGCCGTGTCTGCGTGGTGTATGGAGTTGAGGGCACATGGTTGCTGACCGGAGAAGGGCCGCGGAAGCGTGCGGGCGCGGTTCCCGACGGCGCGCCCTCCGAGCAACTGCTGCAGGAAGTCTCGCAGCGGCTGGGGAAGATGCTGGCGACGATCGAGTCCGCACGCCCCGCACAGGCACCACCGGCGCGCTCGCCGAAAGCGGTGCCGTCACCACGGGATTCCCAGCCGCGTGCGAACGAGAGCCACTGGCTCTAGCGCCCGCCGCCGAACGGGCATCCGCCGCCGCTGGGCGCGGCCGGTGGCTGCGCGTGCGTGCTTGCGACAGACGCACTGCCAAGCGCATCGCGGACCTGCCAAATATCCGGGAAATACACACGCTGCAGCGTGGAGGCGAGATACTTCGCGCCCGATGAGCCGCCGGTGCCCATGCCCGCGCCGATCATCCGCTCGACCATCTTGACATGGTGGAAGCGCCAGATGGAGAACTTCTCGTCAAACTCCAGCAGGTGCTCGGCGACGCGGAACTGCGCGTAGTAGCGCTCGCCCTTGTTGTCCTCATCCTGCTTGTGGTAGAGCGCGACGAGTGATGCGATGCACGCGGCATCCGGCTCGTGTGGCTGGCGCACGTCACGGACGAGGAAGTGCTTGGGCACCTTGAACACGTCGTCATCCTCGCGGGCGAGGTGGCGCATGAAGTGGTCGTAGGGTGTGGGCTTGTCGAGAAATGCCGCCATCTCGGCGCGGGCCTGGTCATCCTCGCCCACGAGTTGCAACATCTTCGGGTTCTTGTTACCGCAGAGAAACTCGATTTTGCGGAACTGCACGGACTGGAAGCCGCTGGCGGGGCGGAGCGAGTCGCGGAACTTGGCAAAGTCGGTGGAGAACATGGTCTCCAGCAGCGGGATCTGCTCGATGAGCAGGTGCTGGATCTTGTGGATGCGCTCGAAGAGCTGCGCGGCCCGGAGCGGCTCGTCCTTGTCCAGATAGTCGCAGACGCCGAAGAGCTCGTGAAGCATCTGCTTGAACCAGAGCTCATAGACCTGGTGCGCGACGATGAAGAGCAGCTCGTCGCGGTGGCTGGGCGAGGCGACCGTGGTCTGGAGCGTGAGCAGCTCGGGCACCTTGAGATACGAGCCGTAGGTACGCTTTTGGTCGTGGTAGATCGGGTTTTCGCTCATGGGTTGAGCGTAGGGGTTTGGAAGTGG
>JAYVRG010000082.1:0-18482 GCA_043776515.1 Phycisphaerales bacterium
CCCTTCACGAGCCCTCCGCGCAAGCGGGGGCATTCCACCGGCTCGTTCCTCCGCTTGCGCGGAGGGCTCGTACATGTGTGTCGGCATCCAGCCAACTGCCTTCCTACTATCGACCACCCCAGGGTGTAGCTCAGTTTGGTAGAGCGTGTGGTTTGGGTCCACAAGGCCGCAGGTTCAAATCCTGTCACCCTGATTTCTCTTCGAGTTCATGCCCTTCGGCGAACACGTCGAGGGGCTTTCTCGTTATTTTGAACCGTCAGCCGTATTCTTGCAAATCGGGTTGAAGTCACGGCCATTGAGCTTGGGCGACAGATTACCATGGGCTCATGTCGCCAACGCCCCCGCAACCCGAAGATGCCACAGTGCTGATGTTCGCCGCGGCGGGCGGGGACAAGACGGCCGCTGATCGGCTCTTGCCGCTTGTCTATGAGCAACTCCGCAAGGCCGCACAGCTTGGTTTGGCGGGTGAGCGAGAGGGGCACACACTCTCTGCGACCGCTCTGGTCCACGAGGCCTATCTGAAACTCGTTGGCCCCCGTGAGGTGGCGTGGTCGAACCGGGGCCACTTCTACGCCGCGGCCGCCGAGGCGATGCGTCGACTACGCCAGGACCCGTGGCCGCAACAAGCGTGGTCCAACCCCTGGGCCGCTGGAGGGTGCGTCGGTCCTGCTCAGCGTTGCTGATTTGGTTTCGGACGCACATTCGGACCAAATCGTGATGCTGGATGAAGCCGTCCGACGCTTGGAGGTTGAGGACCCTGATGTGGCCCAGGTCGTTCGGCTTCGGTTCTATGCCGGGTTGAGCGGCGAGGAAACCGCATCAGCATTGGGCAAGTCTCCGGCCACGATGGACCGGGACTGGGCGTGGGCTCGGGCGTGGCTTTTCCGGCAACTGCGGCCGGCGGGTTCGTAAGCGTCGGGCAGCGTGTGGAGGTGAACATGAGCAGCAAGCGCGAACAACTGCGGGACATCTTCGACCAGGCGCGTCGGCTGCCCAAGCCCGACCGAGCGGCATTTCTGGCTCTTCAGTCAGCGGTCGATGGCCCCATGCGGGAGCAGATCGAAGACATGCTCGCGGCACTCGATGACGCCGGCCCATTCCTGTCCGAGCCGACTCAAGGGCATCACGACGCCTTGCCCACAGGCGACTTGGAGGCCCCGGCGGTGACGCTCTACTCACCGTTGCACGAGAGGCCCGGCTCGCGCATCGGGCCTTACAAGCTGCTTCAACTCATCGGCGAGGGCGGCTTCGGCTCGGTTTTCCTGGCCGAGCAGGAAAAGCCGGTCGTTCATGGGCACGCAGGAGGGCATCAATCTCTGCCCGAAGCGATGCATCTGTGCCGCAGGCGCCGCGCAAGTAGGCCTCGCGTTCTCCTGCCTGAAGTTCGACAGCGTTCTCGAAGATATCTTGAAGTTTGCTCGCCATGCGATCGGCCTTTCACTCAGTCTCGTGCAACCGCCGGTAAAGCCATGCCCGTGCGAAGGCCCAGCGCCGGTCCACCGTGCTCGAGGACAATCCCAGAGCCGCGGCGGTCTGTTCGACACTCAGCCCGGCGTAGAACCGAAGCCGGGCGACGGCCGCCCCGTCGGGCGACTCCGCCTCCAAGCGACGGAAGGCGTCATCGAACCTCACGATTTCTTCAGAATCTCGGCAGGCCAGAGTGGCAAAGTCTTCGAAATCCATCTCCGCCCCGGCTCGCGCCTCCGTTGCCCACTCACCGCCGCGTTTGATCCGGGCCCGCCCCTTTGCGTGGTCCAGCAGGACCCGCCGCATGGCCTCGGCTGCGGCGGCGTAAAAGTGGCCGCGCCCGGCCCACGGAACTTGACGGTGGCCATCCAGTCTCAAATAGGCCTCGAGGACCAGCGCGGTCGCGCTCAGCGTGTGGTCGCTCCGCTCGCTTGCCATTTGGAGTTGGGCCGCCTTGCGGAGTTGGTCGTAGACCAATGGCAGCAGACGGTTGGCGGCGTCCATGTCGCCGCCTGCCGCGGCGGTCATCAGGAGAGTCGCATCTTCGGGGTTTGGGGGAAAGGCGGGCAAGGCGGTATGGTAACGGTTACTGCGGCCTATCCACCCGTACGCGTAAGGTTCACCACGACGCACCCGAGCGGAGGAAGAGACGGGTGTTGATGGTCCACTCCCAAACGCCCTCCAAGAAGAGTTCTATTGGTGTCCTGTCACCCTGATTTGCTTGGTCCGGTTCTCCGCTCGACGCCGAGAGACGCCCTCGCCCGCACTTTTCAGCACCGTCGTCCTGCGAGCGTCTGGTTCGCTGGTGGGTTCTTGGCGTGCCAGCCGTGATCCGTGTACCCTCCCGACCCCGCGAGTTTTGTCCGCGCCGGGTTGGTTCGTTCTTCGGGCGGTTCGGGTGTTTCGGAGTTGACCCAGTGAGCACATTGACCCTGCGTTCCTCGCGTCTAGCCGCGCTGCTTTCGGCGATGGCGGTTCTTTCAGTTGTCGGCCTTGCGGCAGATACATCCTTCGCGGATGTCTCGCCCGACGCCCGCATGATGCGCTACCCCGCCGTGAGCAACGCGCAGATCGCGTTCGTGTATGCGAACAATATCTGGGTCGTCTCCCGCTCCGGCGGAACCGCGACGCCGGTCGCCGCGCCCCCGGGTGCCTCCGGCTATCCGCACTTCAGCCCCGACGGCAAGTCGCTGGCCTTTGTCGGCAACTACGACGGCAACCGCGACATCTACACCATCCCCGCCAGCGGCGGCGTTCCGCGGCGCATCACTCACCACCCCGGCGCGGAGATGCTGGCCGGTTGGAACGCGGACAACACCCTGCTCTTCTTCGCGCCCGGCGCGGTGAACATGGCGCGCCAGACGCAGATGTTCACGGTTCCGGCAACCGGCGGCCTGCCCACCAAGCTCCCGGTTCCCTACGGCGCGTTCGGCGCCATCAGCGATGATGGTGAGTGGCTGGTGTACACGCCCCACAGCACTGACAATCGCACATGGAAGCGATATCGCGGCGGCATGGCCACCGACGTGTGGCTGGTGAATCTCAAAACCCACGCCAGCCGCAAGCTCACGGACTGGGAAGGAACCGACACGCTCCCGATGTTCGGCCACGGCGCTGGCGCACGAACAATCTACTACCTCTCCGACGCGGGCGCGGAACACCGGCTGAACATCTGGTCCGTGAGCGCAGACGGCACGGATCGCACCCAACTCACAAAGTTCGCCGATGACGATGTACGCTGGCCGTCCATGGGGCCCGGCGAAGGGAAGGACTCGCGCGGCGAGATCGTCTTCCAGCTTGGTTCCAAGCTGATGCTGCTGGATGTGCAGAGCAAGGAGACTTCGACGGTCAACGTCTCGATCCCCGGCGCACGCCCGAAGGTGCGCCCGCGCAGCGTGGATGCCTCGGAGACGGTGACATCTTGGGGGCTCTCGCCCAGCGGCAAACGCGTGCTGCTCGTGGGCCGCGGCGATGTCTGGACCGTTCCCGCCAAGGAGGGCGTGACGCGCAACCTCACCCACACCGGCGGCGTGTACGAGCGCGACGCGGCGTGGTCTCCGGATGGAAGGTGGATCGCGTATTTCTCGGATGAGTCCGGAGAGTACGAGCTGTGGGTCCGTCCCTCCGACGCCCGCGTGCACGAGGATGAAAAGAAGGACGAGAAAAAGGACGAGAAGAAAGACGACAAGAAGGACGACGCGAAGGACACCAAGAAGGATGCCGACGCACCGGACTCGAAGGACGCCAAGCCCGCAGTGCCCACGGAGCCCGCGCCGACACTCAAAGGCCCCGTCAAGCTCACGAACCTCGGCCCCGGCTTCCGCACAAACCCGACATGGTCGCCGGACTCCAAACGCATCGCGTTCACGGACAAGGCGGGAAAGCTGCTCGTGGCGAGCGTGAAGTTCGCAGGCGGCGCGGTTGCGGGAGGTGGTGGGGGTGGGGGGGCCAGCGCCGACGTGCAGGAGATCGACAAGGACCCCGAGGGCCAACCTGAGATCGCGTGGTCGCACGATTCATCATGGATCGCCTACACCCGCGCCGACGAGGGCAGCGAGCGGAGTTGCGTCTGGATGTGCAAGCTCGGCACCGGCGCGCCGCCCGAAAAAACTCGCGTCACCAGCCCGATGTTCGACGCGGGCTCGATCGCCTTTGATCGCAAGGGCGACTACTTCTACTACCGCGCTTCCAACAAGTTCACCTCGCCGCGCTACGCCGATGGGGACAGCACGTTCATCTACGCCGGCACGCAGCAACTTATGATGGTCCCGCTCCGCGAGGACGTGAAGAGCCCGCTGGCGATCAAGTCCGACGAAGAAGAGCTAAAGAAAGACGGCGCGGCCGACAAGAAGCCCGGCGACAAGCCCTCTGACAAGAAGGACCCGGAGAAGAAAGACCCGGACAAGAAGCCCGACGACGCGGAGAAGAAGGACGGCGACCAGAAAGACTCGGACAAGAAGGACGATACCGAGAAGAAGCCCGACGACACCAAGGAAAACGGCAAAGACACCGCCAAGGACTCCGCCAAGAAGGACACCCCCAAGAAAGACCTCAAAATCGACCTCGACGGCTTCGAGCGTCGGGCCACGGTCATCCCCGTCGCCAGCGGCTCCTTCGGCCGCCTTGTCGTGAACGACGACGGAAAGCTCATCTACGTCCGCCGCGGCTCGCGCGGCGATGACGACCCCAAGACCGGCATCAAATGCTTCGACCCCAAGGCCGTCGGCGCTGGCGACAAGAAGGATGAGGAGGTCGTCCTGGACGGCGCGACCGAGTTTGATATCTCCCCAAACGGCAAGCGGATCATCACCCGCGTCGCGGGCAAGTTCAAGGTGCTCGACGCCGCCGCCGGTGGAGGAAAGCCGCAGGATGTCTCCACCTCCGGCATGAAGCTCGAGGTTGATCCGCGTCAGGAGTGGAAGCAGATTTTCGCCGACGCCTGGCGCGAGCAGCGCGACTACTTCTACGTCGAGAACATGCACGGCGTGGACTGGCCGAAGATGCGCGAGCACTACGGCGCGATGATCGACGACTGCGCCAGCCGCGAGGATGTGCAGTACGTCCTCGGCGAGCTTATCAGCGAGCTGAACATCGGCCACGCCTATGTGCAGGCCCCCGGCGATGTCGGCGAGCAAGGGTCCACCGTCTCCGTCGGCATGTTGGGCTGCGACTTCGTCATGGACAATGGCGCGTACAAGATCACCAACATCTACGAAGGCGCACCCTGGGACGCCGACGCCCGCGGCCCGCTCGCCGCGGCTGTCGATCACTCCGGCAAGCCCGTCAAGATCAAATCCGGCGACTACCTGCTCGCCGTCAACGGCGTCCCCGTGAACACGAAGGAAGACCCGTGGGCCGCGTTCATCGGGCTTGCGGACAAGCCGACGCTGCTGACTATCAGCGATCAACCCGACGGCGACAAACCATCTGCCGAAGGCGTTGTCGCCAGCGGCGGCACGCGGGAAGTCCTCGTCAAACCCATCGGCAGCGACACCGCGCTCCGCTATCGCGCCTGGATCGAGCGCAACCGCGCGTATGTCGAAGCCAAGTCCAATGGTGCGGTCGGCTACATCCACGTCCCGGACACCGGCGCCAACGGCCAGAACGAGCTCTTCCGCCAGTTCTTCGGGCAAAAGGGCAAGCAGGCACTCATCATCGACGAGCGTTGGAACGGCGGCGGGCAGATCCCCAATCGCTTCATCGAGCTGCTCAATCGCCCCGCGACCAACGCCTGGGCCTTGCGCGATAGTCAGGATTGGATCTGGCCGCGCGATGCACATCAAGGCCCCAAGTGCATGCTCATCAACGGCCTCTCGGGTTCTGGCGGGGACATGTTCCCCTGGCTCTTCAAGCACAACAAGATCGGCAAGGTGCTCGGCGAGCGCACATGGGGCGGCCTGGTCGGCATCAGCGGCAATCCGGAGTTCATCGACGGCGGCACCATGACGGTCCCCAAGTTTGGCTTCTACAAGCTCGACGGCACCTGGGGCGTCGAGGGCCACGGCGTGGACCCGGATATCGCCGTGCTCGACGACCCGGCCCTGATGATGGACGGCACCGCCCCCGACGGCCCGCACGCAAGTGTTGCCGGTGGCAAAGGTGCGGGTGATCCACAACTGGATGCCGCCATCTCGCTCATGTTGCAAGAAGTGAAGGACCACCCGTTCGTAAAACCGACGCGACCCGCGAACCCGGATCGCAAGGGAATGGGGATTCCCGAGAAAGACAGATAAGAATTGGATTCACCGCAGAGACGCTGAGGTTGAGAGAAGAGGCGAAAGGATTGGGTGAAAGGGCGTGCGTCTGACAGGTATCGTCTCTTAATGCTCTTGCCGCTTATATCTTGCTAAAATACGATCGAGACAAAAAAGACGAAACGGCCCGGGCGCGAGCCCGGGCCGTTTGTAATAGTATCTTCTCTCTATCTCAGCGTCTCTGCGGTGAACCCGCCTCACGCCGCCAGCGCCTGCCCAAAGTTCACGACCGCCTCGTCGCTCGCGGGCGAGATCTGGTTGTTGCGTTGGGCGCGGACGAAGTACGTCACCGTCGGCGTGCCGCCGGGAACGCCCGAGTCGATGTAACGTTTGGCCGCGACCGAGTCGATCTGCATCCACGACGTGGAGTTGCCGACCTTGCGCCAGATGGTGAAGAAGGTCTGGCTGGCCGTCGAGCCGCTCCACTTGATGGTCACGGTGCCGTCGGCGTTCGGATCGGCCACCACCATCGTCGGGGCCTTGGGCGGGCCTGCGGGCTGCGGCGGGGCGGGCGGCTCGATGGAGGCGGCGGCGAAGACGGCGTCCATGGCGGCCTGCGTGGTCTGGCTCTCGGCAAAGGCGCGGATGAAGCGGATGTCGTCGGCCCCGAGGTTGGAGAGCGTCCGCAGCGCGGCGGTCTGCGTCACGGTCATGTTCTTGGCGGTGATGCGCGCGGCCTGCGCATCGTTGTATGCCTTGCGGCAGTTTGTGATGGCCGCAGCCAGGGCCGTGCAAGCCGCTGGATTAAGTCCTATATTAGCAGCCGCCGCTGTCCAGGAAACGATGCGCTGCTCGAAGAAGGCGATACGTGCGTTGATGTCTGACGGTACGGTCGGCATGGCGAATGCTCCTTGGAAGCCATGTGTCCTACATATGCTGGGCCGCGAACCGCACACTGCGATACCGGCCGATGCAATACGTATCGGAGAAGCCATCTAGCAAGATAAATACGAGTGAATCACAATACGAAAAAAAAACGCGAGACTCGTGTCTATGCGATGCCGTCCCCCGGATGGGTGGGAGAGTTCACGATGCAACCGCTTACGTTCCCCCCTCACCGGGGGATAGTGGTGGCTTCCCGCTCTGCTCACCGGCTTGCCATACCTTTTATATGCTGGCTTTGGGTTGGGCTGGTCGTACTCGCATCGGCTTTATCCTGACGCACTCTCCATGCTGGTGCTCTCATGCCCCCAGGTTGGGTGGTCGCTTGGCGGTATTGAAACGATCGAAGGATGATCGTGTGCAATGTGCTATTCGCCAGAGTTCGCCGCTTCGGCGAAAATCCTCCCAGAAGTCGTCTGACGATTCGGCGAAAGCACGTCCCGAACTTTCCTCTTGCCGGACTTTCGGCGAGAGGAAAGTTCGGGACGTTGCGGGCTGCTCGCGGGCTGGGATCGAATACACTCGGAGTCGGCGAGGGAGTCGGCGAGTTCGTGTTGCGGGCTGCTCGCGGGCTGCGATCGAATACACTACCCCTCCCGTAAGTCCCGTCAGATTCAGGCCTTGACCGCGCAGGGCCGTCAGAAAAGTTCCAACTGAGCCGGGGGCGGCTCGGCGGGCTTTCGCATTCTTCCCCAAAACACACGCATCCTCTCAAACTGCTTGTCGGTGACGGTGATGACCCGAACCTCGCCGTTCTCCGGCACGGCTTTCTCCACCCGGGCCATGTGGACCTCGGCGTTCTCGCGGCTGGCCGCGTGTCGAATATACACGCTGAACTGCATCTTTGCAAAGCCATCCTTCAGGAGCCGCTTGCGGAACTGGGTGTACCGCTTGCGGTCTTCCTTGGTCGCCATCGGGAGATCGAACATCGCGACAACCCACATCCATCGGTATCCGCTGAGTTCCACGGTCTACTCCTCGATCTCGGCAAAGGGCGTGTTCGCTTCGCTGCGTGCCGCAAAAGTGGGAACATCCACTTCCTCCTGCTCGCCCGCGAGGACACGGACAAACGAGGCCACATATCGAACCACGGCAACAAGCAACGGCCCGCGAATGGTCTTCCCATCCGCCCGCACACCGCACGCCACTTCATCCGTCAGCACCCGCAGAAGTTCGGCCTTGACGGTCTGATCAAGCCCAATGTCGCCGCGCTCGGCCAGCCATCGGACGCGCTGATCCACCAGCGGGCGCAGCGGCTCCATCAGGTCGTCGGCGAGGCAGAACGGGTTGGACCGGCCGATGTGCTTGATTCCGAGCGCGGGAAGAAGGCCCGCGCTCACCAGCGCGCGGGCGACGGCGGCGCGAAGCGCGGAGTAGCCATAATCCAGTAGGTTGTTGGGTGGCTCGCCGTTGGGTGGCCCGCCGCTCCGCGGCGGTTCGGGTTCCGCCGCTTCGGCGGCTTGGGAAAGGCCCGAGCCATCCGCCGCGGAGCGGCGGGCCACCCAAAGCCCGGCGCGGCGTCGGAAGGGCTGCGCGATGAACGTGGAGCGGGAGAAGAGGACGGGCCAGTAGAGTGCCGCCGCCTGCGCCTCAATGTTCTCCGGGTCGCCCGAGCGCACCGTGCGGGCCAGCGCGAGAAGTTTGGCCCGGCACTCGGCGGTATCCTCGCCGTCGGGTGAGGGGGGGAGCGCGGCGGCCTGGGCGCGGACCTTGGCCGCGACCACCGATGCCCACAGCCGTTTCACCGTGGGCTTGCTCGCGTTCAACTGGGCATCCAGCCGCGCGAGAAGTTGCGTGTTGGTCGAGAGCGGCAGATACATCCCGACCGGGTGATGGTCGCGCCCGCAGATGACCACCGCCGCGCCATTCTCCGCAAGCGCGGCGAGCGCGGAGTGCGAGTAGGTGGTGTCCCGCTGGTCCACCATCAGCACGCCCAGGTCCTCGCACGGGATCGACCCGACGAGATTCGGTGGGTGGGCCGGGAGCGCACGGGGCGGATCGGTTTTGCGAAGGATCAACAACTGCCCGTCACGGACGGAGAGGTGGACACCCAGCGGTTCGCGGCTGATCTCGACGGTGCGCTTGATCACGGGATACCCGACCTCCGAACAAGCAGGTGGAACGAACCCGTGGAATCATCATGCCAGAATGCCGGGCGGGAATCAATCCTTTTCCAGAATGTTTACGATTCCCAGAGGTGAGACTCGCACTTTGACTGCGTGGGGATGGCCGGGTGGGGCATGAGAGGCTAGATCGGAGGGAGAAACGGCGAATTGCTCTCTCTTCGAGTCCGGGATGGGTTTGTTTTCCGAGTCCTTGCGAAGCCCGGCGGCACGGGCATCCCAATGCGGCACCACGACAAGTTGCCGATCTGAGTCGATCTTGGCGACGACGAAGTAGCCGGAAACCTTCGTTTCTTTATGCACCATGTGGAGCGTCTCGCCCTCGCACAGCGACAGGATGAACCGCCCGCCGAGCGATTCATTGTCGCGGCGATCGACCATCGGATGCGCACGTTCAATGCTCGCGATGATCGGCCTCCAACGGGCACGTTCGGCGTTGGACATGACAGGATGCCCGTCCTCGCCGCGCTCCTGGAATGCCTTGGGCTTGGGGACGTTCGCAGCCCGGAAGGCTCGGAGTTTGGCGAGTTTCCGCCGTGAGGCCTCGAACATGGAGACCATCTCGCCCTTCCACTCTCCTTTCTCGTTGACGCGAATCTCGATGTGGTGTTGGTTGCCGCCGATGTACGCACGGGCGGCCCGGGAATCACCCTCGCCAGTCTCGGCGTTGTAGATGCAGGTCGGTTTGCCGGTTGCATGATCGTCCCGCCAGAGAGACGCCACGACCGGACTCTTGATCGTCCAGAGCAAGACCACCGAGCGGATCGGCGGCCCGCCCGGGGTAAGTTTTCCATTGTCATCGCGGAGTGGTTGTCGTACGCGACCGTCCGTAACCAGTTTCTTGATTTCGGCGGCCGAGAAGTCGTCCGGGTTCAGTCCGTTCTCCGAAAGGCATGCGCGGAGGTGGCGACGCAGGGCGGGATCCCGCACGAGCCCACTTTTGTCGGGCGGAGGATCGACCTTCAAGGGCGTGTAGCCGGGCGACTGCACGATGGAGCGAGCCCACTTGCGGGCCGCCCGCTGGTCCAAGCCCTTCTCCTGCATTCGGCGGGCGGCAAGCCGTTCGATTGCGTCCTTCTCCGGCTCGGTACGCGGTTCACGGAGATGGTTCGGGTCGAGATTTAGGATTGAGATGCGCTTGGTAAACTTATCTGTGAGTTTACCGGCACGATCGAGAACGGGTCCGCGCGGGAACGCCTCGTGGAGTTCGCCGACGAGTTTCCGCTTGACGGGTCGGTGGCAGATCGGGCGTGGGGTCTCCTCATCGCCGAACACGGCTGCCTTCACCGCCTCCCAGAACTCCTCACGCGTCTTGAACGGCGCGGGCGGGTCGAGGGGATGGAGCCGCCGGTAGTTCGCCATCTTCTCCTCGTCGGCGGTATTGATCCCCTCCGCGTCGGCGTCTTCCTCGCGCTTCTTCCACGCGTTCCGCCGACTCTCGCTACAGAGGCCGATCACGATCGCGTCGATGGCGTGGTGGCGGTGGTCGCCGCGATTCTTCTCCTTCCGCCCGTGTTCCTCATCGTTGCTCAATCCCTTTGCTTTGGCGTAGTGCGGATCGAAGAACAAGCCCCACTCGCGGCGCAAGCGGCTGGTCCACATGCCGTCGGAAGCGAAGATGGTGCGCTGATCGTTCCCGCCGGAGCGTTCCGGCAACCCCTTGCCATCGAAGAGGGCATCGGAGAGATATGCCATCACCTGCCGCGCGGCGTACTTGGTCGCGGCGTCCTGTCGCTGCGTCATTTCCTGAATGTCCTTCACATCCTTGGAGAACTGCTCGATTTTTCGTTTGTCGTCCTTCCAGTCGAAGTAGCAGGACCAGAGGGCATGGCCACCCTCCGTCATGGCTTTTTTCATCTCAGCGGGCTTGGGACGGCCGACATCGCCGAACACTCCCTCGACCCAGCGAAAGCCCTCATCGAAACCCTCTTTGAGCGATTGACTCCAAAACTGTCGAGGCGTCCGGCGAGCCATGTCGCGGTTGCACTTGGTATGCGAGAGGACGACATTGCCCAGTCCGTTGTGGCCGCCGCTTCCTTTTGGGATGATGTGGGCGACCTCGCATCCGTCGCCCTCGGCCGCCTTGCGTGGGGTGATACCGCCCTTGCCGCAAAGCGGACAAACGGCGGCCGCGCCGCCTTGCTGCATGCATAGCACGACGCGATCCACGGCGGCGCGCTGCTGCGTGGGCGTCCGATTGTGGAGTTTGCATTCTTCGATGATGTCGTTGCGGATGCGGTTGCGGAGCCGGTTGCGGAAGAGCGCACGGTCGGAGTCCTTCGCGCCCATGCGTGCCTCGCGGGCGAGTTCGATGTAGATTTCGTCGGGCTTGCGTCCGAACGTGGTCATGTACTCAACGACATGCCGCCGGACCTCGTGAATCGCCTTGCGCACGACGGGGTTACTGATGAGCGGCGCGGGCGGCGGCTCTGCGAGCGGGTGCCCATCGGGACCGATGATCGGCTTGCCGTTCTTCATCAGAATGTGCTTGCCCATATAATGGCGGTCGCTGGCGGTTGCGCCCTTTGCGCCGGTTGCGTAGCGACGGCGGGTGATGTCGTCCATCGGCTTGCCGGTGGGGACATCCTTGAACGGCTCCGTGTCGCCAGTCGTCCGTTCCCAGTTGGCGATTGCCTTGCGGCCTTCGATCTGCGTGAGCCAGCGGTGCCCCTTTCTGCCCTCACTCTTTGGCTCAGGCCACGGCTCGGGCCGGTCCATGACGGTCAATAGATTCATCACGGCGCGGCGGCTCATGTTCAACCGCTTGGCATCGAGTTTGGGCCGCTTGGCCCACGCCGCGACCAGTGCCCCCGCTTGTTTCTCGTTCAGCCCCGCCCACTTCGTCACACCCGCTTTGAGTTGATCCGCCTCTCCATCCTGATTGGGATCATGCTTGAGAATCGCCTTGTTGATCCCCTCATGCAAACGCTCGGGCATCTTCGCCCACGCCTCCGCGCCGATCGCACCGTGGATAATCTCGCGGCTGAACCAATCTGCGTTGATCTGGCGATCCTCATCCGCTTCGATGTTGAAGCGAAATGGCGAGAGTTTGGTCTTATTGCCGCCGGGCCAGTTGCCCTTCCCGTACCACTCGGCCATCTTCTCGCGGAGGTCCGTGACGCTCACGTTCTGCTTGGGTCGCTCGGGAATGATCTTTACTTTCTTGGTCTTCTTGTCCGTTCGCTTGGTCTCGGGCAGGGTTCCTAATGGACCGCTCAGGTAGAACTTGATCTTCTCCCGCTCTTCCTTTGTGAGCGAGCGTGGGGGGGTGCCGCGCTCAATGATCCGCAGGTTGTTCACCGTCTCGACAACCAGATACCGCGAGGCGTGCATGTCCGCGTGTGGGGCGCAGCGCTCCGTCGGCTCCAGCACACAGCGGCCGAGCGTACCCAAATCCCACGTTTGGCGGCGCTGGCCGAACAGCAAGCCCTTGTGCCGCCAGATGGAATCGCCCTGCTCATTGTCGAATTCGCCGCGCAGGGCATCAGTCAGGAGTTTCGCGGTCTCGCCCCTTTGATTCTTCTGCGCTTCCCAGAGTTTGGCGAACTCGTCGCGGATCATCGCTCGGTCGGCGCAGTGCTCGTAGTTGCCTGCCTTGTTGCGAATCGCATCCCGGTACTCGCGCGGCCCCTTGCGTTCATCCTTCGGGCGCGGGTCGGGGCCGGGCAGCGCATGGACCCGCTCGGACCGAACCCCGGCGATGAACTCGCCGAACGTGCGGACCTTCGCATCCCGCATCTTGATCCGCATCTCGCCGATAGCGGCCTTGACCTTGCCATCATCGCTCGCCCCCCCTCCCTCCGGCTGTCCGTCCTCACCCTCCTCCGCTTCCGCGATGTGCAGCCCCAGCGCTCCGCGCCGCTGGGCCAGGTGCAACAGCACTCGCCCGAACTGGTGCGGCGTAAGCGATTTGTCTAACCCCTCACGCCGAAGCATCCACGGGTCCGATGCTTGCAAGAGTGTCTTGAACTCTTCCGCCGTTTTGGGCAGCAATCCGCACGCGATGAGTTTGAGCCGTAACTCGCGCTTGCGCTCGGCCCGCCGCCGGAGCGTGATCCGCGTCCGCCGCGTCATCCGCCGCTTGGCGTTCTTCGGGTCGCCGCGCTTGTCGTCGGTCTCATCGACCCCGGCGGGGAAGATGGATGTCCCGACGGTGATGCCCCCGTCCTTGTGGTCGAACCACATCGAGCCGACGGAGTTCGTACCGATGTCTACGGCGAGCGTGTGGCGAATTGTGGCCATGTGAATCCTCCGAGTTCTCGCAGACTAGCGGAATGCAAGCGTCTGCGCTAGAATGGAGCGACGGGGAGTCGAACCCCGACCAATGGATAGGAAGCCGTTGGGTGCACCGCTGCACGGTCGCCCCGATGGATTAGACCCCAGACCGTTACAGCGGTCTGGGGTTTTTCAAGATTAGGCACCGTCCGATATTTGTCAAGTCTCTCGGGGACAGGATACTGGATAGTGTCTGCGAATCTGAATAGGCTTTACAACTGTCCTTGTTCTGTCGGCTCGGGGACAGTTGCGGGCTGCTCGCGGGCCGGGATCGAATACACTGCCAGCAAGCATTCGCGTTTCCTGTCGCCCCATTCGCCTTGCGCGTCTGGGGCGACCTCCAACAGCCCCTTCTAACTGAAGGGGCTGTTGTTTTCTTCGCGATTGACACAAGGCCCAGCCGGTTGCTTCGTTCCGCTTGGCGGCTTGACCACGTACGCGCTCTGCGATATTCTCCCGGCAGTGTATTCGATCCCGGCCCGCGGTTTCACGCAACAAGAGAAATCGCAGGCACCGTCGAAAGACGACCAGAGCAGCCGGTGTAACCCACCGCCTGCTTTTTTTCTGCGCTGAATGTGACCGCCTGCGATCACGTACCGCATCCCGCATGTGCATGTCCTGCGTGCCTCCGCTCGAGTTTTGTGCCCACTCCCCGCCCTCCCTTTTTCAATCCCCGCATCCCTCCGCGAACTCCGCGACTTTGCGAGAGGATGGATCGGGGGTGAGGTGGGGTGGTGGGGTGGAGTAGGGTAGGTGGGAAATCACCCTCGCTGGCGCGTCGGGCTCGTTGTCTGATCTGTGTGCATCCGTGTTCATCTGCGGCCACATTCTCTTGGGGGAGGCAGTGGGCAGTGGGGGGATGGTGAGTGGCGGGTGTCGGAACACGCCTATCGCGCATCACTGGCGGGCAAGCCGCCAGTGCCACCCGTGCCACCCGTGCCAACCCATGCCGCCTTCCCCCAGAACCGGGTTCGTTCGGTCCCCGTCTAGGAACGCGGCGTGCTCTGCGCCGCTCGGGCTGCGTTCCTCTGGCTCGAGCGCGCGGGGCGCGGCGGGCCGCCGGAAGGGTTCTCTGGGCAGTGGTGGTGGGGGGGGGGGGGAAGAGCGCGACTCCGGTGCAGTTCACGTTGTGCATAGAACTGGTCGCGTACGACTCATGGACAACTCAAGACAAAAAAGGAAGATCCCCCGTTCGCACACCCCTGGATGAGAGAGGGTACGAGCGGGGGATCATCTGCAACGCGTTATCCGCACCATCGAATCATCGAATCATCGAATCATCGGGCAAGGGTTTCACGAACCGGGTCCATCGGCCGTCCGTGGTTTTTTCTCCAACACAAGCATGGGCTACACGACGCGCCCGGATGAAGGCCGGGGCACCCGCCGAGCTTGCTCGGCGGATGTGCGTCTATCAGCACTACAACGCCAGTTTCTACCCGATGCTCTCAGGAAAGAAACACCGCTGAGACGCTGAGATCGCAGAGAAGACTGGGCAGGTGAACACACATGCCGATCTCCTGTGGAATGTACTGCTCCCACCTCTGCGTTCTCAGCGTCTCAGCGGTAAAATCTGTTTGTCCGACAGAAAAATGGCGTTGTAAAGTCAGCACCCCGCGAACCAGCCGGAGAGGAAGTCGAAGATGTCCTGCACGTCCGATGCGCCGCTCTGGTTGTAGTCCGAGCGGGGGTCGGTGGCGAACCACGCGGCGAGGAAGGCGAAGATGTCCTGCACATCCACGACGCCGTTGCAATCAAAGTCCGGCAGGCAGGTGCGGATGTTGAGCACGCCGGGCCCCGCGTTGGCGTTGTAGCTGCCGACTCGGATCATGTAGAGAGTGCCGGCGACCGGGGAGAGCGTGACCTGGGATTGCACGCCCGAGAAGTCGTCGTTGCAGACGATGGCCGTGTTGTTCGTGAAGGGACAGCCGTCGTAGACGGCGAGCTTGGTGTCGAACGAGGAGCCGATGGTGTCGATGGTGATGGTACGGGCGCAGGGGGCGACGATGGAGTACCAGATGTCCTGGTTCACCTGCAGGTCGCCGCAGCAGAAGGCGCAGTTGGCCTCCGTCGGGCCGTCGGTGGTCGCCCCGGTGTTGTCGAAGGCGTAGGTTCCGTAGGTGACGGGCGTGGCGTTGTCGCAGGTGTCGTTGGCGAACGCGCCAAGGTTGTAGTGCAGCGTGTAGGCGCCGTTGTGGCCGTTGAATCCGGAGACGCGGACGTAGTAGGTGGTTCCGGCGGAAACAGGGACGTTCACGACGGACTGGAGCGTGCTGGCGCAGGCGGTGAACGGTGGGGCGTCGTCGTTGCAAGCGATCTCGTTGTCGAGGTTGCCTGGGCATCCTGTGTACACGGAAAGAACGGTGTCGTAGGAGGAGGAGCAGGTGTCCAGGCGGGCCAGGCCGCCGGTGGCGGGGGTGATGGCGTACCAGACATCCGGGGCGGACTGCGAGTAGCCGCAGGTGGCCGCGCCGTCGGTGTTGGCAAAGCCCGTGGACCCGGTGTACGTGCCGGGCGTGATGGTCGGGGCACTGGCGCAGTTGTCGTTGGGAGGAGCGATGGGAACGATGTTGAGAATGTACGAGCCGCTGGCCCCGCTGTACCCGGCGATGCGGATGTAGTAGGTGGCGAACGCGGTGGTGTTGAAGTTCAGCCCGGATTGCAGGCCGCCGCCGCACGCGCCGTTGCCGCTGCCGTTGTCGTCGTTGCACGCCAGTTGGTTGGCGGTGGTGCCCGGGCAGCCCGAGTGCAGCGAGAGCACGGTGTCGTATGAGGAGCCGCAGGTGTTGATATTGACGGTGCCGGTGGCCGAGGCCTGATACTGATACCAGACGTCCTTGCCCTGGCCGGTGCCGCCGGTGCCGCAGTTGGAGGAGCCGTCCAGGTTGGCGGTGGCGGTGTAACCCGAATAGGAGCCCTCGGTGGCGAATGTCGCGTTTCCGCAGAGATCGTTGGCGGGCGCGGCCTGGGTGACGGTGATGCGCACGGCGTCCCAGCTCTGCGTGGCGTTGTTGCCGGAGTTGCCGTCGGTGCCGGGATCAAGGATGACGCCGATCCAATAGGTTCCGGGGGGCGTGCTCACGGGGATGGTGACGGGCACCATGTTCACGCGCAGGGCGGACAGCGCCGAGGAGTTCCAGGGGACGGTCTGCGTGGAGAGCAGCGTGTCGGATGTGGTAATGAAATCGTTCGCGGAGAGATAAACGCGATAGGTCCAGGTGGCGTTGGCGGCGCCGTTGGAGCCGTTGTACATGAGGAAGTTCTGCGTGGCGGTGGTGGCACCGGCCTGAATGCTCGTGGGGGCGATCTGGCAGTTCAGGGCCTGCGCATCGAACGCCGCGCCGCGGGCGCCGGGGATGAAACTGCTGTTGATGTAGTTGAACGCGCCCTGGTCCAGACGGCAGTAGTCACCAGCCGTGGAACGGTTGGAGGTGGAGCAGACGGCGTGGGCATAACGCGTGTTGTTGTCGATGTAGTACATGCTGCTCCCGCTCATGCCGCCCCACACGGCGGTGAAGCAGCCGGGAGTGGTCACGAGCTCAAGCTGGTTGCTGGGGCAGGAGTCGATGGTGCCGGACCAGAAGTACATGGTCTGGCCGTTGTGCAGGCCGGCGATGCCGCAGGGATTTTCAGCCGGGTACGAGGCGTTGAAGTACGCGCGGCTCTGGATGGTGGCGCAGCTGTACCCCCAGGCGGTGCCGAACCAGCCGGTGAGGCCGCCCACGGCACGGTCCAGGGAGACAACGCCCCAATCCTGGTCGCGGCTGCCGCTATTGACCCAGGCGGTGCCCGCGCCCAGGCCCGTGGAGTGGGCGTAGCCGAAGTTCTGCAAACTGGTGTTAGAACCGACGGAGTCGGGCGGGACGATGTTGCCGTTGCCGTCCCAGCCGGGGACGATGTACACATCCGTGGCCCAGCCGTTGGGGATGCCGTTGCCGCGGTTGTACACGCAGTGGCCCGCGACCAGGCAGGTGGCCGGGTCGATCATGGTTCCCGAGCAGACAAACCACGATGCTCCCCCCGCGCCGTTATTGAATCGCTCAATGACCTTGCAGTTGGCGCTCCAGGGAAACGTGTTGCGGGTGGAGATCGCGCTCATGGTGCCCATGCCGCGCGGATGAAATCCCTCGCCGGTGATGGGAATCTCGGGGGGGAGCGAGCCGCCGGTCTGGCCTTCGGTGAGGGCGGCCCACACCTCCGGGGGAATGGTGTGGTCCTCGCCGGTGCGGGTGTCGTGGTAGATGAACGCGTTGTTCACCGCTCCGTCCAACGCGGCGCCCTGGAACACGGGCATGGGCATGGGAGGAATCTGGTTCAGCGGTGGGACTTGGTGCGCGGCCGGGGGACCGTCCTTCGCGCCAGCCGGGTTTGGGTTGACCACGCCGGGGCCCGGGCGGACCTCCTTGGCGTTGCTTGTGGAATACTGCTGGCCGAAGGCCATCGCAGCGAAGCAGCCCGCGATCACGATCGTCGTGACTCGCACCCTGAGTGTTCGGTATGACATAGCCATTGCATTCCTTTGAAAAACGTTTCCGCCCGACCATCAACGAACCATCAACGAATCGTCAACGCCTCTCGCACCTGTCGGAGTGGTGTACACACCGGTCCCGTAAAGCGAGAACCGCCACACCAATACTGCATGAACCAACCAGCAAAGCGACAAATCCGCACGCCACCGGATAATCATAACACAAACTAAATTATTTGGCCGCCTGTGGCCCCTTGCTGGGCTGAGCGTGAGCGCACCGGCAGCGTTCCCCCCCCCCTTCCCCCGTGTCTGCTCCTAGTCCAAGCGATGGATCGCGTTCATGCTCAGCCCGCCGGAGTCGGCGACACCCGCCGCCGCCGGATGCACATCAAGCAGATGTCCACACGCCAAGAGCAGAAACGAGATGTCGGATCATGGGGCGGGTGTGTACCGATCATGGGGGATGGTGAATGGCGGGTGGCGGGATACGCCCATCGCGCATCACTGGCGGCCCCC
>JAYVRG010000083.1:0-18299 GCA_043776515.1 Phycisphaerales bacterium
CAGCGTGCAATGGAGCTTGCTGGGACCCCGCCCGCGGTCGAGAACCCACCGCCCGCGACCAGGTCGCCATTGGGCAGGGTCGTCAGGGCTGACACGGAGCCGGTCATCCCCGTACCCAGCGCGGACCACGCCGCGCCGTTCCAGCGTGCAATGCGGTTTGCTGGGACCCCGCCTGCGGTCGTGAAGTTTCCGCCCGCGACCACGTCGCCATTGGGCAGGGTCGTCAGGGCATACACAATGTTGTTCATCCCCGAGCCCAGCGCGGACCACGCCGTGCCGTTCCAGCGTGCAATGTTGCTTGCTGGGACCCCGCCCGCAGTCGTGAAGATACCGCCCGCGACCACGTCGCCATTGGGCAGGGTCGTCAGGGCAAACACAACGGTGTTCATCCCCGTACCCAGCGCGGACCACGCCGTGCCGTTCCAGCGTGCGATGGAGCTTGCTGTGACACCGCCCGCGGTCGTGAAGTTTCCGCCCGCGACCAGGTCGCCATTGGGCATGGTTGTCAGGGCATATACAGCGTTGTTCATCCCCGAGCCCAGCGTGGACCACGCCGCGCCATTCCAGCGTGCAATGGAGCTTGCTGGGACCACGCCCGCGCTCGAGAAGCTACCGCCCGCGACCAGGTCGCCATTGGGCAGGGTGGTCAGGGCAAACACACGGTCGTTCATCCCCGTGCCCAGCGCGGACCACGCCGCGCCGTTCCAGCGTGCAATGGAGCTTGCTGGGACCCCACCCGCAGTCGTGAAGTCACCGCCCGCGACTAGGTCGCCATTGGGCAGGGTGGTCAGGGCAAACACACGGGCGTTCATCCCTGAGCCCAGCGCGGACCACGCCGTCCCGTTCCAGCGTGCGATGTTGTTTGCTGTGACCCCGCCCGCGGTCGTGAAGCTACCGCCGGCGACCAGGTCGCCATTGGGCAGGGTCGTCAGGGCAGACACATAGCTGTCCATTCCCGAGCCCAGCGCGGACCACGCCGTGCCGTTCCAGCGTGCAATGCGGTTTGCTGTGACCCCGCCCGCGGTCGTGAAGTATCCGCCCGCGACCAGGTCGCCATTGGGCAGGGTCGTAAGGGCAAGCACCTGGGCGTTCATCCCCGAGCCCAGCGCGGTCCACGCACCTGTTGTGGGATTGTACGTGGCGATGTTGTTTGCTATCACGTTGCCCGCAACTGTGAACTGCCCAGCGACGACCAACTGGGCGGGCAGTGGGCCTGCGCCGTCGGGATCCCACATCGTCTGGGCATAGACCGTTCCGTTTGTCCCCGGCACACCAGTTCCAGGCAACCAATGCTCTTGGCAGGCGGGCTGAGCGGATGCCGCACACACCACGCAGAGCGAGAGCACCGCCACGCAAAGATGTCGGATCAGGGACATTCGTAGACTCCGATTGGGTTGTGGGACGGGATGTGCGCCGCTCGAACAGATGGGGACCGTGGCGGTTTAGACGGCGCTCCGCAGAAGCAAGTTACCGAGCCCTATCCACAATTGCAAGCCGTTTCGGGGGTTATTCGAGAAAGTGGAGAAAGAACTCAGCCGACTCCCGCTTCCGCGCCGGTTTGCGGCGCCGCTCCACGCGGCTCGCGTGCATTTGTTCCGCCCAGTAGGGCACGAGTCCGAGAAACACGCCGCTGCCGCCGCGCAGGCCGCGTCGGATGTGATAATGGCCGCGAGCGGAGAGCATTTTTTCGCAAAGGGCGGAGCATTTGCGATGTCGAATGCTCTCCAGTTCGTCGTCTGGGGAGCATTTGCGATGCCGAATGCTCTCCAGGTCGTCGCCGGGAGAGCATTTGCGACGACCTGGGGAGCATTGGCGACCGCAAATGCTCTCCAGTTCGTCGTTTGGGGAGCATTCGCGACCGCAAATGCTCCTCAGTTTGTCGTCTGGCGAGCATTCGCGACCGCAAATGCTCCTCAGTTTGTCGTTTGGCGAGCATTTGCGATGACCTGGGGAGCATTGCTCGCGTGGGCGGAGAGTTTTTTCGTCGGGCGGAGAGCATTTCCATCCACCTGAGCGGCGCTCGGCGACTGAAATGCTGTGTTCGTGGTGGCACGGCTCTCCCGAGCCGTGCATCCGGAGGGGGGCAGCGGGCAAACTCCGATCGGCTCACTCCCTTCCCCCGCGCGTCCCGCTCCACCTCCGTCCCCGCACCCCAATACACAGTTTCACCCGCCCGTCATGGAGCATGGCGGGGCCGGGAAATGAGAGCCCGGCGTCGGCACCGACGGCGACTCAGGGCACCACGCGGCCAATGGTCGCGGCGACCGCGCGGAGGTCGAGCGTGAAACCGGCCAGGGCATGGCTGGCGAATGCAACGCCGGCGACGAGCGACTCGATGAGTCGCCCCTGTTCAAGATGCCACGCGCGGAGCCCGGCGTCCGTCGGGTCGATCACCCAGTATTCCTTCACGCCGCGCTGCTGGTATTCGTCTTTCTTGGTGATGAGGTCGTAGATTTCCGAACCCGGGGAGAGAATCTCGATGACGAGGTCCGGGGCTTCGGTGAGGCGGCGCGGAATTGCGTCCGGGGTGGGGTGCGCATAGACGCAGATGTCGGGGCGGAGGACAGCACCGTCGCCGATCTTGAGATCCGTTTCGAGATAGACATCGCTACGCGACCCGGACCGATCGAAGTCGCCGAGTTGCAGGAGCAGTTCGCGGATGACCTTGGAGTGGCGGGGGACCGGGCTGGGCGACATGCTGATCACCACTCCGTTGAGAAGTTCGGTGCGTTCGGAGGTCTCGCCGAGGGCGAGATATTCCTCGGCGGTCATTTTCAGACCCAGAAGACTGGAATATGGGTAGAGCGAGCGTGCCGCAGACATGCGGGAATCATACGCATTCAGGCGTGGCTTTGCCCTTCCTCACCTCCCCCCCTACCCTTGACCCCCCACCTCCCTCCCGCGCTCGGGAAGGGGCACAAGACCTCGAGGATCAGACCCCCCATGGCAACCACCGGCACCATTTCCCAAGTCATCGGTTCGACGTTCGACGCCCAGTTTCCCGAGGACAAACTCCCGGGCATCTACAACGCCATCGAGATCAAGGCCAAGACGCCCTTTGGCGATATGGACCTGATCGGCGAGGTGGCCAGCCACCTCGGCGGCGGCAAGGTTCGGGCCGTCGCCCTTGGTTCCACCGACGGGCTCAGCCGCGGCATGACTTGCGTGGACACCGGCGGGCCGGTGACGGTGCCCGTGGGCGAGCCGGTGCTCGGGCGGGTGTTCAACCTGCTGGGCAAGGCGATCGACAAGAAGCCGGACCTCGTCGGCGGCAAGCGGATGCCGATCCACCGGCAGCCGCCGGAGTTCAGCGAGCTGAACCCCAACACGGAAATCCTCGAGACGGGCATCAAGGTCATCGACCTGCTCTGCCCGTTCGTGCGTGGCGGCAAGATCGGCCTGTTCGGCGGCGCCGGCGTCGGCAAGACCGTCATCATCCAGGAGATCATCGCCCGCGTGGCCCGTAACTTCGGCGGCTATTCGGTGTTCGCCGGAGTCGGCGAGCGCACCCGCGAGGGCAACGACCTCTGGCGGGAAATGGCCGAGGCGGAATACATCGACTCGACGGGCAAGAAGTGCCATGTGCTCGACAAGGTGGCGATGGTGTTCGGGCAGATGAACGAGCCGCCGGGCGCTCGTCTCCGCGTCGCGCTCACCGCGCTGACCATGGCCGAGAACTTCCGCGATGAGTCGGGCAAAGAAACCCTGATGTTCGTGGACAACATCTTCCGCTTCACACAGGCGGGCTCGGAAGTGTCCGCTCTGCTGGGGCGTATGCCCAGCGCGGTGGGATATCAGCCGACGCTGAGCACGGAGATGGGCGAGTTGCAGGAGCGCATCACCTCCACCAACAAGGGCGCCATCACCTCGGTGCAGGCGATCTACGTGCCCGCCGACGATTACACCGACCCCGCGCCCGCCACGGCCTTCAGCCACCTGGACGCGTATGTCGCGCTGGCCCGCGGCATCGCCGAGAAGGGCATCTTCCCGGCCGTGGACCCGCTGACCTCCACCTCGCGCATTCTGAGCGCGGACATCGTCGGCCAGCGCCACTACGCCGTGAGCCGGCGCGTGCAGATGATCCTGCAGCGGTACAAGGAACTCCAGGACATCATCGCCATCCTCGGCGTGGATGAGCTTTCCGAAGAGGACAAGAAGACCGTCAACCGCGCCCGCAAGATCGAGCGATTCCTCTCGCAGCCCTTCTACGTCGCCGAAGTCTTCACCGGCTTCCCCGGCGTCACCAGCTCGCTGGAAGCGACCATCGACTCCTTCGAGCGGCTCTGCAACGGCGAAGGCGACGAACTCCCCGAGGGCGCGTTCATGTACGTCGGCACTCTGGATGATGCACGGAAGAAGGCGGAGAAGATGAAGGGGTGAGTGCGGCCAGAGTCGCAATCAACGCAGATCATCAGAACACCCGGCACTGCCGGGGGTTTTCGTTTGTAGCGTGAATCTGGGCAACCCCGCATCCCGAATACATCGCTGGTTTTCGGCCCCACATGCGGTATGCTGTTCTCGGCCCCATTCAGGCATTACCCCCACCCGGAGCGAGCGAGAGATCAGCTAGGACGCGATCTCCATGCCATCACTTCGTTGCCGTATCGGAATGCTCGCAGTTGCTCTCGCCACTTCGGGCCTTGTCACCCATGCGCGGGCGGGCATTGTCGGAACGAAGGATGACTTTCAATCCGGCACCGTGAACGACTGGTACGGCGGAACCATCACCGCCAACGTCGGCAACGGCGTCGGCGGCGCGGCGGACCGCTTCCTCACCGTGCAGACCAACGGCAACACAGCCGGCTCCGGCAGCCACCTGGCGATCCACAACTCCGAGACGCGCTGGAACGGAAACTACATCGCCGAGGGCGTGACCGGGTTCACCGTTGATCTGCGGAACATGGGGACAACGACGCTGAACATGCGCTTGGTGATCTTCGGTCTAGGCACGCGCTTCACCTCCACCACCGGCATCTCGATTGCGCCGGGCTCGGGGTGGCAGCATCTCACGTTTCCGGTTTCGCAGACTTCTCTGACCCGCGTGCTCGGCACCGGGGCGTATGCGGATGTCGTCGGGAGCGTCAACCAGATCATGTTCCGGCACGACGATGGGACGCCCTCCTCCGGCGGCACCACCGTGAACGGAATGGTCGGCATTGACAACATCACGGCGATTCCGGCACCGGGGGCGGCCGGGGTGCTGGCCGCGGGCATGGTTATCGGAGCGCGGCGGCGACGCCCCGCGACGACCCGATAACACGCGCGTGAGAGAAGGTGTGCGGTCTGTAACGTCTGGTTGATTCATGCCGCGCACGACGCGCGGGGGCTTAGTGCCTGCGCCCCTTCCCGGGTCAACACGCAAAGTCCGAAGTCCGATCTTCGCGGCTATGGCGATCATCCCCAACACACCGTCCTCCGGCAACTCCTCCAGCGCCCGCAATGTTCCCGATAGGGACGGCCCGATCGGCACCGCGCCCGCGCCGCACTTGAACGCAGAAAAGCCCAAGACAGAGGCCGGAATCAAGCTGCTCGAGCTGCTCAAGGCGGGCCACGAGAGCGACGCGTCGGACGTCCACCTTGTCACCGGGCACGTTCCGATGATGCGCGTCCACCAGGTCATGGTGCCGATGGAGTATCCGGTGCTGACGCCGGAGCTGGTGCGCTCGTTCGTGGAGCACATGGCCAGCAAGGAGGCGTTCGCCAAGTTTGACCAGATCAAGGACAGCGACTTCTCGTACGCCGCGCCGGGGCTGGCTCGCTACCGCGTGAACGCGCACATGCAGCGCGGCTGCGCCGGCATCGCGATGCGTTCGATCAAGACCAAAGTGCCGCCGCTGGCAGCGCTGAACCTGCCGGAAGTCATCGCCCGTCTGACGTATCTGCCGCGCGGCCTGGTGCTCGTGACCGGCGACACCGGCTCGGGTAAGTCCACCACGCTGGCGGCCATGATCCAGGCGATGAACGAGCGCTACCGCAAGCACATCATCACGCTGGAAGACCCCGTTGAATACGCCTTCACGTCCAACCGCTGCCTGATCGAGCAGCGCGAACTGGGCGCGGACATGCCCAGCTTCGCCTCGGGGCTCAAGCACGCTCTGCGTCAGGACCCGGACATCGTGCTGGTGGGCGAAATGCGCGACCTAGAGACCACCGCGCTGGCGATCTCCGCCGCCGAAACCGGCCACTTGGTCCTTTCTACCCTGCACACCGTGAACGCCTCGCAGACGGTGGAACGCATCATCGATATGTATCCAGCCGGACAGCAGAACCAGATTCGATCCATGCTCGCCAACACGCTGCAGGCGGTGGTGAGCCAGACTCTGTTCAGCCGCATCGATAAGCCGGGCATGGTGCCCGCCGTAGAGGTGCTGCTCTGCACGCCCGCGGTCCGCAACCTGATCCGCGAGAACCGCAGCTTCGAGATCCCCAACGTGATCGAGACCAACCGCGCCCTGGGCATGTGCTCGCTGGACACCGCCATCGCCGAACTCTACTTCAACGGCATGGTCAGCCGCGAGGATGCGATCGCACAGGCGGCGTATCCGGACAAGCTGGAGCGGATGCTGGTGGCGTAAGCGAAGGGATCATGGGATCCAGGGATCATGGGATCATGGGATCATGGGATACAGGGATCCCGGCATCCCTGCATCGAGTTTGAGTACCACAACAGACCACTTTGAGGAGCACGCGGCAAGAGCTTGCTGGCAAACAGGACTTCGGATTGCCCACGATCCCTTGATCCCTCGAACCCAAGATCCCATCCGCCAACCCCATGCCCAACTATCGCTATCAAGTAAAGACCACCGCCGGCGACATGCAAGTCGGCGTGATCGCCTCGGACTCGGTGGCGACGGCCGCCAGCGTGCTGCGCAACCAGGGGCACCGCGTAGTGAGCGTCGCGCCGGTGCTGGCCGCCGGCACTGCGGCGGGGTTCATGGCCAAACTCGCGGAGCTGAACGCCGGCAAGCCGCGGCAGCGGCATGTGCTGGAGTTCACCACGCAGCTCGCCGTCATGATCCGTGCGGGTATCAACCTGCGGGCCGCGCTGGACGGCATCGCGGATCAGACGGAACATCCGCTATTCAAGAAGATCATTCTGGGTCTGAAGACGGATGTGGAGAGCGGCAAGCAGTTCTCTGAAGCGCTCGCACGCCATCCCAAGCTCTTCGGCCCGCTGTATATCAACATGACGCGGGCCTCGGAAATGTCCGGCTCGTTCGCGAAGATGCTCGACCGCATCTCCGGGTACATCGCCCAGGAGATCGACACCCGCAAGATGGTCATCGGTGCTTCCATCTATCCCGGCGTGATCGGCACCATGGCCGTGAGCGTGACCATCTTCCTGCTGACGTTCGTGCTGCCCAAGTTTCGCGCCGTCTTCCAGGGCAAGGAAGAGGTTCTGCCATGGGCGACCAAGTTTCTTATGGCGCTCTCGGACTTCATGGTGTCGGACTGGTACTTCGTCGTGGGCGGGATCGTTCTGATTATCGGCTCGCTGGTCGCGGTCTCGAAGACCGAGGTCGGCGGGTGGTGGTTTGATCGGATGCGTCTGACGATCCCGATCGTTCGCAGCATGTTCCGCGCGCTGTACATCGGCCGCTCCTTGCACACCATGGGGCAGCTCATCAACGCGGGCGTGCCCATGCTGGACACGCTGGCGATCACCGGTGATATCTCCGGCAACCGCATGTACCGCGCGATGTGGCGCACGGTGTACTCCAGCGTGAAGCAGGGCAAGAAGATCGCCACTCCCTTGCAGAAAACCAATCTGCTCCCGCGGGCGGTGAGCCAGATGATCTCGGCGGGCGAGGAGTCCGGCAAGCTGGGCGAGGTGCTCGACGAGATCTCCGCGTACTACCAGAAACAGCTCCGCGAGAAGATCAAGGCCGTGACCAGCATGATCGAACCGATCATGATCATCCTCATGGGTTCGGTCGTCGGCTTCATCGCGATGGCAATCATCCTGCCGATCTTCAAGATGAGCTCGCTGGTCAAGTAACTCATTTCGATTCCGCGGATTCGGCCGGTGCGCTCTGTGCGCTCTGGCCGGATATCCGGGCTGCACGGGCTGCGGTCTGTGGGCATCTCGCGCTTGCGGACCTTGCCGCTCGCGGGGCTGAATTGCATATCCGATATCGGAACTGTTGTTCTTTTTCGCACCGCCCCATTCCGCGAGTTCGCCCATGGATCATGCACGAACACTCCAACGACCGACCCGCGCCTTCGCGCAGCGGCGCATCGTGCGCCACCATCACCGCCGCCACGGCTTCACGCTCATCGAGACCGCGCTGGCCACTGTCATCATCGGGGTCGGCGTGCTGGCGCTGGTTGATTCTCAGGCCGCGTTTCTCGCTTCCAACGCCTGGTCCACGCAAACCGCGACCGCGAACTATCTCGCCAACGAGATCCGCGAGATGACCCGCCGCCTCCCCAAGCACGATCCGGTGAACGGGTTGTATGTGGATGGCACCGGAGCCCTGCGCGGCTGGGGGCCGCGTACCAGCGACGCGAACGCCCAGGATTTCGCGTATATCACAGCGTTTGACGGCATGACCTTCGCCTCCAGCGGCAGCGTTGGCTGGGCCGACGGCAATCTGCCCGGCCCGATCGACGCCTTCGGCACCACGATCCCGGATGTGGACGGCAACGGCAATGTCCGCATGACCAGCGCCAACGCGCCCATGCCCCTGCAAGGGTGGTCGCAGACGGTCAGCGTCGTCAAGGTCGATCCCTTCAACAACTCGCACACCTATGTCAACAACGCCACGCTCCCGGCGGACGCGGCGACCGGCTTCAAGGGACTGGCGATCGACCAGTTCCCGGTGCGCGTCACCGTGACCGTGAACTATCGAGGTCCGTTTGATTCTACCAACATCAATATGGGGACCGTGAGCTGGATCGTTCCTTAGTTGTTCTGTTTCGTTTCTTCGGAGAGGCCCGAGGAGCTTGACCGTGGTTGCCCGCATGTTTACCAAGTCCGTTCGATCGCTCTCGCCTCTTGCGCCGACGCTGCGCCGGCGACGGCGCGGCGATTCGCCCAGCAAGCCCAATAAGCTTTCCCGGCGCGGCGTGGCCAGCATTCTCGCCATGATGTTCCTGGTCATGTTCGGCTCGCTTTCCGTGGCCATGGCCATCGCCAGCCAGGGCAACCTGCGCACCGCGTCCACGCACCTGCATGTTGTCAAAGCCATGAGCGCGGCCGAGACCGGCCTCGCCATCGCGCAGCAGCAGTTCGCGGATGCCGTCTCGCGCTTCGTCGTCAGCAAGGGCACCGTGGACGCGGGCTTTGGCAACCGGCTCTGGACGGGCACGACCAACTCCGGCGACGGCTCTGTCAACGTGATCGCCGCCAAGAACGGGCGCATCGACTCGATGGTCGTGCGCGGCGTGATGGATGCCCTCGTCAGCTCGCACTCAGCGGACCAGAACCTCGTGCTCGCCTCCGGATTCCCGACATCCTCGGGCACCTTCGCGCCCTCGGGCGTGGATACCGCGGTGTATAAGTCCACCGGCTGGGTGCGCACCGCGCTCATCGGGCTGGACACGGACATGAGCGTGGCGGGCGCGAAGGCCGGCGCGTATCAGATCACCTATGCCCCGCTGGCCAACGGCACGGACGTTCGCATCATCGTGACGGGATACTCGAGCGTCGGCACCTCCGGCTCGGGATATCTCTATCGCGGTACATCCACCGATGCGCAGGCAAAGCTCGTTGGACGGACGATCCAGACGGATGTTCGCATCGCCAAGCGTCCCAAGCACGCGATGCTCAGCCCCAGCCGCATCATGCTCGGCAAGAACGTGATCGTCAACGGCTCACTGGGCGCGCGATACACCGATGTCTCACGCGTGAACGGCGACCCGATCCAGGCCAAGAGTGACTTCGACAAGCTCAACTCTTCGCTGGACGCCAAGCTCGCGCGCTTCCGCCTGGGCTGCAAGCAGTACGACATCGATGGAGACAACCGGCTCCGCATCAACCACCCCATCGAGAGCCAGGGCCTCCCGGGCGCCACCGAAATGACCGCCAACGGCTGGGCCGCGGGCTCGTTCTCCGATGCAACGCGCGACGGCTACGTCGATGAGTTCGACATCTTCATAAACCACTACGACACCAACCACGACGGCGATGTGGTGCTCTCCACGCTGCTCACTGCTGGCACCGTGAACGCGGGCCGCACGCCGGAGTTCACCGCCGACGATGACCTCGCGCTGCTGCTGGACAACGCCTTGCCGGATCGCAACCGCAACGGCGTGTACGGCTATGCCAACCCGCAGGACAACAACCGCATCGTGGCCCTCAGCTCGCCGCTGGACATGGGTGATCGCACCCTGGGCTGGCGCGACGGCGTGCTGAACTACAAGGACCAGTACGCCAAGGTGCGCGGGCGCATGATCTACAAGACCACCTCCAGCGCGTGGGCCAGCGCCCGCGGCGGGTCATACTCCGATCTCCTCCAAGGCCCGTTCGTTCCCCCCGCGGGTGATTCGGCGACCCGGTTCGGCGCATCCGATGCCGAGCTTCCCGCGCTGGATGAGACCTCCTTCGCCGGCGCGGGCGCTCCGCTCAAAGCCATCGCCAGCGGCTCGGCATTCAACACGCAGGCCGCCACGAACCTGGGCATCTCCGCCAGCGGTCTGGCTACGTACACCGAAGCCGCGAGCAATCTGACGCGCCCCATGTACTTCCGCCCCGACCTGGCCGACAGCTACGTGGTCTCCAAGATCGGTCAGCACATCTGGGAGCGTATGCCATTCAACAGCCCCTCCTTCGCGGACTTCTATGTCCGCCCGCGCTATCAGAACATGACCTTCAAGAACGTGCAGATCCCCAGCGGTACCAACGCGCTGTTCGTGAACTGCACCTTCATCGGCGTGACCTATGTCCGCTCATACGCCAACAACACGCACACCAACTGGTCGCTCTACGGCCAGATGAACATTCCCTCCGGCCAATCCGCGCCCGTCTACAACACCAACGCGCTGGACAAGAGCGACTTCCTCCGCTACACCAGCGGCAACGTCACCGACGGTCCATCGAACTACACCTCGTTCCCCGATCCGCCAGTCATCAGCGGCACCACCATGACCGGTGCCAGCCGCAACACCAAGCTCTACTCCAACAACATCCGCTTCCACGACTGCCTGATCGTCGGCTCCGTCGTCGGCGATACCCCGACGGCGTACACCAACATCCGCAACAAGTTGCAGTTCACGGGCTCCACCCGCTTCACCACCACCAACCCGACAGACGCCAGCCCCGCCGCAAACCCGAACGCCAGCGACATGCCCGAGATCAACAAGTCCTCACTGATGATGCCCAACTACTCGGTGGATGTTGGCTCATTTGATGCGCCGACCGACGCCTACACCGGCGGCAACGCGCCCGTCGCCCAGAACGTGCAGCTCCGCGGCTCCATCGTCGCGGGCGTGCTGGACATCCGCGGCAACGCCCGTGTGGACGGCGCGCTCTTCCTGACCTTCGCGCCCGTGTATGGCGCTGGCCCGATGATGCAGAACGGCAGCGCGGTCGGCAACCCCGCCAACTTCAACTGTACGCTCGGCTACTTTGGAACCAACGACGGTGACGGCGAATCCGTGGACCCCAGCACGCTCCCAATCGTCAATGGCAGGCGCTGCGTCGGCTACGACACGGACGGTGACGGCATCCCGGATGTGGATTCCAGCCAGCCCCAGCCCCCCGGCTCCACGCCGATTCCGTTCTACGGCTACGGGCGTGTAGAAGTGAACTATAACCCCGACATCCCGATGCCCGACGGCATCCCGCTGCCGCTCAGCTCGGTCGCGCTCTCGATGACGTACAAGGAGGGTAAGTGATGGGAACCGAAGTGACGAAGTTGCATAGTGACGAAGTGACGAAGCAAAGGCGGGGAATGGCGCGGGGTGTGATATCACTTCGTCACTCCGTCACTCCGTCACTCCGTCACTTTCGGCCGGGCTTCAGCATCGTTGAACTCCTCGTCGCCCTCACCATCAGCGTCACCCTTCTGGCCGCCACGCTCCAGGCCTTCGACGCCTCCTGGCGCGGCTACAAGCACACCACCGAATCCGCCAGCACCCACGTCGTCTCGCGGATCGTGGTCCATCGCGTGCTCGCGATGATCCGCACCGGCTCGCAGTTCGGGCCGGTCCCCGCGGATGTGCTGGACAACACCCAGAACCCGCTCACCAGCAACTTCATGGAGTTCATCGCGGATTCCGACCGCGCCGCCGGGCTGAATCGCATCACCCGCATCGAACGCCGCAACGGCGCGACCGCCGGCCAGTTCGAGCTCTGGTACAAACTCACGGATGTGACCGCCGGCACGGTCATCCAGGAGCGCCCGCTACTCAAGTCCGTCACCGAGGTGGCATTCATTCTGCAATATGAGCCCGGGCCGCGCCTGATGAAGGCCACCATGGATCTGACCGTCGCGCCCAACGACGACGCGGCCATGCGGATCGGAGTCGGCAACGACGCGCCGACCATCCGGCTCGTGGCCAGTGCCGGGCCGCGGCAGTTGCAGTAGTTCGCTCAGCGATACACGCCCGGGATGAGCGAGTCTGGTGGGGGGCGAGCGAATCCCGTGGATTGACGCGCCAATTCTAACTTGGATTCGTGCCGGACTCTCCAAGCACACGCTCATCCCGAGCGTGTTGTTCTGTCACGCAGGTACCCGCAGCAGTTCCACAATCGCGGGCACCTGCTCCGCCACCTCTATCGCCAGCAGCCCCCCACTCGCACCGCGCGACTTCGCCCAGTGCTCTCCGGCCGCGCCATGCACCCACACCGCCACCCGCGCTGCGTCATACAAATCGAGCGGTCGCAAAGGATCGGCAGGCATCGCAGGCACCTTGGCCCTCATCAGCATCATCTGCGGCGTCGGACAGAACTGGGCGATCAGCCCCGCGATCACGCCCGAGAGCACATCGCCGGTGCCGCCTGTCGCGAGCGCGGCATGTCCACTCGGGCAGGTCCATGTTCGGAGGCCGTCGGAGACGACGGTCCCCGAACCCTTGAGCACCACGATGCGCCCAAGCCGTTGCGCGAGTTGCTCGCAGGCACGCCCGCGCGACTGCGCCAGCCCAAGATCGCCCTTCAGCCCCAGCCCCACGCACAGCCGCTTGAACTCCCCAGGATGCGGCGTCAGCACCGCCGTGGCGTGGAAATCGCGAAAAAGGTCCGGCATCACGCTCAGACAGTTCAACGCATCCGCATCAACCACAGCCGCGACCTGCTCCTGCTGAATCACCCGCAACGTGGCGGCCTTCGCGCCATCGGATGTGCCCATGCCCGGCCCGATGGCGATCGCATCCGCGTTCTTGTGCGCCAATAGCTCGTCGATCGCCTGAGCCGCGTGATGTCCCACAATCTCGCCCGTCTCCGAATCCACCACGAGCGGAATACCCGTGGCGCTCGCGCAGATTGTCAGCCCGGCGGTCAGAATCGGCTCGGGCATCAGCAGCTTGGCAAGGCCAGCGCCGGAGCGCAGCGCGGCCGTCGCCGTGAGCGCGGGCGCGCCGACCATGCGGGTCTCGCCGGCGCAGCAGCCGCCGATCACGGCGACGGTGCCAAACGTCCCCTTGTGCCCATCGCGCGGGCGCGCGGGAAGCCGGGGCAAATCGCTCGGAACAGTGATATCGGAGTTGCTCACTCAACCTTCTCCACAGTCACCTTCAGCTTGCCCAGCGTCGGGAGAATGTCCATCAGGTCGTTCATGGTCTGGCCGTCCGCAAGCCCGAGCGTGCGAATCGCCAGATGTGTCGCGTCGATCCGCTGCGTCGGCGAGAGCGCGGCATCCAGGTCGATCCACTTCATACCCGCCACATTCCCGGCGCGATGATCCTCCACCATCGCCTGCGTCCACATGTGGTAGCCCAGCGCGCCGGAGCCGTCTTTCGCAATCCCATCCGCATACACCAGACCGGAAACGCAGCGAGCGGGAATCTTGTTGGCGCGGAGCATCGCGCACAGCAGCACAGCGTGCTCCGTGCAGTCCCCGCAGCGTGTGCGTGCCGTTTCCGCGGCGGACGCAAAGCCCACATCAAACGATTTCTTGCTGATGTACTGATACACAAACTGCCGCATGGCCTCGGCTCGCGCGCCGTCATCCGCACGATCCAGCTTCTTCACCACGCCCTCTGTCAACTCTCGCACCTTCGAGTCATCAGAGCCGATCATGGTGGATGGCTTGCGATACTCGTCGCTTTCCTGCTCCTGCTTGGTGCAGGGCGACGACCCGGTCGCGTCGGTCACGATGCGCACCGCGTGCTCGTTCACCAGCGTCGCCGTCTGCACACCAGCCGTGGGCCACGTGCCGATCGGGGCATCGCCGGAACGCACCAGGAACGTTGCGCGCTTGCTCTCGCGGGCATTGGGAATCTGCTTGTCCGGCTTGATGAACGTGGATTCGAGCAGTTCCGGCGGATTGGTCTTGCTCAGCGCGAGCGCCTTGTCGGCGCGAATGAGAATGATCTTGATGCCGCCGATGTCCGTATCGCTCCGCAGCGGCGAGCCGCGCTCGTCGGTGTATTCAATCGAGTTCGCATTCGGAACCATCTCGTTCTTGGATGTCCACTTGATGGATGGAACCGTCTTTCCGATCACCTCCAGCGGCGATCGCTCCAGCAGCGTCATGGTCGTGGTTGCGGCCTTCAATCCAGCCGACGGCTCCACGTATCGAACCTTGATCTCCTTCGCGCCATCGGCGATCTTGCTGGCGATCTCGCGCTCCATCGCCATGGGCGTCAGCCACTCGCCCTCGGGAGCTGCGACATGCTCGGTGCGTGTGTTGCCCGCCGTCGTGTGCTTCACATCCACGCCATCCGGCTTGAACACATATTCGTCTACTGATGGCAGCGCGCCGAGTTTGGTCTCTGACTTCATCCGCACCGGTTTGGCATCCGCCGTCTCCACAAACTCTGTCGCTACTATGATCGGCATTCGTATCTGCCCACGCTTGATCTCCAGCCGCATTTCGCTCGATGAAATGAACCGATCCCCCTCCTTGCGGGTCTGAGCGTGCATGTGCCCGCAGCGCTGCCCTTGCATCTCAACCACAAACCAATGCTCCTCCGGCGCGTTGTCATCCCCTCCACCATGAGCGCGGGCCAGCGGCAGCGCAAACAGCACAGCAAACAAGCTTCCAAGCAGCCAGCGGGTGGTTCGGTTCATGGAGAACAATACGAGCCCTCCGCGCAAGCGGAGGATGCCGCCCCCATCTCCGCTATTCTTCCTCGTGATCGACACCCATTGCCATCTCACCTTCCCGGATTTCGAGGGAAAGCTCGGCCAGACCCTCGCCGGCGCCGCCGCGGCCGGTGTTTCCGGGTGCATCACCATCAGCACTACCACGCTTGATTGCCTCGACGCCCTGCACATCGCGCAATCCCACGATCGCGTCTGGTGTACCGCGGGCGTGCATCCCCTGTATTCCGATGTCGGCGACAGCCGCGCCGCCGGACGCGCTGGAAATGTCCATATCTGGGACAACCTCAAGCGTGTCGCCACCCATCCTAAGTGCGTTGCATGGGGCGAACTCGGGTTGGACAATCACTATCCCAAACCCGCCGCCGACATCCAACGCCGCGTCCTCGATGAGCAACTCGCGTTCATCGAGTCCGTCAATCACGATCGCCCCGGCGGCATCGCTAAGTCGCGCGGCCTGCCCGTCGTGATCCACTGCCGCGAGGCATTCGACGACCTGCTCCCGATCCTCAAGCGGACCTCGATCCCCGCGAACCGCTTCGTCTTCCACTGCTTCACCGGCGGCCCCGCCGACATGCGCATGGTTCTCGACTTCGGCGCGTTCGTCAGCTTCACCGGCGTCGTCACGTATCCAAACGCACCCGAAGTCCGCGAAGCCGCGGCCATGCTCCCCGCCAATCGCATCATGGTCGAGACCGATGCCCCCTTCCTCTCCCCCATCCCCCACCGCGGCAAGCGACCCTGCCTGCCCGCATATACCGCCGACACCGCACGCGCACTCGCCGACCTGCGGGGAGTTCCGTTCGAGGAGTTTCACGAGCAACTCAACTTCAACACACGTACCTTCTTTGGGATTGATGCGCGATAGGAACACGGGCTGGAAGCCCGTGCCACATCAGAGCCGAGCGGCGTAAGCCGCCGGAACATGGGCTGGAAAGCCCATGCCACGCAAGAAAGAACACGGGCGGGACGCCCGTGCCACAGACCATATGACCCTCGCTTGGTTCCACACCCTCAGCCCCTTCGCTCTCCGCCTCGGCTCGGAGTTCGGCATCCGCTGGTACGGCCTCGCCTATCTCGCGGGCTTCGTCGTAGCGTTCATCGCGCTCCGCGCCATGTCCAAACGCGGCCTCTCGCTCATTCCCGTTGATCGCGTCGGCGATGCGCTGCTCTGGCTCATCGGCGGCACGCTCATTGGTGGGCGGCTTGGATACGCCGCGTTTTACGACCCATCGCTCTTCGCACAATGGCTGGACCACGCACCGTGGTGGGGCGTGCTCGCGATCAACGAAGGCGGAATGGCCAGCCACGGCGCGATGATTGGCATGACCCTCGCCTGCTATCGCGTTAGCCGCGGCTTCAAGGATGAGAAGGGCCGCGTCGTCGGGCGCGTGCCGGTTTTGCATGTGCTCGATGTCTTCACGCTCGTCGCCCCCGCAGGTGTCTTCTTCGGGCGCATCGCCAACTTTGTGAACGGCGAACTCCTCGGCAGGTTCGCCGCACCGACCGGCGAGCCGGGCCCGTGGTGGTCCGTGCAGTATCCGCAGGAACTTGATCTCGCGCACTACGACAAGGCGACGCGAATCATCTCGCCCGGCGAACACTTGCAGCAGACGCCCGAGCAGTGGAATCAAATCCTGCGTCTCGCCTCATCGATCGCACGAGACGGCGACCCGCGAGACGGGCTCCGCAAACTCGCCCGCGAGGGTTGGAACTACGCGAACCAGCTCAAGCCGCTCATCTCGGCTCGCTATCCCAGCCAACTCCTGCAAGCGCTCGCCGAAGGGATCATCGTGGGGCTGGTCCTCTGGATCATCTGGGCGCGCCCGCGCAAGCCCGGCGTCATCATCGCCACGTTCTTCGTTCTCTACGGGATTCTCCGCATTCTCACCGAGTTCATCCGGCTTCCGGATGCCCAGCTCACCGTGCAGCGCATCCTCGGCCTCTCCCGCGGCCAGTGGCTCAGCATCGCCATGATCGTCGTCGGCACATGGTTGCTCTGGTACGTCGCCAATCGCCCCGCACAACGCCTCGGCGGCTGGCTTTCCACGCGAACAAAGGCCGCCGCCACCCCGTAATCTTCGCAGCGGTTTGTCAACGGATACGAGTCTCGGCCCGCAACGGTCGATACCGTTGATCGGTCGATTGTTATTCGGTCCTGTTTCGTTCTTCCTCTTTGGAGCGCAGCATGTCGGTTCTGGTCACAGGCGGAGCGGGGTACATCGGGTCGCACGCCGTGCAGCGTCTGCTGCGCGACGGCCAGCGCGTCGTCGCGCTGGACAACCTCTTCCGCGGCCACGCCCAGGCCATCGACGCGCTGCAAACCGTCGCGGGCGGCCGCCTCACCTTCATCCGCGCCGATGTCGGCGACCGCGATCTGGTCGCCAAGCTCCTCATCGACCACAAAGTGAAAACCGTCCTGCACTTCGCCGCAATGGCATATGTCGGAGAGAGCGTCAGCCAGCCACTGCGCTACTACCGCAACAACACCGCCGCGACGCTCTCGCTCTTGGAAGCCATCGAGCAGAGTTGGAGCGATACCCGCGCCGCAGGAGGCGTCGAGCGCATGGTCTTTTCCTCGACCTGCGCTTCCTATGGCGAGCCCGCCAAGCAATACATCCCGATCCCCGAAACCTGTCCGCAGTCGCCGGTGAATCCCTACGGCTGGTCGAAGCTCTACTGCGAGCACATGCTCCGCGATTTCTCCGCGCAGGCGTGGTCGGCGGGGCGCGACAAGCGACCGTTCTCGTGGGCCGCGCTGCGCTACTTCAACGTCGCGGGCAGCGACCGCACCGGCCTGATCGGCGAGCATCACGAGCCGGAGACGCACCTTATCCCCGTCTGCCTGCAAGCCGCGCTCGGCCAGCGCGACCATCTGAGCATCCACGGCACCGACTACCCGACCCCAGACGGCACCTGCATCCGCGACTACGTCCACGTCGAAGACCTCATCGACGCCCACGTCACCGTCATGGTCGCGCTGAAGCCCGGCGAGCATCGCATCTATAATCTTGGCATCGGCAAGGGGCTTTCGGTCCGGCAGATCATCGACTCGGTGCAGCGCGTCACCGGGAAACCCTTCAAGGTGATC
>JAYVRG010000084.1:0-18229 GCA_043776515.1 Phycisphaerales bacterium
TGCTCAACTCCGGACTCGCCGCCAAGTACGACGGCAAGTTCAACCTGCGCTTCGACGACACCAACCCCACCAAGGAGGAGATGGAATACGTCGAAGCCATCAAACGCGACGTCAAGTGGCTCGGTGCCGACTACGAGAATCCAAGTTGGGGCGAATCCACCGGCGGCGGTGGGGGGGTCTTCTGGGCCTCCGACTACTTCGACCAGATGTACGAGTTCGCCAAGGAGCTCATCAACAAGGGCAAGGCCTACGTTTGCGAGCTCTCCGGCGAGGAAGTCTCCAAGCGCCGCGGCACGCCCAGCATCCCCGCCACCTCCCCCTTCCGCGATCGCCCGATCGCCGAGTCCATGAAACTCTTCCGCGAGATGAAACTCGGCAAGCACGCCGATGGTTCGATGACGCTGCGCGCCAAGATCGACCTCGCCAGCCCGAACTTCAACCTGCGCGACCCGATGATGTACCGCATCATGCACGCCCCGCACCACAACACCGGCGACAAGTGGTGCATCTATCCCATGTACGACTGGGCCCACGGCATCGAGGACTCGCTCGAAGGCATCACCCACTCCATCTGCACGCTGGAGTTCGAGAACCACCGCCCGCTCTACGACTGGTTCATCGACGCCATCAACGAGGGCCGCTTGGGTGGTCCGCCGCTCCGCGGCGGGATTCCCGACGACCCAGCAACCGCTGCGGAGCGGCGGGTCACCCCGAGCCCCTACGGAACTCCCATCTGGCACTCCCAGCAGATCGAGTTCGCCAAACTCATCCCCACCTACACCATCCTCTCCAAGCGCAACCTGCTGAAGATGGTGCAGGACAAGGTCGTCACCGGCTGGGACGATCCGCGCATGCCGACCATCGCCGGCATCCGCCGCCGTGGCTACACACCCGCAGCCATCCGCGACTTCTGCGAAGAGCTCGGCGCCACCAAGACCGAGTCCCTCATCGACATCGGCCGCCTCGAGAACGCCGTGCGCGCTCACCTCAACAAGGTCGCTCCGCGCTACATGGCCGTGCTCCGCCCCATCAAGGTCATCATCGAGAACTATCCCGAGGGCAAGGTCGAACTGCTCGACTGCGTGAACAACCCGGAGGATCCAGCAGCGGGCAGCCGCAAGGTGCCGTTCACGCGCGAGCTGTACATCGAGCGTGAGGACTTCATGGAAGTCCCCGCCAAGAAGTTCTTCCGCCTCACGCCCGGCCAGGAAGTCCGCTTCCGCTGGGCCTACTTCCTCAAGTGCGTCGGCGTGGACAAAGACGCGGCGGGCAACATCACCGCCGTCCGCTGCACCTACGACCCCGCCACCCGCGGCGGAGATTGCCCCCCAGGCCCGAATGGCGAACCGCCGCGCAAGGTCAAGGGCACCATGCACTGGGTCAGCGCGACCCACTCCGTCAAAGCCGAAGTCCGTCTCTTTGATCGCCTCTTCAAGACCGAAGAACCCGGCAAGTCTGTGGCACGGGCGTCCTCGCCCGTGTCTTCCTCCGATGCCGCGCCAGCTGGCAACTACATGGACGACTTCAACACACACTCCCTCGAAGTAATCGAAGCCCACCTCGAACCCGCGCTGGATGCGCTGAAGTATGAGTCCGACACCGCCGACGGCTTCACCCCCGGCCACTACCGCGCCCCGCGCGTGCAGTTCGAACGCCTCGGCTACTTCACCCTCGACCCCGACTCCACCGGCACACGACAGGTGTGGAATCGCACGGTGACGCTGAAGGACACCTGGGCGAAAGAAGCGGCGAAGGGGGCCGGATGAGCGCCGCGCCCATAGCGCCCGCCAAGGGCGATTCCTATCGCCACGGAATGAAGGTGGGCTTCCTGCGGCATTTTCGCAGCGATGCGATGAAGCGATCATATGGCGTGGGCGTTCCGTGGATTTCGATTGCGTTGGCGGGAGTTCTTTGCCTGACCATCGTCGGCATTCCCGCAGCGCTCGGCATCCTCATTGCAAGATGGATCCGATATTCCAGAGCGTCCAGCAGATACGAGGCAACGTTTCAGGCGGCGCGACGATGCGAGCCGATCTCCTCGTACGTTCTGATGTGCGATGGACAGTTGAAGCGGCTCAAGAATGTCATCGCGCCCGGGCTGGTCATCGGCACATTCTCGCGAAAAGTCGCCCACGATTACTTCGTCGAACTCGCCAGGTTTCTCTACGAGATCAAAGCTTCGGAGCCGCAGACCGACGCAGAACGATTTGTGTATGAACTCTTCAAGGACGAAACGTATCGACCGGGCCGAAGACGTAAACTCCCGGCCGAACTCACCGCTGGGATAGAAGTGTTTGCGTTCGATCTGCTCATCGACAATCGCGATCTCCCACTCGGAATACTGAACTCTCCGTTGATCCCATGCATGGCGGTCCCCGGCGAGTCCGGTCTCATCTTCACCTTGCCATGGTGGCTCACAGGAGATCCCCATGACTGGCTGCTGATGATTGGAGAAACGAACACTTCCAGGATCGAAGCCAGTCTCGCGAACGACCGTTGATCATGTACGGGCGTTGGTTCAAGATCCCAAATCGCCCTCAGCGCTCGCCATATTCTCCCCCATGCCCGTCCTCACCCTCTCCACCGACCTCCTCCGCCTCTCCATCGCCCCGCACCTCGGCGCGGGCATCGCCGACTTCTCCCTGAAAGGCCCCAGCGGTTTCTTCTTCCCGCTCATGCGCCGCGCCGCGCCCGACGAGACCAACTCCTCCCTCCTCTCCTCCTTCTTCATGCTCCCTTGGGTCAACCGCATCCGCGCCGGCCGCTTCACATTCAACGGCCGCGATCACGTCCTCCGCACCAACACCGCCGATGGCATGGCCCAGCACGGCGATGTTCGCAAACGTCCGTGGACGGTCCTCTCCCATTCCGCACTCGCGGCCACGCTCACCTTCGACAGCCGCGACTTCTCCGACACCAACTGGCCATGGGCCTTTTCCTCGCAAGCCGTCTATACCCTCGCCCCCACCCCCACGGGCGGCACCCTGCGAGTCGATCTCTCCATTCGCAACCTCGACACCTCACCCTTCCCCACCGGCGTCGGCCACCACCCATACTTTTCGCGCCGGCTCTGGGATGACGCGGATGATTTGCACCTTTCGATGCCAGTCGCCGCCCGATACCCGCTCAAGGATGGCTGCGCTATCGCCGCCGCCGCGCCCGATGATCTGACGCGACGGCTGCGTGTGCTCGGCTCAATCCCCGACGAGCACATAGACGCCGTGTTCGCGGGCGAACCCGGCGCGCTTGCATCATCAAACGCCAACACCGCCGTTCTGCACTGGCCCTCCAGCGCCGTGCAACTCCGCATCCGCGCCTCCGCGAATCTCAGCCACTGGATTCTCTACACCCCGCACGCGCGGCCGGAGGATGCGCGGCATCCGTCGCCGCTGGCGTTTGTGGCAGTGGAGCCGCAGAGTCAAGTGAACGATGCGATCAATCTCGAATCGAAGATGGGAGTGCGTGGGACGGGGACGGTGGTGCTAGGCGCGCAGGAGGAGATGGTGACGAGGTGTGAGTTTGAGGTGGAGAAGTGGGGAGTGGGTTGAGCGAAGAGGATGAATGCGGAGGGTGGGGAGGACTCGGTGGGCGCGGAGAGGAGATGTCAGCGATTCGCGTCGTGATTTGGAGTCAGGACCAGGGATCGCGTGGAGAGAAGGTGCGGGAGGATGAGGAGCCGACGAGATCGAGGAGGGAGGAGACGGAGGAGACGGGGGAGAGGGAGGAGAGGGAGGAGAGGGAGGGGAGAGAAGGCAGGGGACGATTAGGATTACGATTAGGAGCAGGATTAGGACAGGAGGGGAAAGGGGGAACGGGACGTTTTGGATTTGAGATTTTGGGAGAGGAGACGGAGGCGAGAGGGGTTGTGGCGAAGGGAGGATTTGAGAATTTCAGATCTGAAATTTCAGAACGGCGTGCGGAAGGTTGGGGTGTTAGGGGAGTAACGGGGGGCACACCCCCTCTGTCCTTGCTGCGATCGGACACGTCCGCCGCTGGGGCGGGGGAGGAGGGGGAGAGCGGGCGGGCGGTGGGGGCACCGATGGAGCGGAGGGTGGAGAGGCGGATGATGGTGGTGGCGGCACGACGGGCGGACTCGGCGCGGCGGGCGGCGAGGGTGGCGGCGCGTTCGGGGTCGATGGGGCGGGCGGAGTCGGAAGAGGCGGAGGTTGAAGGCTCGGGTTGGCGGGAAGCGCGGCGGTCGGCGTTTTCGCGGCAGAAGTCGGTGCAGACTTGGGTGAGGGTGTTGAGGGCGGCGGTCAGCGAGTGGGTGGCGACGAACTGGGTGCGCCAAGTGATGAGGTCGGCGGCCGCAGCGAGGCGGTCGCGGATGCTGGGTCGGGTCATCCAGAGGGAGAGGGCCTCGGGGGTGGTATAGAGGGAGGCCGCGAGATCGAGGAATGAGAAATCCGGGCGGGCCAAGTCGTGGATGAGGGCATCCACGGCGGCGGGGTGAGGGGTGAAGATTGGAGTCGGTACGGTGGTCATGTTTGGAGAATATACGGATGATTTGGGTTTTGTCAAGGGGAATTGTGTGAGAGGGGAAAGATGGATGGAAGTATTTGGGGAGGAAGGGGTTATGGATGTTGGAGTGGGTGGTTGGTAGACGGGGAGTGGCTGTGAACTGCACCGACGTACGACCGGAGCGGCGAAAGTCGGTGGCACGGATTTGGGTGGCACGAGTTGGTGGGACGAATTTGAGTGGTGTGCGTGCGGTGCTACTTGCCTTGTGGGGTGCATCGCCCCAGCGCAACCCGCGCCTCGCGCACCCGCTCATCCGCCTCTGGCAACTTCGCCTCGCGCAGCCGCACGCTTTCCCGCAGCAACTCCGCCGCGGCGGCGTTGTCGCCCTGCGCAAGCAGCACACTGCCGACGACATAGCAGGACGAGGCGATGTCGAGGTGTTCGGGCGGGAGCGCGGCGCGCCGGTCGGCCAGGGACTTCTCGCTGATGCGTTTGGCCTCGGCGAGTTCGCCGGCGTTGTAGAGAATCCATGCGAGGTTGTTGCCTGCGGCATAGCGAAACTCGGCGTACATAGGGGGGAGAGCTTCGGAAAGATCGAGGGCTTCGCGCATGGGCGCGATGGCTTCGCGGTAGCGGTGCTGGATCTGGAGAATCTCGCCGAGGGCATTGAGGGCGACGACGCGCACCGACGCGGGAACATCTGAGTTGCGGGAGGTTTCGATGAACTTCACCAGCAGCGGCTCGGCGGCGGGGAGCTGGTCGGCGGCGCGGAGTTTGCGGATCATGGCACCGACGATGTGCCAGTCGTCCTTGTGCAGCTTCTTGGACAAGATGTCCAGCACGATGGTGTAGGTGGCGACGGCGTCCTGGGTGCGGCCGGACTGGGCCTGGGCATCGCCCAAAGAGATGGCGGTTTCGGCGATGGCGGTTTCGCTCTGGGCGAACTTTTCTCGCATGATGGCGAGCGAACGGGTGAGCAGGTCGATGGCGCGCTCGTTCTCGCCGAGATGGAAGTAGATATCGCCGAGGGCTTTGAGGAGGTCGGCTTGTGCGCTGGGATCGTTGTCGAGTTTGGCGATCGCGCTGGCGGAGCCGCGGTCGAGGGCTTCGCGGGCGGAGATGGAGCGGTCGCCGCCGTGCATCGGGTCGCTGGCGTGGAAGCTGTCGATGATGAGCTTCAGGACGCGCTGCGAGCGCTGGCTCTCGAGCTTGGCCTCGGCGGCGTGATCGTTTGCGAGTTTGAGATTGTCGGTGGCTTCGGTGCGGTGCCCTTCGGACGTTTGCCAGAGCAGGAGCGTCGAGATGAAGCCGGCGACCAGGAGCGAGAGGAACGCGACGCCGACGAAGGCCGCGGCGCGGTGGCGGCGGAGTTGGGTGCGCAGGACGTACGACATCGAGTCGCGCTTGGCCTGGATCGGTTCGCCCGCGAGATAGTGGCGGATGTCGCGGGCCAGCTCGCCCGCGGATTGATAGCGGCGATCCGGGGGCTTAGCGAGACACTTGAGGGTGATGGTGTCCACCTCATCGTCGATGCGCAGCGGCGGGCGCGGGGCGGAACTGGGGCGCGAGGGTTCGGCGGACTGAATCTGCGCGAGCGTTTCGGGCATGGAGCCGCTGATGTCGTAAGGGAATGCGCCGGTGAGCGATTGGTAAAGGACCACGCCGAGGGAGTAGACATCGGTGCGCAGATCGGTTTGCGCGGAGCGCCCGCCCGCTTGCTCGGGAGAGGACCACGGGAGCGAGCCGACGAACTGGCCGTCGATGGTGTTGAGCGATGCTTCGGGGCTCCAAGTGCGTTTAGCGAGGCCGAAGTCGAGGACGAAGGGCTTGCCGGAGTCGTCCACGCGGATGTTGCCGGGCTTGAGATCGCGGTGGATGATGCCGCGGAGATGCGCGGCGTTCACGGCGTCGCAGACGGTGGCCATGAGGTCGAGGGTTTCGCGGAGCGTGGGACGCTGGGCTTCGAGATAGGCATCCAGCGGGCGCCCGCGGATGTAGTCCATGACGTAGTAGTGCAGGCCGGAGGCCTCGCCGCGATCGTGGATGGTGACGATGTTGGGGTGGCTGAGCTGGGCGAGCGTCTGCACCTCGCGCTCGAAGCGGGAGAGGTCGGAGTCGGAGGCGAAGGGGCCATCGCGCATGACCTTGATGGCGACGTGGCGCTGGGTGGCGGTCTGCACGGCTTGATAGACGACGCCCTGGCCGCCGCGGTGGATCTCGCGGATGATGGAGTATCCGGGGATGAGATCGGGCGCGGGGGAGTCCGCGGTGCGCGCGGTGCGAATCTGCCTGCGAGCGGACTGGATGAGATCGGAGTGGGTGTGGTTCATGCGACCGTCCTGGGCGTCATCCAATCAAGCGACGTCGGCGCGGGGCGGTCACGCGCCGCTGCTGAAAAATCTGGAAGCGGAGCCGAGAGACTCGCGGAGGCGGTCGCGGGCGCGGGCGAGAAGCATCTTGACGGCACCCTCGGAGCGGCCGATCTGGTCGGCGGTCTCGCGGATGGAATGGCCGCGGAGTTCGTGGAGCCGCAGGACGCGCTCGTAGTCCTCGGGCATGGTGGCGAGCGCGGCCTCGACGTGCGAGATGGCTTCTTTGACGGCGACCTGGCCGCTGGGGGATGCGCCGGAACCGGCGATGCCCTGGAGGAGATCGACATAGGACTGGTCGCTCAGAGCGGTAACGCGGTGGTCGGGCTGCGGTCGTTTGGCGCGGCTGAGTTCCTTGATGGCGTCGCGCAGGTTGTTCTCCGCGATGCGATCGAGCCAGGCGTGGAACGCGCCGGGGCCGGCGGGGATGAAGTCGGTGATGCGGACGAAGGCCTCGAGGTATGTGACCTGCATGACATCTTCGGGGGTGACGATGCTCTGCCACTTGTTGGCGATGGAGAGCGTGGACATGACAACGGGGCCGTGGCGCTCCAAGAGCGCGGCGAGGGCGTCGGCATCGCCGAGGATGGCGCGTCGAAGTTGCTCGCTCTCGTCGGTGTGCATGGGTGGCGGTGGCTCCGGGTGGATGAGGGTACATCGGCTAGCAAATCGGTGCGGGCAAACGGTCAGTCTAACACACCGGCACGCAGAGGTTCGCGGAGAAAGGCGGGATTTGGGGATAAAAAAAGCGGCTTCTCCTCTGCGATCACGCACGGCGTCGGTGCATCTGTGCGTGCGGATCGATCTTGCGATTGATCTGTAAATCAGGACGGCGAACGGAGGAGTCTCGGGAGCGATGCTAACCTTTGGCCCCATGAAAACCAAGGCCAATCTCATTGTGACCGGAACCGTTGGCATCGACTCGATCATCGCCCCCACGGGGACGGCGGAGAGCGTGCTGGGCGGGTCGTGTACGTACTTCGCGGCCGCGGCGAGTTATTACGGGCCGGTGCGGATGGTGGCGGCGGTGGGGGATGACTTCCCGGCGGAGCATCACAAGGCGCTGGCGCACTTCAAGGGGATTGATACGGCGGGGCTTGAGGTGCGGAAGGGATCAAAGACGTTTCGGTGGACGGGGAAGTATCACGACAACATGGACCATCGGGACTCGCTGGAGACGCAGCTGAACATTCTGCTGGAGGCGCCGCCGGTGGTGCCCAAGCAGTTTCAGGAGAGCAAGTTCGTGTTCTTGGCGAACATGCACCCGGGCTTGCAGGCGGGGATGCTGGCGCAGTTTCCCAAGCGGACGCTGGCGGTGGCGGACACCATGGATTTGTGGATCAAGGTGGCTCGCCCGGAGCTGGACAAGCTGCTGGGGATGATCGACGGGTTGGTGCTGAACTATGACGAGGCGGAGCTGATGACGGGGATGCGCAACCCGGTGGCGGCGGCGCGGAAGATACTCAAGATGGGGCCGCGGTTTGTGGTGGTGAAGAAGGGCGAGCACGGCGCGCTGCTGATTCATGAGGATGGGCTGGGTGCCCTGCCGGCGTATCCGGCGGAGAAGGTGATCGATCCGACGGGAGCGGGGGATACGTTCGCGGGCGGGATGATGGGAGCGATCGCGAGCGGCGCGGCGGGCGGATCATCTTCATCACCGGGATCGTTCGGTCAGATCCTGCGTGCGATGGCGCACGGTACGGTGGTGGCGAGTTTCAATATTGAGGAGTTCTCGCTGGGGCGGCTGAGGACGCTCAAGGGGGCGGAGCTGAAGAAGCGGTACAAGGAGTATCTGGGGATGATTCATGTGCATGAGGGAAAGAAGGTGAGTAAGGCGGTGAAGAAGAAGGGCAAGAAGAAGGCAAAGAGGTAGGAGTAAAGGAAGATGGGAGTTGTGGTTGCAGGGCGCACTGGTTGCCCGCTCAGAGCAGCGGGCGAACCAGTGGCACGAAGAGTTGTACGGGGTGAACTCGTGGCACGGAGTATCATGCGGCATGTCGATCATCATCTTTCAGCACAGTGCGGATGGCGGGCCGGGTCGACTTGGGACGGTTCTGCGCGATGACGGGTATCGGGTGGATATCCGGCGCACGGATTTGCCCGCGAGCGCGGCGAATCGCGGGGTGCCGACGGACTTGGATGGGATTCGGGGGATCGTGATTCTGGGTGGTGAGCAGAACGTGACGGACATCGCGCGGTATGCGTGGATGCAGCAGGAGGCGGTGCTGATTCGCAAGGCGCACGCGGCGGCGCTACCCATCGTGGGGATTTGTCTGGGGGCGCAGTTGATTGCCCACGCGCTGGGTGGGACAGTGGGGCACAAGAATGTGCCGGACGCGGGGTTCCGGATGATGGATGTGACGATTGCGGGGCAGACGGAGACGATGATGGCGGGGGTGCCGTGGAGGTCGCCGCAGATGTTTATGTGTGGGCAGGAAGTGAAGACGGCCCCGCCGGGGTCGATGGTGCTGGCGAGCACGGCGACGACGACCATCGCGGCGTACAAGGTGGGGCTGCGGACGTATGGGTTTCTGAATCACTTCGAGTGCGGCGCGGACGAGGCGAGCCGGGGCGTATCGCCCCGAGAAGACGCCGCGGCGCAGGTGCGCGAGCACTACGCGACGTACGCGCGGGTGTCGGAGCGGTTGAGCAGGAACATCGCGGCGTTTTTGTTTCCGGAGAGCCGGCGGCTGGTGGCTTGAAGAAAATATCAAAGCGCAAATGGCAAAGCGCAAATGAAGGCGGAGTGACGTGGTGCGCGGAGGGTGGTTGGCATGACGATGTTTCGCATCACGACTCCGGATGACTATGTGCTGGCGCGGGATGTGTGCTCGTATGGGTATTTTCTGCTGGAGCCGAACCACTGGGATCCGGTTGGACTGGTGTTTACGACGACGATGCTGCTGGGGGCGAAGGGGCGGGCGGTGACGCTGCGGATGGGGCAGAGTGGCGGCCCGAAGCGAACGCGGGCGCACACGTATTCGTCGCTGAAACAACTTGCGGGGAAGCCACTTGTCGTCCGGGCGGATGTTGCTCTGACCGCCGCGGAGCGGCGGGCCACCCAGGACGCAATCGAACGGATGCTGAACCTGAACGAGACGAAGGAGCGGATCGGGGCGTTTCACAAGTTGGACAAGCGGTTCAAGCGGACGGGGCGCGGGCGGCTGATGCGGTCGCCGACGCTGTTTGAGGATGTGCTCAAGACGGTGACGAGCTGCAACGTGCAGTGGCCGAGCACGATCATCATGAACCGGCGGCTGTGTGAGGTGGTGGGGAAAGAGTCCGCGAGCGAGCGGCGTGCGTTTCCGAGCGCGGCGGCACTGGCGAAGATGCGGGCGGAGTTGCTGCGGGAACGGTGCCGCGTGGGGTATCGGGATGCGCGGATGATCGAGCTTGCGCGGATGTTCGCGACCGGTGAGATTGATGGCGCTTGGGTGGAGAACCCGGCGACGAGCGATGAAGAGTTGTGGGACGCGATGCTGGAGTGGCCGGGGATCGGGCCATATGCGGCGGCGAACATCATGCAACTGCTGGGGAGATATAACCGGCTGCCGCTGGACACCGAGAGCGTGCGGCACGGGCGCGATCTGCTGGGTTTCAAGGGGACGCCGAAGCAGATCATGAAGCGGGTACACAGGCACTACGAGCCGCTGGGGGAGCACAAGTTTCGGAGCTATTGGTTCGAGCTCTGGGAGTTCTACGAGAAGAAGCGCGGGCCGGCGTGGACGTGGGAGCGGGAGAGGACGGGGAAGACGTTTACGGCGGCGCAGTTGACGGAGTGAGAAATGTTCACCGCAGAGGGCCGCGGAGAGCGCGGAGGGGAGGAGTTGTAATGGACCTGCGCGTCTGGCAAACACTGGCCGAGTCGAAGCACGAGGAGCTTGTGCGATTGGCGATGGGGACGGATGGGAAGGATGTGGCGGCGGTGGCGCGGCTGCGGAAGGTGTGCGCGGATGTGGAGATCGTGCGGGCGGCACTGATGCTGGGGGAGGCGCGGCGGAAAGCGGTGGGGAAGTTTGGGAAGGAGCGGGCGGCAAAGTTGTGGGCGGACCCGAGCGGGGTGGAAATGGCGAGCTCGCTCATGGTGGCGGAGCACAAGCGAGAGCGGTTCCCGGTGTTTCTTGATGGGTTTGTTCTGTCGGACGTGTGCTGCGGCATTGGCGGAGACGCAATGGCGCTGGCGACGGACAACGAGGTGGTGGCGGTGGATCGCGACCCGGTGCGGGCGTGGATGGCGGGGCGGAACGCGGGGTGTAAGTCGATCGTGGCGGACGCGGAGGAGTATGAGCTGGCGCGGGGGCCGGTGCATGTTGATCCAGCGCGGCGCGATGAGCGCAGTGGCACGCGGTCGTGGCGACTGGAGGACTTGCAGCCGGGCATGGATGTGGTGCGTCGTGTGGTGTCGGGTGGATGGGGCGGCGCGGTGAAGCTGGGGCCGGGTGCGGATTTGGCGGTTGTTGAGCGCGTGTTTCCAAGCCAGTCGATTGAGATCATCTCGGAGAATGGATCGCTGGTGCAGTGTGTGGTGTGGGTTGATACGCCGCTGATCGCGAAAGCTTCAAGGCACGCGACATTGCTCAGAGGATCGCCGGATGAGTCGAGCGAAGTGCGGCGGGCGAAGACGGTGACTCTGAGCGGCGAACCGGTGCGTGGAGATGGCGGGCTGCCGAGTTCGCCGGAGAATCGGGCGGCGCGGTATGTGTATGAGCCGGATGATTCGGTGGAGCGGGCGGAGCTGCTCGGGGTGCTGTGCGAGCAAGTGGGCGCGGCGATGCTGCACCCGCGGGTCGGATTGCTCATGAGTGATGAGTTGATCGACAGCCCGTGGCTGACGGGGTTTGAGGTGCTGGAGGAGATGGTGTGGAACGAGCGGCGTGTGAAGAGTGCGCTGGAAGCGCGGGGCGCGGGGATTGTGGAGGTGAAGACGCGTGGCGGGGCGGTGGACACGGATCAGGTGCAGAGCGCGCTGCGCGGGAAGGGCGAGGAGCGGCTGGTGGTGTTTGTGCTGCGGATGGGGAGTGGGGTGCGGGGGATTGTGGCGCGGCGGGTATGAGTTGTGGGTCTGCGGGTTGGCAGTGGTTTCTCACACTCGTCTCCGCTCGACGGGAAATCGAGTGTGTGCATCACTACGATGGATTGACTCGACTAAACAGGAATGCTGATCATGCCACCCAGGCCAAGAACCGTGAACGCACAGAGCGCAATGCGGTTCACCAACCTCAAACTCGAGTCGTGGAAAAACTTCAAGAAAGTGGACGTGCCACTTTCCGATCGACTTTTTATCATCGGGCCGAATGCGAGCGGCAAGAGCAACTTCCTCGAAGTGTTTCGTTTCTTGCACGACCTTGTGACGGAGGGAGGCGGACTTGCAAAGGCGGTATCACTCCGTGAGGGCATGTCAAAGCTTCGGTCATTGCACGCAACCGGCAACAGTGCTGTTGAGATCGAAGTCACGATGGTCTCGCCCGGAGGAATCGAATGGAGGTATCGGCTGGCGTTTGACACTGCCATGAAGAAGAGCACCGAGCCGATCATCCAACACGAGGAAGTCTACGAGGATGGCCGCGAGGTGCTGAAGCGCCCAAACGCCGCGGACGTTTCCGACAAAGAGCGCCTCAAACAAACCGCCATCGAACAAATCTCTGCGAACAAAGACTTTCGCGTGGTTGCTGAGTTTTTTCGCTCTATTCGGTACATGAATCTCGTGCCACAACTGATTCGAGAGGGGCACACGAGCCCAAATATCTACCCCGGGCGAGATCCTCTCGGGCGTGACTTGCTGGACCAGATGGGGCAGACACCATCCGGGCGATGCCAAAGACGTTTGGCAGAGATCGGAAAAACGTTGAAGCGAGTAGTTCCTGATTTCGTAAATCTTCGTCTTGAAAAGGATAATCGGGGCAGGCCGCATCTCGCAGTCGGCTTCAAGCACTGGCGACAGACGCAAGCGAAACAGCGAGAGTCACAGTTTTCCGACGGTACTCTGCGATTGATTGCGATGCTTTGGTCCATGCAAGAAGAGGCGGGACCGTTGTTGATGGAGGAGCCGGAATGGTCTCTGCACGGGGGGATTCTTGAGCGATTGGCACCCTATATCGCAAGGATGCAGCGGCTTGGAGGAGGACGGCAGGTTTTTATCACTACCCACAACGAGCGGCTCCTAGGAGATCCCGGCATCAGTCCGAAGGAGTTGCTCTTGGTTCTGCCGGCCTCCAAGGGGGGGTCCGAAGTGAAGGTTGGCGTTCGGCTCCCAATCGTGGTGAAGGCGATGAAGTCCGGACTGAGTGCCGCGGAGGCAGCGCAGCCGTTGACGCGTATGGACACCATGAGACTGTTTGCGGAGTCGGCATGATCCGCCCGGTCACGCTTATCTGGGCGGAGGGACTTCTCGATCGCGCGGTCGCCGAGCGACTTGTGCTTTCGATGGGTCTGCGGATTGAAGGTGCAGTGAAGGACGCTGGAGGAAAAGACGAGTTCTGGCGTCGAATCGGCAAGTACAACAAAGCGGCGGAAGCGATGGGCTTAGTGCTTGCTTTAGCGGATCATGACGAGGCTGGCTGCGTGGGGCCGAAACTCAGGCGGCGAGTGCCGCGTCAACATCACAATCTTTTGCTGAGACTTGCCGTCCGCGAGCTGGAGGCATGGCTGCTGGCCGACGCCGCCGCGCTGGCGGAGCATTTGAGTGTACCGGTCGCGAGTATTCCTGCCACGCCTGACAAACTGTCTGATCCAAAGCAGACATTGATAAACATTGCCAGAAGGTCGGCTTCGGGACGACGAGTGAGTGGGATGTTGCCTCGTGATGGTTATGCAGAGGTCGTCGGCCCCGAGTACACGCTCGTGATGGAAGCGTTCATTCGAGACAAGTGGCGGCCCAATCTGGCTGCGAAAAGAAGTCCGAGTCTCGCTAGAGCGATTCGGGCATTGAAATCTGCAACACGAGGCCGGACCGAGTGAGCGAGTTCAAGGGCTCGGCCTAGGGGCTGGGTACGGACTGGACGAGGGGGAGGAGCGTTTCGGGGTTGGCGACGTCGGTGAGAAAGCTCTTGCCGTCGGCGGCTGGAAGTTTCAGTCGGTTGCATTTTGTAACCGACTGACTCCCCTCTTTGTTGAGGCGATTTTTCAGCACTTTCCAGTAGTTGCGGGCCGCCTGGAAGTCGGGTTGCTGGGTGAGGACCTGGATGATGTCCACGACGGAGAAGAGCCAGGTGTCGGTCTTTTCGTCATAGACGCGGCGGATGGAATGGCCTTCGAAGGCGGCGGGGATGATGTGCATGGGAGCCCCCTGATGGTGAGGAGTGGTTGGGGGAAGTGTAGCAAAAAACCGCGGGAATTGGCCGCGGTTTGGGGGAGTGGGTGGAAGATGTCGGGTACACAAATGGGTGAACGCGCGGTGTGTGGTAGCGTGATCGTGGTTGGACCGGCGGCTTACGCCGCTCGGCTCTGATTGGGTGGTCAGAGCGCGGGAGCGGGGGACTTTTTGAGGACGACATTGGCGGCGAGCGCGGCGGCGTGGGCGCGGCGGGCGGGGTGTGATGCGGGAAGCATGTCGCGGTAGTCTTGCAAGGCGGTGACGGCCCAGCCGGAAGGAGAAGAAGAGGAAGCGGAGGTAGGCACTGGCGGCAAGCCGCCAGTGCCACCCGACTTCAATGCGGCGATGGCGCGGGCGGCGGCGGCGGCGCCGGTGGCGGTGGTGATCATGGGGATGCCCAGACGAATCGCGCTGGCACGGATTTTTCCTTCGTCGGTTTTCCAGCCGGTCTTGGTTGGCGTGTTGATGATGAGCTGGATTTTTCCGTCGGCCATGAGGTCGAGGACGTGGCCGCGGAGGCCGGTGGCGATTTTGGGGAGGATTGTGCAGGGAACGCTGCTGGCGCGGAGGTGTTCGCCGGTGCCCTGCGAGGCGAAGATGGTGAAGCCGAGGTTCTGGAGCTGACGCGCGGCGGCGTGGACTTTTCTGCGATCGGATTCGCGGACGGAGAGGAAGACGTTGCCGCCGGTGGGGAGTGGCGAGCCGGTGGAGATCTGGGATTTGGCGAAGGCGATCTCGAAGGAGGTGGCCGCGCCCATGACCTCGCCGGTGGAACGCATCTCGGGGCCGAGGACGACATCGACGCCGGGGAACTTGCTGAAGGGGAAGACCACTTCCTTGACGGAGAAGTAGGGAAGGAGGGACTTGCCGTTTTTGGTGGCGACTTCTTCCGCGCCCAGCTCGGCGAGGGATTTGCCCATCATGACCTTGGCGGCGATTCTGGCCCACGGCATTTGCGTGGCTTTGGCGACAAACGGGATGGTGCGGCTGGCGCGGGGGTTGACTTCGAGGACGAAGATCTGGTCATCCTTGATGGCGAGCTGGGCGTTCATCAGGCCGTTGATCTTGAGGGCCTTGGCGAGGGCGCGGCCCATGTCCTCGATGCGGTGGATCATGGACTCGGAGAGGGAATACGGAGGGATGGAGCAGCAGGAGTCGCCGGAGTGGATGCCGGCTTCTTCGATGTGTTCCATTACGCCGCAGATGAGGGCGGAGGGGGGGAATGGGATGGAGGGATCGAGGGATCGTGGGATCGAGTTTGAGGATTGATCCCTCGATCCCTTGGTCCCTTGATCCCCCGGTGCAAAGTCCGCGATGACATCGACATCGACTTCGGTGGCGTCGGAGAGGAAGCGGTCGATGAGGACGGGGGCGGATTCGAGGTCGGATGCGGCGAGGCCGGTGGTCATGTAGTGGCGGAGGGCGCGCTCGTCGGAGCAGATTTCCATGCCGCGGCCGCCGAGAACGTAGGAGGGGCGGACGAGAACGGGATAGCCGATGCGAGAGGCGATCTCGACGGCCTGATCGGTGGAGCGGGCGATGCCGGACGGGGGCTTGTGGAAACCGAGTTCGGAGAGGAGCTTGTCGAAGCGGTTGCGGTCCTCGGCGAGATCGATGGAGTCGAGCGAGGTGCCGATGATGGGGACGCCGGCCTGGACGAGGCCGTGTGCGAGGTTGAGGGGGGTTTGGCCGCCGAACTGGACGATGGTGCCGTGGATGAGGGGTAGCCCGCCGGTCCCCGGCGGCTTGGATGGAATCGGACCGCCGGGGACCGGCGGGGTACCCAGGCGTTCGATGACGTTAAGAGTGTCTTCGAGCGTCAGCGGCTCGAAGAAGAGCAGATCGCTGGTGTCGTAGTCGGTGGAGACGGTTTCGGGATTCGAGTTGATCATCACCGACTCGAAGCCGAGTTCGCCGGCCGCGAAGGCGGCGTGGCAGCAGCAGTAGTCAAACTCGATGCCCTGGCCGATGCGGTTGGGGCCGCCGCCGATGATGATGACTTTGGGGGTTTGCGTGATGCGGATTTCATCCTCGGGCGCGGCCTGGCCGTTGGCGGATTCGTAGGTGCTGTAGAAGTACGGGGTGACGGCCTCGAACTCGGCGGCGCAGGTGTCCACGAGTTTGTAGACGGGCTCGATGGACTGGCTCTTGCGATGGGCGCGGACTTTGAGGATGGTGTCGGGGTTGATGTTGCCGAAGTAGAGGTTGGCGAGCTGGGCGTCGGAGTAGCCGAGGCGTTTGGCCTCGGAGAGGGTTTCGCGCGGGAGGGCTTCGAGGGTGGTGGCGGCGAGGAGTTTGTCCTCAAACTCGACGAGACGGGCGAGCTGGTCGATGAACCAGGGGTCGATGTTGGTGATCTCGTGGATGCGCTGGGCGGTCCAGCCGAGCTTCATGGCGTAGCGGATGTAGTAGAGGCGGGCTTGGCCGGGGACGGCGAGTTTCTGGGAGAGTTTTTCGTCGGGGATGGGCCATTCGAGGGCTTCACCATCGGCTGTCGTGATTCCAGTGAGTGGGCCTGCTGTGTCTGATGTTCTGGTTGCAGCACCACTGGCAGGCGAGCTGCCAGTGCCACCCTTGGGGTTTCCACTCTTTGCCAGAGCGCGTTGGGCGACGAGCCACTTGTCATTGCGATCAAGGCCGTAGCCGTAGCGCTTCACTTCCATGGAGCGGATGGCTTTCTGGAAGCTCTCGGCGAAGGTGCGGCCGATGGCCATGGCTTCGCCGACGGACTTCATCTGCGTGGTGAGTGTTTCATCGGCCTCGGGGAACTTCTCGAAGGTGAAGCGGGGAATCTTGGTGACGACGTAGTCGATGGCGGGCTCGAAGCACGCGCTGGTGGTGCCGGTGATGTCGTTGCGAAGCTCGTCGAGGGTGTAGCCGATGGCGAGCTTGGCGGCGATCTTGGCGATCGGGAAGCCGGTGGCCTTGGAGGCAAGCGCGGAGGAACGGGAGACGCGCGGGTTCATCTCCACAACGACCATGTGGAACTTGCCGTCCTTGGGTTTGGGGTCCACGGCAAACTGGACGTTGGAGCCGCCGGTCTCGACGCCGACGGCACGCATGATGGCGAGCGAGGCGTCGCGCATGTGCTGATATTCTTTGTCGGTGAGCGTGAGGATCGGGGCGACGGTGATGGAGTCGCCGGTGTGGACGCCCATCGGGTCGATGTTCTCGATGCCGCAGACGATGATGCAGTTGTCCTTCTTGTCGCGGACGACCTCGAGCTCGTACTCCTTCCAGCCGAGGACAGACTGGTCGATCTGGACTTGACCGATCATGGAGGCGCGCAGGCCGCGTTGGGCGATCTCGTCGAACTCCTCGGTGTTGTAGGCGATGCCGCCGCCGGTGCCGCCGAGGGTGAAGGCGGGGCGGATGATGGCGGGGAGGCCGACTTCCTTCAGGAACTCGCGGGCTTCATCGAGGGTCTTGACGGTCTTGGCCTTGGGCATCTTGAGCCCGAGACCCTCGCAGATTTCCTTGAACTCCTGGCGATCCTCGGCGCGGTGGATGACCTTGCGGTTGGCGCCGATCATCTCGACGTTGAACTCTTGGAGGATGCCGTCGTCCCAGAGTTTGCAGGCGCAGTTGAGGGCGGTCTGGCCGCCGAGGGTGGGGAGGAGCGCGTGGACCGGATCGCCGATGTCTTTTTGCTTCTGGAGAATCTTGCGGACGGATTCGGTAGTGATGGGCTCGATGTAGGTGCGATCAGAGAACTCCGGATCGGTCATGATGGTGGCGGGGTTGGAGTTCACGAGCACAACGCGGAAGCCCTCGGCTTTAAGAGCCTTGCAGGCCTGGGTGCCGGAGTAGTCGAACTCACAGCCCTGGCCGATGACGATGGGACCGGAGCCGAGGATGAGGATGGTGTTGATGTCGGTGCGTTTGGGCATAGGGAGTAGTGCAGAGTTGGGGTGCGGAGTGCAGAGGTGGGCTGCGGGCGCAAACTGGGTGAGGATATGCGGGATGTTTGTGGATTCCACTAACAGGCCGTTGAAGTACCCAACTCTGGCCGCAGAATCACCGGGATTCCGGGATTGAACGTGAGATTTCCGGTGGTGTAGTCGGGGGTTTGGCCGCCGGTGGTCCG
>JAYVRG010000085.1:0-18225 GCA_043776515.1 Phycisphaerales bacterium
CGCGCCGAGATCGAACAAGCCCTCCGCACCTGGTCAACCACCGGCATACTCCCGCACCTCACCGCTCAACGCGTTGTAGTTGGCTGAAGAGTTACCAAACGATTTCGGAGGTGCGAAAAAGTTTTACGGCGCTTGCCACAGTGTGCTGCGAACAGTAGAGGCCCGGATGACGATTAGTTCGGACCTTTACCTTACGTTTTCTGAGACATGTGTTTTCGAAACGAGTTCCCGAGCACCGAGAGTCGCATCATCGCGAGCCGAACCACCTTGATTAGGGTGGTAATACTGGTTCAAAAGCGGAAAAATGTTCGCATGACGTTTGGAAAATCGGTATCAGTACGGTAAACTCGTGAGAGTCATTCGCCGCGGGGGGTGCCGAGCCCCGGGTCTACTTCAAGGAGCCATCACATGCGATACCTCATACTGATGTGCGTGCTCGCCTCGGCCGTCCTCGGGTCGTGCTCTTCGGGCCGCGCTTCGAGTGGCTCGGCGAGCGAGAGTGCCGCGTCGAATCAAATCACTCGGTTCGTGCCTCTCTTCGACGGCACATCCCTCACCGGCTGGAAGGGTCTCGTCGCCGATCCGCCCAAGCGGGCCAAGATGTCCCCCGTCGCGCTCTCCGCCGCCCAAGCCGCGGCGGACCAGCGCATGCGCGAGCATTGGCGGGCCGCGAATGGCATCCTCCTATACGACGGTTCCGGCGACAGCATCTGCACGGCCCGCGACTACACGAACTTTGAGATGATGGTGGAATGGAAGATTCCGCCCAAGGGGGACAGCGGCATCTATCTGCGCGGCTCGCCGCAGGTGCAGATTTGGGACAACCCGCTCGGCTCCGGCGGGCTGTACAACAACCAGAAAAACCCGTCGAACCCGTTGGTGGTGATGGATCGCCCAACCGGGGAGTGGAACACCTTCCGCATTCGCATGGTCGGCGAGCGCGTGAGCGTGTGGCTGAACGGAACGCTCGTGTCGGATGATGTGCTGATGGAAAACTACTGGGAGCGCGACAAGCCGATCTACCCGAGCGGGCAGATCGAGTTGCAGAATCACTCCTCGGCGCTGGAGTTTCGGAACATCACGATTCGTGAACTCCCCGCGTCGCCGCCCGCGCCGAAGTAGAATGCCCGATCATGGTCGAGCGGAAAAGACACCTTGCCAAAGCGTTGACATACCGGGTCATGGGGAGCGCGGGGACCGCCGCGATCGCGTATATCGCAACCGGCGACATGAAGATCGGTGTCTCCGTCGGCGCGATCGACAGCATCGTGAAGGTCGGCATCTACTACGCCCACGAGCGCGTCTGGTACCGGATCAGATGGGGGGTGCGGGAAGGGGGCACCAAGCGAGAGTGAGCGTGTCGTGTCCATGCACACAGACTGGCGCGAGCGAAGCGGGCGAACGTCCGCCGAGGGTTATCGGGTGAGAGCATCGGATGAAACGGTCGGGTGATGCTGAAGTCGGAGCGGCGCAGGCCCGATAGCCAACTTGCAATGCCATCGATGTCACCCGCCATCATCCGCCAGTTCCTCGGCCAATCCGCCGAGCTGATCGATCGCGTCGATACCGACCTCGCGCATCTCATGCGCTGCCCACAGGACGCGCTCGCGGCGGATCGCATCGCCGGAGCACTGAGCGCGCTGCGCACCGGCGCTGGGTTCCTGGATCTGCCCGAGTTTGAGGCCGCCGCGGCCCGCGCCGCCGAGATCGTCCGAGAGTTGCGCCACTCCGCCGGACTCAACGACGCGAACTCGATCGCATCCCTGACCACCGCGATCCAGACATTGAAGGCGAGCAAGGCGGAGATAGAACGAACCGTTCCCAGCCATTCCCCCGCCGGGATCGCGGAGCCGCAGACTTTCATGCCGGAGTCCACGGAGCAACAGAACACACAACAGTATGGTGCCGCGCCGACGCCGATCGTTGAGCGCCGCCCGTTGCGATTGGAAGACTCCAAGAGCGCGCTGGTGGAACACATGGTCGAGGACCTGCGCGACGCGACCGCGATGGCGGAGCAGGCAATGCGCCGTGCCGAGTCTCGCGTAGCCCGCGCCACGGGCGCGAGCGGGTTGGAACGCATCGGCGCGGAGATGTCGCGCACGGCCCAGTTCTTCGAGCTGCCCGGGCTGCACGCGCTCGCCGATCTGCTCATCCGCGCCGGTGGCGCGATTCCCACAATGAGCGAGACAGGCCTTGGTCAGATGTTCCCGCGCCTGCACGGTGTGCTCGAACTGCTCCGCGAGATGGCCGATGGCCTGGCGTGCTCGACGATCATTGTGCGCCCGCTCGACGGACTCTGCGATGCGATTCGCGCAATCGCCGACGGGCGCGAGTTGGAATCAACGAACGTGCTGCCGATCGGGTGCGCGCCGCTGGTGGCGCTGGAGATCGACGGCGTTGTTGCCCGCGAGAGCGCGTCGGAGCGGGAAATCGCCGAGCAGATCGTGACCGAGGCGACCGACGCGATGGAGATGGCGGATCAGGAACGCTCCGCCGAGGAGTCGATCGCGGCGCAACTGACCGATGTGCCGATGCACGCACCCGAACCGAAGTACGCGGAGTTCGTGCCACTAACCTCAATCCCATGCGGACACGAGCAGGATGTTCCGATGGTGGACCCTGCCGCGTCGGCGAGCGCGGAGCGTGTGGAGCAGGAGATCGCGGCGGCGTGCGCAGCGGCCATTCCCGCGCCCGGCCGAATGGATGTCGCGATGGCCGAGGTCGGCAATCTCGTTGCGCAGGCGAATCGCCTCACGGCGTTGCCGCAGGAGTGTTCGGCGTTGGTTGAGCCATCGCGGCTGATGACGCGGGTCTCGAACATCGCCTCGGATGTGGCACGGGCCACGGGCGACATCAAGTCCGCGGTGCTCGATGCGCGGGCGTTGCCCGTCGGCGTGCTGCTGCGTGCGTGCGCGGAGTCCGCCGAGCAGGGGGCGAAGAACTCGGGCAGGGCGGCCTGGACAGAAATACACGGAACCGAGATCGAGATCGACTGCGGCGTGATCGAGCGGATGCGCGAGCCGCTGGTCCGGCTCTGCGCCGCCTTCGGTGCCGCCGCGTCGGACATGGAGTCGCCCGCGATCACGCTGGTTGCCAGCATTGATGAGCCCACGGACATCATCGAGATTCGCATCCGCTGCGCGACGCGCCCGGGCGCGTTCGACCTGAGCAACGCCGAGATCGAGCAACTTCGAACCGCCGCCGAGGCGATCCGTGGCGTCTGCATCTGCGCTATCGACGACGCCGGATGCGTCCAGACCACGCTCCGCATTCCGACCAATCTTGCGTTTCTGTACTGCACAGTGGTCCGCATTGGCAGCACGCTTGCCGCGATCCCCATGTCCGGCATCGACGAGATTGTGCGCCCGGACGCGGACCAGATCGTGGGCAGCGGCTCGTCGCGTGCCGTGCTGATTCGCGATGGCGCGGCGGCATTGCTCGATGGATACGAACTCTTCGGCGAAGCGAGCGAGCCGCGCGGCGCAACGCCGTACGCCGTCATCGTCTCGCACGGCGGCAAGCGCGTCGCGCTGGCGTGCGGGCGGGCCCTGGGAGCACAGGAAATCGTCGTTCGCCACATGGACCCGATGCCGCGTCGGCTCGGCCCGATCTCCGGCGTCGGTGCTGCCAGCGACGGCGCGGCCACGCTGATCGTCGATATTCCGGCCCTGGTGCGGATGGTGGACGGCAGAGCAAGCGCGTCCGGAGAGCTCGGCATCGCCGCCTGAACGAAAGCACACGCCATGCGAATCCTTCTTGTTGATGACTCCCAGACGATGCGCAGCATCACGCGCTCGGTGCTCTGCACCATCGGCGCGCACGAGGTGGAGGAGGCCGGCGACGGGCGCGAGGCGCTGGAGAAGATGCGTTCGTTCGTGCCCGAACTCATCCTCTGTGACTGGAACATGCCGGTGATGGACGGCCTGGAGTTTGTGCAGACGGTTCGCACGACCGACAAGACGACACCGATCATCATGGTGACGACCGAGAGCGAGATGTCCAAGATGATGCAGGCGATTCGCGCGGGCGTGAACCACTATGTGGTCAAGCCCTTTACGCCTGATCTGCTGCGAAAACGCATACAGGAGACGCTTCGGGTGGCGGCCTTGGGCAGTCCCGTGGCGGGCGTGCGTCCGGACAATGGCCGAATAGCGGCCTGAATCATCAATCTACACGCAACACGCTGACCGTCGGGGCGTATCGCCTCTACGCATCCCTGCGCGTGCCGAACATGGGCCAAGACATGGGCCAAGACATGGGCTGGTAAGCCACCGGTGTAAACATCTTCGATCAATGCCATTCCGAGATTTTTTTGAGCCAAACTGCTGGATTTTCGACTATGAGTGACTGTCCCAAAATCTCCTTCCGATTATTTTCAGAAATGAATCTGTTGGCTCAAATCGTCAAAAAACCGGAAATACAGCGTTTTTTCGATCGCGCATGATGTTTACAGCAGTGGCTGGTAAACCCATGCCACGACCGAACATGGGCTAGAAAGCCCATGCCACGGCGGAACATGAGTTGGGAAGCTCATGAAATGGAACAAGGCATTCGGGCCGCGGCGGCCCGAATCCGCCGCGGAGCTGCGGACCACCCAAGAGCATGGGCTGGAAAGCCCATGCCACGGATGGGTTCGCATACACTTGGCCCAAGGGGCGGGCGGCCCTGTCAGATTGCAATGCAACACACCAACACACATCGGCGGTTCGCGTTGCGCTCACCCGTGATGCGCCTTGTTCTTGGCTTTGGCCTCGCTGCTGGCGCACGCACTCCCGCACTCGCGCAGACGCCGCCACCTTCTTCCGCGCCCGCGCCTCCGGCGGTAACACCCGTCGAGCAGCCGCCGGAGAAGTCCGCGGCACGCCCCGCCGCGCCGGCGGTACAGGACGACGACGAGCGCACCGAACTGGTGGTGCATCTGAAGGATGGCCGCCGCTTCACCGGCCCGGTGGTGCGAGAGAACGCCGATGAGGTGGTGATCGCGATCGCGGGCATTCCGCAATCGTTCCCCACGGCGGAGGTCGAACGGCTGGAGACGCTCAAGCCGGTGATGGAGCGCTATCGCGAGTTGCACGAGGCGGTCGGGAATGATCCGGACCAGATCGTGAATCTAGCCGAGTGGCTCCGGCAGCGCGGCAAATACGAGCTGGCACTCACCGAAATCCAGCGTTCGCTCGCGCTGGACAAAACCCACGGCCCATCGCTGAAAATGAAGCATCTGCTGGAAGAGCAGATCATTCTGAAAAGCAAGAGCGTCAAGCGTGCGTCGGAACCCGCGGAACCAGCAACTCCGGTACGAGCCAAGCCGATCCGGGCCACGGATTTTCCGCTGCTGTCACCGAGCGATGTGCAGCTCATGAAGGTCTTTGAGACCAATCTGGATGAGAAGCCGCGGGTGCTGATCGACCGCAAGACTGTTGCGAAGATGCTGGAGAAGTACGCGGATCACCCGCTGGTGCCGATCACCCGCGAGGGGCGCGAGGCACTGCTCCGGCAGCCCGCGCTGGACACGCTCGATTTGATGTTCAAGATCCAGGCGCGCGACTTCTACCCCGATGTGGAAGTGCTGGACCAGCCCAGGGCGTTCGTCACGCTGCGCGACTACATCAGCCGCACCTGGCTCATCAACTCCTGCTCCACCACGCTTTGCCACGGAGGCGCGGATGCCGGGCGGCTCGCGCTGTACAACCACAATCCCAACTCCGAGCGGACGGTGTACACCAACTTCTACATCCTCTCGAAGTTTCGGCTTGCCAATGGCACGCCGCTCATCAACTGGGATGAGCCGGAGAAATCGCCTCTGGTGCAGATGGGTTTGCCGCGCGGCAAGTCGCGCTCGCCGCACCCGGAAGTCCCGCATCGCGTCTCCAGCCACGACACCTTCAAGCCGACGTTCCAGACCACCGACGATCCGCAGTTCAAGCAGGCAGTGGAGTGGCTCAAGTCCCTGTATCGCCCGCGCCCCGAGTATCCGATCGTCTACACCCCGTTTCGACCCTTCGAGCGGCCCGCACCTCCCGAGGTGCCAGCGGCTCCGCCAATGCCCCAGCCCGCCCCCAAAACAGGTGGGCCAGCTCACCCCGGAACCAATCCGAATCCCGGCGGCGGCCCAACCGACAATCCATCCGCACCTCCGGCCGCGCCAAAGCCGGAACCCAAGCCACGCTGAGAGCGGATGAGTTTCTACCGACAGCACGATTGTTCGGTAAAAATATGGGTGAATCCGCGAGCCCGCCGCACGGGCGGCCGGAGACGTTGGTACAGTGTTCGCCCGCGGCGGCCATTCGGTGATACCGAGCGGTCGCGGCGCAACCCGATCGCACTTGTCCGGGCGTGTCGCCATAGATAGACCCGGCGGTGATTCAGACGACACACAGGACCCGAGTACACGCATGACCCGATCCAGTAGCCAGCAAAAGTCCCGTCGCTCCGCCGCGTTCATGCTTGTCACAGCTCTCTTGATCGCCACGGTCGCGGGCTCGTGCGACAGGATGGACTCGGCACAGAAGTCGATCGACGCGGCCAACGTGAAGTTGGAATCGCTCGCCGCGGCGGGCTCCAACGTCGTCGCGCCCGTCGCCATGCGGAAGGATGCGTTCAACAAAATCTCCACCGAACTGACGACCATCGCCAGTTCCGGCGAGAGCACGCAGACCCAGGCCGCCAACGTGCTGCTGGCCCGCGCCAAGGGCGGTCTTGGTGAAATCTCCGCGAAGGATGCGTCGGAACTGGAGCATCAGTTTCTCTCCCAGATCACCATCGCCCGGGCGCAGCTCAATCAGTGGATCAGCCAGCAATCCACGGCGGCCTCGCTCAACGCGTACAACCCCGCGCAAGACCTGACGGACCTAGACAATCAGGCCAAGACCAAGTTCACCGAAGCCGCCAAGTTCCAGCAGGAAAAGGCGGCCCAGGAGGCGGTGGTCGCGGAGATCACCGGGCGCTCGACGCAGGCGAAGGCGGCGGCCAAGGTGGAGCGCGACCGCGAAGCGGGCATCCGCAAGCAGGCCGAGGGAATGAGCCAGACGGCCAAGGAGCAGATGATCATCCAGGCCGCGGCGGCCTCGCGTGCGGCCGACGCTCTGGAGCGCAAGGCGGCGGAACTCTCCGCCGAGGCGGCCAAGGAAGCCCCGAAGGTTGATGAGATCGCCAACATGGTGGATCGCCTGCAGAAGCAGGTTGAGTCGCTCAAGAGCGCGAAGGAATCCATCCAGAAGCGTGCCGCGGCGGCCAAGGTGAACTCCGATCAGGCCATCGGCGATGCCAACACCGTCGGCGCGAAGATCAAGACGACGCTGGACGGACTTGCAAAGATCCGTGAGGCCGCGGCGACACCGGCGCAGGAAGCCGTGAAGCAGTACAAGGCCGCGGCGGACGCCTCGAAGAAGGCGTCGATGATTAGTGCGAAGGAATCCAAGACGGCCGCGACGGCCGCGCAAGGTGGGTATTTGCAGTGCATCGGCGATGTGCTGGCGACGCGGGCGCGAAGCGTGGCGGTGTATGCCGCGACGCTGAAGGCGATCATCACGGCGACGCCCGCGATTCCCGGCGCATCGGAGTTGGCCGCGAAGGCGACGGCAGCCGAGCAGGAGTTTGACACGGTGACCAAGGACGCCGAAACGGCGTATGCCGACGCTCGCGCGGCGTTCGACAAGACCGGGGCATCGGGCGATCTGAAGCTCCGCATGGATGCCGTGACCAAGGCGATGGATGAGCTGAAGGAGCTTCGCAGCAAGCCCGCGGGGACGATTGCGCTGGCCGCGGCGGCGATGGAGAAGGCCGCCCCTGAAAAACCGATGACCGACGCCCCCGCGGCCGCGAAGCCCAAAGACGATGGTGCGATGGCGGATGCGCCCGCCAAGCCCATGCTCTCGGCAGATGATGCCAAAGCCGTGGAAACCGAAGTTCGCGCCGCGATCAAGGAGATCGCCGCGGCGAGCGCGGCCGACGACATGGAGAAGATGCTCACGCACTTCGACTTTGCCAATGACGCGGAGAAGAAGATCATCCAGGCCGCGCTCCCGATGAAGAAAACCATCACCGCGCTGGACGCCGCGGCGACGGCCAAGTTCGGCAAGCCGATCGGTGATCTGGCGAAGGAATCCAAGTCTCCGGCGATCAAGGCCAACCCGATCCTGCCGATGCTGGTGGCGATGGGGAAGAGCAACGCGCTTGCGGCACTCGGCTCCGATTCGGACGGGGTGATCGTGAAGCCCGTGTCGGCCACGGAGGCGAGTGTTTCCGCCGAGGGCAGCCCGGCGGCGACGAAGATGGTGAAGAAGGACGGGATGTGGAAGATCACCGGGCTGGGTGCATCCATGGGGCCAATGGCGGCCCAGATGATGCCGATGTTCAAGTCGCTCACCGAGTCGTTCACATCCGTGACCGAGTCCATCAAAACGGACAAGTACGCGGACGCGGACGCCATGCTGACGGACCTGAGCGCCAAACTGATGGGGGCGATGGGCGGGATGATGGGCGGTTCCGGCCCGGGCGGGCGTCCGAAGACCGGCGGTTGACCCGGGCGGGCACTGGCTGCTAGTTTTACCGCCCATTTCTGCACTCGAATACTCCGCCGGGCGTCGGCCACGCCGCCCCGGCACATGACCGAAGGGATCGACTCTGAACCGCATCGCACGCTTCGCCCTGGCCCTGCTCGCCGCGACCGCACTGGTTGCGATTGCTCCCGCGCGCTCGGCCCTGGCCCAGAACAACATTCCCGATGCGGTGATCACGTCTTCCGGACAGATGACGCCCGAGGGCAAGACGCAGATCGGGGACTTCATCAAGGCGCAGACGGCGGGCCTCTCCGGCGATGTCGCCGCGATCCGGCGGGCCAAGAACGCGCTCTCTGCTCCGCTGACCAATGTGGGAGCGACGGAATCGTTCCGTCGCGAGTACGGGCTGCAGTTGCTGCCGGTGGTCACGCCGCTGGTGGGCAGTGCCAAGGAAGAGATCGCGATCAACGCCCTGCGTCTGGCCGGACTGATGGGGACCAAGGCCGGGATCGACCTTGCGATGAAGGGGCTGGACGACAAACGCCAGAGCGTTCGCGTCATGGCGGCGATGAGTGTTGGGCTGTCGCTCAGCACTGGCCGGGCCAAGGATCGCACCGCTCTCTCGCCACGAAACGCGACCGACGGGCTGACCGCACTGAACGACAAGATGGTGGCCGAGCAGGACCCGCGCGTGCTGGACGCGATGGTGCTCGCGCTGGACGCGGGAACGAAGGTGAAGCAGAACGACCTCGCGGATGTTCGCACCAAGGCGACATTGCTCCTGCTCGCGGGAACCAAGCGGATCGCGGAGCAGCAGAATGTTCCCGCGCTGGACATGGCCCTGTCGCACGCTGCCAAGGCGATCGGCGAGGCGATGCTGGAGACCGGCGCGGACAAGCTTCCGGATGCATCGGTGAAAGAGGCCGCGTGCGTGGCGGGTGATGTGGTGGGCGCGGTGCAGCGCCGGTTGGATGCCAGCCCGACGGAAGCCGAGCGGAGCGCGCTGGGCTTGATCGCACAGCAGTGCGAGCGCATCGTGCAGCAGGCCGCGACCGCACTGGGGAGCAAGGCCCCGGTGTACAACTTCGATGATCTGATCCACGAGAGCAAGGACGCGGAGTTCAAGACCGCGGCCCAGCGGCTATATCACGATCTGGCCAGCGACCCCTTCGGCTGCAAGCCGGCGGATCGCTATCCCAAGCCGTGAGCGTGCCCCGCGCGGCGTGGGTCGCCCGGCTGTCGTAACCTAGTGCCATGCTGAGGATGCTCGCGCCGCTGCTGGCGCTGATAGTGATCGGTGCGCTGGTGCTGGCGACGGACCGGCCGCGCCCGCGTGCGGACTTCACGTTCGCCAACCACGCGGAAGTGAACACGCTGGACCCGCAGAAGATGTCGTGGATGTACGACCTGCGGATGGGGCGGATGCTCTACGAGGGGCTGGTGCGCCCGGACTTTCTCGGCGCGGAACCGACGATTGTGCCGGGCGTGGCGGAGCGCTGGGAGATTTCCGATGATGGGCGGACGTATACGTTCCACCTGCGCGCGGATGCGAAGTGGTGCAGCGGTGATCCGGTGCGAGCATCGGACTTTGTCTTCACATGGCGGCGTGCAATGCTGCCGGATACGGCGTGCGACTACACGGGGATGTTCCAGCGGATCGAGGGCGGCGCGGAGTTCTTCGAGTGGCGCAAGAAGGCGCTCGACGCGTTCAAGCCGGGGGATGACGCGGCGAAGCTCTGGCAGCAGACGGTGGCGAAGTTCGAGGAAATCGTGCGGCTGCGGGCGGTGGATGATCGAACGCTGACGTTCACGCTGCGTCAGCGGGCTTCGTATTTTCTGGACATGTGCGGATTCCCGGTATTCGCGCCGCTGTATCCGGCGCTGCTGGCGCGATATGAGACGCCAGATGAGCAGACCGGGCGGATCACGCCGCGTTCGGGCTGGACCAAGCCGGGCGTGCTGGTGGCCAACGGCCCGTTCGTGATGAGTGCGTGGCGGTTCAAGCGCGATATAGACTTTGTGAAAAGCCCGACGTATTGGGATCGGGCGCGGCTGAACTTCGACACGGTGCGCTGCGTGTGCATCGAGGACATGAACGCGCAGATGCTCGCATCGCGGGCGGGAACGATCGACTGGCTCTCGGAAGCGGGGGCGTCGTTCCGCTCGGACATGCTGGCGGAGCGACGTGCCTATGAGCGCGAGCACCAGAGCGCGATCGACGCGATGCGAGCGCAGGGGCTGGACCAGGCGACCATCGAGCGCACGCTGCCGGATGATCCGCGCGACCGGATTCATACGTTCCTCTCCTTCGGCACGTACTTCTACAGCTTCAACTGCCAGCCAACGCTGATGGATGGGCGGGTGAATCCGTTCGCGGACAAGCGGGTGCGCCGCGCGTTCGCGCTGGCGATGGACAAGGAGCGGATCGCGGTGCAGGTGCGGCGCGTGGGCGAGCCGGTCACGGCGACGCTGGTTCCGCCGGGGTCGATCGTGGGGTACGAATCGCCGCGCGGCCTCGGGCGCGATGCCGCGGAAGCGAAGCGGCTGCTGAAAGACGCGGGATTCGAGGGGGGCAAGGGACTGCCGACGATTCAGATTCTGTACACGCGCGATGCGGGGCATGAGTCGATTGCGCAGTCGGTGAAGAAGGACTGGGAGGAAGTTCTTGGCGTGAGTGTGGAGCTGGCGCAGCGCGAGGTGAAGGCGTTCAAGGCCGATCTACGCAATGGCAACTTCATGGTCGCCAAGGGGAGCTGGTTCGGAGACTATCTGGATCCTTCAACGTTTCTGGACATCAGCCGCACGGGGGATGGGAACAACGACCGCAAGTATTCATCGCCTGAGTACGACGGGCTGATGGCCCGCGCGGACGAGACGGCGGATCGCGCGGCACGCATGGCACTACTGACGCAGGCGGAGCGGCTCATCACGGAGGAGGATCTTCCGATCGTGCCGATCTTCCGGTACATGGATGTTTCAATGTACAACCCGCACACCTTGACGGGGATCACCAGCCATCCGCGCCAGGACCAGATGATCGACATGATGGATGTGCTGGGTGATGGGAAGGGCAAGGATGTGCCGCGCGAGCGACCGGCGCGGCCTGCGGCAGCGGGGGCCACGCCATGATCGGGCTGATCGCCCGTCGCTTGCTGCAACTGCCGCTGATTTTGCTGGTGATCTACACGCTCACGATCGTGCTGGCGTGGGCGATCCCAGGAAGTCCGCTGGACAAGCCGGAGGGGCGGCAGCCGCCGGCGGAAGTGCGCGAGGCGATGAAGCGGCAGTACAACCTGGATTCGCTTCCACGGTTTTATGGCTCGTATCTGGCGAGCGCGACGGGCGTGCGCTGGGTGGCGGATGAGGTATCGGGGCGCACGACGCGGGAACGCGAGCGGGCGCTGGCGAGCGGCGCGAAGGTGCCGACGCGATATGTGTTTGATCTCGGGCCTTCGCTGATGTACGAGGATTGGCGGGTGAACGAGATCATCACCGCGAGTCTGCCGGTCTCGATCACGCTGGGGCTGGGCGCGGTGGTGATCGCGACGGTGCTCGGTGTGGGCGCGGGTGTCATCGGGGCGGCACGCCCCGGCTCACTGGCGGACCACGCAACGCTCGGGCTTGCGCTTGTGGGAATCAGCGTGCCGAGCTTTGTGGTGGGGACGACGCTGGCGCTCGTGTTCGCCGTGTGGTTGCAGTGGTTCCCGCTGGGCGGGTGGGGAACGCCGCGGCAGATGGCGCTGCCGATGCTGACGCTCGCGCTCCCGTTCGCGGCATACATCGCGCGGCTGACGCGCATGGGAATGGTGGAACACTTGCAGGCGGACTACATCCGCACGGCGCGGGCCAAGGGCGCGAGTGAGGCGAGCGTGCTTCTGAAGCACGCGCTCAAGAACGCATTTCTGCCGGTGCTGAGCTTTCTCGGCCCCGCGAGCGCGGCGGCGATGACCGGCTCATTCGTGATCGAGCGAGTGTTCTTCGTGCCGGGTATCGGGCAGCACTTCGTGAACGCGGTGCTAAACAAGGACTTGTTCCTCATCATGGGAGTGGTGCTGATCTACGCGACCATGCTGGTGCTGCTGAATCTCGCGGTGGATGTGCTGTATCGGTGGGTGGATCCGCGGATTGAGGCGTAGTGCGGCGTGGCATGGGCTTACCAGCCCATGTTTCGGGCGCTTCGCCAGAAGTCATTGCCATTCATCCCGGTATCCAGCGCACACCGAGACACTCGGGCCGCGGCGGCCCGAACATGGGCTGGTAAGCCCATGCCACTCAATCCTGCGGCGTGAAGGTCGCGCCGTCGCGGACATCGCAGCTCACGAGGTCGCCGGGGGCGAAGTCGGCCGCGCTCTGGCGCTGGTCCAATAGGTGCAGGTGGATCGGCATTCCGGCATCGACCGTGAGCGTGCGGGCGGCGGCGTTGCAGGCGACGACGCGACCCTGCACGCGGCGTGGGCGGCCCATGAGCGGCTCGACGTACTTGCCGCCGGTGTCCACGATGTCCACGCGCCGGGCATCCACGCGAATCGTGCCGATGACTTTCTTGCCCGGCTCGGCGCGAACTTGCAATGGGACAAGCAGGTGCATCTGGTAGCTGGTGTTCGGGAAACTCACGACGATGTGGCCGGTGTGCGCGGATTCAAGGATGCCGCGTGCGAGGGCAGAGTCGATCGGAGTGGTGGGGGCGGGGTGGAGCATGTGCGTGAGTTTAGGATGCCGCGGCGCGCGGAGAGCGGGCTCCGGCGGCGAGAAAGTTGGCGAGCAGTTTGGGGCCTTCGATGGTCAGGAAACTCTCGGGATGATACTGCACGCCCTCGAGCAGCGGCTTGTGCTCGGTGCGTGGCCAGACGCGGCGCAGGCCCATGACGATGCGCCGGGTCGGGCCGGTCGGGTTCGCCGCGTCGATCGGTTCGTCGGTCCACGCGCTGACTGTCCAGCCGCTGCCATCGGCGGCGGTGGGGGGGATAGTTTCGGGGAGCACGACCAGCGAGTGGTAGCGAGTGGCGGTGAAGGGATTGGAGAGGCCGCGGTACACGCCCTGGCCGTCGTGATGAATCTCGGAGGTCTTGCCGTGCATGGGGACGATGTGCCGCTGCACGGTCATGCCGTTCAGGTCGCCGATGGTCTGGTGACCGAGGCAGACGCCCAGCACTGGGATGCGCCCGCTGAAGTGCTGGATCATGGCGGCGGAGCAGCCGGCCTCTTTGGGCGTGCAGGGGCCGGGGGAGATGATGAGGTGTGATGGGCCGCGGCCACTGTCGAGCCGCGATGCTTCATCGGGCGTGATCTGGTCGTTGCGGACGACGTTGATTTCGATGGACGGATCGATCTCGCCCAGCCGCTGGACGAGGTTGTACGTGAAGGAGTCGTAGTTGTCGATCAGGAGGATCATTGCGGGAAAGGATAAGGCCGGTCGCGCGAGTATGCTCGCGCGGCCGGCCTTGATTGACACTTTCAACTCGCGGAATATCCGCGGGATTCGCTCGCGGACTCGCTCATCCCGGGCGTGTGGTCAAGACTGGGATCAGGGGCCGACGGAGTTGTAGAGTTGGCCGTCGTCGATGGCCGCGCCGTTGCGACCTTCGCTCTTGGGGACGGTGACCTTGACCGAGCCGTTGCAGGAGCCGCCGGCGTTGGTGGCGCGGAAGTTGATGGTGTAGACGCGTCCGTTGCCGTTGCCGGCGCGCTCGGCGCGGAGCAGGACGACGGGGCCGACGATGACGGCATCGGGACCGGTGTCACCATCGCCGAGGCCGCGGATCGGTTCGTCTTGCGTCACGCCGAGGATAGTGATGGTGGTGGGGTTTTGGCAGTCGTCGTCGTCATCGCCGCGGAACCCGCGGATGAAGATGGGCTCAAGGCGGTGGTTGGGCGGCCAGAGTTTTTTGTCGCTGGGGCGGGCGGAGGAACAGTTGGGTGGAGTGACGTAGTTGTGGATATGGATAGTGACATCAGAGGTACTGGAAAGTGCGCCGTCGCTGACGGTGAGCTGGAAGACGATAACTGCGCCGTTCTGATTCACCTGCGGCGCGGTGAAGGTGGGCGACGGGCTGGTGGTGCTGGAGAGGGTGACGGCGGGGCCGCTGAGGCGAACCCAGGAATAGGTGAGCGCATCGCCATCCGGGTCGCTGCTGGCGGAACCGTTGAGCGTGACGGTGCTGCCCTCGTTGAAGGTGCCGCCGGGTCCGGCGTTCGCGATGGGTGCATGGTTGACGTTCTGCACGAAGATGCTGACGGTGTCGGAGGAAGAGGCGAGGCCGTCGCTCACGCCGAGGGCGAAGGTGAGTGTTGCGCCGCCCTGGCCGACCAGTGGCGCGGTGAACGTCGGGTGCTGCGGATCGGTGAGATCAAGGGTGACGGCGGGGCCGCTGGTTTGTGTCCAGGCATAGGCGAGCGGGTCGCTGTCGGGATCAAAGCTGGCGGAACCGTTGAGCGTGACGGCGGTGCCCTCATTCACAACCTGATCCGGCCCGGCCTCGGCCTGCGGCGGGTTGTTGGTGTTTGTCACCGTGATGTTCACCACCGCGGCGATCGCGCCGCTGGGGCAGGTGTTGACGGTGGCCTGGAAGGTGAGCGTCGCGCCGCCCTGTGGCACGGACGGGGTCTGGAATGTGGGGTGGAACTGGTCGGCGACGTTGAGGATCACGGCTGGTCCGGCGATCTGCGTCCAGGTGATCTGGGTTGGGCAGCCCGGGCCGCCGGAACTGAGCGAGCCGTCGAGCGTGACGGTTGCGCCGGACAAAACCGCTTGATTCGGGCCGGCATCCGCGATGGGCATCGACCCCGGGGGGCCGAGCCGGACGGCAAGGTTGCCGGAACCGTTGATGAGGGAGTTGGAGGAGACCGACCAGCCGGTGGGGCCGAAGGTGGCGGGGAATGCGGAGATCACGAGGTAGTAGGTGCCAGCGACGAGTGCGCCGTTCTGGCCTTGGAAGGGGAGGCCGTCGCCGAGGCCGGGACGGGCGGGTGTGGCCGCGCCGAAGGAGAGGGCGCTCAGGTTGCCGCTGCCGCTGTCGTCATCGAAAGCGAGCAGATTTCCCGCGCCGTTATAGAGGGCGATCTCGCTGTCGTTGCCGGGGGTGAATAAGCTGAGCTCGGAGTCGATGTCCAGGAACATCGTCGGCGAGACGGCGGAGATGGTGAACTTGTACCAGCTCACGGAACCGCCTGAGACGTTGATCCCCGGGACGTTGAAGGGCGCGGCGGTGGTGAGCGTGCCGAGGTTGGTGGAGGCCGGTTGGGCCAGGGCGGATTGGGGCGAAAGGGATGCGCCCATGAGGGCCGCGCCGACGGCGAGCACGGAGATGGACCACGCTCGCGGCCGAAGCAGCGACGAGAGAACACATGAATACATAGCGGTTGCACTCCTAACTGTCCGGCCGCAACTGCGAGCTGATATCCCGAGCCCGACAAGGGAACGGGCGTCACGGCCCGCGGCGGAACAGAGCCACGTTATCAAGAAACAATCAACGATGCAAGCAAGAAATGCTGCATCCATCAGAACTTCACGAAGCGATTCGTAAGAATATTCTGAGATGACCATCGGAGCGCGGAGCCGCTTTGGATGAGAATCTCACTTCGGGTAAACCAGCGTGACTCGTGGAAAACGCGGGGATGCGATGCGTTTTTGAGCGGGATTGAGGATGTTGTCCGTGGCACAGAAGCTAGTTTGGTTTCATTCTTGAGGGGTACTCGTGCGAACGATGTACGGGAAGATGAGCAGAAGATTCCGATCTCGCCGGTTTTTTTCTGTTGGCTGTAGTTGAAGGTTGTTGGAGGCAGGGAGATTCGGCGCGTTCGCTCGGGAGGACCATGAGGGCAGCGCGATTTCTGCGCATGACCAGACGCACCGCCGATTGCGGGTGGGGAAGGAGTGGTCGCCGCGAGGAAAGTGTGTGGGCTTTGCGGATTTTGCTTGCGTGGCGACCGGAAGATCGTACCCTGTACGGTATACGTACAAAGCCCGATTTCAACCCGCGGGGAGCATTCACCCCCTCCTTCACCCATGTCACTCCGAACCCTGTTCATCGACTTCAACAGCTATTTCGCCTCGTGCGAGCAGCACCTGCGCCCGGAGCTGCGCGGCCGGCCCGTGGCGGTCGCGCCGGTGGTGGCACCGAGCGGGTGCTGCATCGCGGCCAGCTACGAGGCGAAGAAGTTTGGTGTGAAGACGGGGATGCGGGTGCGCGAGGCGATGGAGCTCTGCCCGACGATCGAGATCATTGATGCGAGGCCGAGCGAGTACATCCGGCTGCACCACCAGTTGATCGAGGCGATCGACACCTGCATTCCGATTGATGGGATTCACTCCGTGGATGAGATGTCGTGCCGGCTTGCGCCCAATGAGCGTGATCCGGCGGCGGCGGCCGCGCTGGCGGGGAGGATCAAGCGGGCGATCAGCCAGCGCGTGGGGCCGACGATGCGATGCTCCATCGGCGTTGCGCCGAACCGGTTCCTGGCGAAGGTGGCGACGGACATGATGAAGCCGGATGGGCTGGTGATTATTCAGAAGCATGAGTTGCCGCAGTGCTTGTACAAGTTGGACCTGATTGATCTGCCGGGGATCGGGGCGCGGATGAACAAGCGGATTCGTGGTCGGGGCATTCAGACTATCGAGCAGTTGTGCGAGCTGAGCGAGGGGCAGTTGGTCTCGCTGTGGGAGAGCGTGCTGGGGACGTACTGGCATCTCTGGCTGCGCGGCGAGGGGACGCACGAGGAGCCGACGCGCAAGCGCAGTATCGGGCACCAGCATGTATTGCCCCCGAAACTACGGAGCGAGGAGCAGGCCCGCGCGGTGGCGATGCGTCTCTTGCACAAGGCGGCGGCGCGGATGCGGCAGATCGGATACGCGGCCGGGCGGCTGACACTGAATCTGTCGCTAGAGCCAGCGCCGGGAGAGACCGGCCCGGGATATGGGCCTGCGGGTGGATGGCTATCGGCGGGGTGGCACGCGTCCGGCGCGCTTCCGGCGGGATGTCGCGATACATCTCAGTGCGCGGAGGTGCTGTCGCGCCTGTGGAACGCGCGCCCGCCGGGGCGACCCAAGCAGGTGGGCGTGACGCTGAGCGAGCTGGCGGCGGACGCGTGCGTGACCGCGCCGCTGTTCGCGGAGGAGCGAAAGAGCGAGGAGCTGTGCCGCGCGGTGGACGCGATCAACCTGCGGTTTGGCCGGAATGCGGTGTACAGCGGCGGGGTGCATGAGGTGCGGGATAGTGCGCGCGGGGGGATCGCGTTCAACTTTGTGCCGGATCTGTCGGTTGTGGATGGTGTCGAGTAGGTCCAGCGTACCTCTGCATGAAAGTGTACTCTACGTCCCGCAAATACCAGAGCAGTTTCCCAAAGTGTGTGAGGCCCAATGGCACGGAAGCCCAAAGACAACAACTCCGAATCGGCCCAGTTGGCAGACCCCAAACCGGGGTATGTCACCGACTACATCAGTGGCGATCCGGTGCGCGGCACGCCAGAAGAAGTTGAGGCGGTTCAGGTTTTCGCGCGTCGCTTGGTCGAGGACTACGGGTACACCAAGGCACAGATTCAGACCCGTCCACAGTATCGCGTTCGCGTCCGTCCGTCGGATGAGGAGAAGGCGTATCCGGTCGAGTAACTCTTCAGCCGTCAGCAACGATCGTACCCGAACAGGATGCGACTTGCGCTATGTGAATGGGTGTGGTACACAGGCGGAATCAGCGCGAGCACGAGCGACAACTCCGAGATTCAAGCGATCATC
>JAYVRG010000086.1:0-17891 GCA_043776515.1 Phycisphaerales bacterium
CACGCGCCGAGATCGAACAAGCCCTCCGCACCTGGTCAACCACCGGCATACTCCCGCACCTCACCGCTCAACGCGTTGTAGTTGGCTGAAGAGTTACGAGAGGGCTATCAACAGTCCCGTGAGCCAAGTGGCGAGTCACGCAAAGGAGGCCGTAGTAATACTCTCCAGCCGAACGCAATCAGACTTTCGTAATGTCGTCAAAGAGGCTATCAGCATGGTCGAGTCGGCAAGCCAACAGGTTGCAGGCAAGGGGGCAACGCTCGGATCGGCGTTAAAAGAAATCGAAAATAGTGGATCGCTACATCCCGCACTTCGTGAGGGGTTTGTGAAGATCTATGGGTGGACTAGTGACGCCCAAGGAATTCGGCACGCTATCATGGATCAGGCAGGACCTGTAGGACGGGAGCTTGCGACGTTTATGTTGGTTGCTTGCTCCGCGTTTGCGAACTATTTGGTTTCTACTGGCGTGTCCAGCGGGGGAGCAAAGAAGAACTGATCGGCCACTTCACCCGCGTGTTCCCTAAAACCCTGCCAGAGCCAAATCGGGCGGCTCGACCGCCGTCCGCCGCGTCGTGAATCTCCTCCCAACATTCCCCCGAACGTCCCATCCGCTCGATCTCCCCCCGCACCCGCTCCATCTCCCAAGCTGCCCGCTCGAACGGCCATCCCAACCGCTCCAACGTACGTCCCAGTCGCTCGAACGATCCGAATAACCGCTCCATCGCTCCGCTCATCCGCTCGAACAAATGTCCAATTCGCTCGATGTCGCGCTCAAGTCGGGCGGCATCCAGCCCGATTCTGAGAGCATGGCGACCGTTTTACCCGACAATCCGGCCTCTCAACTCCGCTTCTTTCAGGCCCATGCCTCGGAGTGGCAGCCGATCGCGCCGCAGATCGGGCTGACGGATGCGATGGCCGCCGAGGTGGTCGCCGCGACCGAGGCCGCCGCGGCCGCATTCCGCGCTGCCGCCGAGGCCCGCCAGGCCGCCAAGGCCGCGACGCTGGCGTGGCGAATCGCAGCGCAGCGACTTCGCACTGTGGGGGGCGCGGCCGTCAAGACGATCAAATCTCATGCGGACACCACCAGCGATCCCAACATCTACGCCGCCGCCGGCATCGCGCCGCCCGGCCGCCCAGGCCCCAAGCTCCGCGATCGCAGCGAGCAGGATGCTGCGGTCCCGCGCGTTCGCAATCTCTCACTCGCGCCCGATTCCCGCGGCGGCGTCGAGCTTCGCTGGACCTGCGGCGCGGGAGAGACGCTGGGCGCGGGCGCGGGCATGTTCTACCGCATCGAGCGCAGCATCAACGATGGCCCGCCGATGCTGGTCAACGTCGTCGGCGGCCCCGGCGCTGGCCGCCGCAGCAATCGGTATCTGGACACGAGCATCCCCGAAGGTGCCCGCACCGCCCGCTACCACATCACCCCGATGCGCGGCTCCGCCACGGGGGCCATGAGCGCGGGATACGGCGTCACCTTCGCGGGCGCGGCTCGTGCTGCCGCGCTGCCAGCGATGCAACGCGCGGCATGACCGGGCGTTTTCACCGCCGTTTCATCGCGCGCCGAGTGAGTTTCTTCTCTCCAGAACCGCTCCGACAAGTCGCCCGGCGATATTTTCCGGGTAGACTCTCGACGAATGTCTACCCACACCCCCTCAGCATCCCCCTCCTTCTGGTCCATCATCGAAGCCGCCCGCCAGGCCGCGCCGGGTGATGTCGAGGAGTTCGCCGAATCCGTCCGCGAGCAGCTCGAAAAGCTCCCCGCCACCGACATCATCGCCTTCCAGAGCGATCTGGATGCCCTGATGGATCGCATGTTCAACTGGGACCTCTGGGGCGCGGCCCACATCATGAACTTTGGCTGCTCCGACGACGGCTTCGAGTACTGGCGCGGCTGGCTCATCGCCCAGGGCCAGCAGATCTGCGAGCAGGCGATCGCGAATCCCGAATCCCTCGCCACCGCCAAACTCTCCTACGGCGAGCCCGGGCAGTTTGAGTGCGAGTCGCTCATGTACATGCCCGCCGAAGCCCTGGACGACAAGTCCGACGACGAAATGCCCCGCGCCTCCAACCGCCCCACCGAACCCGCCGGCGAGATGTGGGAAGAAGACGGCGACGACCTGGAGAAGAAGTTCCCCAAGCTCTTCGCCAAGTTTTCCGAGTAGTGATGGCTATCGCTTCTTGTCGCCGTGGCAGCAGAGATCGACGACGACCGTGGCCGCAAGAATCAGCACATCGTCCTGGCCCTCGGCGACTTCCACACCGTAGGTGTCCGTCCAACTGAACCACCGTTTGGAGATCGTCGCGACCGTGTTCCCATTCGCATCCGCAAACTTGTACTCGTGATCCGTGAAGTTCCCCGCGGCCTCTAAATCATTCGGCCCTGGTACATCCACCGTGAAACGGCACTTGAACAGCGTGAACAGATGCTTCGCCACCATTGTGACTTGCCCGCCGCGCTCGATCTCGTACGTCGGTCCGAAGCTCAGCAGCCGCTTGCGAATGTGGCAAAGCTCGTTGCCTTCCATATCGCGAAATGATGTGCTGTCGCGGATCGTGAACGCCGCACCGTCCACGATAAAGCGGTCATTGCCCTGCTCATCCTTGATCGTGAAGTCATCTCCGAAGCAGAACACCTTCTGTCGCATGACGTATCGCATGAAGGATCATACGGAAGAAAGACGCAACGATTTCACAAGCATCCAAAGCTACTTCTTCCCCGCCTCATCCCGCGCCATCACCGCCAGCTCATCGCACCGCTCGTTCTCCGGGTGGTTGTCGTGGCCCTTCACCCAGTGAAACGTGATCTCGTGCTTGCTGTTCAGGGCATCAAGTTCCATCCACAAATCCTGATTCTTCACCGGCTGTTTGTTGGCGGTTTTCCAGCCCTTTTTCTTCCATCCGGCCATCCACGCCCCGAGCCCGTCCAACACATACTTGCTGTCGGACCAGAGTTCCACCTTCGTGCGCGTATTGAGGGCCTCCAGCCCCTTGATCGCGCCCATGAGTTCCATGCGGTTGTTGGTCGTGAGTTTCTCGCCGCCGGAATCTTCCAGCGACTTGCCGCTGGATGGATGCTTGAGGATAAACGCCCAGCCCCCCGGGCCGGGGTTGCCCGAGCACGCGCCATCGGTGAACAGCAACACCTGGGGCACCGAACTAGATTTCTCTGAATCGATTTTGGTCATCATGCCGAGCATAGCCAGGAAAAGACATGTTCACCGCAGAGACGCTGAGGTCGCAGAGAGAGTCAAGAACAAGGCAGGGAAGTAAGAACAAAGCGAGATGGTTTCCCGCTTCGATCTCATTCCGACTTTGTCTTCCTCTCGCGTTCTCTGCGTCTCTGCGGTGAACCCGCTTTTAGTTGTTCGTCCCACTCGCCGGCGCGGCCGTCGTGCCCGGCGATGTATCACCCGCGTTCCGATCGCGGCTGGGACGCGGCGTCGCGCTCGGATCATCCTTCGGCGATGGTGGGGGGGGCGGCACGCGCGGCAGCAAGTCCGGCGCGCACGCCATGTTGTACGCTGTGATCGCCTGATTCGTGGATGACTGCTCCAGATACTCACGGATCGCAAGGTCCAGCTTGTCGTGCTGTGTGTGCCAGCCGTATTCGTAATCCGCGCGGCCGACTTCATCGTAGAAGAATCCGGGCGCACCGGCGGCTGTGAACGAGGCGTGATCGCTTGATCCGCCGCGGATGAACTTCTCAACCACCTGAATGTTCACGTTCAGCGGCTTGCCATCCATGAAGTCGAAGAACTGGTTGTTGGTCGGCGCGGTCGCCGCGGCGAGGTAGTCCGCCATGTCCGCCGTACACTTGATGCCGCCCTCATAGTTGGTGCCGCCATCGTCGTTCAGGCAGACGCTCACTTTGTTCACGGCCTCGCCGAGTGACTTGACGTAGCCCTCCGAACCGAGCAGCCCCTGCTCCTCGCCCGTCCACAGGCAGAATCGGATCGTGCGTTTCGGCCTCGCGTGCGCGGCCATCAGAATGCGGGCGGATTCGAGCGCGACCATGCAGCCCGTGCCGTTGTCCGTGCAGCCCTGCGAGCCGGGGCCGTTCCAGGAATCCATGTGGCCGCAGACCACGACGACCTCGTCGGGCTTCTCCGTGCCACGGATTTCCGCGATGGTGTCGTACACCGGAATCGGCCCGGGCGTCAGCGTGTGCGGCAGATCGAACTCGATCTGGAAGTCCTGCTTCTCGGTCATCCGCACCACCATGTTGTCGTGGTCGGAGAGACGAACGATGACCTCGACATCCGGCCCGATGTCCTCAAGCTTGCGATCCCGCGACTTCGGCGCGGCGGTCGTCCAGACGCGATCACGCTGATCGGTCGAGGAGGAGATGAACCCGAGAATGCCGTCAAACAGCACGCGGTCTTCGAGCGCGAACTTGGAAACATCCTCGCCCTTGGCCGCCTTGTCGCGGGCCTCTTTGCGGGAAGTAAAGCGATCGCCGGCGCGTTGGCCCGGGCCGCGCACGCCGCCGCGGCCTTCGATGGAGACTGGCTCAAGCAGCACCCACGCACCACGCAGCGAGTCCTTGACCTTAGCGTAGTCATCGTCATTCTCGGGCATCCGAACCACCGGGCCGCGCTGCGGGCCGTTGGTGCCGCGCGTCCACGCGAGCGTAGTGAACTGCAAGTCGCGGACGGAGTTCCACTTCTCCTCGCTGCTGCCGTCCTCTTTCTTGGTCGTGCGCTTGGTGAAGAGCTTGCCGGTGGACGGACCGCGATCAAAGCGCGTCGCGAACTCGCCCCATTGGAAGAGGTTCGCTTCCAAGCCCCAACTGCGGAACTGCTCCATCGTCCAGTTGTTGGCCTTCTCGGCGTTGCTGGACGCGGTGAGCCGCGGGCCGATGTCCTGCGTGAGATGGCGCAGGTGGTTCATGACCTGGTTGCGGTGCTTGCCCTCATCAAGGATGCGTGCGATGGTCGCGGCATCGCCCATCTTGATCGCCGGCACCGGCGCTTCCTTGCCCTCGCGGATGCAGACAGCGCGGCTGGGGCTGTACGGCGCATTGGTCGCGGTGCGCGAGGAGGAACACGCCGCAAGCGTGCCGCACGCGGCGAGCAAGACCGCGGGGAGAGCCAGATCACGTCGATTGAGGAGGGTCAGCATTCCTGGGTTGTACGCCAGTTCGCGCGAAAACGCAAGCACGAATCGTGCTGTGCTGAGCGATCCTGCTTTCACCTCAACTGCTTTCACCGATCCACGGGAAGCCCCTTGTCTTTCCAGAGCCGCTTGAGTTGGCTCAGGTCCGTGGGTTCCCAGACGATGTTTCCCGGGAGTTCCGAGCGGGTCAGTACGCCCTTGTCGGTGTAGACGGAGACCTGCGGCGCGGAGTCATCTCGCAGGTTGGTGGTCAGCGTGTACATGTTTCCCTGCGGGGCCAGCACATCCTTGCGGAAAGAGATGGTGCCCGAGTCGCTTCCCGCGTAGTTCTGCCAGCAGTAGAAGCCCAGTTCGGTGAGCATCTTCTTCTGCACAATGATGCGCGGCATGAGCAGCGTCTCGAACTGCGAGATGTATCCCTCGCCCATGATCGGCGGCTTGAGTGTCACGGGCTGCTGCTTGGTGGCGGTCTTGACGATCGTCATCTCGCGCGCGATCCGCGCGCCGGTCTCACTGGCATCGCTGATGTCCTGGCCATTGGGCGACTTCACGCCCATCGAGATGGACCAGCACTCTTCGTTGCGATCCGGTGTCATGAAATACAACGCCTGCGTGTCAAGAATCTGGTTGTTCCAGATGACGCGCGAGCGGATCTGCGCCATCCAGCCGTCTTGCTCATCGGCGGATTTCCAGAGGTTGCGCGGCTTGGCGGGGTTGATCTCGCCGCGTTTGCCCTTCCAGAAACGCAGGCCTTTGTAGCCAATCTCGTCGTCATCACCCTTCGCGCCGGTCTTGCCCGGCTTGTACATGCGATACCAAAGCTCTTTCTCGCCCATCGCGGCGCTGTAGTCCTGCTCGGTGAGGATGTTGAGCAGCGCTGTGCCGGCTTTGACGGCTTCGCCGCGCGAGAGTGATGTGGCGTCCGAGCCGGTGAAGAGCGCGGTGCCGACAACGGTTTCGTAGGTGCCGCGGAGTTTGCCGAAGTCCTGCTCGTGGCAGATGAACTCGAAGACGACGAACTGCTTGGGCTGGGGCTTGAAGATGGTGTAGCCCTTGATGAGCCGCGACTGATTGCCGCGCGGCGTGGAGACGTACAAGCGCGCCGAAGGACCGCCGGGGAGTTTGAGGTCCTTGGTCTGCTCGATGATCTTGGCCTGTGTGCTCAGGACTTCCTTCTGGTCCTTGTCCACGATCCCGTACGTTCCTTGCAGCAGGTCAATGGTCTTCTCGAGCGCCTGTTCGATGGTGCCGTTGTCTGCGGAAGCGGTGGGGGTCTGGATGTTGATAAGCCAGGTGCTGCCTTCGGGGATAATCTGGGCGGTCTGGCGGTCGCCGATGCGGTTGGACTTGACCTGCGAGCCGAGTGGAATGCGGACGCTCAGCCCGATGGAGTCCAGCCGGTACGGCTCGTCGGCGAGCATGAGCGCACCGGATGCCGCGGGGTTGTGCTTCTTCAGGTTCGTAGAATCCTGGTCATCCCCCGCCGCTCCCTTTTGGGCAAGGCAAACGCTCCCTAAACAGGGGATGCAGAAGAGGGCGGCGAGGATGAGCTGGCGGAGCGTACGAGACATGGTCGGTGGCCCTTGTGTCTATAAAGGAAGGGAGCGAGGGGATGTACGTATGGAAGTGGGGGGTAGAAGCGGGAGAAGATCAATGGTATCGGACGGAGCGGGTCCAGCGGCGAGTCAGATGCCTGCCGATAAACGCAAACAGCGGGGCGCAAGGGTTGCGCGGCAGCTGGAAATGTGAGAGGTTGAGTGAAATCTTCACGTCCGGCGGGGGCCGGTTTGACATTCGGGAGGGTCGCCCTACTCTTCTGGGCTCGCAACCGGGCTATTTCATGGCTCGGTGCTTCCGCGATCGTTGTTTGACGGAAAAAGCCGCTTCGGCGGACTCTGTCAGCCACACGATTCGCCGGCCCAAGGATGAGGGCTGCGATGGAGGCCGAAACGGACATGTGTAAGCATGTTTCCTGGATCGAATGCGGTTGAGAAGCGGGTAGTGACGCGGATCGTTCCGCGGCTCGAACCCCCGACGCGACGGGATAGACCCGCCCGGCGCATCGGCAGTGGCAGTACCGGGTGAATGTTCGGAAGTTTCCAGTTTCTTTCGCGGCAGTTCGCGGCACACACGAGGCATACGCACGATGACCGGCGGCAAGATCAGAATCCGGATGGAGGCCTACGACCACCTGGCGCTCGACGCTTCCGCAAAGGAAATCGTTGAGCACGCCAAGCGCACCAACGCGAAGGTCGCGGGCCCGGTTCCGCTGCCGACGCGCATCGAGCGCTACACGGTGCTTCGCTCCATTTTCATCGACAAGAAATCCCGCGAGCAGTTCGAGATCCGCACGCACAAGCGCATCATCGACATCATCGAGCCCAACGCGCGTACGGTCGAGGCGCTGAATCGTCTAGTTGTGCCCGCTGGTGTGTTCGTGAAGATCAAGGCCTGATATCCGCAAGCCCGGCGCGAGAGCGTTGGGCTTGTTTTTTACGCCGCGTGACGAGAGTCGCCGGCACACGTTTGACAAGCTTCCTCTGCTGGCCCTGAGTAGGGAACAGCACGAAGCGTCGGCCAGAACGGAGCACGGGCTGGAAAGCCCGTGCCACGAACCGCGACTGACAGAAGGGATTGGACGGAGTTATGGCAGTCACGCTACTGGGCAGAAAACTCGGCATGACGCGCGTCTTCGGTGAAGGCGGCGCGAGCATTCCCGTGACCGTCATCGAGCTCGGCCCCTGCGTTGTCACGCAGGTCCGCAGCGTTGAGGTCGATGGGTACGCGGCGGTGCAGATCGGATTCGGCGAGATGAAGGCCCGTAACTCCACGATGCCCGAGATCGGCCACGACGCGAAGGCGGGCGTCGGCCCGCAGCGCTGGCACAAAGAGTTCAAGGTTGATGCGACCAAGATCGGCGAGTATCAGCCCGGCCAGGTGCTGACCGTCGAGACCCTCGCGGACCAGAAGTATGTGGACATCACCGGAACCAGCAAGGGCAAGGGCTTCCAGGGTGTCATGAAGCGGTACCACTTCAAGGGTTTGTGCGCCAGCCACGGTACCGAGCGTAAGCACCGGTCTCCCGGCTCCATCGGTGCCCACGCCTCCAACCGCGGCTTCGGCGGCGGTCTGAAGAAGGGCAAGCGCATGCCGGGCCACATGGGTGACGATCAGGTCACGGTGCGTTCGGTGGATGTGATCAAGATCGATACCGCTCAGAACATCATGCTCGTCAAGGGGCCGATTCCGGGCGCGAACAATGGATATGTCTCGGTGCGGGCGTGTACTCGCCTGAACCGGAGCAAGCAGAAGAAGCTCGCGGACTCTACGAAGAAGTAGTGACCTCGGGTTTCAGGACGCGAGTGATCGCGCCCTGATTGGTTGGAGATGGATTCTCCGTCGGTCGGCTTCGTGCCGGTCGATGGGCTCGAAAGGTCAGGGCCGGAACACGGGCGAGACGCCCATGCCACGGAACTGAAACCACCGAGCGGAAACAGAGTTCAGTGGATCGAGGTTTTACCGCCTTGATTCATAGATGATGCCGAGTCGATTCCGCGTCGTTGCCACCAATAAGAGGCAGCGGGACGGATAGGCGAGGATGGAAGGGTCAATGGAGTTCGGCTCAAAGAGAGCCGGACACCAAACGACCCGGCCAGCATGACCGAGCGGTCGTGGGGCTTCAAGTGAGGCGTCGGACGAGGTACGACAGATGGATGTCCCCGTCTTGAACATGAAGGGCGTTGAGGTTGGCAAGCTTGCCATCGACGCCGAGACTCTGGGCGGCGAGGTCAACCCCGCGCTCATCAAGCAGGCGTACGTGATGTACCACGCCAACTCCCGGCGCGGCACATCTAAGACGCTCAACCGCGAGAACGTCGAGGGCTCGACGAAGAAGATCGTCAAGCAGAAGGGCACCGGCGGAGCTCGCCACGGCGACCGCAAGGTGCCGCACTTCCGCGGCGGCGGTCACGCGCACCACAAGCAGCGCGACCCGATCGACTATCGCAAGGACATGCCCAAGAAGATGCGCCGCAAGGCGAATCTCAACGCGCTGCTGGCGAAGCTGATCGACAACGAGGTCAAGATCGTTGACTCGATGACCATGAAGGGCCCCAAGACGAAGGACTTTGTCGGGTTCCTCGAGGCGATCAAGATCGACAACACCGCGCTGGTGGCGATCGGTAACGAGAACGAGCAGGTGCGTCTGAGCGCCCGCAACCTCGATACCGTCACGCTGGTTCCGGCCGGGCAGCTCACCTGCTTCGACCTGCTGAACCACCGCTACCTGGTCATCACCAAGAGCGACCTGGAAGCATTCCTCAACGGACCGTCCTCGCAGATCACCAAGATCGCGAAGATCAATCCGCTCGGCCGGGGGCGTTCGATGGGCAAGGCCGGTGCCGAGAAGCCCGCCAAGAGCGGCTCCAAGAAGGGAGTGGCATAAGCCATGCAAACTCACGATGTGATCAAGCGCCCGCTGGTGACCGAGAAGGGCACCTACGTGATGAACGAACAGGGCCGGTACACCTTTGAGGTGGACACCCGGGCGAGCAAGGTCGAGATCAAGTCCGCCGTGGAAGCGACGTACAAGGTCAAGGTCGAGAAGGTCAACACGCTGACCAAGCGCGGCAAGTTCAAGCGGATGAAGTTCCGAATGGGTCAGGAGTCGACCACGAAGACCGCGATCGTGCGGCTCAAAAAGGGCGACGCGATCGAACTGTTTTAGCCGGCCTTCGCCGGTGCATTCGGACCGGTCTTCGCCGGTGCGATTGAACTGATAGTTGCAAGTGTGATGTACGGTTAGATTGATTGAGATTCGAGTTTCACGAGACAGACCATGCCAATCAGAATCTACAACCCGACGAGTGCAGGACGCCGAAACGCATCGGTGAACATGCACTCTGAGGTCACGAAGAAAAAGCCGGAGAAGACGCTGCTCTCTCCGCTGCCCCGCAAGTCCGGGCGCAACCACCACGGCAAGATTACGGTGCGCGGTCGCGGGGGTGGCGTGAAGCGCCAGTACCGCATGATCGACTTCCGCCGCAACGACCGCGACGGCGTGGCGTGTACGGTGGTGGGCATCGAGTACGACCCCAACCGCTCGGCGCACATCGCGCTGCTGGAATACACCGACGGCGTGAAGCGCTACGTGATCTGCCCCATCGGGCTCAAGGCCGGTACCAAGCTGGAGAGCAGCGGCACCGGTCCGGTGGATCCGAAGGTCGGCAACAACATGCGTCTACGGGATATTCCGACCGGCCTAGACGTTCACTGCGTCGAGATGCAGGTAGGGCGCGGGGCGCAGATCTGCCGCAGCGCGGGCACCTACGCCCGGCTGATGAACAAAGAGGGTGAGTACGCGACCCTGACGCTGCCCTCGGGCGAAGTCCGCAAGATCAATATTGACTGCCGCGCCACCATCGGGCAGACCGGCAACATCGATCATCAGAACCGCCGCCTGGGCAAGGCCGGTATGAATCGTCACCTGGGTTTCCGTCCGATCACGCGCGGCGTGGCAAAGAGCCACAACGCTCACCCGCTGGGTGGTGGGTCGGGACGCTCCAAGGGCAACCGGCCGCCGGTTGGTCCGACGGGCGTGGAGTCCAAGGGCGGCAACACCCGCAACAGCAAGAAGCACTCGACGCAGCTGATCATCCGCCGCCGGGTGAGCAAGCGATACGGGCAGAAGCACTAAGTAGCGGAAGGCATCAAGGCAGCAGGGACCAAGGGACCGAGTCAGGAAGAAGTAAGGATCAAGTATGAGCCGCAGCAGCAAGAAGGGACCGTATGTCGACGAGCGTCTGTACCGGCGCGTCGAGAAGCTGAACCAGATGGGGAAGCGCGAGGCCATGAAGACATGGAAGCGCGCCTGCACCATCGTGCCGGAGTTCGTCGGGCACACGTTCAAGGTCCACAACGGGCGCATTTTCAACGACGTGTTCGTGACCGAGGACATGGTCGGGCACAAGCTCGGCGAGTTCTCGAACACCCGCACGTTCCGCGGGCACACGAACAAGAAGGAAGGCATCGAAGGCGGCGATACCGCGTCGGCACCGAAGAAGTAATCCGTGGCACGGGCATCTTGCCCGTGTTCCGGCGAGCGATTGAAGTATGAGATCGAATCACGGGCCAGACGCCCGTGCCACGTAGGGCAGAGGAACACGGGCTGGAAAGCCCGTGCCACCCAAAGCCAAAGGAACACGGGCTAGTAAGCCCGTGCCACGAAAGCCAGAGGATGACACCGTGAGAATCAACGGATCAAAGCTGAAGAAACTTGCCGGGGCCAAGGGCCTGGGCATCGAGCAGCTCGCCCAAGCGGTGGAGCGCACCGGTCTGACCGGCGCTCGTGCCGAGTCGGCGATCGGCAACTGGATGCGTGGCAACGACCACCCCCGCTGCAAGCGCGAGGACGTGGTCGCCCTGGCCAGCGCCCTCGGCGTGCCGGTGGCGGAGTTCGCCTGCTTCGAGTGCATCTTCAAGTATCACCGCGGCTCACCCCGCAAGGCCAAGCTGCTCATAGACCTTATCCGCGGCAAGAAGGCCGAGCAGGCGCTGAACCTGCTCTCGTTCACCACCAAGCGTGCCGCGCTGGACATCAAGAAGGCCCTGCTGGCCGCGCTGACTGAGGCGCAGCTGGCAGAGGCGGACCAGAATCTTCTGGTGATCACACGCTCCACGGCGTGCGACGCCCCCCGCATGAAGCGGTTCCAGCCCAAGGATCGCGGCCGAGCCCATCCGATCATCAAGCGCATGACACACATCACCATCGGCCTTGAGGAGGGGAAGTAAATCATGGGACAAAAGACCCAACCATTCGGCTTCCGCGTCGGCATCACCGAGGCCCATCGCTCGCGCTGGTACGCCCCCAAGGCGGTGTACGGTGAACTCCTCATTGAAGACGAGAAGATCCGCCGCTTCCTGGACAAGCGCCTGAATCGTCAGCCACCCCACGCGGCGGTGAGTGACGTTCACATCGAGCGCACCCGCGAAGAGCTGAAGGTCATCATCAAGACCGCCCGCCCGGGCTTGGTCATCGGCCCGAAGGGTGCCGAGGTTGATCGCCTGACTGAGGAGCTCATGCTGCAGACGGGACGCAAAGTCTCGATCTCGATCCTCGAGATCAAGAACCCGGACACGGATGCGAAGCTGATCGCCGAGGGCATCGCGGACCAGTTGAAAAAGCGAGTCGCGTTCCGTCGTGCGATGAAGATGAAGGCCGAGGCCGTGATGAGCGCGGGGGCACAGGGCGTGAAGATTCAGATGGCCGGTCGTCTGGGCGGCGCGGAAATGAGCCGCACGCTGGACATGCGTCTGGGCTCGCTTCCGCTGAGCACGCTGCAGGCACACATCGACTACGGCGTCGCGGAAGCTCTGATGAGCTACGGGATGATTGGCGTGCAGGTGTGGGTCTACAAGGGAATGTACAAGCAGGGCGAGACCGACGAGAGCGAATCCAAGGCCGCGGGCGGCAAGGCGCGTGCTCGCGGGCGTCGCTGATAGAAATCAGAGCCGAGCGGCGTCAGCCGCCGGAACTGAGCGTGTGGATCGAGTTTGGTTTCAAGATTCCATTCCGGCAAGTGCCGGTTAGCAAGACGGAGTGTTTTCGATGGCCCTAATGCCCAGAAGAACGAAGTTTCGCAAGGAGCAACGTCGCGTGCGGGACCGCAAGGCGACCAAGGGCAACTACGTCGCGTTCGGCGACTACGGCCTGCAGGCGATGGAGGGCCAGTGGGTTCCCGCTCGCGTGCTGGAGGCCGGGCGCGTTGCCGCGATGCACTTCCTGAAACGCGAGGGCAAGTTGTTCATCCGCGTCTTCCCGGACAAGCCGATCAGCAAGAAGCCCCTGGAAACGCGAATGGGTACTGGTAAGGCGGAGGTCGAGTATTGGGCGGCCCGCGTTAAGCCCGGGACCATCCTGTTTGAGATCGCCGGCGTGCCGGAGGCGGCCGCGAAGAAGGCGCTCGTCCGCGTGGCGATGAAGATGCCGGTGAAGTGCCGGTTTGTGGGGCGTCGCCTCAGCGTCTGAGTGTTTCTGACAACCGCAACGAACAACAAGATCAACACAGCATCAACCAGCATCAACCAGCATCAACCAGCATCATCGAGCAAGAGTTCAACTCATGGCCAAGCACGAAGAAAAAAAGTTTGCAGCGGGCATCAAGAAGATGACCTCCGACGAGATCGGAACCGAGGTCAAGAATCTTCGCGACAAGCTCTACACGCTGCGTTCGCAGTCGGTGACGGAAAAGGTGGAGGATCACTCCCAGTTCGGCATCACCAAGCGGAACATCGCGCGGCTGATGACCGAGCAATCCACCCGCCGTATTACGGGCAAGGGTGAGCCCCGCACGCACGCTCCGGCGAAGAAGGCCGCGAGCGATGCGAAGGCCAAGAAGGCCCCGACGCACGGCAAGAAGGCGGCCGTTCACAGCCACGCTCGCGTGGCGAGCAAGAAGGCGACCAAGGCCGTGAAGGCGGCCCCGAAGCGCAAGGCGGCCAAGACGGCCGCCAAGAGCAAGGCCAAGGCGAAGTAAGCACAGAGCATTCAGGTAGAAGAAGCCAGTAGGAAGAACCAAGACATCATGGGCGGGACGCCCGAGCCACGGACCAAGATTTATGCCGACCACAACAGCACCAGCAGCCAAAGCCCCCGCCGCAGCGAACAAGATCGTGACGATGGTCGGCACCGTCGAGTCCGACAAGCGTTCCAAGTCGCGGACTGTGGTTGTGAACTACAAGACGATGCACCCGAAGTACGGCAAGTTCATCTCCCGCAAGACGGTCTTGCAGGTGCATGATGAAACGAATGACTCCAAGCTCGGCGACACCGTTGAGGTGAAGCCCTGCCGGCCGATGTCGCGCACCAAGCACTGGACGCTGGTCCGGATCGTGGAGCGCGGCAGCCGGGTGGAACTGGTGACACAGGACCCGACCAAGAAGCCCGCCAAGGTGTAAGTGGGGGCCTGATTTTTAGAACTGAACGACTCACGAACTAGCACGAACCAACGAACACGAATCGGGAACGAATCCCATGCTGCAACAAGAAACAAGATGCGAAGTCGCGGACAACTCGGGCGCGAAAATCGCCTACGTGATCCGCGTGTACGGCGCCTCGACGCGTACGGGCAAGTTCCAGCGCCGCATGGCGGGCGTGGGCGATCGCGTCCTGGTCTCGATCAAGAAGGCCCTGCCCGGGTCTGATGTGAAGGCGGGCGAGAAGTTCAAGGCCGTCGTGGTCCGCACCACCAAGCCGACACGGCGCGCCGACGGGTCGTACGTCAAGTTTGACGCGAACGCGGTGGTGCTGATTCTCGACGACGGTAACCCCAAGGGCACACGCATCTTCGGGCCCGTCGCCCGTGAGCTGCGGGAAAAGAACTTCATGAAGATTGTCTCTCTTGCACCGGAGGTGGTGTGATGGCTCGTCACGTTCGCAAGGGCGACCTGGTCATGGTGACCAGCGGCTCGCACAAGGGCAAGACCGGCACGATCGTGCGCGTGATCACGGGCGAACAGCCCGGGTCCGAGCGCGTCATTGTGAAGGGCTTGAATCTCCGTACCAAGCACCTCAAACCCACGCCCAAGGCGCCGCAGGGCGGCATCATCACGCGTGAGGGGCCGCTCCACATCTCCAATGTGAGCCCGGTGGACAAGAACGGCAAGCCGACGCGCGTGCGCTTCAAGCACAACAGCGACGGGAGCAAGGCCCGCGTGGCCGCGACCACCGGCGATGTGATCGGCGAGGCCTATCGCACCGCCGACGCGAAGAAGCACGTCAAGCACCCCAAGCATCTCAAGCACGCCAAGAAAGAAACGACCAAGCACGCCTGATCCCAAGCATGTCTGATCCCGCGCGTGCAGCGTCGAAGATCACGCCCGACCCCGACCTCCAGCTCATCCGAGCATTTCCGAAGCAAGCGAGTCTGAATCATGGCCAAGGACACGAAACCACAACACGCACCCGGTCAGCACGCGGGCGGAAAGCCGGGCGGCGGCAAGCCGACCAGCGGCAAGCCCAAGGGCGGCAGCGGCAAGAGCAAGGCGCACGATGATTCGGTGCCCGTCGGCCCGCTTCCACCGGCACGCCTGAAGGCGCTGTTCAAGGACACGGTCGATGCGTCCGTGGGCGAGAAGTTCTCGCTGACGAACCCGATGCAGCGCCCCCGGCTCAAGAGCATCACCATCAACGTCAATATGGGCCGGCACCTGGAGGGCACGAAGCTTCCGCCGCTGGTCCGCCAGACGGTGCTGGAAACGCTCGTGAAGATCAGCGGCCAGAAGCCAATCGTGATCAAGGCCAAGAAGAGCGTGTCAAACTTCAAGGTTCGCGCCGGCTACGAGACCTCGGCGATGGTGACGCTGCGTCGCGACCGCATGTGGTACTTCCTGGATCGGCTGATCCACCTGGCCACGCCGCGTATCAAGGATTTCCGCGGGCTGAACCCCAAGGGTTTTGATCGCCAGGGCAACTACTCGATGGGCCTCTCGGAGCAGGGCGTGTTCCCGGAGATCAACATGGCCGAGGTGAACTTTACCCACGGCATGAACATCAACCTTAAGTTCGAGCGATCGAGCCCGGACATGAGCCGGCACCTTCTGGGCGAGCTCGGCTTCCCGTTCCGCAAGGATGAGAAGAGCAACTAACAGTTTTCCGCGTAGGCAGATAGGAAGACACGGGCTAGAAAGCCCGTGCCACGAAGACAAGAACACGGGCTGGTAAGCCCGTGCCACACCAGACAGAGGTTCGGATCATGACGACCAAGGCACAGATGGCCAAGACACTCCGCAAGCCCAAGTTCTCATCGCGCATTGTGCGCCGGTGCGAGCTGACGGGCCGAGCCCGCGGCGTGTATCGCAAGTTTCGCATCAGCCGCATCATGCTCCGCAAGCTCGCGCTTGAGGGCAAGATTCCGGGGATGCGAAAAAGCTCCTGGTAAGTCATTCTCCGCGTCAATCACACACGTTTTTTCCACACGACCTCTACGACCCATACGACCTATGGGTTGACCAGCCCCGAATCGAGAACACTCATGGCGATCAACGATCCGATCTCCGACATGCTGACGCGAATCCGCAACGCGGCCTCTAACCGCGCTAAGGACGTGGTCTGCCTGAACACCAAGGTGTGCCGCGGCATCGCCGCCGTCCTGAAGGACGAGGGCTATATCAACGACTTCGGCATCGCCGAGGACGGTCGCCAGGGCAAGATCAAGATCAAGCTCAAGTACGGCCCGCGCGGCGAGACCATCCTGCATCAGGTCAAGCGCGAGTCCAAGCCCGGTCGGCGCGTCTACAAGGGCGTCGAAGAACTTCCCCGGCCGATCCAAGGGCTGGGTATCTGCATCGTCTCCACGTCCAAGGGTGTGATGAGCGACCGCAAGTGCCGCGACCAGCGGCTCGGCGGCGAGCTCCTCGCACTCGTGAACTAAGTCCCCCGTGGCACGGGCTTACCAGCCCGTGCTGTTTAGAACATGGGATGTAAGCCCATGCCTCGTCAGAAGAACATGGGCTTGAAAGCCCATGCCACAGTTAAAGGTTGAAGCCGGTCGCGCGAGCGACTGAGGAGCGAATAAACCATGTCCCGTATCGGCCGCAAAGTCATCACCGTTCCCGCCGGAATCAAGATCGCCCTCAAGGGCCAGGAAGTCACCGTCACCGGGCCCAAGGGCACGCTGGTTGTGAACGTCCACCCCGAGGTGAAGGTCGCGTGGAACGAGAGCGAGAAGTCCGTCACCTGCTCCATCCCGGAGGACAAGGGCGAGGACCGCTTCGCCCGCGCTCTGTGGGGCACGAACCGCGCCCTGATCCAGAACGCGATCCTCGGCGCTCAGGCCGGCTACGAGAAGCAGCTCGAGGTCGTCGGAGTGGGTTGGACTGCGTCGCTGGCCGCGGGCAAGCTCAAGCTGGTCGTCGGCTTTGCGAATCCGATCATGGTCGAGATTCCCAAAGGGCTGAACGTCACGGTTGAGAAGCAGATCATAAAGGTTGCGGGAGCGGACAAGCAGATGGTTGGCCAGTTCGCGGCCAAGACGCGGGCCGTCCGCAAGCCCGAGCCGTACAACGGCAAGGGCATCAAGTACACCACCGAGACCGTCAAGCGTAAGCAAGGCAAGCAGTTCGGTGCGTAAGTAGGGTTCGCCGGCCTTCGCCGGTGCGGATAAGGCATAGAAGATTCATCGGGGCGGATACGCCCCGGCTCACGAAGAACAAGAACGAGTATCAGTCATGAACAAGAACAAGCTCAAAGCTCAGCGCCGGATCAAGCGACACAAGCGCGTGCGCGCGAAGCTGGTGGGCACGCCCACCAAGCCGCGTCTGGCTGTGTACAAGTCCTTGAAGCACATCCACGTTCAGATCATCGATGATCTGGCGGGGAAGACGCTCGCATCGGCCAGCTCGGTCGAGCCCGAAGGGACCGTTGAGGGCAAGACCGGCAACTCCCAGTCGGCGGCCGCAGTCGGCAAGCTCATCGCGGACCGGGCCAAGAAGGCGGGGATCGCGACGGTCGCGTTCGACCGCGGCGGGTTCAAGTACCACGGGCGCGTGAAGGCGCTCGGCGACTCGGCTCGTAAGGAAGGCCTCAAGTTCTAACTGGGTGGCCCGCCGCTCCGCGGCGGCTGCTTCTGACTGTTCGTGTGAGACTCTGTTGACTTCTAAATCGTGGTCTGGTGGTTAGGGCAGGACCGCCGCGGAGCGGCGGGCCACCCAGTTAGAACTTGAGGCCTTCCTTACGAGCCGAGTCGCCGAGCGCCTTCACGCGCCCGTGGTACTTGAAC
>JAYVRG010000087.1:0-17434 GCA_043776515.1 Phycisphaerales bacterium
TCGTTCATCTAGGCAAGCGAGTCGCTCATCTAGACCAACGACTCTCCCGCAGGTCCCATCGAGTCGTTCGCAGGTGCGAACGGATCGCTTGCAGGTGCGAATGAGTCGTCCGCAGGTCCCAACGAGTTGCCCGCACGGATGAACGACTCGATAACATCGACGAGCGACCCGCTCGCACGGGGCGGGGACTTATCAGCCGCTGCGGACGACTGGTTGCTCGTGATTGCCGCGTGCCGCGCTGCACACTTCTGGTTTGAGGAGAGAGTAGTGGATCAGGGCTTGGTGCGCGGTTTGGCGGGCTTCTTCTTGGGGTCGGGCGTCACGGGTTCGGGCGGCTTGGGCTGCGGGAGTGCTTTGAGAGCGCGAGTGACGGCGGTCTCGAAGCCGCTTTCGCGGGGGTCGCCGATCCAGGTGATGGTGCCGGTGTTGTCTACGACGAAGCAAGTGGGGAGGTAGACGCGGCCGGCGGCGGCGATCCAGTTGTTGGCGATGGCGCGGGAGCCGTCGAAGACCACGGCGTAGGGGAAGGACTCGGGGCGGGCGGTGACGAAGCGGCGGACGCTTTCGAGACGCTCATCGGCGGCATCCTTCGCGGGCTTGCGCTCGCTGGAGGCGACGGCGAGAATGACGAGGTCTTTGTTGGCGCGGGAGAGCTTGGCGAGGGAGGGCATGGCCTCGCGGCAGGATTGGCACCAGGTGGCCCAGAACTCGACTATGTAGACCTTGGCGGGATCGAAGGTGAGCGTGGCGGGGGCGGGAGTGTCGGTGGGCGTGGGAGCGACTGGCGCGGCGGGCGGGGAAGTTGGGGTTGATGAAGCGGGCGACGGGCCGGGCGGAAGCGCGGGGATGGTCTTGATCCAGACATCCGGCTTGAAGGCGGGGGCTTTGTCGCCGACCTTGAGGGTGATCTCGGAAGCGGGCTTGGGGATCGGGGGCTTAGGGAGCTCCTGTTTTTTGGCGGGCTCCTTGTCCTTCTTGGGCGCGGCCTCGGTCGGCTGCGCGAACGCACTCGGTGCGAGGAGTGCGGCGGTCAGGATGGGGAGAGAGACGCGGAGCAGAGGGCGGATGCGCATGGGGTGGCTTCCGTGACGAGGGGCGCGAGTCCGTGCGGGGGGAGTGTAGGGGGCGGAATCGGCGGCTCGAAGAAGGCATCGAGGCAGAAGGCATCGAGGCATCACGGGGGGAACACGGTTACGCCCGCTCAGAGCAGCGGGCGAGACCGTGGCACGAACACCCGGGCAAAACCGTGGCACGGGGCACGGTCAGGCGAGGTGGGCGAGGCAGCGATCGATGCGGGCGAGGGTGGAGGGTTGGCCGAGGATGGCGAGGGTTTCGGCGATGCCGGGGGAGACGCTCGTGCCGGTGACAGCGATGCGGAGGGGCTGCGCGAGCTTGCCGATGGCGGCGTTGTCGGTGCCGAGGTCGAGGGAGCCCGCGAGGTGTTGGAGGGCGGTGTGGATGGCGGGAGGGGACCAGGAGGAAACTGGGATTGCGGCGAGGGCGGAGCGCGCGGAAGTGAGGAGAGATGCAGAAGAAAGATGAGGATTAGGAGCAGGATTAGGATTAGGACCGGAGGGCGCTGGGGCGCGGAGTTTGTCGAGGGACTTGGGGTCGAAGTCGTAGTCGGTGTCGGAGGTGAGGGCAAAACGGGCGGAAGTGAGGGCATCGCGGAGGGTTTTGGCGCGGGGTTTGATGATGGTGGCGAGGATCAACGCGGCGATTGGGCCGCGGGCGTCGAGCTTGGCGAGGGCGGCTGGCTCGTACTCGGCAAGGAAGGTGCGCCAGCGGGAGGCGAAGTCGGCGTCGGAGAGCTTGCCGATGGAATCGGCGTTGAAGGAGAGGAGTTTGGCGCGATCGAACTTGGCGTTGGTCTTGCCGATGCGGTCGATGGCGAAGTTGCGGGCGAGGAAGTCCATGTCGAACTTCTCGAGGTCCTTGCCGTCGGCCATCTTTATGCCGGGGTTCCAGCCGAGGAGGGAGAGGAAGTTGTTGATGGCTTCGGGGAGGTAGCCGTTGCGGCGGAAGTCATCGACTTCGATCTCGGGGAGAGTGATGTTGAAGTGCTTGGCGACAACGGTGGCGACGTCGATGTTGTCGTTCTCCGCGGCGAGGAAGTCGGCGAGGAGTTTTTCGTCGAGGGCGAGTTTGGGGGCGAGGGCGACGGGAGTGATGGACTTGTCCTTGGCGATGGCATCCTTGAGCGCCTTACGAGCCGCTTTGGCCTTATCGCGCTTGGACATCTTGGTGCCGTCCATGTTGAAGATGAGCGGCATGTGGGCGTAGACGGGGGTGCGGAAGTTTTCGCCCGTGTCGAGACGTTTCAGGGCGCGCTGCATGGCGACATGGCGCGGCGTGTTGGCGAGGTGCTCCTGGGCGCGCATCACATGCGTGACGCCCATGAGTTCATCGTCGATGACGACGGCGAAGTGGTAGGTGGGGAAGTCGTCGGCCTTGCGGATGACGAAATCGTCTACTTCGCCCGCCGCGATTTTGACATCGCCGAGGACTTGATCCTGCACGACAACGGGCTGGTCGTCCATCGCGAAGCGGATGACGTGCCGCTCACCGGCGAGGGCACGCTTCCAGCGCGGCTGGTTGAACTCGCCGATTTTGACATCGGCGGGGCGCGGGTACTTGAAGGTCTGCTTGCGGGCGACGTATTCCTTGCGGAGGGCGTCGATCTCTTCGTTGGACTCGAAGGCGGGATAGGCGTGGCCGGACTTGACCAGGGACTCGATGTATTGGTTGTAGATTCCGGCCGCGGCCCGCTGGGCCTGGAAATAGGAGCCGACGGGGCGGGAGTGGAAACCGATGGCGCGGGAATCGGGATTCGGGATTCGGGATTCGGGTGAAGTACCGGATTTCTCCGACTCCCGATTCCCGATTCCCGACTTCCGTGTTTGCAATACTGGACCATCGTCCCACTCGACGCCGAGCCAGGCGAGGTCTTCGAGGATGCCGCGGGCGGACTCGTCGGAGGAGCGGGCTTGGTCGGTATCTTCAATGCGGATCATAAAGCGACCGCCGCTGCCGGGCTGGCCGCCGCGGGCGAGGTGCTCGAGTTCGGCGCGTTTGGCGAAGGCCCAGCAGAAGAGGGCGGAGCGCGCGCCGCCGATGTGGAGGTGGCCGGTGGGGCTGGGGGCGAAGCGGGTGATGATGGGGCCGTGGGGCGGGTGGGACATGGGGAGAGAGGGTATGAAGGATGTGGGATGTGGGATGTGGGATGTGACGCGAGATTGTGGCAGAGACAGGTTGGCGCGCCCACGATTGGGTATGGCACGCACACACTCGAAGAAGCAGCACGGGAACGGGAAGCGGGTGGCGATCAAGGGGGCGGTGAAGCGGGTGGTGGGGACGGTGAAGGAGAGTGTGGCGCGGCGGGGGATGGGGCTGCGGGGGCTGGGCCTGCGCGGACGGGGGCTGGATGGGCCGCGGATGTCGCCGGAGCAGATGAACGCGATGCGCGATCTGTTCTGGTGCAACGTGGTGCGGGACATGCTCAACGGGCTGAGCGTGCTGAGCCAGCAGCAGCCGGAGCTGTTTGATGGGCGGTTCGGGATTTTGACGCGCGAGGGGGAGCGGATCGGGGTGCGGAGTGTGTCGCCGCTGTTCGCGTGCTCGATCCCGGGATCGCCGGAGGAGCGGGACGCGAGCGTGGCGGTGCAATGCACGGTGTTTCAGATCACCACACCAGAGGGAGAGGTGTTCACGCTGCCGGTACATGAGATTCGCGGCATGCACACGATGACGGAGGAACTCTTGGAAAAACTGAAATCGCTGGCGGAGGATGAGGAGAGCGGCGAGGAGGATTCGGAGCAGCGGCCGTTCGGGCTGGCGGCGTTTGCGGCGTTGCCCAAGCCGGTGCCGCTGGCGGGGGCGGGGATGGTGGAGGGATTGGGGGAGTGAGGGGAATCGGGAGGAGGGGGGTGAGCGAATGGGTGCGGGGCGTATGGACCCCCTCAGTCCTCGCTTTGCTTGGACAGCTCCCCCGCCAGGGCGGGGGAGCGAAGGGAGTGGAGATTGCATAGATGATGGTCTATACAATGGGTGGGGGCACGGGCTGGAAGCGGTGCGGCGAAGAGGAAGACATGGGCTGGAAAGCCCATGCTACGACCGGAGGTTTTATGCGTGCGTTGATTGCGATTCCGGTGTACAACGAGGGGAAGTATGTCTGCCCGGTGCTTACGCGCGTTTTGGAGTACGCGAAGGACGTGCTGGTGATTGATGACGGTTCCACCGACAAGACGGTGGAGGTGCTGCCGAAGATGCCCGTCGAGGTGATCCGGCACAGCGTGAATCGCGGGTATGGGCGGGCGATGCGGGATGCGTTCGCGTGGGCGGAAATCGACGGGTATGACTGGGTCATCACGATGGACTGTGATGAGCAGCACGAGCCGGCGGCGATCCCGGCGTTTCTGGCCGCGGCTCGCGAGAACCGGGCGGATGTGGTGAGCGGATCGCGGTATATGCCGCGGGTGAGCGGGAAGGGGACGAGCGCGACCTACGGCAGCCACGAGCAAGATCAGCCGCCGCCGGATCGACGGGCGATCAACGAGACGATCACGCGCGAGATCAACGAGCGGCTGGGGCTGCAACTGACGGATTCGTTCTGCGGCTTCAAGGCGTATCGCGTGGAGGCGCTGCGGCGGCTGAACCTGACGGAGCATGGGTATGCGTTTCCGATGCAGTTCTGGGTGCAGGCGGTGGCGCAGGGGCTGCGGATACAGGAGATTCCGGTGAAGCTGATCTACAACGATCCGAACCGGACGTTTGGCGGGCCGATGGATGATCCGGAGATTCGCATCAAGCACTACAGGCGGGTGTTGCACTGCGAGCTGGAGAAATGGGCGGAAAAGCTGCCGCCGGTGGCGCTGGCGGGGGTGGATGAGGGGTGTGGGAAGAGGAGGTGAGATGTCGGATGAGCGATGTCGGATGTCGGATGTACGAGTCAAAGGGACGCGGAGTGTGGGCATGGTGACTACGACGGAGAGCGCGGTGACGGTGGTGCCGGAGGGTTCGGCGTGGGCGGGGATGGTGCGCGGGCGTGGGGTGAGCGATGAAGCGCGGCGGTTTCGGGCGCAGTTGGGATTGGGGAGCGATGGGCCGGTGGTGATGGCGGGGCATCAGCCAGTGGTGTGGCATCCGGGGATTTTGGCGAAGATGATCGCGATCGGGACGGCGGGGCGGGCGATGGGAGCGCAAGCGGCGTGGGTTCTGGTGGATCAGGATGAGGTGGATCCGTGGGTGGTGCGGTATCCGGTGCGACGTGCGGATGGGCGGTTGGAGGCGCGAGTGTGGAGGATGAATGGGGCGGAGAAGGCGCGCGAGGGGCATGTGCCGGGGATGAATGTGGGGACGGTGCGAGGGGATGTGGTCGGGGCGAACACGCCCCGTCTCACTGAAGGCGAGAGATTCGCCGCTGCCGGGGTGGAGCAAGGGATCGCGAAAATTGCAGAGCATGTGGCGCGGCACGCGGGGGCGGCGTCGGGGGCGATGCAGGTGGGGCTGGCGACGCGCGATCTGGCGCGGGAGTGGGCGGGCGAGGTGGCGATGTTCGGGGCATCGGCGATTGCGGGAACGGAGTTGTTTGCGCGGGTCGTGGAGAAGATGCGGAGTGATCCGGCGCGGGTGATCGGGACGTACAACGAGGCGGTGCGGCGGCATTCGGGGGCGCGGATTGCGTTGCTGGCGGAGGGGGAGTTGCCGCTGTGGTATGTGCCGCGGCGGGCGGGGGCGGCGCGGAAGCGCGGATCTGTGGCGATGCTGGGCGCGATGCCGGTGGGTGAGTTGATGCCGCGGGCACTTTTGATGACTGGGCTGCTGCGCTGGGCGGGGTGTGATCTGTTCGTACATGGAACTGGCGGCGCCGGTGGGGCGGAGTCGGAGGGCGCTGGTGGCTATGACGCGATCACAACGGAGTGGTTCAGGGAATGGCTGGGCGTGGAGATCGCGCCCACGGCGATGGTGACGGCGACGGTGCGGCTGAATATCGCGACGGCGGAGCCAATCATCACGCCGGAGCAAATCGCGCAGGCGCGGTGGCTGGCGCACGCGGCGCGACATCGGCCGGAACTGCTGGCGGATGCGGAGGGAGAAGCGGTGCGCGGGCCGGCGGTGGCGACGCTGACGCGGCTGAAGCATCGTCGCGATGCGGAATCACGCAAGGTGAAACGGGAAGCGTTCCGGACGCTGCATGGAACGCTGGAAACGGTGCGGGCGCGGCACACGGCGGACCTGGGGCGGCTGGACGCGGCGGCCGCCAGCGCGGCGGCGCGGCGCGAAGAGGCGGAGATCATGGCGGATCGGACGTGGGCGTTTGGGCTGTATGAGAAGGGGCAGGTGGAGGAATTGAAGAGGCAGATTGAGGAAGAGTTTGGCGGGTGAGAAGGAGGCATGAGGCATCAGCCAAGCGGAACGGTGCGGGGCGGTTTGTGCAGGAGCCATTGCAGCTCGGCGATGTGCATCGCCTTCGAGAGCACGAGATAGATGAGCCCGCCGAGCAAGGAGCTGGCGAGAAGGCGGGCGAGTTGCCAGGACCATTCGCTGGCGAGCGGGGCCAGGGCTGCTGGCAGTTTGGATGCGGCGAGCGGTGTGGTCTGCGGGGCGATGCGAAGGACGAGCCAGACGGCGGCGGTCATGATGGCGGTGGCGACGATGATGCGCACGATGCCGGTGCGGGCGTGGGCGTCGATGATGGGGTGGTGTGTGCCGGTGGCTCGCACCATGCGGATGCAGAGCAGCGAGAGGACGATGGTTTGCAGGATGGCGCTGATGGCGGTGGCCCAGGCGAGGCCGGATTCCTGCACGCCGGGAATCCAGATGAGCGTGCAGTTGAGGACGATGTTCACAAGGATCATCGCGATGGCGACTTTCATCGGAGTCTTCGTATCGCCCTGGGCGTAGAAGCATCGAGTGAGCACTTGGTTGAGTGAGTAGGCCCAGATGGCGACGGAGAATCCGGCGAGTACGTTGGCGGCGCGGCGGATGGCATCCTCATCCCAGCCGGTTTTGCCGTGGCCGTAGAGCACCGAGAGGGCTTCGTGGCGAACGAGGAGAAGGCCGAGGGTGGCGGGGAGGCCGATGTAGAGGGAGAGCCGGAGGCCGCGGCGGAGGGTGTCGAGGAAGTGGTCCGGCTCCTTCGCGTGGCGCGAGAGGAGCGGGAAGATGGCGGAGGCGATGGAGATGCCGAAGACGCCGAGGGGGAACTGGTAGAGACGGGCGGTAAGGGAGAGGATGACGTTGGAGGATTCGTCGAGCGGATACGCGCGGCCGAAGAGCGTGGTGCCGATCCAGATGGGCCACATGGCCAGAAGCGTGTCGAGGAAGGTGTTGAGTTGCAGCGTGCCCAGGCCGATGGCGACGGGGATGAACTTCTTGAACATCACGATGGCGCGGGGCGTGATGCTCTGCCAGGAGCGCGTCCAGTTGACGTGGCGTCGGAGAAGGTGGAAGAACCAAAGGGCTTGGGTGAGGCCGCTGAGGACGGTGGCGATGCCGAGGATATAGGCGATGAACTCACCGCCGAGCTCGCGAGAGAAGAGGAAGTAGAGCCCGGTGCCGACGATGAAGGTGTTGAGGATGATCGGGCCGCTGGCGGCGGGGCCGTAGCGACCCTTGACCTGGAGGATGGCCGCCTGGATGGCGACGCAGCAGATCAGGGGCATGAAGGGGAGCATGACCATGATGAGCTTGAGGGAGAGTTCAAGCTTGGGCGTGCAGTGCGCGAAAAGCAGAACGCCGAGAAGGGCAAGCTCGATAACGATCGTGATCGCGGTGGTGATGAGGCCGAGCGCGACGATGGTGAGGGACGCGAGCTTGTCGGCGTCTTCCTTTGATGTCTGCGCAACTTCCGTATACGCGGGGATGAACGCGGCGGAGAGCGCACCCTCGCCGAAGAGGCGGCGGAACATGTTGGGGATGGCGAACGCGGCGGAGAATGCGGAGCCGATCATGGTCGCGCCGAAGATGCGGCCGACCACGACATCGCGGACCAAACCGCCGACGCGCGAGCCGAGGGTCATCAGGGAGGTGTCGCGGACGGCGCGGGAGAGGGTGGAGTGGCGCTGGGCGTGGGTGTCGGGGGCGGTCATGGGTAGACGGGGGAGGGGAAAAGAAGGGGAAGCAACTCGGAGAAGCAGAGGGAGCGGAGAACAGCGGAGGGGGACGTTGGATTTTGCGCGTGTGACGCCGGTTCTCACTCTGCCCCTGCTGTGCTCTGCTCACTCTGCTTGCTCTGTGTTCCTTCTGGACTGATGGTGTGTGGCACCATCATCGGATGAAGATGAACCAGTTGAGCATGAGAATGGGGGCGAGGATGAGCGTGGCCATGAGCAGGTAGCCGAAGAACGAGGGCATCTTCGTGCCCAGTGCCTTCTGGCCGGGGGCGGCGGCGGGGTGCTGGGATTGGGCGTACGCAGCATCCACGATCGACTTGACCATGAAGTTCGGGCCGTTGCCGATGTAGGTGAGTGCGCCGAAGAAGACGGCGCCGAGGGAGATGCCTTCGAGGAGTACCTGGCCCTGGAAGTGGATTGGCGTACTCGCGAGCGGGCCGGTGGCGTGTGTCAGGTCGTAGGTGGAATCAATGAACTGCTGGATGCCCTCCGGTGTCATGGGAACATGGAGCGTGCCGAGAGCGACTTGCAGGAATGAGACATAGGTGGGGGCGTTGTCGAGCACGGCGGAGAGCGAGCCGGTGAGGAAGTAGTACTGCGTGGGGGTTTCCAGACCGAGTGAGGATGCGCTGGAACTCAGGATGCTCAGCGCGGGGGCCATAGTCAGGAAGATGCCGACGAAGAGGAAGCCGACTTCTTTGACCGGCTCGAAGGTGAACTGGTTGGAGTGGCGGATGGACGGGCGCGCCACGAAGTACGCGGCGAGGGCCATGAGAATCTGGAAGGTTGCGCCGACGGGGATGTTGTGAAGGAATGCGAGCGAAGGCCCGCCCCACTGCTTGATGAGCGGATCGATGAAGACACCAGAGATCAGGAGGATGAGGAAAACAATCGCGGGCCAGCCGGTGATGAGAGGGGTGCGATCTTGGGGATCGAAGACGTGTTTGGGATTGAAGGTGGAATAGGGGTTGGGGGTTGGGGGCTGGGGGCTTGCGGGGGTGGGGGTTGAGAGGAAGGACCGGGGGCTTACGCCCCTCGGCTCTGATTGGAGATCGACGAAGTAGAACGCGACGAGGAGCAGGCCGTTCACGAGCAGCCACATGGGCCACATGTGTTCGAGTGTCCAGAAGAACGGGACGCCCTTGAGGAAACCGAGGTAGAGCGGCGGATCGCCAATGGGCGTGAGCGCGCCAGCGCAGTTGGAAACGGTGAGGATGAAGAAGACGATGTGGATGGGGCGCAAGCGGCCCTTGTTCATGCGCATGAAGGGGCGGATGAGCAGGACGCTCGCGCCGGTGGTGCCGACGAGATTCGCCAGGATGCAGCCCGCTGCAAGAAGAAGCGTGTTGCGCAGGGGCGTGCCCTTATCGCGGATGTCGATGAGGATGCCGCCGGAAGCAACGTACAGGCCACCGACGAGGGCGATGAATGCGTAGTACTCGGTGGCCGCGTGCAGCATGTCGTGGCGGCCGGATGGCCCGAGCGCGGCGAGGGAATACGCGAGCACGAGCGCGCCGAGGAAGAAGGCAAAGTCGGGGAAGTGGTGGTGCCAGAAGGGTGCGCTGATGAAGGGCATGAGCGCGATGGACGCGAGCAGGGCGATGAAGGGGAGGAGGAGCCAGAGGGGGGGCGCGGCGTGGGCGGGAGTTGCGGGAGTTGCGGGAGTTGCGGAAATGATGGGTTGCGGAGTGGAGGAGTGAGGGGTGGAGGAGAGGGGGAGAACGGAAATGGCGCGGGTGGTGGTATCGGGGAGGCGTTCGACTTTGGTGCCGTCGGCGTTGGTCTGGATGACGATGGGCGCATCGGCGGAGACGTGCGTGCCAGCACTTGACGCGACTGGATGGATGAAGGAGGCGAGCAGGAGGCCCAAGAGCGCGCCGGCGAGCGCGCTGACGACCCAGCACTTGGGGCCGTGGAAGGAGCGGCGGGATGTTGAGGGGGGGTGATGCGCGGCCATGTGGCCGGAGCGTATCGCGGTTCAGGGGGAGATGCGATTTGCGGCGGCGCGGCGGGAGAGGAGGGTGATGGTGAGGGCGAGGGTGGAAGCGAGAAGGATTCCGGCGCTGTTTGCGAAGAAATCGTCCCAGGCGCAGTGGCGGCGGACGAAGGGAATGGCTTGCAAACCCTCGTCGAACCCGGCGTACAGGATGGCGATGGGGATGCAGAGGGCGACGGAGCGCGGGCGGAGCGGCGGGCCGACCCACGCGGTGAGCCAGAACGCGATGTACCAACTCCCGAAGCAACCGAAGTGGATGATGAGGTCAGGGCGCTCGATGAGTTTGATGTTGAGTTCGAGCGCGGGCCAATGGGTGGCGGTGAACAGGAGGGCGGCGTAGAGCCAGAAGAGCACGCGGAGGGTGCGCTGGTGGCGGGAGAGGAGGAGATCGAGGTGGGAGTGGCCGCGCGGGTTTGGTGGGGCGAACGGGGGAGAGCCGCTCATGCGCCGGTCTCGGCGGCGGATTTGCCCGCGGATTGCGAAGAGCGCGCGGGGCGGCGCGAGGTCACGGCGGGCGCGGGCTTGGGCTCGGCGGCGATCGGGGCGGGTGCGGGGGTTGCAACCGCCGCAGCGGCAGGAGCAGACGAGGATGATGCGGGCATCCACTCGGCATCAATCGCGACCGCGAGTGCTTTGTAATCCAGTGCGCCCGGGCAGAACGGGGCGTATTGAAAAATCGTCTGACCGAAGGAGGGGCACTCGGCGAGCTTGATGTTGCGGCGGACGGGGGGCTGATAGACCTTCGCGCCTTTCCAGGGAACGGTCGCGTCGGAGGCGTTTGCCTGCTCAAAGAAGGAGACCATGTCCTGCACGACTTCCTTGACATGGCTGGACGCGGGATCGTGCATGCACAGGACTACGCCCGCGACGCGGAGGTGCGGGTTCACGGTGCGCCCCACAAGCTGCACCGTTTCGAGCAGTTTGGAAACGCCCTGCAGCGCGAGGAAGTGGGCCTGCATGGGGATGAGGACTTCGCGGGCGGCGGCGAGGCCGTTGAGGGTGAGCACGCCGAGCGAGGGTGGGCAGTCGATCAACACGTAGTCAAACCCCCCCACCTTTCCGGCGAGTTTATCGAGCACGGCGCGGAGACGGGTGGTGCGCTGCGCTGGCTCAATATCGGAGAGTTCGGTTTCCAGACCGGCGAGATCGGTCTCGGCGGCGAGGACGGAGAGATTTGGGTTGATGACGCGGAGCGCGGGGGTGGCGTCGAGCGTTGGGTCGGCGAGCAGGTCGTAGATGGAGCGGGCGCGGGTTTCGCAGCGCGCGGCGAAAGTCGCGGGATCAACACCGAGATGGAGCGAGGCGTGGGATTGCGGGTCCAGATCGACGACGAGGACGCGCTTACCAAGCTCCGCGATACCCGCGGCGAGATTCACCGTGGTGGTGGTCTTGCCGACGCCGCCCTTCTGGTTCATGAGGGCGATGACACGGGTGGAGGATGAGGCGGGGGCGGGCATTGGCGGGAGTATAAGGCCCCTGCGCCTGGGATTCGATGGTCGAAAATCCGGCAAACAATCAGGCCTGACGCGGAACATTCCCGGAGTCGGCGGACTTGGAGGATTCGGACGCGGCATTGCGACGGGACTCGGCCTCGAGCATCTGCCGCTCCATCAGTTCCTTGCGGCCGATCTTCAGGGCGATCACACCGATGAACGCGGCGAAGACGCACACTAGGGCGTAGACCACGCGCTGGCGGCCCTCGGAGAGCAGGATGCCCAGTGAGGCGAAGCCGATGCCGATGCCGTAGAGCACGAAGACCGCGCCCTTGACGCCGAGCGCCCGCTTGAGCATGTGATGCAGGTGGTGGTCGTCGGCGTCGGAGATTTTTCGGCCGGACATTTTGCGGCGGACGATGGCGAGAGTGGTGTCGATGATCGGAATCGCGTAGATGATCAGACCGGCCATGACCAGATGGGTCTTGCCGGTGTCGCCGAGCATGAGCACCAGCACGATGGTGCAGTAGCCGAGCATGAGGGAGCCGGCATCGCCCAAAAATATGGTCGCTGGGTTGAAGTTGTGGGGTAGGAAACCCAGGCACGCGCCGAGCACGGCCAGCCCCAGGACGATGCGGGGGGCATCCCGTGGGCCGTCATCCAGCGCGGCGAGGCCGAGGGCGATCACCAGCAGCCCGGCGTTTGCGATGGTGGTGACGCCGGTGAGGAGCCCGTCCAAACCGTCGATGAGATTTGAGGCGTTGCACGCGCCGAGAACAAAGACGGCGATGATCGCGGTGCCGATCCAGTAGACGATGTCCACATTGATGTTCGTGTAGCCGAGTACGGACATGGGAAGCGGGATGTGGAAGGCGACGGTTTCAACGGTGCCGCCAGCGGCGAGGTTCTGTATCACCGTGTGGATGCCGAGTGCCTTTGCGATGGGGACGAGCACGCCCGCGGCGACCTTCACACCGACATCCTCGGTGGCGAGCGCGCCTGCGGCGATGAGCATCCAGGCGATTTTGAGCCGGGGGTAGGTGCCGACGACATCGTCCCACAGCCCGGCGAGCATGATGACGGTCATGCCGATGAGGACGGAAAGGGGGACGCCGCCGGGGAGGCCGGAATGATCGGTTTTAGTGGACTCGTGGAAAGAGATGAGGTTGTGCAGCGGCGCGGTGTAGGCGAAGAGGATGCCCGCGAGGATGCCGATGTAGACGGCGACGCCACCGAGATAGGCGATGGGGACGCGATGAATCTTGCGGGCCTCGCTGGGGCGATCGACGATGCCCTGGGAGATGGCGAGCCGGCGCAGCAGCGGCGTGATCAGGAGGGCCACAAGGAAGGAGACGACGAAGATGCCCATGTAGCCGTGGAAAATGTCCAAGCGGCTGGCGGGGGTTGCGACGGCGGGAATCTGCTTGGCGAGGGCTTGCAGACGGTCGTTTATCTGCGCGGACTGCTGGGCGAGATCGGAGAGTTGCGAGGAGAGGTCCGGCACGCCCACGATGGCCTGCGGGGCGATGGCGGCGGAAATGGGGAGCGTGGGGTCGTTCATCGCTTCATCCCCCCCGCTTCACCGACTCCCCCACTGCTCATCGGCGAAACGCGGATGGCGGGAGTGCCGGACATATCAGCGGCGATGTCACGGATGGTTTGCGTGAGCGAGATGGTCGGGGCGAAGCCGATCGCGGCGCGGATGCGGGTGAGATCAGGGACGCGCCGGCGGAGGTCCTCAAAGCCGGCGGAATACGCGGCGTCGTACGGAATGAACCGCTTGCCGGAGCGCGAGCCGAGGGTGGTGATGACCAGATCGGCGAGCTGCTCGATGCTGAGAGACTCATCGGAACCGAGATTCATGACGCGCCCGTGGCAGCGCGGCTGCGCGATGAGTTTAGGGAGCGTGCCCGCGACATCGCGGACATCCACGAAGCAGCGGGTCTGCTGGCCATCGCCATAGATGTGCAGGTCATCACCGGCGAGCGCGGCGGCGACGAAGCTCGGGAGCACCATGCCGTACGAGCCGAGCTGGCGCGGACCGGTGGTGTTGAAGAAGCGGACGACCACGGCGGGGAGCGCGAGCCGCTTGAAGGCGTCGAGGGCGAGATACTCGTCGATGGCTTTGGTCATGCCATAGGACCAGCGGGTGCGGCTGGTGGGGCCGTAGACGACGTCGTCCTCTTCAGAGAAGGGGGTTTTGTCGGCCTTGCCGTAGACCTCTGAGGACGAAGCGATGAGCGTGGGTGCCGGACCCGGGCCGTTGCCGTGGGAGAGCGCGAACTCGATGAGCCGCGAGGTGAGCTCGATGTTGGTGTGGATGCAGCGGGCGGGGTTCTCGACGATGAGCTTGACGCCGACGGCGGCGGCGAGGTGGTAGATCTCGTCGAAGCGTTCCCCGGGGCCGAGCGCGGCGAGCGCGCTGGCGAGGTCGGCCTCAAAGAAGCGGAGCCGTTCGTGTGTTGCAGGAAGGTTGGACCGGCGGCCGGTGGAGAGATCGTCGATGACGGTGACGTGGTCGCCGCGGGAGAGGAGGTTGGCGACCAGGTGGGAACCAATGAAGCCGCTGCCGCCGGTGACGAGGGAGTGGTGGATGTGGGATGTTGGATGGGGGATGTCAGAGGAGCGCGGAGAAGCGCCGGACCCGTTGGGTCCGGCGCTGTGGGAACGGATCTGAGAAGGAGGGTGGTCCACGGGTGGGAAGAGCAGAAGAGGAAGACATGGGCTGGAAAGCCCATGCCACGGAGTTATGCGGCCTGGGATCCGTGCTGGTACTCGTGGGTGGCCTTGATGTTGCCGCGGAGGTAGCCGCCGGCGGAGGCACGGACGGCGTTGACGATGACTCCGAGGAACTCGCCGCGGCACTCGCCGAGCTGGTTTCGGAGACGGGCGACCAGGCCGCGTTTTTCACTCATGGCGCGAACGACGAGCGCCACGGCGTCCACGCGGTTGGCGAGTGTGAGGCCGTCGCCGGAGACGATTGCGGGTGCGGAGTCCATGATGATGCGGTCAAACTTGCCGCGGGCCTCGTTGAGCATGCGACCGAGGGACTCGGAGGCGAGCCGTTCGGGGAGCGGACGGTGGGAGGAAGAACCGACGGTGAGGACGAAGAGGTTCTCCGCGCTGGTGGGGCGCACGGCGTTGTCGAGGGTACACGCGCCGGCGAGCACATCGCCCAAGCCGGGGCCATCGGGAAGACCGAAGGCCTTCTGCACGCCGGGGCGGCGGAGGTTGGCATCAATGATGAGGACGCGCTCGTCGGCACCGGCGCACGCGAGGCCGAGGTTGGTGGCGACGGTGGTCGCGCCGGAGCCGGGCATTCCGGCGAGAACCAGCAGCGTCTTGTGGCCGTTCTGGTCCATCGCCTTGATGATGGGCGCGCGGAGGAGGCGGAAGGATTCGGCGGTGACACCGGTGGGCGCATCGCGGAAGGCGGTGGGAAGATTGGAAGGACGCGCGGGGTCTTCCTGAGCGTCGGAGACCAGACCGAGAACGCGGATGCGTGCCATGGTGGCGAGGTCGGCCGGGCCGCGGACGCGCTGGTCGAGGACTTCGCGAAGCACGACGAGGCCAGCGGTGAGGCCGGTGATGAGGACGATGCCCAGGGGGATCATGATCTTCCACTGCGGGAAGGACATGACGTCGGGTCGCTGCGCGGGGATGACCAGCTGCACGCGGTCGAAGACCACAGCGGTGAGCAGGGTTTCGAGAGTCTTGCGGGACTGCTCCTGCAGGGCGCGGTCCTCGGTCTTGACCTTCACCTCATCGTCGATGTCCTTGAGTTTGATGCGGAGGCGGGTGAGGTCCTGTTTGCGCTGGTTGACGGTGTCGAGCTCGAGCTTGATCTGGTCCTTGGTGGCCTGGAGCGACATGGACTGGCTGAGGAGCTGGTCCAGATCGGCGTCGAAGAGCTTGCGGAGGGCCTTGTCGTAGGTCTCCTGGCGCTCCTGGTTGGCGGCGTCGATGCGCTGCTTGGAGGCGATCACGGTGGGGTGTTCCTCGCCGAAGCCCTGGCGCTTGAGCGCGCCGTATTCGGTGCGATACTGGGAGATAGAGCGATCCAGGTCGATGATGATCGGGTCCTTGTTGGCGGCCTCACGGATAGTGTCGGGATACTGAACGATGTTGTTCTGTTCCTTGAGCTGCGTGTAGTGGTCGGACTGAGCTTTGACGCTGGCCGCGGCGGAGATGGTCTGGACGAAGCGCTCGGAGAGCTCTTTGGTCTTGATGTCCTCTTCGGCGATGCCGGCGTTGATGTCGGTGACCTTGTCTTCCCTGAGGAAGCGGTCGCGCTGCGCGTTGAGGTCCTTGATCTGCAGGTCCAGCGTCTGGATCTGGTTGCCGAGCACTTCGCGGCGACCGACGGAGATGGCCGAAGAGTTGCTGCGGAGCTTGGCGAGGTAGATGCGGGTGGCGGCCTCGACGATGATGCGAACATCGTCGGGGTCGCGCCAGGTCATGGCGAGGCGGATGAGGTTGGTCTGCGAGACGACGCGGGCGGAGATGGCTTTTTCCAGGTCGGGCTCGGCGTTCTGCTTCTGCAATGTGCCCTTGTAGAAATACTGGCGGGCCCAGCGGGTGTTCTGCACGTCGGCCTCTTCCAGCACCTGATTGAGCACGGGGGGCGAGGTCATGGTGACCATCTCGCTGCCCATGTAACGGTTCAGGGCGTCCTGTGAGAGTTCGTTGCCCGAGAGGGTCTTGGTATCGATCGTGGGCGGGAAGCAGGCGAAGGTGGCGGCGGAGGTGTACTGCGGCCAGACGCGGGCGAGGATGAGCTGACCCGCAGCGCCGATGATCGCGCCGGCGAACATCGCGATGAGCAGCAGCAGGTAGTACTTCTTGAGCAGCTGGATGGGGTCAATGGCGACCCCGGTGCCGGCACCGGAGCCGGACGCGGCGGCGCGGGGCTGGAGCATGGCCGCAGATGGTCGAACGGAGGATGCGGTGGACATTGGACATTCCTTGCCGGCGAGAGCCGCAGAGCGGGGCCGGCCGTTATCGGACGATCGAAAGGAAACCGGCGCGGGTGCACCGGGGAGTGGTATCGACGAAACGGTTACTTGCCATCAATGGACTTATCAAGCTCCTGAAGGTCGGGCAAGTACGTCTCTCGGGCGGAGGGGAGTTTGGACATGAGTTCACGGGCCTGGCTGGCGACGCGACGGGCCTCGATCTTGTCGCCCTGCTTGACGCGGAGCAAGCCGATGTGGATATACACCGGGATACGTTCGGTGTCGTTCACGGCCACTTGCAACGCGCTATTCAGCGTGATGGCCGCTTTTGGATACTCCTTGGACGCGAGTTGGCAGATGCCCAGGGTGTCAAGGAATCCCGAGTTCTGGGGGGCGGCTTTGGCGGCCTTTTCGGCGAAGGGCATGGCGTCCAAGCCCTTGTCGAGTTTGGCGGCCAGCACGTAGGCGAGGTTGTTGTTGAGCTCGATGTTGGCCGGGTCTAGCGCGATGCCTTTCTCGAAGCGCTCGCGGGCGAGGGGGTAGTTGTTGTCGGCGTAGGCGAGGGTGCCCAGGAGGGACCAGGCGGCGCCGCTGATGCGTTTGTCCAGCTCGCTCTTGGCGAGTGTTTCCAGCGCGGCCACGCCAGCGGCCCGAGTGCTGGGCTCGCGCGAGCGCAGCTCGTTGAACTTGAGCGACATGTAGCCGGTGAAGGGGCGGCCGGCTTCCATGCGCGTGAGCGCGGCGATGAGATCGGTCGTCTTCGTATACACGCCGGCGATGCCGGACATGAAGATGGAGCTGTCCTCGTAGGAATCCTGCTTGACCATGGGGAAGGAGGACGCGATGTCCTGGGCGGCCTTTTCGGTCTGGCCTTGTTTGGCACTCACGCGGGCACGCAACATGCGGAGCGGGAGGTTCTTCTCGATGTCGATGTCC
>JAYVRG010000088.1:0-50790 GCA_043776515.1 Phycisphaerales bacterium
CGGTTTCCGTCAAGGGACATGGGTTGCTCTCCGCGCTCGAGCGCGGGGGGTTCGCGCTCGAGCGCGGAGGGCAAACATTCGAGCGCGGAGAGTCGCGCGGGCGTCGGGAAGGGTTCGCGCTCGAGCGCGCAGAGCAAACCATCGAGCGCGGACGCTCCGCGCTCGAGCGCGAAGGGTTCCGTGTCGAGCGCGGAGAGCGGATGCTCGAGCGCCAAAGGCCGCGCGGGGGAGTTGAAGGGGTGAAAGTGGCGTTTGCAGGGTGAAAATGGGGATTGAAGATGTCGGATGGTGGATCTCGGATGTCGGATGTGGGGAAATAAGCCAGGGGGAACACCGCCTTTCTGCCTTGAACATCCGACATCCGACATCGCACATTCGACATCGCCCCCCTTCGTCTTTACCAAGCATTAGCGCACCGTTCGCCCCTTTCGTGTCGTGGCCATGCGATGATTCTGAGTCGGGTGGGGGACTGGCGAAATGCCATGGAGAAGACACTGTGAAGAATCTCATCGGTCTGGTTGGCGGCGTGATGACGGTGGCGGCGGCCGTGATGACGGTTGTGGTCGCGGGCGCGGCCAGCGCGGCGCTGGGTGGGGCGGACGATGTTCGGCTCACCGGGGCCGGGTCCACCTTCGTTGCTCCGCTGTGCAAGAAGTGGGTCGTGGAATATGAGAAGGTCGCTCCCGGCTCCAAGCTTGATTACAACAGCATCGGCTCCGGCGGCGGCATCAAGGCCATCACCGACAAGACCGTGGCCTTCGCGTGCTCGGATGCCCCGCTCAACAAGAAGGAGCAGGAGGCGCTCGGCGGCGCGGAGAAGATCGTGCAGGTCCCCGTGTGCGCCGGCGGCGTGGTGCCCGCGTACAACCTGCCGGATGTGAAGGGCGATAATGGGGGGGTCAAGTTCACCGGCGAGGTGCTCGCGCTCATCTATCAGGGCAAGATCAGCAAGTGGAACGACGCGGCGATCGCCGCGCTGAACCCGGACCTGACGCTGCCGGACCTGGCCATCACCCCCGCGTATCGCACCGACGGCTCCGGCACGACGTTCGTCTTCACGAACTATCTCGCCACCCAGAGCGCCGACTTCAAGCAGACCATCGGCACCGGCAAGCAGGTGCAGTGGCCCACCGGACAGGGCGGCAAGGGCAACGAGGGCGTCGCGGCCGTGGTGCAGCAGACCAGGGGCGCGCTCGGCTACATCGAGGTCAACTACGCAAACGCCAACAAGATCAGCTTCGGCAGCGTGAAGAACGCCGCGGGCAAGTTTGTCAAAGCCACCGGCGACTCGATCTCCGCCGCCGGAGCCGGCGCGGCGGGCAAGTTCAGCGGCACCGTGCTCTCCTCGGACATCTGGAACCAGCCCGGCGAGAACTCGTACGCCATCTCCGCGTTCGTGTACGCGATCGTCTACAAGGACCTGAGCAACCTCAAGAGCATCGAAGAGGCCAAGGCCATGACGGGCTTCCTGACGTGGGCCACGACGCGCGGCCAGACCCTCGCCAGCGAGATGGACTACGCCCCGCTCGCCCCGGACGTGCAGAAGAAGGTCGCCGAGGCGCTCGGGACCATCACGTACAACGGGAAGAGCGTGAAGTAAGTAACGCCGATTGATACAGGTCCACAGAGGGCACAGAGAGAGAAAAGGGAGGTTGGAATGCTGAGACCTGATCGCCCTTCCAGTTCCAGTTTCTTCTCTGTGACCTCCGTGTCGCCTCTGTGCCCTCTGTGGACGTTTTTGTTTCTTGGAAGTCGCGGGGCGAGGGGGATTGAACGTTCATGAAGCACGCGGGCGACACCATCCTCGCGTTCCTCTCCCGCGGTGCGGCGGTGGTGGTCGTGCTGATGCTCGCCGCGCTGCTGGCGGTGCTCTGCTCGTCGGCGCTCCCGAGCATCCGGCAGTTTGGAGCGAAGTTTCTGGTGTCGAGCGAGTGGAGGGCCAACGAGGTCGTGCGCCCGGTGCGCGATGCGAACGGCAAGATCAAGATGGAAGACGGCGAGCAGGTGACGGAGACCATTCCGCCCGCGTTCGGCGCGCTCCCGGTGATCTACGGCACCGCGATGACGTCGCTCATCGCGCTGGTCTTCGCGGTGCCGCTGAGCTTCGGCGCAGCGTTGTTTATCGTCCGAGTCGCGCCCAAGCTCGGCGTGGCTGGGCCGGTTTCATTCCTCGTGGAGTTCCTCGCCAGCATCCCCAGCATCGCATACGGCATCTGGGGGCTCTTCGTCCTCGCGCCGTTGCTCCAGAAGCACGTCGAGCCCGCGCTGGCGAGCATTGCTCACGCCGTCCCCGGGTTGCACTGGCTGGCGACCGAGACGATCACGCTCAACGGCCAGACGATCGTGAAGGATGTCTCCCTCACCGGCCGCGACATGTTCTGCGGCGGGCTGATCCTTGCGATCATGATCCTTCCTGTCATCACGGCGGTGAGCCGGGATGTGCTCAAGACCGTGCCGCGCGGCCAGATCGAGGGCACACTCGCCCTCGGTGCGACATGGTGGCAGTCCTGCCGCGCCATGCTGAAGTACGGGCGCGCCGGGCTCTTCGGGGCCGTCATGCTCGGCCTCGCCCGCGCCGCGGGCGAGACCATGGCCGTGACCATGGTCGTGGGCAACAACAACCAGATCGCGGCGAGTCCGTTCGCACCCGCGCAAACAATGTCTAGCTTGCTCGCCAACGAGTTCGCGGAGGCGGAGAAGGGGCTGCATCAATCAGCGCTGCTGCAGGTCGCGCTGGTGCTGCTGGTCATGTCGCTGGTCTTCAACGTGGTTGCGCGAAAGCTGGTGGTCGGTAAGGGTGGACGAACAGCGGCATCAGCGTGAGCGAACAAGGAGCAGTCAGGCGTGCCCGCGATCTCGGCAAACAATCTCAGTGCAACGCTCTCCGGAAATGCCGAGAGCACCTTCGCGCTGCGCCGCCTCGTCAGCACCGGCATGTTCTGGGCCTGCGCTCTGGGCACGCTCTCGGTAGTCATCATCCTCGTGCTGGTCGCGGGCTACCTCTTCATCCTCGGCCTCCCCGGCATCAAATGGTCGCTCTTCACGCAAGACCCGACGGGTGATGCACTGAATCCCGGCGGCCTGCGCCACGCCATCGTCGGCACCTCGCAACTCCTGCTCATGGCCAGCATCGTCGGCGTGCCGCTGGGCATGCTCACCGGCGTCTATCTCTCCGAATACTCCCGCGAGCGCGGCTTCTGGAGTTGGCTCGCGCGGCCGACGCGGTTCATCGCCGATGTTCTCGCGGGCGTGCCCAGCATCGTCATCGGCATCCTGGGCTACGAGCTGCTCGTGGTCCCCATGAGCAGCTCACACCTGTGGACGACACTTCTTCCTGAGCGTGTGCTTCGAGTCGTGGCGCACGTTGTCCCCAATGGCAACTACAACGGCTACGCCGGTGCCCTCGCACTCGCGTTCATCATCATCCCCATCGTCGCCCGCACCACGGAGGAGATGCTCCGGCTCGTTCCCGATTCCTATCGCGCCGGTTCGCTCGCACTCGGCGCGACCAAGTCGCAGACCATCACCCGCGTCGTGCTTCCCGCCGCAACCGGTAGCATCGTGACCGGCGTCATGCTCGCCCTCGCCCGCGTCGCCGGCGAGACCGCGCCGCTCCTCTTCACAGCCCTCGGCAACCGCGCCCTCACGCTCGATCCCGCGCAGCCCTTCCCCTCGCTCACCGTGCAGGTGTATCAGTATGTCACCGGTCCATATGAGGCCCAGAAGCAGGTCGGCTGGGCGGGCATCCTCGTGCTCATCGCGCTATTGCTGGTCCTCAATCTCTCCATCCGTCTTGTCGCCGCCCGCGCGGTGAGGAGCCGAACGTGATCGCACGCACCGAATCCTCAGTTCGAGCGGAATACGCTTCGGACATTCCATCCGTCGTTTCCCGCGCGACCGATCACACCACGCCGCATTCGCTGCCACGCATGACGCAGAACGCTCCCACATCTGCCTCCACAAACACCGCCGAGAGCATCGCCGCGTCCACCCAGCCCCTCGCAGAGGCCACGCGCTCCGAAGAGTTGCCGCGTCTGTCCATCCTCGACGCCATCCGCCGCGGCGAACCTGCGCAGGGCTACACGAATCCCAAAGTTCTTCGCGAACGTGCCCTGCTCACCGTCGAGAACTTCAAGCTCTGGTACGGCAAGTCGCAGGCCCTGCACGGCATCACCATGCCGATCCCCGAGCGTAAAGTCACCGCCCTCATTGGCCCCTCCGGCTGCGGCAAGTCCACGCTGCTCCGCTGCTTCAACCGCATGAACGACCTCGTGGACGGTGTTCGCGTGGATGGGCTGATGAAGCTCGGCGATCAGAACCTCTACGACCGCTCCGTGGATGTCATCAATCTCCGCCGCAAGATCGGCATGGTCTTCCAGAAGCCCAATCCGTTCCCGATGTCCATCTTCGAGAACGTCGTCTACCCGCTCCGCATCGCGGGGGAGCGCAAGAAATCCGCCCTCCGCGACGCCTGCGAGAAAGCCCTTCGCTCTTCCGCGCTCTGGGAAGAAGCGAAGGACCGGCTCAGCGAATCCGCCCTCGGCATGTCCGGCGGCCAGCAGCAGCGTCTCTGCATCGCCCGCGCCATCGTCGCCGAGCCCGAAGTGCTATTGATGGATGAGCCGTGCAGCGCGCTGGACCCGATCGCCACGCTCAAGATCGAGGAACTCATCCATCAGATGCGCGATGGCGGTGCCGAAGGTGGTGGTGGGGGCGGCAAGGGCTACACCGTCCTCATCGTCACCCACAACATGCACCAGGCCGCCCGCGTCAGCGACTTCACGGCGTTCATGTATCTCGGCCGCCTCGTCGAATACGGCCCCACCGCGAGCATCTTCCAGAACCCGCACCTGCCCGAGACCGAGCAGTACGTCACCGGCCGCTTCGGCTGATCACGAGCTCCGGGGCCAGGATATTTGGCCCGAGTGGCGAGCCGCGCCAACTGGGCACGCGTTGTTCAGCGAACCAACCGGCTCGCTCACCCGCGAAGGAGTCGCCAGATCGCGCCGATCAGCAGGATCAGTAGCGGCAGCCCGCCGATCAAAGCCCATCGCAGGCCGCCGAGCTGCGCTTCTGTCATGGGCGGAATCAGCGGGAGCTGCTGCGACTGCGGGCTTGCGCTGATCATCGAATCCTGATTCGCCAGCCACGAAACGCTCGCGTCCAGCAGTTCGATATTTCCCGGATACGCCGGCACTCGCCGCGACTCGACCTCACGCTCCGCGCCCATCACCTCGCCGGACATCCACCCGTTGCACCCGACCACGACTAGCCGTTGCTCCGCGTTGTTCATGCTGCGCCCGATCGTCACCACCACCGGCCACGGCCCCGCCGGATCATCACGCGAGGAGTCCGGCGCGGGCGGATTGAGCGCGAGCCCCTGCTGGTTCCGCGGCATCTGCGCGAAGCTCTGAAACTCGGACTCTGCCCAGACAGTCTTGCCCGTGTTGTCGATCACCACGACCGGCTTCACGCTCGCCGCGCCGTCGTCGATCCGCACCGGCATCGCCCAAGTCAGAAACAGCGGCAGCCCGCGGATCGCCTTGGCGATCGGATGTTCCGTGCCCGGTTCTGTCAGCAGCAGATCAGGCGAAACCACACGGCCCCGCGGCCCGGAAAACTGCGTGAGCAGCGGCCGCCCGCTGTCCACATGCACGCCCAGCGGCGTGACCACTTCCGCCATGATGTCCTTAGAACCGATCGAGGGCAGCGACGATGGCACCTCGCAGAGCAGCACCGACTTACCCTGCGCGATGAGCTTGGATGCACTGTCCACCAGCTTGCCGTAGCGTGCCGCGTCCGCGGCGTCGCCGGGAACCATCGAGATCACGATGTAGACGACCGGACGCTTCCCCTGCGGGTTGATCGCTCGCAGCGAGGGCGGCTCATTGTCCATCCCCGCGGCCCATTCGGCGAAATCCACGCCGCGGAGACGCATGCGGTCCACGATCGAGGCCACCGGCAGATATTCCGGCGCCATCCGTACGCCCTTGCCGTGGACGAAGACCACGATCGGCGCATCGGCGCGTGCGAGCGACTGCACCGCGCCCGCGAAGAGGTCCTCGGTGCGCGCCCGCAGGTCGATCTGCTGAATGAACGCGCCATCGTCGGACTTGGGCGGATAGATACTTGACAGCTCGATGCTTGTGACGCTGGGCCGGCGCGTGCTCGACGCGGTTGATGTTGAAGTGGGGGGCTGTGGCGGCGCAATCACGATCGCCGCGCTGGACTTTTCAAGCACCCGCACCACCGACGAAAGCGGCGTCCGCGGCAGCTCATCCAGCTCCGTCATCGCATCCCCGATCTCCTTTCGGAGCCGAGCCGCGTGAGCCGCCGGTGCCCTCAATCGTTCTCTTGTCACCGTCGCGATCACCTTCTCATCCGTGCTCTTGAGCACCGCATCCAGGTTGTCGCCGATCAGACCGAGCTGCGAGAGTGCTTCGGAGAGCGGCTGGCGAAGCAGCGAGATCGCATCTTCCGACGCGGGCACGGATGTTCGCCCGATGGTCTTGGCGGCGATTTCTTTCGCGGCCGTCTGACCCTTCACAATGTCCTCACCCGCGACGCGGCACTGTGCCGCGGCCGTGTCGAGATAGTTCCGCAGGTATTTCGCGTTCGGATCGGCGTCGCCGACGGTCTGCGTCGTCGCTCGCAGATCCTCCGAGAGCGCATTGAGCGCATCGTTCAGCGGCACCGCTTGTGCCACGACCGACGCCAGCCCCTTCTTCTGCGTCTCCAACTCCGGCTTGAATCGATCGACCAATCGCCCGAGGAGCGCATCCAGATCGTTCAACCCGCGCGACGAGGAGACATCGATGATCGTCGAGCGGATGTTCGGCGACTTCCGCGTGAAGTTGTCCAGCACATCCTGCGTGCGCCCCGCGGCGGTCTTATCAAGCGTCGAGAAGTTCGCCGCGACGACCAGCTCGTACTCCCCTTGCAGCGAGCTGAGCAGCGCCAGCGTGCGCGGCGACAGCTCGTGCTCGCGCGTGGATGTGGCATCCTTGCGGAACGGGAAGCGATCACCGAGGATCACGATGAACACGCAGACCGCCGTTGCCGCAAACAGCAGCGCGGTCGCCTGGATCGCGTATCGAAACCGCCGGATCGCGGCGGGCTTGCTCAGCGTTGGCGCGGTGTTGCTCATCGCCACCTCCGTGATTGCAGCACCAGCGTCGCCAGCACCAGGAACCAGACCGTTGTTCCCAGGAAGAACGCGATGTGCGAGGTGTCGATCAGCCCGCGATAAAAATCATTCGCCCGCACGCTCGGCGAGAGCATGAACACGATCTTCGCCATCTGCTCCGGCAGTTGCGGCGCGATGCGAGAGGGAAGGACATCCAGCATGAGCAGCACGAAGAGCGTCCCCAGAAACGCCAGCGTCTGGCTGCTCGTACACGCGGAGGCGAGTGCGCCAACCGCTAGATACAGCATCCCCAGCAGCACCATTCCCGCATATCCCGACAGCACCGGGCCATAGTCCGGACGCGAGAGCCACGCCAGCACACCCACGAACGCCAGCGTCGGCAGCAGCATCGTCAACAGGAACAGCCCGCTCGCAAGATACTTGCCCACCACCAGCACCCCATCGGCCACCGGCGCGGTCAGCGATGTCTCGATCGTCCCCGATCGCAGCTCCTCGCTGAACAGCCGCATGGAAACCGACGGACACAGGAAGAGCAGCAACGCCCACCACACGCCAAAGAGCTCGCGCATCGTCGCGGGTCCGCCCGGCACCATCACCCGCATCATGAAATACGAACTGGAGAGGCACACGAAAAGGGCTACCACCACCCAGCCCAGCGGGATCCGGAACATGGACGCATACTCGCGCCCGCAGATCGCAGAGAGAGCTTTCATGCCGCTTCCTCCTGCTTCTGTTCCTTCAGCGCGGTCCGGTCGTCCGACTCGATCACTCGCATGAACACCTGTTCCAGCGTCGGCTGCGCCCTTCGCAACTCGCGGCAGACCACCCCGAGCACCCCGATCGCCCGCGCGATCGGCTCGCGCAGATCGCCCTCGCCCGCTTTCGGTGTCACAATGAACCGCGCCCAGTTCTCGTCCGTTCCATCGCTCGATAGCTGCACGCTCGCCACGCCGCCGGTCGTCGCGAGCGCACGATGCACGCGCTCCCGTCCGCCCGGTGATACGCCCACTTCCACCGTGTGCGGAAACGCCTGCTGCACCTGGCGCACCAGCGATGCCGGCGAGCCATCTGCCCGCACGCGTCCTCGCGCGATGATGATCACCCGGTCGCACGTCTGCTCGATCTCTGGCAGAATGTGCGACGAGACCAACACCGTGCGATCTTCCGCCAGCCCCTTGATGAGCGATCGCGTCTCTCGAATCTGAGATGGGTCCAGCCCGTTGGTCGGCTCATCCAGAATCAGCACCGGCGGCGAATGCACCAGCGCGCCAGCCAATCCCACGCGCTGCTTGTATCCCTTGCTCAGTTGCCCGATGCGCCGCCGCGCCACGTCCTTCAGCCAGCACCGCTCCAACGCGGCCCCAATCCCCGCCCGGCGCGCCGCGCGACCCAGCCCATACAGCTTCGCGCGATACGCCAGATAGTCCTGCACCCGCATCTCCGGATACAAGGGCGTCGCCTCCGGCAGGTACCCCATCAGCCGGCGCGCCCCGATGGAGTCGTTGATGGTGTCCAGGTCGTTCACCCGGATCGTCCCCGCCGAGGGCGGCAGGTACCCGGTAATCATCCGGATCGTCGTGGTCTTCCCTGCCCCGTTTGGCCCCAGCACGCCCACGCACTGCCCGGCAGGGATCGTAAACGAGATGTCGTCCACCGCGCGCACGCCCGCTCGCCCATTGCCCCCAAACCACTTGCTCACACGCTGAACTTGGATCATGCGAACTCGGAGAGTAGGGGGGCTGAACGGTAATTCATGGCTGGAAGCAAAACTCGTACTCCCGCCGATCCCCCTCCGCATTGCGCCCGCGTGGGTTCCCCATCGGTTCGACTCGCTCCACCATGACTAAAATAAGGGGTCCGCCGTCACGCCGGTCGATGACAGTGCCAACCATCCGTTTCCCTCCCATGACTCACCATCGCCCCAGGTTGCTCCTTGTAAAAGGGTTGAAAGCCCCCACGGAGCAGCTTGCGCGGCTGCTTGAAACGCACTATGAAGTCATGACTATCGACGCGGCGGGGCTCCGGGAGCTTTCGCCGCGTGGCGTTTTTGGGGCGGCCGCCCAAGGATACGACATCGTCGTCGCCGACACCGAGATGCTCTCCTCCGGCGGCCAGACCAAGCCCGCCACGAACGGGGGGTCGATGTCCAGCGCGACGGGCGACCTGCCGGAGGGCGAGGCCGCCGCCGCGCTGGCCGCGATTGGCGAGGGCGTTTGTATCTGCACGCTCGAAGGAGCGTTGATCTGGGCGAACGACCGCTTTCGGGCGTTTGACGACCAGACCCGGGCCCGCATCACGGCGGTCTGTCGAAGGGCCGCCGCCCAGTACGAGGAGCAGATCCTCCGACAGGAGGCGGCCGGATTCAGTTTCGGCAGCCAGAAGTTTGATGTGGCCTCGCCGGATGAGAGCAAGTTCTATGAGGTAGTCGTTTCGCCGGTGCGCACGCACTTTGATGGCGTGGGGATCGGGCGGATCGAGCGCGTCGCGGCCGTGGTCTGGGATGTCACCCACTCCAAGCGCGTGGCGCAGAAGATGGATGCGATTGATCGCGCCGGCTCCGAACTGGTGCGGCTGGACGCCGAGAGTGTCCGCAAGAAGCATGTCGTCGAGCGGCTCAAGGTGATGGAAGAGAAGATCATCAAGTACAGCCACGAGCTGATGCAGTTCGATCACCTGGCCATTCGGCTCATCGACGAGAAAACCGGCAAACTCGAACTCGTCATGGCCAGCGGCCTGCCGCCGGAGGCGATGGAAGTCGAGCTCTTCGCGCAGAAGGAAGGCAACGGCATCATGGGATACGTCGCGGCCACCGGGCGCAGCTACCTCTGTCCGGACATCGCCAAGGATCGCCGCTATGTGATGGGCCTGCACGGTGCGAAGAGCTCGCTTACGGTGCCGCTGCGCCTGCACGACAAGATCATCGGCGCGTTCAACGTCGAGAGCGAAACCCTCGCCGCGTTCACTGAAGAGGACCGGCAGTTCGCGGAGATTTTCGCCAACCACATCGCGCTCGCGCTGCACATTCTCGATCTGCTGGTTGTTGAGCGTGCAGCGACCGGCGAGACCGTCACCGTGAACGTGCAGGGCGAGATTCGAGAACCGCTGGATGATATCGTTGAGCACGCCAAGTGGCTACAGAACGCCGCGGCGATGGACCCGCCGCTCAAGGAGCACGTCGATCGCATTCTCTCAGACTGCGCCGCGATCCGCGACAAAGTGAAGGAAGCCGCGGCCGGCCCGCAGCACATCATCGGCGCCGAGCGTGCCCTCGCCGAGATGACCATCGACCCGCTCATGGCTGGCAAGCATGTGCTGGTGGCCGACGATGAGCCCAAGATTCGCCAAACCATCCGCGACGTGCTGCGCGGCAAAGGCGCGCGCGTCACCGTCTGCTCCAACGGCCAGGCCGCCATCGACGAACTCGAGGCCGCCGCCAAGCGTCCGACCGGCCAGTTTGATCTCATCGTTTCGGACATCAAGATGCCCGACAAGAACGGGTACGAGGTCTTCGCCGCGGCCCGGCGTCTGGACATGGCGATTCCCGTCATCCTGATGACCGGCTTCGGCTACGACCCGCACCATTCGATCGTGCGTGCCAGCCAGGAGGGCTTGCAGTGCGTGCTCTTCAAGCCCTTCGCCATTGACAAGCTGGTGGATGAGGTCCGAAAAGCCCTCGGCGCTCCCGCGAAGGTCGGCTCGCCCGGCTGAATCCCACCCCGCCGCGTGGACAACCGCCCGCGGCCCCCGTAAAGTCGTGGCCCATCCGAATACCCACAAGGGAGCGTACCGAAGTGGTCAAACGGGACAGACTGTAAATCTGTTGGCTAACGCCTTCGTTGGTTCGAATCCAACCGCTCCCACTTGCAGATCGCCGCCTCCCATTCGGGGCGGCGATTGCTTTTTTGAGTTCTGTAGGAATGCGTCCGGGCTCAAATCAGCAGCCGGCAAACCAGGCACCCAAGAACGCGAAGATATCTTGCACGGCCAGCCCGCCGGAATGGTCGAAGTCCGCGCGCATGTTGCCGTCAAACCAGGCGTTCAGGAACGCGAAGATGTCCAGCGTGCTCAGTGTGCCGGAGTGGTCGAAGTCCGCCGCACAGGGGACGTTATAGAACGCGAGATCGGCTCCATTGATGAGGCCGTCGCCGTTCACATCGTACAAACTGAACTCAGAGCCGAAGCTTATAATTTGTACGCTTCCGTTGATCGAACTGTCGCCGTCGCTTGCGGAGCCATCGTTCTCTTCAATGGTCGCCTGCACCAGCGCGCGATCGAGCATGTCAACCACGCCATCGCCGTTCAGATCGCCCTTGCGCGCGTTGAAACCGACATCGGTCCAGATGTATAGCCCATCGTTGCCCTGTTCATACGTCGGATAGGACATGCCCACAATGAACGACGGCTTCCAGCGGCTGAGGTCTTGCACAGTCTGAATAGGTCGCCCCCCCCATCGGTTTGTTACCTCATAGGCCAGAGAGCCGGGAGGGATGTTTCCAGAGGACGCCTGCACGATCAGGTCGTACATGCCCTCGGAGATGCTGCTCCGTCCTGAAGCAACATTCGTACCATACGGCTGCACCGGCAAACCGGAGAGCTGGGATGCGCCGATCGCGTCTAGCGCGTACACCAGCGTGACCGTGGTCTCCTCTTGCGCAATCGAGTGCTGGAAGCGCACACGGACGATTGGGTCATACAGCCCGGCTTGGCTGCCGTAGATCATCAAACTCGCGCCGCGATACGCAGAGGCCCGCTCGAAGAATCGCCCTTCCATGATCCAGGTTGATCCAGGACCAAAGGTCTGCTCGTTCGGGTTGGCCTTATAGACCGGAAGCGAGCTGAAGCAGCCGCAAAATCCCATGATCCAATCCGTGCCGCTGAGTTGAATCTGCGGCGGATGCGACACGGGCCAGTAGAAATCGCCGGAACTACTCGCGGCCCGCGCGCCGATCGATCCGGCGGGCCGTCCGCCGAAACGCGCGGCGTTTCCGAGGTAATGCAGCGCGGCTTCGCCCTGGGTCAGATCGCCGCCGGTATCCTTGTCGTTGTCGATGTCGAACTCGATGAATCCATACAGCGGATTGTTGCCGAACTGAAACGGATCGAAGGCCATGCCGTTCAATCCGAGCGGGCCGGGAGGATTGATCACGCCCGATAGAATGACATCGATACGAACCAAGTGCGGCAACCCACCCGAGCTTTCCGAGCCGCTATACGGATCGGTCTCGGGCGTGAGCGATTGCCACCCTCTGATTTTGATCTTGGAGATGTCCGGAAGATTCTGCGTTGATGGCAGCGGACCCATGTAGTGGGAGTCCGTCCGGCGCATCACCGCGTCGTGATCGCAATCGTCGAACTCGAACGCGTCGTCGGCGAAGGTGTGAGGCGCAACCAGAGCGCACAGCAGGGCGCTCGCAACGATTCGGAGATACCTGCGCTGAATGCTCATCGGTTGGCGACCTCCACGACGAAACGCTCCAGACCGTACCGATCTATTCTATATCGAATACTGCTCCTCTGCATCCCAATCAGCTTGGCGGCGCGAGAAACGTTGCCGCGTGTGAAACGAAGGGCCTGCATGATCAGTTCCTTCTCGACATCGGCGGCCTTGTGCAGCCCATGCTCGAAGTCGAACGAAAGGCCAGAGGAAGCCGATCCCGCGTTTGAGGACACATCGGACAGGAAGGCCGACCGGTCGTGCGACGGGGTGGCAAGGGTCGAAGTCAACATCTCGGTTGTCATCTCTGATAATCCTAAATCTTCTGATTCAATCTCCGGTCCGTCGGAGAGCATCACGGCTCGTTGAACAGCGTTTACGAGCTCACGCACATTGCCCGGCCAGTCATGGCCAACTACGGCCATCCGGGCCTCTTCAGAAAGCACTCGACCCGAACGCCCATACCGGCGGCCGAGCCGTTCGCACATAATCTCTGCTATGAGGGCGGCATCTCGGCCGCGCTCACGCAGAGGTGGAATTTTTACTGTGAAAGCGTTCAACCGGTATAGCAGGTCGCGCCGGAACACACCGGCCTTGACTCGCTCATCCAGATTTTGGTTGCTCGCGGCGACCACGCGGACCCGGACGCGGCGCTCCTTGGAGCCGCCGACGCGCCGGAACACGCCGTGCTCCACCACCGTCAGTAGTTTGGCCTGAAACTCCAGTGGGGTTTCTGAGACTTCGTCTAGGAAGATAGTGCCACCGTCGGCCATCTCGAATAGGCCGGGGCGGGCCTCGCGGGCGTCGGTGAACGCGCCCTTCTCGTGGCCGAAGAGTTCACCCTCAACCAGGGTGGCCGGGAGCGCGGAGCAGTTCACATGGACGAACGGAGCGTCGGCGGCGTCTTTGCTGCCGGACTGTTTGGCCGCGGCACAGGCGCGGGCGTGGATGTAGCGGGCAAGCACTCCCTTACCAACGCCGGTCTCGCCGGTGATAAGGATGCACGGCAAGCCGCCTTGGCCAGCGCGATCGTTCGCGGGTTCGGGAGTCGGAAGCGGGATGCCCGCCAGACGATCAGCCATGGCGAGCGTTGCCCGCCATGCGGGGCTTTCGCCGACGGCCTCCTGTTCGGCTTCGCGGGACTTCTCCAGCCGCTCATAGAGCTTGACGCGCCGGGCCAGTTTGCGGTGCTCTATCCACTTGGCAACCTGCAAGCCAAGTTCTTCAAGACTCAGGGGCTTCTGGAGGTAGTCGTCGGCACCCATCCGCATGGCGGAGATGGCGTTCTCCATGCTAGAGAAGGCGGTCATGACAACGATCGTGCCGTCATAGCCGACGGTGTCCGAACGAAGCTCACGGACAAAGTCCAGCCCGTTGTCGTGATCGCCGAGCATCACGTCGGTCAGGACCACATCAAAGTCAGAAGTTTGCAGAGCACTTCGGGCGGCAGCAAGATTCTGAACATCCGTCACTGCATAGCCAGATTTAGACAACGCCCTCCGAATGGTAAATCGGAGGTTCTCTTCATCTTCTATGACGAGGATCTTGGCCACCTATTGCTCCACTAAGGCCATTGCTGGCCACCACATCCGCTACATCATTGGCCAATGATGGCCCGTTGAATGGCAGATGAATCGTGAAGCGGGCTCCGGCTGGCCAGGGTTCCGTCCCGGGCAGCGTTGACCCGTGTTCTGGCGGCGGCCAAGGGCTTTCGACCTCGATCCGACCGCCGTGGGCCTTCACAACCTGAAGTGCTACTGCAAGCCCTATGCCGTTGCCGTCGCGCTTCGTGGTGAAGTATGGGCGAAAAATGGACTCCCGCAAATCAGGGGGGACTCCGATGCCCTCATCTGTCACTTCAATAACCCAAAAACTACTCACTTTGCCATTGAGGTCAGAGTTGTCCGCTGGTTTGGTGACGACGCGGACCGTGCCGCCGTGGCCGCCGGGGCCTCGGGCTTGTGGACTACTTGTGGATTCAATGGCGTTTGTGACCAGCGCGGAGAGGGCGTGTTCGAGATGGCGGGAGTCGATGGGGGCTTCAATGGGGCCAGCGGAGGTGTCGATGGTAAGGGTGATACCGCGGGATTGGGCGGCGGGGCGGTGGGCGTCGGCGAATCCGGAGAGCCAGCGGTCGATGCGGGTGGGCTCGGGCTGCACGGCGAGCGAGCGGGTGACACCGAGGAGCTCGTTTAGCCACTTCTCGAAGCGATCCACGGCGAGAATGATTTTGGTCTGGTGGTCTTTGAGGTCGGTGTGCTCGGGGCTTGAATGACTGAGTTCGGAGCGCGTGGTTTCGGCGAGTGAGCGGATGCCGCCGAGTGGGTTGCGGAGATTGTGCGCCAGGCGGCGGACCATTTCTCCCAGCGCGGCGAGGCGTTCCTGCTCGACGCGTTCATCTTGCAACGACTTGACCATGCCGGCCATGTGGTTGACTTCCGTGCTGAGCTGGTGGAGTTCGTCCGCGCGTGCGCCGGGCAGAGAGTTGAGCGCGATGCGATACGCGAAGTCACCGGCGGCGATGCGTGCGGTGGCGGCGCGGAGGTCGGCGACGGGGTTGAGAATCCAGCGGCGCACGAGGACGACGCCGAGGATGCTGGTGAGGATGACGATCAGGAATGCGGAGCCCAGGAGCATGAGCAGCCAGACGCGGAGATTGTCGGAAAAATCGACGGTGGTTCGCGTGTCCTCGACGATGCGATCCTCGATGCGTTCGATGAGATCGTGGACTTCGCTGAGAGCTTCGTACACGGAGTGGCGGGCCGAGAGCGCGATCTCGGGAACCGGCGACGCCGGGGGCAGAGCCGCGAGGAGTTCGTAGTACGATGCACCCAGAGAGCGCGCGGCCTCGGCGCGGGTGATGAGATTGGAGAGCGAGGAGCGGCCGGAGCGGATCTTCCATTCGGCGGAGAGGTCGTCGCGCTGGAGCAGGATGCGAGCGTTCGCCAGGTGCATCTCGAAACTGGCGGGATCGGTCGGCTCGCGTTCCGGGAGTGGCGCGGCTGCGTCGGGCGGGCGGACCATGAGCCGGGCGCGTTCGATTTCGGCCTTGCTCTGTCCGAGCACACCGAGTACGGAGGACATGCTGCGGAGCGGATCGCGGACGTCGCTTTGCAGGCGGGAAAAAGCGGCTCCGGAGGCGACCAGTGCGAGCAGAACCGCAAGCCCGAGCAGGGCGAGGAGGACACCGAACTTCAGGCGGAGTGACATTGCCGGGGAGTGATCGAGCGATCAGTGGGCGGGATCGAAGCCCCAGGCCCAGTTGGGTTCTTGCAGCGGCCGGCGCGTGGTGGCGACGTGGCCGTCGATGAAGCCGACGGTCATCGCGCCGTTGTGGCGCATGGCCGGGAACCAGTATCTGTCATTGGTGAAGAGCGTTGTGCTGTCCAGCGTCGGGCCGGAGAAGAGCGGAACGACACCGTGCTGGGCGGCGACATTGCCGTCCACATCCCACATCAGCGGGATTGCGCTGGGCGAGACTTCACCAGCGTTCAGCACAGTGGAAGAGAGGCCGATGGGGCGGTTGTTGCCCGCGAGCCAGCGGCGCTCGGACATCTGCAGGCGGATGTTGAAGCCATAGGAGATGTTCTGCGGCGGGCTGATCGCGCCTTGGGTGCAAGGGATGGCGCGGCGAAGAGTGATGGGGCCTTTCACTTCGGCGCAGCGCATTGGATCGCGCCCGTTGGCGTCGGGAAGGATGACGAGGTTTCCATCCGCCGGGTTCCAGAACTCGTCGAGGCCGTACTGAGACTCGATGAATGTTTCCAAGCGGAACTGGCCACGGGGGACGACACGATCGGCGGGGTCGGAGCTGTCGTCGTCGCCGCGTTGTGGGTGGAGAATGTCGTCGCAGAAGAGGCCGAAATCAAAGCAGGTGCTGCGCTGGGCCATTTGGCACTTGAAGGCGCGAGCGGTGCCGATCGCGCCGCGGGCAGCGGGGAGCAGCAGCGCGATGAGCGTGGCGAGGATTGCGATGGTGATGAGCAGCTCAACGAGTGTGAAGGCGCGCTGCGATCGCGCGATTGGTCGAGCAAAGGGATGGGGTGAGGGGAGAAACTCCATCATGCTCCGGGTTGCCGAGGAACTCGCGAGGCGCGAAAGCTCGGCGATTGGTGAGTAGGTGTAACAGGAATCGTTTTAGCTGTCAACGATGGCGTGTAGTGTGGCTGGGGATGGCCACTGTGTGACTGTGGAAAAGCCGGGGTATGGTAGTCCGTCTGTATGCTGTACGGACACGAGGCGAACAGGGATGAACATAAACATGAAAAACTGTCGGTTAGCGTGGGTGGGTATTGGATTACTAGTAGCTGCTAACACTGGCGGCTGGGCGAGAGCGGCGGATGAGGTGAGGGTGACGACTGAGCGGCTGGCGACCAGTGCGGGCGGTCGGGAAGTTTCGGTCAAGCGGTACAGCATCGGCGCTGCGGATGTGTTGCGGCCGGGGTGGGTGGTGGTGGCGGGAGTTGATCCGCGGCATCGGGGGTCGGTGGCGGTGGCGGATGAGGTGGGGCGGGTGTTGATGAAGGAGTACGCGGGCGCGCTGGCGCATGCGGATGTGTTTGTGGTGTCGGAGCTGAATCCGGATGGGATGGCTGGATCGCAGAGGGAGACGGGGAGAAATGTGGGCGCGGCGGGGGTGATTGATGCGGATCGTGATGGACGGTTCAACGAGGATCCACCGGTGGATTTGGATGGGGATGGAAAGATTTTGTGGATGCGCGTAAAGAACCCGGCGGCAGGGAGTGGATTGACGGCGGAGTATGTGGCGGAAGAGGGCGATCCGCGGGTGATGAGGAAAGCGGATCGCGGGAAGGGGGAGCGGGCGATGTATGCGTTGCTGCCGGAGTGCAAGGACGCGGATGGGGATGGGTTGTACGGCGAGGATGGGTTTGAGGGCGTGGAGCTGGATCGGAACTTTCCGTATCACTGGCCGGAGTTTCGGGATGAGGCGGGGAAGATGGCGCTGAGCGAGCCGGAGACGCGCGGGCTTGCGGAATGGCTGATCGGACATCCGAACATTGTGGGTGTGGTGGTGTATGCACCGGCGGACAATCTGGTGCATGTGCCGCCGGGCGGGAAGGACATGGATGAGACGGGCGAAGCGCCGGCGACGAACCATGTGCTGGACGCGGATCGCGGGGTGTATGAGCGCATCGGGGAGAAGTTCCGCGAGATCACCAAGCAGAAGGAAGCGCCGACGCGCGACAACGAGGGGACGCTGCAAGGGTGGGCGTATGCGCAGCTGGGTGTGTGGTCGTTCTCGACACCGGTGTGGGTGCGGCCGGATCAGTTGAAGCAGGAAGCGAAGAAAGAGGAGAAGAAGGAAGAGCCGAAGTCGGAGAAGAAGGAAGACGCTGCGAAGGAGGGTGAGCCGAAACCCGAGAAGGTGGAGCCGCCACCGGAGAAGCCCGGGCCGAAGAAGATTGACTCGGAGGAGGGGAAATGGATGTCGTACAGCGATGGACTGGTGAGCGCGGGGAAACCGGCGGGGTTTGTGGAGTGGAAAGCGTTCAAGCATCCACAGCTTGGGGATGTGGAAATCGGCGGATTTTTGCCGGGATTCCGGGTGGATGTGCCGGAGAGCGAGGTGACGCGGCTGGCGGGAGAGCAGGCGAAGTTTGTGGCGGATTTACTGGAGAAGACGGCGCGGCTGGTGGTGCGGCCGGCGACGGTCGAGCAACTCGGGAGCGGAGTGTGGCGGGTGAATGTGGAGGCGGTGAACGAGGGGAAGTTGCCGACGCGCACGGCGATGGGCGTGAAGGTGCGGCGATGGCCGCCGACGCGATGGACGGTCGGGCTGGACCGGGCGCGGGTGCTGGCGGGGGATCGGGTAGTGAGGATGGACGCGGTGGCGGCGGGAGGGGAGATTCGTGGATCGTGGACGATCACGGGGAGCGCGGGAGACAAGGTGAGCATCACACTGGAATCGCCGGAGTGTGGAACGCAGGTGGTTGAAGTTGTGTTGGGGGCTGGAGCTGATGAGAAGAAGGAGGGTCGGCCATGAGAATCCTGACCACGATGCTGGCGGTAGTTGGTGTGTGCGTGGGCGCGGCGGGCGCAGGGGCGCAGCAGGACATGCCGTCGAAGGTGCCGATCGCGTTTGATCGGTACTACGACAGCAAGCAACTGAGCGAGCATGTGCGGGCGATCGCGGCGGCGTATTCGGAGATCGTGACGATCAAGAGCATCGGCACGAGCGGCGAGGGACGGGAGATGCTGCTGGCGGTGGTGCATCCGGTGAAGAGCGGAGCGGACACGAGCGTGCCGGGGATGTGGATCGACGGGAACATTCACGGCAACGAGGTGCAGGCGGGGGAGGTAGTGCTGTACACGCTCTGGTATCTCACCAAGTCGTACGGCGTGAACGAACGGCTGACAAAGCTCATGGACTCGACGACGCTGTATCTGCTGGTGACGGTGAATCCGGATGGGCGGCAGTACTGGTTTGACCATGCGAATACGCCACACTCTTCGAGGCACAATCGACGATTGATCGACCACGATCTGGATGGAAAGTTGGCGGAGGATGGGCCGGACGATCTGGATAAGGATGGGCACATCACGCAGATGTGGCGCGAGGATGCGAAAGGGCGATGGACGCGCTCGCAGACGGATGATCGCGTGTTTGTGCGGTTGCGTGATGATCAGTTGGCCGCGGCGGGCGTGAAGACGTACACGTCGCTGGGTGAGGAGGGGATCGACAACGATGAGGATGGGAAGATCAACGAGGATCCGCCGTTCGGCGATGACATGAACCGGAACTGGCCGAGTGATTGGCAGCCGACGCACATCCAGGGGGGCGCGGGGCCGTATCCGGTGAGCGCGCCGGAGGTGAGAAACATCGTGGGGTTTGTGCGGGCGCATCCGAACATCATGGCGGCGCAGAGTTATCACAACGCGGGCGGGATGATCCTGCGCGGGCCGGGATCGGCGGCGCGGGACAAGCTGTATGCGCCGGAAGATGTGCGTGTGTACGACGAGCTGCAGCGCATCGGCGAGCAGATGCTGCCGTACTACCGCGCGATGGTGCTGCATCGCGATCTGTATCCGGTGCATGGAGGGGAGATCAACTGGTTTGCGGAGGGGTTGGGGGCGTTTGCGTTCACGAATGAACTGTGGAACGAGGGGAAGTATTTTCAGCGCGAGAACGGGAACCCGAGCGAGGAGCAGCGGTGGCTGTGGCGCGATCGCCTGGCGTTCGGCCAGACGTTCTCGCCGTACAAGGAGTACGACCATCCGCAGTATGGGAAGGTGCTGATCGGTGGATTGAACAAGTGGTCCAGCCGCGTGACGCCGACGTTCATGCTGGAGGAGGAGTGCCACCGGAACTTCGCGTTCACGATGTATCATGCGGAGCAGATGCCGGTGCTGGAGTGGGGGGATGTGATGGTGAAGAAAAAGGACGGCACGCTCTGGGAGGTGACGGCGGAGGTGCGGAACACACATCTGATGCCGACGCGGAGCGCGATGCAGCAGCGGGACCGGATCGGGCGCGTGGATTTGTGGGAGATGAGCGGCGCGAAGGTGGTGGCCGCGGCGAAGGTGGATGGATGGTTTGAGATGGCAGCACACCCGGTGGAGCACGAGCCGGGTCGGGTGCAGATGGGCGAGGGAGTGCCGGGACGTTCGGGGCGGATCGTGCGATGGTTTGTTGATGGTGCGGAGGGAGCGACGCTGACGATGGGGTATTCGAGCGAGCGGGCGAAAAAGATCGAGCGGATGATCGAACTGCGCGAGATGGGGAAACGTTGAGTGAAGATGACCACGCCGCGAGTTGATGGGGAGTGCGGGGTCCGATCGTCCGGGCCGGATGGCACGAACGAGGAGGTTGTGGCGTTTGTGCGCGGGCGCAGCGTGCCATGTCCGCGATGCGCGTATGAACTCAAGGATCTGGAGCGGGCACAGTGTCCAGAGTGCGGGGAGCCGCTGATTCTGCGCGTGGGAACGCCGCGGATGCGGTTTGGGTGGCTGGTGCTGGCGATCGTGCCGGGGTGCTTTTCGGGCGTTGCGGCGTTTATTTTGTTCTGGCCGATGGCGTACACGATCTACTTGAACCTGCGCGGCAACAGGGGGATGCCGATCCCGTTGCAGTGCGCGGTGGTGTTCGGCTTTGTGAGCGCGGCGGCGGTCGCGCAGATGTATCGGGAGCGGCATCGCATCATCGCGTGGCGCAACAAACGGCAGGTGTGGTTCGCGTGCGGGGTGTGGGGCGTACACCTGCTTGCGTTTGGGGCGATGCTCGGCGCGATGTTTCTTCAGCGGCCGTGACTAGCGAACCCTTGCGGGGGAGATCGCGCGATCGAGCACACGGGCGGCGGCGGCGGCGGGAATCCAGATGGGGACTGAGAGCGGGTCGGCCGCGCTTCCTGGCTCGGCGACGCGCAGCCAGTGCTGGCCATCACCTCCGGCGCGATCGTCGATGACGCGCAGTTCGCGGCCCGGCTTGAAGGGAGCGGTGGTGGCGGGGCCGCCGATGCGGTCATCGGGCTCGGCGCGGGGGATGGTTTCGGAGAGGATGACGATCTCTCCCTGGGCGATACTGTCGCGATAGATGGGCCATGCGACTGCGGGAGCGCAGAGCAGGAAACAAATGGTTGGAATCCAGAGCAGAGTTGCACGCGGGCGAAAACGGGCGTGCGTGGGCATGATGATGCGGAGCAGGAGGATGGACCAGAAGAGGATGTAGCACGCGAGCAGCGCGATGCAGAAGGGCGAGCGCGGGAGCGAGACGGCCATGTCGAGCGTGGATTGCCAGGCGTCGGGTGGAGGCGCGGAAGCGGTGGTGGCGGAAGAGCCGTTGGCCTCGGCGCGGGCGGCGGCGAGGCGTTCGCGGAGGCCGCTGGTGATGGGGGCGAGCAGCTGAGTGCGGCGGAAATGGAGCACGGCCTGGCCGGTGTCTCCGGCGAGTTGGCGGGCGGCGCCGGCGTTGTAGGAGAGGGATGCCAGCTCGAACTGGGCGTGCGAAGTGGGGAGGAGTTGCTCGTACGCGGCGGCGGCGCGGGAGAAGAGGGACTTGGCGGCGGCGGGGTCTTTGGCGAGCAAATCGGAGGCGCGATCGAAGAGGGCGTCGGCGGCGGCGCGGGGGGTTGGAGGGGGCGCGGCGGTATCTGCACGCAGTGGCGCGGCGGCGGGAGTGAAGCCAATGAGCGTGGCGAAGATGATGAGAAGGAAAGGGCGGATCATGTGGTGATGCCCTCCGCCTGAGCGTTGCGGAACTGAGCGGCGAAGGAGCGTGCGGCGGAGAGGGCTTGGCGCGAAAGCGTTTCGCGGTCGGGAGGTGTGGAACCGCCGATTCCGAAGCGCGACTCGTCGCAGGCGTGGAGGAGCGCGGCGAGCTCGGTGCCGGAGGGCGTGCCGCTTTGGGAGAGGAGGGTTGCAGCGCGGGTGCCGGTAACGGTGTCGCGGGGCTGGTCGTAGGCATCGGCGGCGAAGTTACTGAGGGCGTGGGCGATGGAGTCGAGGGAGTTTGGAGTGCAGCGGGCGCGGCGGAGGTCGCGTTTGAGGCGCGCGAGGGCGGCGCGGCGACGGAGCGCGGCGGGGTCGCGGTGTCGCCAGCGGAAAATCGAGATGATGGCGAGTGCGAGGAGGCAGCAGAGTGGAGGGAGTACGAGCAGCGCGATGGTGGTGGGGGAAGTGAGGGTGGTTTGCAGGTCGAAGGCGTCGCCGGAGAGGAGCGGCGCGGCGCGGTCGATGTCCGGGAGGCCGCCGGGGCGCTTTGCGGGCGGCGGTGAGAGCGGCGCGGCGTCTTCGGGAATATCCGGGAGCGTGACGGCGGCGGAGGCGCGGACGGTGAGCGGGATCGGTTTGGATGAGACGGTTTTGTAGGATTTGGATTCAGGATCGAAGAAGTTAAGGGAGATGGGGCCGATCTCGTTTGTGGCCGCGTCGCGTGCGCGGATCATGGCGGAGAAGCCGACGTTGGAGGCGGCGAGTTGCGGGAGCGCGGGCTCGCGCGGGACGCGGAACTGCTTGGAGAGCGAGGACTGACGGGAGAGATCGAGCGCGGGAATGAGGGAGAGCGGGAAGGGGCCGGAGACGCCAACGGACAGGTTGATGGGATCGCCGACGGAGACACTGGATGCATCCGCGCTGGCGTTGATGGTGTAGATGCCGACGAGGCCGGAGAAGTTCGCGGGCTTGCCCGCGGCGGGGAGATCACTGACGGGGATGACGATCAGCGGCGCGGCGGAGAACTGGCGATCGGTTATGGCGCGGTCCTCGAAGAACGAATCGAGCGGGCGGAGCTCGCGCTGGCCGATGACGGCCTGGAAGTCGGCGCGGGCGGGACCGATGGAGAGCGTGCCGGATTTTGAGGGGACGATGACGCGGTCAACCGTGACGACATTGTTGTGATAGAGAGCAAGGACGGGCTGGCCGTTGAGTTTGATCTGCACCACGCCGCTGCGCTCGTGGCCGGTGAGGGCGCGGGTGAGCGGGCCGGGCATGGTTTCGTATTCGGGGCCGGTGATGGGGAGGGAGAACGCGCCCTCGCGGACGTCTTTGCCGAGCGTCCAGATGAGTTTGAGGGTGATGGGCTGGTTGACGAACGCTTCGCTGAGGTCGGTGGTGATGGCGAGCTTGAAGTCGGGTGCGAGGGTGGGCTCGACGACTTCGATGGGAATCGCGGCGGTGGTGTAGGAGCGGCCGCTGATGGTGAGGGTGATGGGGGGGACCTCGAAGGCGCCGATGCGCTTGGGCGAAAGTGCGTAGATGTGCGCGTAGTTGATGTTGACGCTTGTGGAGACGCGACCGTTGATGATGGTCGTCATCGTGGAGGAGGAATCCTGCGGGCCGCGATAGGTGATGTCGAAGTCTTTGAGCGCGGAGAGATCGGGCGGCTCGACATCGCGCGAGCCGGTGATGGCGATGGAGAGGTCGGTGGTGTCGCCGAGATAGACCTTGGGCGGGACGACGACGCGGACGGTGACGGCGTTTTGCTGGGCGCGGGCGATGGGCGCGAAGAGCAGCGTGACGGTCGCGAGGGCGGCGAGGAAGCGGAGGAGGATGGGCGAGGCGTGGGTCATCACCAGTCCTTGGGCACGGGAACGGGGCGGACGCGCTGGCGCATGATGCGGTCACGCATCTGTTTGTCGCGGCGTTCCTGATCGAGAATGTGCGCGGCGGTGGCGTCGTAGGGTTTGTCCTGCTTTTCTTCGCCCTGTTGTTGTTGCTCGGCTTGCTTCTGCTGGTCCGCTTGCTCTTTCTGTTGCTTGGCTTCTTCGGCTTGCTTGGCCTGCTGGGCGGCGTCGCGGAGTTGCTTGGCGGCTTCCTTCTGGAGTTCCTCGGCGGATTTGGTGTCGCCCTGCTTGAGTTTGTCTTCCGCTTGCTTCTGGGCCTGCTGGGCTTTGTCGAGTGTGTCCTTGGTCTGGTCGAGAGATGCTTTTTCTTTCTGATCCTGCGACTTGCCGGATTTGGACTCGGCCTGCTGCTTGGCCTGCTCGGTTTTCTTCTGGAGGTCGTTCTGCTTCTGGGCTGCCTGCTTCTGTTGCTCGGGCAATTTGTCTTTAGGTGCGCCTTGCTCGGATTGCTTGGTGAGGTCTTTGGAGTCTTTGCTCTGCTGGTCCTGCTGGTCGGCGAGTTTGTTCAGGTCGTCGGAGAGATTCTCATCTTTGGAGTCCTGTGGCTGGTTCTTCTCGTCGGATTTCTGCTGCTCGTTGCTCTTCTTATCGCTGGGCTTCTGGTCTTTGGAGCTCGGAGACTTGCTGTCTTTGGACTTGTCCTGCTTCTGGTCTTCTTCATCCTTCTTCTGCTGCTCCTGCTTCTGCTTTTCGAGGAGCGCGGCGAGGCGGCGCTGGATGAGGTCGATGTTCTTGAAGGCGGCGGGGTCTGGGGCGGCCGCGGCGGCGGAGCGGAAGCAGCGTTCGGCGCGGCGGAGGTGGTCGATCGCGTCGGGTATTGTCTTTTCCTCCGCAGCGTCGGCGAGTTTGGATTCGATCTGGCCGAGGTTGTAGAAGGAGGCGGAGCGGAGGGTGTCGGGGGCGTTCTTGGCGAGCACGGAGCGGAAGTCGGCTTCGGCTTCGGGGAGTTTGTTGCCAGCGAGTTGGGCGCAGCCGCGGTTGAAGAGGAGTTCGGGGAGTGGGAAGGGTGCGGCCGCGAGCGCGGCGGAATAGGCGTCAACCGCTTCGATGGGCTTGCCGTCTTGGAAGAGTTTGTTGGCGGCGGCGGTTTGTGCGGCGAGGTCGTCGGCGCGGGCGGGGGAAAGCGAAAGAGAAAAGGCAAAGATCGTGGCGAGATACGCCACGGCTCGCTTGTGACCTTTGTGGTGGAGTTGGTTAGCGATGCCAGACATCGATGAGTGCCTCCAGGAACATGCAGACAAGCGCGAGGCCGAGCAGGATCTGGAAGAGCTCGGTGTAGCGCATTGCTTCGGTGGTTTCGTGCGTGGTGGCCTGCACGGACTTCATCAGACGCTTGTAGATGGCGTCGAGTTCGATGTTGCCGGTGCCGACGTTTAGGAAGACACCGCCGGGTGTGGCTTCGGCGATCTGCTTGAGTGTGCCGGAATCCATCTTGGACATGACCTCGTGGCCTTCGTATTCCATGAACGCTTTGTTCGGCGCCACCGGCCGCCCGGGCTGCTGGGTGTTGTCGGCGGGAACAGGTGCGCCGGAGAGTTCGGAGCCGACGCCCATGGTGATGATACGGATGTTCTTCTTTGCGGCATCCTGCGCGGCTTGCAGCGGGGCGGATTCGTGGTCTTCGCCGTCGGTGATGAGGAAGATGGTGCGGGAGCGACCATCGCCGGGCGTGGCGGTATCGGGAGCGAGTTGCGAGGTGGCGAAGCGGATGGCGTCGCCGAGAGAAGTGCCGCCGCGGCCGACGCTGTCGGGGTTTGTGTCATCGAGAGAGAGGCGGACGAATGAGTAGTCGGTGGTGAGCGGGCACTTGAGGACAGCCGCGCCGGCGAAGGCGACGATTCCGATGCGGTCGCCCTCTGCAACATCGAGTACATCGCGGACGCTGAGCTTGGCACGCTCAAGCCGGTTGGGACGGACATCCTGCGCGAGCATGGAGCGGGAGACGTCGATGACGAAGACGGCATCGCGGCCGGTGCGCTGAATCTTCTTTGGCTGCGGGTTGAAACCGGGGCGGGCGAGTGCGAACACCAGCGCGCCAGCGGCGGCAACGGCGAGGATGGCCTTGAAGAGTCGGAAGGTGATCGAGCCGGTTGCGGCCCAGGGGCGATCGGCGGCGTCATTGAAGAAGCGGCGGATGGCGGCGCGGCGGAGGACGAGGCCGAGGAGCGACAGCGCGAGCAGGATTGGAAGGGCAATCAGCCAGAGGAGGGCGCGCGGTTCGAGGAGTGTCCAGCTGTTCATGGTGTTCTCCTCAGCCATGTGGCACCGAAGAGAACGTGTAGCACGAGGAGGGCGAGGGATGTGTAGGCGATGGGGGCGAAGAGTTCGGTGTAGTCGGTGTAGTCGATGGTTTTGATGTTGCTCTTTTCGAGTCGGTCGATCTCGGCGTAGATGTTGCGGAGCGCGTCGCCGTCCTGGGCGCTGAAGAACTTGCCGCCGGTGGCATCGGCGATGGCTTTGAGAGTTTTGGCGTCCACGTCGCCGCGGACGGGGATCTTCATGTCGCCGAAGGGGCCGCGCTGCAGCATGTAGGTGTCGCCGCCGAGGCCGATGGTGTAGACCTTGATGCCCCACTGCGCGGCGAGTTTGGCGGCGTCGAGCGGATCGTGCGTGCCCGCGTTGTTGTCGCCGTCGGTGAGGAGGACGATGATTTTGGACTTGATTCGGAAGTCGTCGGGCGCGGCGGTCTTGAGCTCATCATGGCGGGCTTGCAGATCCTGCTCGGCGGTGTGGAGACGCGCGGCGGCGAGCGCGAGGCCGTCGCCGATGGAGGTGCCATCCTCGAAGCGCTGCGCGGCGGTGCGGATGGCTTCGACAAGGGAGACGACGGCCTTGTGGTCGCGGACCATGGGGCAGGCGGTGTCGGCATATTTGGCGAACTGCACGAGGCCGATGATGTCGGCGGGGCGACCGGCAAGCCCGCCTGCCTTTCCGTCGCCGAGGAGGAAGTCGCGGACGACGCGTTTGACGACATCCAGCCGGGACATTTCCTTGCCGTCCACGGGCATGGGGAGTGCCATGGAGCCGGAGCGATCAACAACGAGTTGAATGGCGACGGCGTCGGTGGAGGTGAGGACTTTGCCTTCGCCGAGTTGCGGGCGGGCGAGGGCGAGTGAGGCGGCGACCATCGCGAGGAGGAGGAGAACGCGCGGGAGCCAGATGAGCCGCTGTCGAAGGGACTTGGGGAGCCCAGCGGCGATGGACTGTGTGGGGAGCGAGACGGCGGGAAGTTTGCGCACGCGGATGAACAGGAGGATGATCGGGAGGAGGAGCAGCGCGAACGCCCAGGGCGCTTCGATGTGAAGATTCGTTGGGAGTATCGGGAGTGATTGTGCGAGGGTGGGCGTCATGCGCGGACCTCCGAGGGGGAGGTCTGGTTGATAAATGAGGCAACGCGATCAAGGAGTGATTGCACCGCGGGAACATTCGCGGCGTCGGGGGCGAAGCGGATGCGTTCGAGTTCGGCGAGGAGCGCGTTGAGTTCGTTGCGTTGATCCGCGGAGAAAGTGGAGGAGGTGGAGATGACCGCGGCGATGGTGGCGGAGGGTTGGGTGTCGGCGGGAATGTGCAGCGCGGTGGCGAGATAGGTGGCGAAGGCGCGGAAGAGACGCTTGCTGGCGACGGAGGCGTCGGCACGAGTGGATGATTGGGCGAGGAATGTGCGAACGGCTTCGATGTCGCGGCGGGCGCGAAAGGTGGGATCGGCTTCCTGCTTCTGGCGGCGCGAGGAGGCGAGCGCGGCGAACCCGAGGGCGGCGGCGATTGCGACCGTGACGCCCGCGATGGTGGCGTAGAGCGCGATGCGACGTGACGCGGCGGGCAGGTCGAGCTCGACGGGGGATTTCGCGGGTTCGAGCGGCGTCTTGGCGTCGGCCTTGGCGTCCGCAATGGAGGTGATGTGGGCGGTAATGGGCTCGGTCTTGAGCGTGAGGGTCTTCGAGCCGTCGGTTGCCTGGAAGGTCAGCGGGGGAACGGACTTCTCGCCGGAGAGGAATGGTTCGAGGACGATCGAGAGCGTGGTGATGCGATTGCCGGTGGGATCGAGTCGATCAGATTTGGCGGAGGAGGCGACGGTGAAGTCGCCGAGTTGGGCGCCGATCTCGGGGAGCGTGATGGCCACGGCGGCGCGAGTGGTGCAGGTGAACGCGAGATTGATGCGATCGGCGACGGTGAGGTCCGTGCGATCAGCGGTGGTGACAAGCTGAACACTGAAATCGCCGGATGCGGCACGCTGCTCGCGGTGCATGGTCGGGGTGGATGGCACGGCGTGCGCGGCGGACGAGTTTGGGGTTTGATCGCAGGATGAGGAGCAGGTTCCGGCCGCGAGTAGAGCGACGAGGACCATGCACGCGCGAGTGCGCAAGTGGAATCGAGAGTGCGAAGATGGAACGGTGTGCGGGATCACGAGTGTTCAGGAATCAGCGTTGGCGTTCGCGCCGGTGGAAGAGTTCGATGAGATCATGGACGTACGGACGATCGGTGGAGAGGGAGACATCATCCACGCCCGCGCGGCGGAGGAGGGTGTCAACGTGTTCCTCGTGGTTGAGCATCGCGGTGCTGTAGGCCGCGCGGACTCGGCGGCTCGAAGAGTCGATCACGGCGCGGGCGCCGGTTTCCGGATCGCGTACTTCCAGAAGACCGGCGGCGACAAGCTCTCGATCGCGCGGATCGGTGATGCGCACGGCGATGACATCGTGACGCGGAGCGATGACGCGGAGGGCATCACCGGGGTGAGCGACGATGAAGTCCGAGACGACGAAGACCACGGCGCGGCGCTTGCAGACGCGGGCGATGTGCTCGGCGGCGCGACGCATGTCTGTGCCATTGTGAGTTGGCTCGAAGGCGAGCAGTTCGCGGATGAGCCGGAGCGCGTGACGCGGGCCTTTCTTGGGCGGGATGTAGAGTTCGACACGATCGGTGAAGAGGATGAGTCCGACGCGGTCGCCCTTTCGAGAGGCCGCGAAGCCGAGAACGGCCGCGGCTTCGACGGCGAGCGTGCGCTTGCTCTTGGTCTGGGTGCCGAACTCACCGGAAGCGGAGAGATCGACCATCAGCAGCACCGTCAGTTCACGCTCTTCGGTGAATCGCTTGACGAAGGGCTTGTTGGTGCGGGCGGTGACGTTCCAGTCGATGGTGCGGACATCGTCGCCGGGCTGATATTCGCGGACTTCGGCGAACTCCATGCCGCGGCCCTTGAAGGCGGAGGAATACTCGCCCGCGAACACCTCGGTGACGGTGTGTCGGGTGGAGATTTCCAGGAGCCGGACTTGTTTGGCGAGTTCGGCGGGGGTCATGAGAGGAAGAGAAGAAGGCATCGAGGCAGGAGGCATCGAGGCATCAAGGAGGAGGCAATCAAGGGACGGGGAGGGAGTCGAGAATGCGCTGGGCGACCATTTCGGAGGTGATTTCCTGGGCCTCGGCCTCGTAGGAGACGATCACCCGGTGGCGGAGAACATCCATCGCGATGGTCTTGACGTCGTGTGGCGTGACATACGCGCGGCCGTCGAGGAAGGCGCTCGCGCGAGAGGCGACCGTGAGCGAGATGGTGGCACGCGGGGAGGCACCGAAGTCGATGAGGCGTTCGGAGGGGGCGGCGTTGCGCGTGCCGCGGGACGTGACGTTGCTTTCATGTGCTGCGCTGCTGCCGAGCTTGATGCCGTATGAGCCGGGATCGCGGGTGGCGTGGACGATGTCCACGATGTAGTTGCGAACCTTGTCGTCGATATGGACGCGATCGACCAGCTCGCGGGCGTGCGCGATCTCGCGGAGCGAGACAACGTGCTGCGTCGGCTGCGGCGGATGAGCGGTGGCCATGCGATCGAGAATCTGGCGTTCCTGCTGTTTGGTCGGATAGCCGACCTTGAGTTTGAGCATGAAGCGATCGACCTGCGCTTCGGGGAGCGGATACGTGCCCTCCTGCTCGATCGGGTTCTGTGTTGCGAGCACGAGGAACGGATCGGGGAGGGCGTAGGTTTCATCGCCAATGGTGACCTGCCGCTCCTGCATGGCTTCGAGAAGCGCGGATTGCACCTTTGCCGGGGCGCGATTGATCTCATCGGCGAGCACGAAGTTCGCGAAGACCGGGCCTTTGCGCGGCGCAAACGTTCCTTCACGCGGGTTGTAGATTAGTGTGCCCGTGAGATCGGCGGGGAGCAGGTCGGGGGTGAACTGGATCCGGCGGAAGGATGCGTCGATCGCTTTGGCGAGCGTGGAGATGGTCAGCGTCTTGGCCAGCCCTGGCACACCTTCGAGAAGCACATGGCCGTTCGTAAGCAAGCCGATCATCAGGCCGCGGATCATCTGGTCTTGGCCGACGACGACCTCGGCCATGCGGGCGGTGAGCGTGCGCAGCGGCGCGGCGTATCTGGCCAGTTCTTCGGCGGTGGGGGCGGGAAGCGAGTGCGGGGAGGTTTCGGTCGGCATGGCGGGAGAGATCTCCGGAAACGAACGGTCAAGGGCGGCGGATAGCGGGCGCGTGGCGGCAGGAAAAGCAGATCGGTTATACGGCCTTCACAGGGATGCGCTCGGGAGCGGGTTCCGTCGCCGGAAGAGAGGAGAAACAATCGTACGAGCGTCCTAAAAACAACACGGGCGGAAGGCCGCCCGTGCTGGTAATTCAGAGAAAATGTGGCCGCCGGGTAAATGATTACTCGCCGAGACGCGGCGTGTGCTGCTTGGGCTGGGGCGGGTTGAGCTGGATCTCGCCGTTGGCCTCCTCAAACTGGCGGATGACCTGGCCGAGGGAGATGGCCAGACGCTTGGCGCCGCGCCAGTTCATGACGACTCGGGAGCCGACGGTGAAGAGGAGGGCGGGGCGGTTGTCCTGGCCGGGAACGGGGAGATTCATGCCGAAGTCCAGCACCACTTCATCGCCCGTCGTGGATGTGCGGATGGTGTTGGCGTAGGTGTTGTGCATCTTGGATTCGTCGATGCGAAGCTCGACTTGCTGCTGCTGCTGATCGGCCATGGGGAACTCCTTGTCAATGGTCTTCGTGGATCGTGGTTGAACGATTGAAAAGCTGGTTGGAAAAGGGGCAAACGGTAGGCGGGAACTTGGTGGTGGAAAGGGGTTCGCCTTGCCCGGCGCGCGCCTTGGTCTCCCCGATCACATCCCGCTCAGCACCCGGTCGGGATGGCCCGATCCGCACGCGGGTTGCGTGCGGTTGCGGGAAGCCGCGGATTGCCCGAACGGAGCCCGACGAGCAATCAGGAAAATGCCGGTGACAGGAATTGAACCTGCACGGGGTTGAGCCCGGCGGATTTTGAGTCCGCTGCGTCTGCCAATTCCGCCACACCGGCAGTGTGGAAACGATTCTTGTGACCGAACTGTAGGGCACGGCGTCACAGGTTGTGACTTGTGCTCGAGTCATCGGACACGGACGGACTTTATCCATCCGTCAAGCCGTATTCTCCAAGACACGGATAGCGTCAAACGGATTTTCGTTTCGCACATGACCCCAAATAATCGCAGCGGGACTTCGGCCTCCGATTGCGCTGTTTCCTCTCGGGTTTGATTCGATACCGCTGATCATTGCCCAAGGCCCGAAACTGACGACGACCAAGATCAAGAAGCGAACGACGATGAAACCGATTCAAGCGATGAATCCGACGATGATGCCGCCGCAGAGTCGGATGAACACTCCGATGCCACCCACGTCGCGCAACACGTCGAATCTCATGCTCCAACCCGTTGCGCCCCTGCCCAAGAAACTCTGACCGCGCCACCCTAACTCATGCCACGGATTCGCACCGTGCCACGGGTTCGCCCGGCGCTTCGCCGGGCAACCCGTGCTGCGTGCTGCGAGCACCCAAAATCCAACGAACTCCCGCACGGGTTGCCCGCTCAAAGCCGCGGACGAATCCGTGGCACGCGAATCCGTGGCACGCGAACCCGTGACACGGGGACGTACAATGAGATCATGACCGCGGCGCAAGACCCACACTCGACACACGACGCACCGGATGCACGGCCCGCCCTGAACATTCTCGCACTCGATGATGACGCGGATTTTCGCGAGTACATCCGGAGCGTGCTGGAGAGCGAGGGACATCATGTGCGCACGGCGGCGACGCCGGCGGAGTTCTTCTCACTCTCTGAGCAGCAACTGCCGGATATCGCGCTGCTGGATATGAAAATGGGGCGCGACTCGGGGGAGCATGTGCTTGAGGAGTTGCGCCGGCGGTGGGCGAAGTTGTGCGTGATCGTGGTGACAGGATATCCGTCGCTGGACTCCATGCGGCAGACGTTCAAGAAGGATGGCGGCGGGGTGTTTGACTACATTGCCAAGCCGTTTTCCCTGGAGGAGTTGCGCCGGACCCTGGCGCAGGCGGCGGTCGCGTTTGGGCTGGGACAGCGCCCGCAGGATCGGTTGCGCCATGAGCTGGGGCGACAGATTCGTATGGCGCGGACAGAGCGGGAGTGGACGCTGAAGGATTTGTCGGAGAGTTGCGGGATCAGCGTGAGTCAGTTGTCGAGCGTAGAGCGCGGCAGCCATCTGCCGAGCATTGAGTCGCTGCTGGCGATCGCGGGTGCGCTGGATCGCAAAGCGTCGAGATGGTTGGAAGCGGCGGGGTTGTAGACCGATGTCGGATGTGGGATGGGCGATGTGGGATGTGAAGGTGGGGAGGGCTTTGCAGCCCATGACTTGTCTTTCGTGGCATGGGCTTACCAGCCCATGTTTCGGGCGCTTCGCCCGAACTTCTGCGTGGCCACTCAGGCCAGAAGTTGCGCGGCGAGTTCAATCGGATGAACTGAACTGCGGTGTGCGCCGTCGTGGATTTGATGGCGGCAAGAAGTGCCGGTGGCGACGATGATCGCGTCAACGGGGGCTTCGCGCACGATGGGGAGCAGTGAGAGTTCGCCGATGCGCATCGAAAGATCGTAACGGTCCTTGCCGAATCCGAAGGAGCCAGCCATGCCGCAGCAGCCGGTGTCGAGGACTTTGAGGCGATCGCCGACGAGGCGGCGGAGGAGGCGTGCAGAGGACTCGGCGCCCCAGAGAGATTTCTGGTGGCAGTGGGCGTGAAAGAGGATGTCAGATTTGAGATTTGAGATGTCAGATGTCGGGGGAGTTGGGTGCGTGTCCCAATACTTGTCGATGAACTCTTCGGGGAGCATGGCCTTGGCGGCGAGTTTCTCGCGGAGCCGTTTGTCGCTTCGGCAGTTGAGAGCGAGCCAGTCGTCCTTCATCGCGCTCAGGCAGGAGGGCTCACAGACGATGATGGCCTTTACGGTGTCATCTTTGATCGCGGGGCGGAGAGATTCGACGGCGGTGTCGATGGTTTCGATGGCTTGCTGAAGCATGCCGACCGAGATCATGGAGCGGCCGCAGCAGTGGGAGCCAGAGAGTTGCACGTTGTAGCCGAGAGTGCGGAGCACCTTGATCGCGGCGAGGCCGATGTGTGACTCGTTATATGTGGTGAAGCAGTCGGTGAAGAGAACGACACTATCAGAGCCGAGCGGCGTAAGCCGCCGGCCGGGCGCGCCGTGACTATCAGACGTGCTTCGCGTCGCCGACCGGGAGCTGACGCTCCGCGGCTCTGATCGGTACAAAGACTTGGAGAACCGCGGCATCGAACGTTTTTCGTGGACGCCCATGACGCGATTGATGATCGCGCGGGCGGGTCGGGTGTTGTTGAACCAGTTTGCCAAGTCCGGAGCCAGTGCGCCGAGGCGGTTGAGGACGCGGACATTGCCGATCAGCGTTGCGGCGAGGGGGATGCGCTGCTCGCGTTTGTAACGCTGCGCTGTGTACTCGGCCTTGAGCCGCGAGATGTCCACGTTGCTGGGGCACTCGCTCTTGCAGGCCTTGCAGGAGAGGCAGAGGTCGAGGGTCTTGATGGTTTCGGGATCGCACCAGTTTGGTTCGCCGTGGCATGGGCTTTCTAGCCCATGTGTTGAGTGCGTGCTTGCAACAAAACTCTCGGGCGAAGCACCCGAGACATGGGGTGGTAAGCCCATGCCACGAGAAGAGAACTGCCCAGTAATCGCGAGCCGCAGGGCGTTGCCGCGGCCGCGGGTGCTGTGGCGTTCGTCGAGGGTGGCTTGGAAGCTGGGGCACATGACTCCGCCGCGCTTGCGGCAGACACCCGCGCCGTTGCATTGTTCGACGGCATGGCCGAAGCCCTCGGAGTCGGAGTAGTCGAAGTACAAATCAGAGCCGAGCGGCGTAAGCCGCCGGTCTTGATCTTTGCGAGACGCGTGTGCGTGTCCGACATCATGGGCATCGTCGGAGTCATTCCGACGGCTTACGCCGCTCGGCTCTGATTGGATGCGGAGGTTGGTGGTGATGCTCTCGATCGGGCCAGCGCCGACGATGTTGCCGGGATTCAGAAGACCTTGGGGATCGAAGACACGTTTCACATCAGCGAAGGCACGCATGAGTTCGGCACCGAAGAAACGTTCGAGAAGCGGGCCGCGCACGCGGCCGTCACCGTGCTCGCCGGACATGATGCCGCCGCAGGAGCGAGCGAGGTCGGCGACTTCGACGGCGATGGCGCGGAGACGCTCGCGGTCGGCGGGGTCGTGGATGTCGATCATCGGTCGGACGTGCAGCACGCCGACGGAGGCGTGAGCCCAGTACGCGGCGCGGGTGCCGTGGCGGGTGACGATCTCGCGGAACTTGCGGACGAACTCGCCGAGGCGCTCGGGGGGAACAGCGTTGTCCTCGACGAAGGTGATAGGTTTGCGCGGGCCGGGCATGCCATGCAGCAGCGGCTCGCCGGCTTTGCGAAGGAGCCAGGCCTTGGCCATGCTGGGGGCATCGGTGAGGAAGACCGCACCGGTGCAATACGAGCCCTCCGCGCGAGCGGAGGATTTGTTTGTGCTGACGTTGTCCTCCGCTTGCGCGGAGGGCTCGTAGCGGAGGGCGTGCCGCAGGGCGGCGAACTTCGCGGTGATCTCCTGCTTGGAGGCAGTAGGGTCGAAGGCGAAGTATTCGACGTAGAGAATGGCTTGGGCGTTGGAATCCGCACCAAGAGTGCCAGGGCTTGCGCCCGGGCCTCTGTTGGAGGGCATGATTTCCAAGTAGCGGCGGCACTCTTCGTTGCCGCGGGCGGCGTCGAGGACGACATCATCAAGGAGTTCGACGGCGCTCGGGCCGGTGGTGAGGATGGGGCCAACGGCTTCGAGCGCGGCATCGACGGAATCGAACGCGAGGAGCGCGAGGCCCTTGGACTTGGGTGTTGGATGGAGTTTGAGCGTGGCCGCGAGGGTGATGGCGAGCGTGCCTTCGGAGCCGCAAAGGAGCTTTGAGAGATCGACGGTTTCGGGCGTCGCGCCGCGATCTAGTTGATCGAGAATCATGTCCAGCCCGTACCCGGCGTTGCGGCGGACGGTTTTGGGGAAACGCTCGCGGATGAGTTTCGCGTTGGCGCGGACGATGTCGAGGACGCCTGCACCGAGACGGCGGGCGGTGGGGTTGGTCGCGCCAGCGTTGGGGCCAAGCCAAAGTCTGGTCTCGCTGGCGCTCGTCACTGGCAGCAAGCCGCCAGTGCCACACGATGCAAGCGCGACTTCGACGCTCTGGACATTCTCGCTGGTGCGGCCGTACAAGATGGAGCGTGCGCCGGCGGCGTTGTTGCCGATCGCGCCGCCGATGGCGCACTGTCGGGTGGTGGCGGGGTCGGGGGCGAAGAAGAGTCCGGTGTTACGTTTGCTGAGAGCGTCGTTGAGGTCGTCGATGGTGATGCCCGGCTCGACCTCGCAGGTGCGTTGCTCGATGTTGATGGAGCGGATGGCGCGGCAGCGCGGGGTCAGATCAATGACGACGGCGCGATTGGTGCATTGACCGGCGAGCGAGGTGCCGCCGCCGCGGGGGAGCATGGGGATGGCGTGCTGCGCGCAAAAGCGCACGACGTTGGCGGCGTCGCTCACGCTGCCGGGAATGACGACGCCGAGGGGCTCGACTTGGTAGAGCGAGGCGTCGGTGGAATAGAGGAGCCGGTCGTGATCGCCGAAGCGGACTTCACCATTCTCGCCGACGACAGACGCGAGGCCCGCGGCGAGTGGCTCAAGGGCGGCGTCGGAGATTGGGCCGCCGGGGCCGGAGATTCCGCCGCGGTGTGGGGCGTGGCGAGAGTTGTTGAGGACCGTGAGTTGGGGCATGGTCTGAGAACTTTGAGTGGAGTGGAAGGCGAAGCGAGTGTAGATCGGTTGGGAAATCGTGAGACTTGCAACTTGGGGCGGCCATGTGGGGGTGGGGAGGGTGCGCGCGGAGGAAGAGACGGGACGGACACGGGCTGGAAAGCCCGTGGCACTTGGGGAGAAGAACATGGGCGGGACGCCCATGCCACGCGGAAAGACGGTACCCTGATGCACAACCAACGGAGCCAACACATGCCTGCTCGACTTGCTCGGACTCATCGGACTCAAATGATGGCGTTCTTTTCTCCTCTTGCGATCGTGATGGCGGCGGGGATGGCGTTTTCGCTTGTGCCCGACGCACGCGGGCAGGAGACGCCGGTGGTCGAGAAGAGTGTGATTCTGGAGAAGGGTGCCACAGGTGCGACTGCAACGGGTTCGCGGTTGGGGGCGGGGCTGATTCAGAATGCTCCGGCTGCGGCGGGCGTGCCCGAGCCCTTGCCGGTGCGGAAGATCATGCTGTATCGGTCGGGGGTTGGGTATTTCGAGCGATCGGGTGAGGTGCTGAACGACTCGGAAGTGCAACTGCGCTTCAACACGGACCAGATCAACGACATACTCAAGTCGATGGTGCTGCTGGATCTGAACGGAGGGCGGATTGACAGCGTGTCGTATGGATCAAAGGAGCCGCTGGCGAAGCGGCTGGCGTCGTTCGGCATCAACATCGCGGACAATCCGGGGGCAGGAGAGCTGTTGCAGCGGCTGCGTGGCACGCCGGTGAAGATCTCCATGCCGGATGGGGAGTTCAGCGGCACGATCATGAATGTCGAGCAGCGCCCGACGGTGTTTCAGAATGGCGGGGCGAATGGTGGCGCGGCGACGGTTCACAATCTGCCGTGGATCAATCTGGTGACGAAAGACGGGGTGAAGTCGTTCAATCTAGCGAACTCGACGGGGTTCCAGATTCTGGATGCCGCGCTGGCGGAGGAACTGAACAAGGCACTCGGCGCGCTCGCGGAATATCGGGCGGATCGGACGAAGACAGTGGATTTGCGGTTCGCGGGCGCGGGAACTCGGCGGGTGGTGGTGGGGTATGTCCACGAGATGCCGGTGTGGAAGACGTCGTACCGCGTGGTGCTGCCGGATGTGGACGCGGCGGGGGCGACCAAGGGGCAACTGAATGTGCAGGGGTGGGCGATCGTGGAGAACACGACGGATCAGGATTGGAACGGTGTGCAGCTCTCGCTGGTGAGCGGGCGGCCGGTGAGTTTTCAGATGGATTTGTACGAGCCGCTGTTCTCGGCGCGCCCGTGGGTGAGCGTGCCGACGATTCCGGGGGTGATGGCGCGGGTGTTTGATGGGGGGATCGCGGCAGATGCGAGTGGACGATTGCAGACTGGCGCACCGGCTATGGAAGGGTTGGACGACAAGTTGGCATACCTCTCCTTTAGCAAGTCCGCTGATCGGCCCGCTGCATCACCTGCTCCCATGGCAATGAGGAAGGCGGGCCGCGCTGGCGAGGATGGGAAGAACACTGAAAAGATGTATTTGGGCGTGACCGCGGGCGATATGTCCGATCACGCCGCCAAGGCGGCGGCGCAGGCGCAGACGGTGGGGGAGATCTTCCAGTTCCAGGTCGAAGCGCCGGTATCCATCGAGCGGCAACGGTCGGCGATGATTCCGATTCTGGCGTCCAAGGTGAGCGGGCGGCGGGTGTCGATCTATAACGCGGCGGATGGCTCGCAGTTTCCGATGCGCGGCGTGGAGGTGACGAACGACTCGGGGATCGCGCTGCTGCCCGGGCCGATCAGCGTGTTTGATGGCTCGGCGTACGCGGGTGATGCGCAGATCGGGCAGATACCAAAGGGGGACAAGCGAATGCTGGCGTACGCGCTCGATCTGGAGATGGCCGTCATCACCAAGCCGGAGACGCGGACATCGCTGACGAAGATCACGATCTCGAACGGCTCGCTGCGGCAATCGTTCAAGGACCGGCTGACGACGACGTACGACTTTGCGAACAAGGATGCGCAGCGCGGGCGGGTGCTGATCCTTGAGCATCCCAAGTCCGGCGACTTTGAGCTGGCGGAGACGGAGAAGCCGACTGAGCAGACGCAGGACTTGTACCGGTTTACGCTGCCGATCGAAGCGGGCAAGAGCCGCAAGTTCACGGTGGCGCAGGAGCGGACACGCTACGAAGAAACCGGCGTCGTGAGCTATGATCTTCCGACGCTGGTGCGGTATCGCACCGAGGGAAAGCTCTCGGACAAGGTGCTGGACGCGGTGAAGAAAGCGGCCGACAAGCAGGGGGCGATCAACGCGACGGAGCGGACCATCGCCGAGACGAATGCGCGGATGAACGAGATCAGCCAGGATCAGGACCGCATCCGCAAGAACATGGGCGCGATCGACAAGACCAGCCCGCTGTACGCCAAGTACGTGACCAAACTGACGGATCAGGAGACCAAGCTGGAAGAAATGCGCGAGCAGCAGGGAAAGAGCCAGAAGCAGCTTGACGAGCAGCGGAATGATCTGGCGGAGTACCTGCGGACGCTGAATGTGGAGTGATGTGGCTTGGGCTTACCAAGCCGTGGGGCATCACGCTTTGGCGGTGGTTCTCGGACATGCCACGAGATTTTTTCGGTCGAAGCGACCGAAACACGGGCTAGTAAGCCCGTGCCACGGCAGAAACACGGGCTGGAAAGCCCGTGGCACGGCGACGCGCCTATATTCCTTCACACCACTCGGGGTGTAGCGCAGCTTGGTAGCGCGTTTGACTGGGGGTCAAAAGGTCGCAGGTTCAAATCCTGTCACCCCGACTAGAATCCGCTGGCCGCAGGGCGAGCGGATTTTTTATGGGTTTCTGGGTGTATGTGATTCGGAGTGGTCGCGTGCGGTCAACGCTGCCGGCGCGAGCAAACTACTCAACTTGGGGCTGTGGCAATCCTTCGGCGAGGATGCGTTTGGCGATCTCGCGGTGCTTGGCTGATTTTTGCGTATCGCCGAGGCGCTGGGAGATCAGCGATACGTAGCGATGGGCGAGGGCGAAGTCCGGGCGCATGGCGAGGCAGATGTCAAATGCCTGCATCGCGCGCTCGAGCCATCCGAGGCGAGAGAGCATCGCTCCGAGCTGGAAGTGGGCGATCGGGAAATCGTGGAGGAGAGAAATGGCTTTCAGGCCATTGACCTGACCCAGCAACGCTGGACACAAAGCTCCGAGGGCTACAACAGCCCGAGTACAGGAGTCCACCATGAGCAAGAGCGTCGGCAAGAAGGTCTAGACGGAAGAGTTCATCATTCATCCCCGCCTCATCCGATGTCACGGGTTCGTGCGAGGGACTTCCGGCGGCGGATGCCCTCAATATGGACCTAGGACGCACATCCCTCGTGGAGGTTTCTCATGATTACGGCTCTCATCGGCTTTCTTATCGGCGCGGTCATCGGCGGCATCATCATCGGGCTGGTGCTGTAGTTTCTCGGCAAGCCAATCGGGCAGGTGGAGTTTGATTTTCCCAAGGCGTTCAAGATCGGCTTTGCTATCTCGATCGTTACCGGCCTGATCAACATGGTGCTCGGCCTCGTACACCCGGTTCTCGGCTTCGTGGGTATCGCCGTCGGGTTTGTCGTGGCCATGTTTGCTATCAACAAGATGGCGGGGGTCACAATGGGTCGTTCCGCGGCCCTTGCGGGCATTATTTTGGTGGTCCAGATCCTGCTCGTGATTGGGCTGGCCGTGGTGGTCGCCGCGCTCTTCGTGGGAGCGGCAGCGGTCTCTGGCGGGGCAGGGCACTGACCCAGCCAAGCGAGTCGCCTCCGGGCGTTTTTTACACTCACCGACCTTCCCGCTCCGATACCCTCCTTCGTGACAGAACACCGCCCGTCCAACCCATCTCCCGGCCCCGCGCTGATTATCAATGCGGGCACGCTTCCTGGCCTGCTGGCGTGCTGGTCCGAGGGCATCGTGCGGCCCGCGTCCACTCATCGTGCGGCATCGACGGGCGCGGACCTTCCGAACGCACCTATCGCGTGGTTTCCTCCTGATGAACGCCCGGCGCGGGCGCGTCGCAGGCAGGCGGTGGAGCGTCAGGTGGAGCTTTGTTCGCTGGCGGGCTTGAGCGAGCGGGTGGTGATGCGGTTTGATCCTCCGGCCCATGCGGGCGTGCATGAGGCGATCGCCAGCGGGGCGAAAGAGACGGCGATGTTGCTCTCGGCGGCGATCGAAGCGGCTTCCCTCGGGCTGTCGCGGGTGTTCTGGCCGGTCCACGCGGGCGCGGCCCGCGAGGTTTCCATCGACACGCTCGCGGACATCTGCGACCGTGCCCTGCTCATCGGGCAGCTTGTGGGCTTGGATGTCGTCCGGGCGAGCGGCGAGCAGCAGGGCGGCTTGCGGATTGAAACGCCGTACGCCGATCTCACCGACGCGATGCTCATGGATCTTGCTCTGGATATGGATGCCCCGCTGAGCGCGGCGTGGTGGTGTATGAATGAGGATGCCCGGCCCTGCGGGCAGTGTGCCGGGTGCATGCGCTGGCGCGAGGCGCTGGTGGCGGTTGATCCGACCGGACGGCTGGACATCCATGTGCTGGCGACCACGCCTGCGGATCTGTCGCCCATCGGCCCGCTCAAACAGCCCTAGCCCGTGTACGCGAGGATTCATTCCAGTCCGTTCTTGGGCCGAGACCGATAGATATTCGGTTGCGGCGAGTCGTGACACAATAGGTGTCATCAGCATGTGAGCAGGATGCTTTTTGCAAGGATGTGGGTTGTGAACAGGAACACAGTTGGGAATGGCGGGAGCGGCGGTGGCGGATCGGGTTGGAGAGAAACCGGCTCGCGTCCGCAAGGTGGTGGGGCGGGCCGCGTCATCGTGCAGAAGTTCGGCGGGTCCAGTGTGGCGAACGCCGAGAAGATGCGGAAGTGCGCCGAGCGCGCCGAGCAAGCCGTCAAGCGCGGCGATCGCGTGGCCATCGTGGTCTCGGCGATGGGCGACAGCACCGATGATCTCATCGCGCTCGCGAATACCGTCACCGGCACGCCCGACAAGCGCGAGATGGATCAACTCATGGCCACCGGTGAGCAGGTGAGCATCGCTTTGATGTCCATGACGCTCAAAGCCATGGGCATTCCCTCCGTGTCGCTCACTGGCCAGCAGTGCGGCATGCACACCGACGAGCTGCACACCCGTGCCCGCATTCAGTCGGTTGACAAATCTCGCATCCTCGCGGAGCTGGCGCAGGGCCGCGTCCCGGTGGTCGCGGGCTTTCAAGGTGTTTCTCCCAACGGCGATGTGACAACTTTGGGCCGCGGCGGCTCGGACACCACCGCCGTCGCGCTCGCGGCCGCGATCGGCGCGGACGAGTGCGAGATCTACACCGATGTGGACGGCGTGTACACCACCGACCCGCGCATCGAGCCCACCGCGCGGCTGCTGGCCCGGATTTCCTATGATGAGATGATGGAAGCGGCCAGCCAGGGGGCGAAGGTGATGCACCTGCGCTCCGTGGAGCTTGGCAAGAAGGCCGGCGTCCCGATCCGCGTTTTGCATTCCCAGCGTCCGATCGATCATCCAAACCGCGGCACTCTCATTTGCAACGCATTGACCTCCTCCGGTGAGAAGATGGAAGACAGACAGGCAGTATCGATTGTGGCCTTGAAGAACGACCTGGGCCGCGTGACGCTTGAGGACCTTCCGAATCGCCCTGGCATCCAGCGCGACATCTTCGAGAACATCGCCAGGCATGGCATCAGCGTGGATGACATCATCCAGAACGAGCTGGAGACCGGCCCGAATCCCGGTCAGCGCTGCAACATCGTCTTCACGCTGGACAAAGCCGATCTCGCGGACATCACGCCGATCATCGAGGGCGTCATCAAGAGCATCGGACAGGGGCGCATGAAGATTGATCTGGGCCTGGTCAAGGTGTCCGCCATCGGCGTGGGCATGCAGAGCCAGCCCGGCGTCGCGGCGACCATGTTTCGCGCTCTGGCGGACGCGGGCATCACCATCGCGAACATCACCACCAGCGAGATCAAGATTTCCTGCATCTTGCCGGAGGTTGATGGAGCCAAGGCGGTGCGCGTGGTGCATGACGCGTTCGGGCTGGGCCGCGAGACGCTCTGATCGTCAAGCCAGAAGAAATCAGCCACAGATCAACACGGATGGACACGGATCAAATCCAGATTCCGTTCTGATCTGTGTGTATGTGTGTTCATCTGTGGCCAACTCTTCCCGGCTCCCGGGTGGCACTGGCGGCTTGCTTGCCAGTGGTGTGCGATAGATGTGCTTTGTTTCGCTGCCGATCCGGCCTCTCGCAGAGGCGCGGAGAGCGCAAAGGGAGGCGGGAACAGAACCACTGCGCACACCGAATGCACCCAGCAAGAGCCGGTGTTATATGCCCACGCGCACATGCTCAAGTGTGGCTTTGCGATGGAGTATCGTGGGACCATTTTGTTGCAAAGTAGTCCCGAGGAACTCTATCGTGGGACCAAGATGGAGCAAAAGGGGACCAAGATAGAGCAATAGGGGACCATTGCAGAGCAAAAGGGTCCTGAGAAACTCCTTCTTGGGACCATTCCAGAGCAAAATGGTCCCGAGGAATCCTTTGTTGGGACCACTTTGGAGCAAATCAGTCCCGAGGAATCGTTTCTCCGGACGGCTGACGGTTCCCTAAAAGCCCATTCGCGGCCCATACACGCGGTTACGGAGCGTTCTCCGGCATATAACTTGGGGCGCGGGCCGCTCTGTCCCGCTCAGCGCGGATGAACATAACCCGGTGGTGGTGGTTCGGGGGGCGGGTCGCCCGGCTTCCACTCATTCGAAACGATGTTGAACTTTCCATCGACTATGTCGATCGTCACCAGTCCGCCCACGCGCAGGTTCAAGAGCTTCATCAAGAAGTCCGGGACGACGACCTTGAGCGTGTCGCCCTCCACGGTGGCGATCTTGACCGTCAGCGGCACCAGCTCGTCGCCGCCGACTTGAAGAGGAATCAACAGACAGAACTTGTTGTCCACAAGCTCGACGGGCCCGGTGATCGGCAACTTTCCCATGGGCGCATCCTACCTCGCACCGCCCCCTCGCCGCGCACGGATGGATTCCAAGAGGGGCAGCCCGGCGCAGCTGGATTGAGCATGTGGCAGCGAGGCCTTGTACGCCCATCGCGCAGCACTGGCGGGCAAGCCGCCAGTGCCACCCGTTCGGGCAGTGCCACCCGTTCGCTGAGAGGAGTTGGCCACAGATGGACACGGATAAAAATTGATCAGAAAGAGGAATGGATTTGATCCGTGTTCATCCGTGTTGATCTGTGGCTGATTTCTTCTTGTCTCCCTTTGCGCTCTCCGCGCCTCCGCGAGAGACTGCATCGGCGGCGGCGGCGCACCAAATCGCGGCGGGCTACTTGCCCTCGTACCAGTTGGCCGCCCAGTGCGCATCGACCTTCAGCGGCACCGTGAGCGACATGGCGTTCTCCATGATGCTCGATATGCTGGCAGCGGCGGCGGGTGCATCGGCGGCGGCGCACTCGAAGACCAGTTCATCGTGGATTTGCAGAAGCAGGCGGATCGAGGGGAAGGCATCCAGGGGTCGAGGCATCGAGGCACCCAGAGGAAGGATGTCGGTCGCTGCCTTCCCTTGCTGCCTCGATGCCTCGCTGCCCCGTGCCTTCTCCAGCCCCGCGTAGACATCGACCATCGCGAGCTTGATGAGGTCGGCGGCGGAGCCCTGCACCACGGAGTTGATCGCGGTGCGTTGTGCAAAGGCGCGGCGGGCGGGAATCGGCGACTCGATCTCGGGGATCGGGCGGCGGCGGCCGAGCATGGTCTGCACATAGCCCTGGCTCTTGGCCTGCTCGACGCACTCCTGCAGGAAGGTGGTGATGCCGGGGAAGCGGCGTTTGTAGCCGGTGATGATCTCTTCGGCGGCGGAGTTGCTGACGCCCAGGCGACGGCCCAGGCCGAAGGGCGTGACGCCGTAGACGATGCCGAAGTTGACCATCTTCGCGCCGTTGCGCTGCTCGCGCGTCACCTGATCGATCTTGACGTTGTGAATCTGCGCCGCGACGGCGGTGTGGATGTCCTGGCCTTCGTGGAAGGCATTGATGAGCGCGGCATCGCGCGAGAGATGGGCGAGCAGCCGGAGCTCGATCTGCGAGTAGTCCGCGCTGATGAGCACGTTCCCTTCGTCCGCGATGAACGCGCGGCGAATCTCGCGTCCGACATCCGTGCGGATCGGGATGTTCTGGAGGTTGGGGTCCGACGACGCGAGGCGGCCGGTGACGGCGATGGTCTGGCTGAAGGAAGAGTGAATGCGGTGCGCGCCCTCCACGCCCGGCGGATAGATCGCTTCGGCGAGGGCCTCGAGATAGGTGTTCACGAGCTTGGAGAGCTCGCGATGCTCGACGATGAGCTTGGGGATCGGGTTCTCGATCGAGGGATCTTCGGCGAGTTTCTCCAGCACCTCGGCATCGGTGGAGTAGCCGGTCTTGTTCTTCTTGATGGGTTTCAAGCTGAAGCCGGGGCCGCCCTGCTCATCGGTGGCGTTGGATTTGTTGAAGAGAATCGCGGCGAGCTGCTTAGGGGAATCGGGATTGAAGGGACGATGCAGCGTGTCCTCGGCATAGCCCACGATCTGTGTACGGAGTTCGTCGATGCGTTTCTGGAGACGCTGCCGCTGGCGGTCCAGTTCGGCGGGATCAACGCGGATGCCGTTCCATTCGAGCTCGGCGAGGACTTCAACGAGGGGCATCTCCACTTGCGTGAACAGCGGCATAAGCCCCATGGACTGGAGCTGCGGGAGCATCTGCTCGCGGAGTTGCAGCGCGACGTCGGCATCCTCGGCGGCGTACTGCGTCGCCTGCTCGAGCGGAACGGTGTCGAAGGTGCGCTGCTCCTTGCCGGTGCCGATGAGGTCCTTGATGGAGATGTTGGTGCGATTCAGCAGGGCCAGCGCGAGGGAGTCCAGCCCGTGCGAGGAGCGGTCGGCGTCGATGAGGAACGACGCGACCATGGAATCGAAGGTGGTGGCGTGGAGAAGTGAAGAAGTGGAGGAGTGACGGAGTGACGAAGACTCAGAACACAAAGGCGCGGGGGCGAAGAAGCCGCCGAGGTGGATGCCGGCGCGACGGAGCACGAGCATGTCGAACTTCAGATTGTGGCCGCATTTGAGGATTGTCGGGTTTTCGAGAATCGGCTTGAGCGCGGCGACCACAGTGGCTTCGTCGAGATGATCCTTGGGGTTCGGCGAGCGCACCGGGATGTACACGCCGGTGCCGGTCTTGGTAGAGAGGCACACACCGACGAGCCGGTCGATGAGCGGCGCGAGGCCCATCGTTTCCGTATCCACGGCGATGCACTCGGCGGCGCGGAGTTCAGCGCAAAGGTTGGTGAGTTGTTCAATGGTCGTGATGCAGCGATACGCGCCGGACTGCGGCATGAGAACTGGCCGCGCGGCGTCGGTGCCATCCGTGCTCGCGGCGGGTTGATCGAAGAGGCCGCCGGGCATGAAATCGGCCGCGGGCTTCTTGGGCTTAGGAGCCGCCGCAGTCGGCGCAAGCGTGATTGCACCTAGCCCCATCTGCGCCGAGCGCGGCGGCGTGGCGGTCTCGATCGGTTTGGGCGCGGGCTTCTCAACGGGCTGGCCGAGCAGCAACTTCACCTCGTCCTGATAGCGGTTGAAGCCGAGCGTTTTCAGCACCGGAATGAGTTCGTCGAGCTTGAACGCTTTGGTATCAGCGGTGGCGAGATCGAGCGCGATCGGCACATCGTGGCGGAGCGTGACCAGTTCGCGCGAGAGCGGCAGCTTGGAAGTCGCGGCGCGGATGTTCTCCAAACGCTTGCCGGTGATCTTGGACTTCTCCTTCGCGGCCTCGGCGAGCACGCCATCGAGCGAGCCGTATTCCGCAATCAGCTGCGCGGCGGTCTTCGGCCCGACGCCCTCGACACCGGGGACGTTGTCGGCGTTGTCGCCCATCAGGGCGAGAAAGTCGATGACCTGTGTGGGCGTCAGACCAGTCTCATCTTTGAGCGTGCTTGCGGAGATTTCCAGATCGGTATGCACGTCGTACAGCGTGACGTGGCCGTGTACGAGCAGTTGCTTGAGGTCTTTGTCCTTGCTGATGATGCGGATGCGAAGGTCCGGGTGCTTGGCGCGCAGCGAAGTCACAAGCGTGGCGATGACATCATCGGCCTCAAAGCGTGCCGCGCCGATGATCGGGATGCCCATGCTCCGCATGGTGTCCAGACAGCGCTCGACCTGTGGAAACAGGTCTTCCGGCGGCGGCGGACGATGGGCCTTGTAGTCGGGGTACAGGTCGGAGCGAAACGTGCCGCGATCATCGGAGACATCAATCGTGACGGCGACATAGTCCGGTTTGCCGCCGAGGTTCCCCTCGCCGCGCAGGAGTTTGAGAAGCATCCCGATGAAGCCGAAGGACATGTTCGTCGGCTCTTTGGTGACCGGCGAGGACATGGGCGTGCGGATGGCGTGATAGGCCCGGAAGAACTGGGCGTAGCCGTCGATGAGGTAGAGGGTGGGCATGGGGGAAAACCGCAAATCGCAAATGGCAAATCGGAAGGAGCGGCCGAGATGTTAGCGGGATGGCGGCAGGACTTGAGTCGGTGTGCCGCACTCCGGGCAGGGAGTTTTCGAGGGAATGCCGGCAAGGTCGTACCCGCATCGCGTGCATCGCCCCGGCCGACGGGGTCGACCATTGATCACCCGATTCAGCACCCCGAGGAGGACGATCGATCCGCCCGCGAAGACGAGGCACCAGACTTGCCCTCGTGTGCCCCACGCGGGGATCGAGATGAACAGGCCGACGAGAAAGCAGAGGCCGAGGATGGCGTAGGAGAGTTGCCAGAGCCAGGCGCGGGGAGTAGCCATCGCTCACCGACTCCCCGCGAGTTCGCGCAGGCGGCCCAAATAGGTGTTGCTCATCGCGATCTTGCGGCGTGCCATGACCGTCCGGGCGACCTGAACAAACTTGTCCGCGGCGAACGGCTTCGTCCCCGAATCCGTGATCCACGAGAGCGGGGGGATCGTCCCGCTCAGCGGCGTGGACGCGGCGAACATGGTGCCCGTGCCGACGATCGCGCCGGTCATGATGCGCGTGCAGATCGCGGTCTTGACGTGGTCGCCGATGGTCGCGCCGAGAAACTGCTGGCCGGTGTGTTCGCTGGGTGGCCCGCCGCTCTGCGGCGGTTCCGGATTCTGAGGGCCTCCGCGGAGCGGCGGGCCACCCAATGATTCACCCAGCGGGCGACAGATGATGTCGCCATAAGTATTCAGCAGATTGGAGTTGGTCGTGCCCGCGCCGAGGTTGGCCCATTCGCCGATATAGCTGTCGCCGAGGTGTCCGTCGTGCGATTTGTTCGCGTAGCCCTGGAAGATTGTGCCGCCGATTTCGCCGGCGACCTTGCAGCACGGGCCGATGGCGGTGTTTGACTTGATGAGCGAACGTTCGAGCACAGAGGAGTTCGGGCCGATGTACGCGGGGCCGACGATGATCGCGCCGGGGCGGATGATCGCGTGGTCCGCGATGACGATCGGGCCGGGCTCGGTGTCGAAGATGACTGAGGGATGGATGATCGCGCTGGCGGCGATGTGCAGGCGCGGAATGGAGGAGTGGGGGGGTGGGGGAGTGGAAGAAAACGCATCCGCCAGCGCGGCGAGGTCGGCGGCGATGCAAGCATCGCGGTGGGCGCGGATGTGCCAAGGGCGGGAGAGCGTGGGCACGTTGCTCGCCGCGTGGACTTTGAGGCCGCTGGCATCGCCCGCGAGGATGCGATGGATCGCGGCGCGGTCGGTGCGGATGTGGGCCTTGATGATTGTGCCGCTGGCCGAATCGACGATGGCTTCGCCCAGCTCGACGCCTGTGGAGTCCGTGTCGTTCAGCGGGCACGATCCGTTCACCAGCAACAAACCCGCGGCGAGTGCGGCAGGATCGTTCACACCGAGCGTCGGATGCTTCTCTCGGGTCAGGTCGGCGAGTGCTTCGGGAACAAAGAGAGCATCCGGCTGCGGCAGATCGTGGCGGCGCGCGTGCAGCGCGAGCCGCTCCAGCGTTGTGAGCGCGCCGGTGCGGATGTCAAAGCACGCGCGGAGATCGGTGAGCGGCGAGAGGAGGCCGCGGCCGTCGTCGAAGATGGCGACAGATTGCATGGGGAGAGTGTATCGGCAAGTGGCACGAGCATTTGGGTGGCACGGCTCTCCGGCAGTGTTTCGGGCGCTTCGGCCGGAATGATCGTCGAGTTTGCAACAAGCAGCGCGGTCGAAGCGACCGCGACACGGGCTGGTAAGCCCGTGCCACTTCAATAGCGGCGTGAGAAAGGCCGGCGCACGGAGGGGTCTTGGAAACCAAACCACGGGGCGAGTGGCAGGAAGATGCCCGAGAGCACGATGGCGGCGGCCCCGGTGTAGCAGGCATCCAGCCAGCGTTGCCAGAGGTCGTGGAAGAGCGAGCCGCCCAGACCGTCGGCCCAGGAGCCGCGGAAGATCATCTGCCGGATGGCGAGCACGCTCACGATCACGATCGCGGACAGCCCCGCGCCGACGATGGAAAGAGCCACCAGCGTGATCGGGTTCTTCCGCATCACCATCGGGCGAAGCGTCAGGATCATGTACGCCGCCGCAACATAGCCGAGCGCGTGCGGCCCGACGATCACGATCGGCGCGCCGGTGGTGGCGCGGGTGGTGGTCACATCGACGGCCGCTCCGACCAGCAATGCGGTCCACATCGCGGCGTTGCTGGAGGCGAGCAGGGCGACGAACACGACGAACGGGAAGACCAGCGACGGCGAGACCGTGCCGATACGGATGAACTCGCGCATCGGGGCCTCCAGCGCGAGCAGCACATACGCGACGAAGAAGGGGACGGGCCATTTCATGGCTTGCCTCCCTTGCTCGCGGGTGCAGGCGTGGTCGCCTTGTCGGGCACGCGGATCATCACCTCGCTCACGCGGGAGATGTCCTGCAGCGGCTCGACGGTGATGATCGGCCGCTCGTTCGGGCCGGTCTCCACCTGCACCACGCGGCCGATGGTCAGCATCTGCGAGCTGTCCGGCCACGATGTATCCGAGAGTCGCACCAGCATGTCGTTGGTGATGGTCGGGCGTTCCTCGCCGGGCGGGAGCGTCTTGAAGTACACGCGCCCGACCAACCGTCCGTTCTCGATGGAATCCAGCTTCCACTCCGGGCCGCGGCGCTGGTCATCCAGCATCACCACGCCGGTGAACTTCTCGCCGGTGCCGTGCAGAGTCTTGATGGTCTTGGGAAACGCCGGATCGGTGATGGGCAGCACCGTGCAGGTGCGGGCATCCACCTTCTGCACGCGGCCCACCAGCTGCACGCCGCGCACCACGACCACGGCGTTGGGCTCCACACCCTCCATCTTGTTGGGCCGCACCGTCAATAAGCCGCCCGTGAGGTCTGAGCCGAAGCCGATGACGGACGCGGGAATCTGCGTGACCGCGAGCGACGGATTGAGTTCCACGCCGCGTGAGAGATCAACAACCAGCGCCCGCAATCGCTCCGTCTCCACCTTGGATTGTGCCAGCTCGAACTTCGCCTGATCCAGATCGGTCAGCACGCGATCAAGTTCCGGCGACAGCCCCGACCCCCCGCTCACCGTCCCTTGCTTCGGCCCGCGCAGCCAGACCATCAGCGTCCGCACCGGCGCCTGCACCGGCGCGAGCAGAAAGGTCGCGGGCGTGTTGAACGCCCAGACCAGCGGCAGCATCGGGCGCGGCAGCACCGCCAGCCCCGCGGCCGCGGTGATGGCAAGTGCGAGGTTGGCTCGGGGTGAAGGCATTGGGGGAGTCGCGCTGAGTTCAGAGCGCAGAGTGACAAGCAGTGCCCCCCCGTTCCCCTCCGCACTTCTAACTACTTACTTCTCACTTCTCAACTGTCCATGTCATTCTCGAGCGTGATCTTCCACTCCTCGAGGTGCTCAAGGTAGATCGCCGTGCCGCGGGCGACGCAGGTGAGGGGGTCTTCGGCGAGTTTGACCGGCAGGCCGGTGGCGTTGGAGATGACGATGCCCAGGCCACGCAGCAGCGCACCGCCGCCGGCCATGACGATGCCGTTCTCCACCAGATCAGCCGCGAGTTCCGGCTCGGCCTTCTCCAGCGTGCGGGTGACGGCCTCGACGATCGCTTGCACCGGTTCTTGCAATGCTTCGCGGATTTCTTCGCTCGTGACCACCGTCTTGCGCGGCAATCCGCTGATCATGTCGCGGCCGCGGACCTCCATGGTCTTCTCGTCGTTGGCCGTCCCGGTCGGCGCGGCGGAGCCGATCTCGATCTTGATGCGCTCGGAGGTCTGCTCGCCGATCATCAGGTTGTAGGTCTTCTTCATGTGGGCGATGATCGCCTCGTCCATGTCGTCGCCCGCGACCCGCACGCTCTCGCACACCGCGATATCCCCGAGCGACATGATTGCCACCTCGGTCGTGCCGCCGCCGATGTCCACGATCATGCTCGCCGTCGGCTCCGCGAAGGGGAGCCCCGCGCCGATGGCGGCCGCGATCGGCTCTTCAATCAGATACGTCCGCCGCGCTCCGGCCCGCTCCGCGCTGTTGAACACCGCCTGCTTCTCTACCGCCGTGATGCCCGAGGGAATCGCAATCACTACCCGCGGCCGGATCAGCCGGTTCTTGCCCGTCACCTTGTTGATGAAATACTTGAGCATCTGCTCGGTGATCTCAAAGTCGGAGATCACCCCGTCCTTCAGCGGCCGGATCGCCGTGATGGTCCCGGGCGTCTTGCCGAGCATCTCCTTGGCCATCCACCCGACGGCCTCGCCGTTGCGGACCACGCGGTTGGTCCCCTTCCACACGGCCACCACGCTCGGCTCGTTCAGCACGATCCCCTGCCCGCGCACGGCAACAAGGGTGTTGCAGGTGCCCAGGTCGATGCCCATATCAATGGAGAAGAGGCCGAGGAGGCGGTCGAACATGAGGGGTCGGGTCTCGGGTTTCGGGGATCGGGTTTCGGGTGAAGGCAGTCAGATGAACGCGGAGGGGGCTGGGGAAGTGGGAAGGCGGGGGAGGGTAGG
>JAYVRG010000089.1:0-4393 GCA_043776515.1 Phycisphaerales bacterium
TCGGCGGAAAGCTCAATCTGAGCAAGTTGTCGGAAGAGCAGCTGGAGCATCTCGCAGCGCTGACCAGCCTTGCCAGCGACGACGACGACGCGAGCGCCAACGGTGATAGCGGTCAGAGCGGCTCGACCGGAGAAACGCTGGGGTGATTCACACCGCGCAGCCACCGGCCCCAACGATGGGCGAGATCGATCGCGAGCGGGTGCGTCGCGGCGGGTTCCGTAGGTTTGTGCGGGTCTGCTGGTCGCGCGTCGACAATGCACCGTTGGTCTGGTCGTGGCACATAGACGCGGTCTGCGAGCATCTGGAGGCGGTGCATCGTCGGGAGATCCGAGACTTGGTGATCAACATCCCGCCAGGGTTTTCAAAGTCGTTGATATCCTCGGTGCTCTGGCCAGCGTGGGTATGGACACAGGATCCGGGGCATCGATGGATCACCGCGAGCTATGCGGACAGCGTATCGCTGCGCGATGCGCGCAAATGTCGGACGTTGATCGACTCGGATTGGTGGGCGGCGCGGTGGCCCGAAGTGGCGATTCCCTCGGATGCCAGCGCGTCGAAGGCGGTCGGGTCGTACTACACTACCGCCAAGGGGATGCGGTACTCCGCAACGGTCCGAGGTTCGGTGACAGGCCAACATGCGGACACCGCGCTGGTGGACGATCCGATTGACCCGATGGGCGCCGAGTTGCTGTCGGGCGTCGAGATCGAAGCAGTCATCACCTGGTGGCGCGGCACAATGTCGACGCGCTTCCGAGATCATACGCGGAGCGCGCGAGTGCTCGTCATGCAGCGACTCCACGAGCATGATCTCACCGAAGAGTTCATTCGCGCCGGGTCCACGGTTTTGTGTCTCCCGATGCGCTATGAGTCGAAGCACCCGCACTGCTGGCCCAGGGACCCACGCACCGTCGAAGGCGAGCTGCTCTGCCCCGCCCGCATGCCGGAGGTCGAAGTGGCCCGGCTTGAGAAGACGCTCGGTCCCACGCGCGCTGACGGACAGCTGCAGCAGAGGCCTCGACGCAAAACCGGCGAGATCTTCCGGGAGCAGTGGTTCGCGCGACGTTGGACTGAGCTCCCTTCGGGCGGAACGTTTGCGTTGTCGGTGGACTGCGCGTTCAAAGGTACGTCCGACTCAGACTGGGTGGTGATTCAGTGCTGGATGCAGCTGGGCGCGAACCACTACCTCGTCGATCAAGTCCGGGGTCAGTGGCGCTTCTCCGAAACGGTGCTGCACCTCGTCGCGTTTTGCGAGCGATGGCCGCAAGCCACGCTGAAGCTGATCGAGGACAAGGCCAACGGGACCGCTGTCATGGATGTGCTCAAAGACAAGATTGAAGGCATTGAGGCTGTCGAGCCCCGCGGCGGCAAACAATCCCGCGCGCAATCGTGTGAACCGCTTTGGGCGGCAGGCAATGTCCTGCTGCCCGATTCCACGCACGCTCGGTACCCCGACGGAACTCGCGGCGCGGCTTGGGTGGGCGAAGTCGACGACGGTGCCCCCGATTCGTTCATCGGTGAGCACCTGAGCTTCCCGCGTGGCAGCAACGACGACCAGGTTGATGCCGCATCACAGTATCTCTCTCGCAACCAAAACAATTACATGGCGCTGTTTGAAGCAGCGATGAAAAATCTATGAGCATTTTCAGCAATCTGCGCGAACAAATCGCATCTGTCGTCCCCGCAGTCGGTCGAACCTTCCGCATGGACTCGTGGAAAAACCTGCTCACATCGGTCGATTCCGGAGGCGGGCGGAACAACTTCGTCTTCCAGCGCGAATACCGCATCGACGACCAGACGCTTGAGGACATGTTTCACGGTGACGCATACGCCGCGCGGATCGTGAGCGCAGTTCCCGAAGATGCACTTCGCAGGGGATTCCGCATCAAGTGCGGCGACAGCGTGATCGAGACCGCCATTCAATCAAACCTCGAGGAGCATCACCTGCAGAGCAAAGTGACGCACGCATGGACATGGGCGAAACTCTTTGGGGGCGCGGTGATTTTTGTGGGCGCAGACGATGGGCGAGACCCGTCCTGGCCGCTGGACTTGGGCACCATCGCGTCGGTTCGTTTCCTCACGGTATGCGACAAGCGCGAGGTGTTTCCCATGACGTACGTCACTGACTCGCTCTCGCCGCGGTTCGGCGAACCGGCGACATACCGATTCTCGCGGATTGGCGGATCCACCGTGGATGTGCGGAGCGTGCATGCATCGCGGATGATCCGCTTCGACGGCGCGTTGACGACCCGTCGCCGTCGCGCGCAAAACCAATCATGGTCGGAGTCCGAGCTGCAGCGCATCGTCGATCGGCTGCGCCAGTTCAACGGCAACTCCGCGGCGATGGCGACGCTGCTCCAAGACGCATCGCAGGCGGTGTTCAAGATCAAGAACCTGATGGGCATGATCGCGAGCGACAAGAGCGACATGGTAAAAAAGCGCCTGGAGTTGATGGACATGGCACGGAGCGTCAGCCGTGCGATCATGGTGGATGCGGAGGGCGAGGATTTTACCCGCGTCGAGACCGGCACCCTGACGGGCGTTGCGGAGGTGCTCGACAAGAGCTGTCTGATCTTGGCTGGCGCTGCGGGGATGCCCGTCACGCGGTTGATGGGCCAGTCTCCGGCGGGCCTCAATGCCACAGGCGATAGCGACGTGCGCTGGTGGTACGATCGCGTCGACGCGCAGCGAACCTCCGAGGCGCAACCTGCGATCGAGCGAATCGTTCGGATCTTGATGCGTGCGAAAAACGGACCGACCGGCGGCGTAGAGCCACAGAACTGGAGTCTGGAGTGGCCGTCACTCTATCAGCCAAGTGACGCAGAAACGGCGGACATCCGCGCCAAACAGGCGAGTGTCGATGTGCAGTACATCACTGCGGGCGTGCTTACTCCAGCTGAGGTGAAAAGTTCGAGGTTCCGTGGTGACGGCTACTCTCTTGAAACCGCCGTAGAGCCAGTGGTTGCCGCGGCGATCGTCGACGGCGCGCCAGCAGTCAGTGCGTTGACCGCTGGTCAGGTTGGAGCAGCTCCGCTTCCAACGCCGACCCCGATTGATCACACTCCTGCGCTCGAGATCGTGGCGCAAGTGGCTGCACGCAAAGTGCCTCGCGCCTCGGGAATCGCAGCGATGACTGCGGCGATTTCGGGGCTGAGCGCAGACCAAGCCGAGGCCATTATGGGCGAGACAGGCAACACGTTTTTCACGGCCCCCGATCCGGCGGACGAGGCAGAGTTGCAGGCGCTGAAGTCCGAGTATCAGAAGGCGCACGCGTCGCTGCGATCCACAAAGCAAATGCTCACGCGCGTGCTCGAGCAGAATCGCAACGGGCAGCTGGTTGTGGGCTCACCGATCGCTGCTGCGCAACCAACGGTCCTTGCCGAAGGCGAGGCGCTTCAGCCCGGCGACGTGATTGAGGTCCCCGTGGGGGATCCGGCGCTCTTGGATCCGACGAAAGCGAGCGCGGCACCGCCTCGCGTCGATGCGATCAGCGCCGGCGCGGCACCTGTTGTCGCCGTCGAGCTGTTGATGCGAAGCAGAGTGGCGATCGTTCTGCCTGTCCCTTTGCCTGTGAGCGTGGTCCTCGCGGCACACGGAACCGAATTGGCAGCAGATTTGCACCTCACGCTCGCGTTCTTTGAGGAGATGACCGAGGATCAATATCAGGGATTGCTCACTCTGCTGAAGACCTTCGCGTCAGGAGGGTTTCCGGTGCGCGCGACGCTCTCGGGGCTCGGGCGATTCGCAGCCACTCTGCCTGAGCTCGATCCCGTTTGGGTGTCGGTGGACGCGCCCGATCTGCAGCTATTCCGCGATGGGCTGATCCAGATCATCTCGCTTGCGGGCGTTTTCCCGAGCGACAAACACGGCTTCACTCCACACATCACGATCGCGTACATTCAGCAAGATGATGCACTGACCACGCAGCGGATCGGCCCGATCGAGACCACGTTCGACCGAATCGCGCTGTGGTCGGGCGGCTGTCGCGAGGAGCTTTCGTTGGCGGCGACTTCGCTCACAGTTCCGGCGTTGCCGTAGCCCAATGATTCGATGAGCGTGGGGGCGCCCGCAATCGACGAGGCGGGCAAGGATGCGGTGCGCTAGCGTTTTGGGCGGCGGAGTGTGATCTCAGCACCCCAGACTTCGGCGTCGCCTCGTGCTCGTCGGATGTCTACCAGTTCCCATCGCTCGTTACCGAGGCGCTGGAGTCCAGTCGTGGTCTGGGCATCGGAGAGGAACTCGATGCGGTATTCCCAGGCTGGCGGCGCGAGTTGGTATTGGAGGCGGGCCATTGCTCCGCCTGTCATGACTGTGTTGACGAAGAGGATTACCACTCCAGCGCGGACCCACTTTGCAATCGAGATCAACGTTTCGCTGTTGCTTTCGGTCAAGCTCA
>JAYVRG010000090.1:0-50196 GCA_043776515.1 Phycisphaerales bacterium
CGCGCCGAGATCGAACAAGCCCTCCGCACCTGGTCAACCACCGGCATACTCCCGCACCTCACCGCTCAACGCGTTGTAGTTGGCTGAAGAGTTACCAAATCTGATACAGTGTCTTCAGCCGACTACGACACAGCACTCCGAGTGGCCACCGCGCAAGGCGTGAAGATCATCCGAGAAGTTGGTGACGGACGTGCTTCCATGATGGTCGAACCACGTCTGTATAACTGGTGCGGCACACGCGGTTATGGTGGCAACCCCTACGGACGTTGGGCGGGCGGATATTTCATGTGTCCGCTGAGTGAGTTTCTTATCGTGTCCGGCTGGGCGCAGCGTCAAAGTCTGGAAAACCTGTCCGATCGCGAGCAGTGGCGGCTGGAGGGCACTGATACCGCTCTCGGCCGAGGAGCCGAACCATGGCCGATTTCGCAGCACTTGCAAGCGTTTCGGTTCGACCCGTCTGTGCGAATCCTGCGAGATATCGACACGTTCCTAGAATCTTCTTGGCGGGCAGCGCCGTCGTCCGCGCCTGGCATCTCGCCATAGATGTTGTTGCCATTCAACGTGCCAAATCGGTCAGTCCGCTACTCTGTTTCGTTCTCACCGTCCCACCCACCGCAATCCCCGCCGAGATCAGCACCAGATTCTTGATGATGTACTGCCCCTCCAGCGACGGCACCCACGGGATCGTCGTGAAGCAGACATGCGGCAGAATCACCAGCGGTAAAGACGTCCCCGGCATTTGCAGCAGCAGCAGCGCGATCGACACGCGAATCAGTGGCATCCACAACATGCACACGTCGATCGCCACCTCCCACACGCCCAGGATCGGGATGAACCAGCGCGGATCAAACCAATACACCGTCCGTTTGACGAGTTCCTCCGCCGGACTCCCGCCGGCGATCTTCAGCCCGCCGAACCAGAGGAACACGATCGCCAGCGAGATGCGCAGCAGCGTCGGCGCGTAGTCGCGCATGAACGAGGCGATGCGATGGTCAATCCGTTCGAGTGTCCGCACCAGATTGCTCCCGTACCAGCTACTCACGCGAGCGATAGCGAAATGCCGTGTCGCCATCGCCGCTCATGCCACGCGAACCACGCCCCGAGGAACAGCCCGAAGATGATGTGCGCCGTCATCGTCACCACCACAAACCGCGTCGTCATGTGAATGCCGAAAAACGCTGAGTATGGCGAGACCAGCAGACAGATCTCAATCCCCACCGCCATCAGCACCGCCCACACGATCGGCTTCCACATGCGAGCCCGCACGCCCGCCGCCGCGTCCTTCGCACCCGCGTACATCGCCGCGAACATCACGCCAAACGTTGCGCCGTTGGAGAAGTGATACGCCCATCCCAGCAGATGCGCCCCCAGCGAGTATCCCGCGCCCCACGCGCTCCCCGGCCCGCTTGCCACGCCCTGCTCCATCGGTTCGCCCAGGATCAGCGCGCCGAAGCGCGGAAACACCTTGAACAGCGCCATCTGCGGAATCCCGATTCGTCCCATCCCCCACGCATCCGAAAACACAAACGGCAATCGGAACACGTCATACGCCACCGCCCCCGTCAGCCCCGCCACCGTCCCGATCATCACCGCCCGCCACAGCAGCCCATTCCCCTTCGCGCGATCCAGCACCGCCATCCCATAGAGCGCGGCCGTCGCCGGCAGCAGGATCGCATAGAAAAACGTCCGCATGTCGCACAGCCCGTACATCTCGCTGAGCAAGCACCAGATCGACGCCGCGGCCAGCACAAACACCACCACCCGCCCGGGTCCGGTCCATTGCAAGAACGAGGGAAGACGAGTGTGCTGTGCGCGCGTCATCATGGCACCAAAATATACCAGCAAGCCAGCTCCGGCGTTGCGTCCGCCGCCATTCTCCGCGAACCCCCGCGCAACCTCCGCGCACCTCCGCGCACCTCCGCGTGCGATTTCTCCGACCCCGAACTCAAAACCTCCCAGTTATCTCGCAAACTCAATCGCCCGCGTCTCGCGCAGCACCGTCACGCGAATTTCGCCCGGGAATGTCATCTCTTCCGAGACCTTCTTGGCGATGTCGTACGCGATCTTCTGCGCCTCATCGTCGGTCACCTTCTTGGCATCCACCATCACGCGGACCTCGCGTCCGGCCTGGATGGCGAACGCCTCGGTCACGCCCGGCTGACGGAGCGCGATGTCTTGCAGCTCGTTGAGCCGCTGGATGTACTTCTCCATGCTCTCGCGCCGCGCACCCGGGCGGGCCGATGAGATCGCGTCCGCCGCCATGACGATCGGCGTGTAAAACGTGGTAGAGGGGATGTCCGCGTGGTGCCCGGCGATCGCGTTGAGTACCGCGTCCTTCTCCCCGTACTGCCGGGCGAAGTCCGCGCCGATCTTCGGGTGGCCGCCCTCCATCTCGTGGTCCATCGCCTTGCCGATGTCGTGCAGAAAGCCGCAGCGCCGCGCCAGCGTGCCGTCCAGCCCCAGCTGCTCAGCGATCATCTGGCTCAGGAACGCCACTTCCACCGAGTGCCGCAGCACGTTTTGGCCATAGGAAGTTCGGAAGCTCAGCTTGCCCATCGCCTCGGAAATCTTCGGGTGGATGCCGCGCATGTTGGTCTCGAGCACCGCGTCCTTGCCCGCCTTCTGCACCTTCTCCTCGAGTTCCGCCTTGACCTTCTCCACCACCTCTTCGATACGAGAGGGGTGCATACGCCCGTCCGCGATCAGCCGGTTCAACGACTCCACCGCGATCGCCTGCCGAATCTTGTCAAAGCACGACACCACGATCATGCCTGGAGTGTCATCCACGATGATGTCCACCCCCGTGGCCTTCTCAATCGCCCGGATGTTCCGCCCCTCGCGCCCGATGATCCGCCCCTTCATGTCGTCCGATGGGATCGGCACCGCGCGCACCGTGCTCTCCGCAGTGTGCTCGCTGGCGTATCGCTGCACGGCCATCAGGGTGATCTCCTGGGCCTTGCTCTTCGCCTCGGCGGTCGCCTCTTCCACCAGCTTGGCGACGATCTTGGATGTCTCGTGGCGGCAGTCGTCCTCGACGCGCACCAGCACCTCGCGCTTCGCCTCTTCCGGGGTCCACCCGGAGATATTGAACAGCTTGTCCTTCTGCTGCTGCACCGTCTGGTCCAGCTCTTCGTGCTTCTTGTCCAGCCCGACTTCCTTTTGCTTCAGCCCCTCGCTCTGCTTGTTGAGCAGCTCGGACTGCTTGGAAACCTGATCCTCTTTGGTCGTCAGTGTCTCAAGTTTCTTGTCAATCAAATCCTCCCGCTTGGCGATCCGCTTCTCCGACTCGCGCATCTCGTTCCGCGACTTTTCCAGTTCCTGCTCAAACACCGACTTCCGCTCGAGCGCCGCCTTGTCCGCGTCCACCCGCGCCCGCTCCGACAGCGTCCGCGCCTCCGCTTCCGCCCGCGATTTGATTTCCGCCGCCTCTTGCTTGGCCTTGGCCAGCGACTGGCCACGCATGGACGAGACGACGAAGTACCCGACGATCAGGCCAACGACCAAAGTACCGACGGCAACGCCGATCGCCACGCCATCGTTCATGGCAAGCAGGGTTGGAAATTGAATGTGTGTGAGCATGACGCGAAAAGCCCTCCGAAAAACGCACGCGGCATGATGCCACGAGCGGGATAGGCCCGCGTGTACGCTCAACCGATGGCCGCCAGCTCATCGCTCGCGGCCGTGGACGGTCTGTTTTCAGATCAATCGTGCTGCCGCCGCCGCCGGATACGCCCATGCACACGCATGCCCGCGTTCCAAACCTGCACTCCGTCCCTTCGGCGGCCCCGCGTCGCGGAACTCGCCTCGAATCTGACAACCATTTCCAACCCATTCAATCTGCGGCACGTCAATACACTCTCGATCTATCCAAGCTCCGGCAATCGCCTTCGCTCGGGTATTCCCCATCCATCCGCTGAGCCGTGGAGCGAGAGCGCTGCAACACGATTCAGGTTCAGAACATGGAACACTGCAAACAGCCGCCCCGATTGCTCATGCACGCGGGGTGGTGGATAAACCCCGGCGAAGTTGCCGGGGACTGATTCGTATTAGAGCAGGGTGTGAGGATTTCGTCAAGCCGCTCGGGCAAGTTGCGCCGGCTGCCCCTGTTGCACCCGCTGGGCGTACTTGGTGAACAGGTCCACAACAAACTGCCTGTGGCTCGTATTGTGCCCAAAATCAAAGGCCATTCCGGCGTACAGATTGTGCCCGGAATCAATATGCGTGTGCGCCTGCCGCACCGTCACGCCCACCGGGGCCGAAATCTCCGGGCGCAGGTCCACCCGCAGCCACATGAACGGCCGGCTGCTCAGTGCCCGCCCCTCTTCCGGGCGGAGCATCAGCCCCAGGCCACCCCCAGAAATGTTCAGCAGGTGCGCCTTGAACATCGGCCCCACCTCCGGCAACAGGATCGAGTCCGGGTCTTCCAGTTCATACGCCGATATCCCGCCGCACTCGTTCAGGTCGTTGATCTGCGCCCGGTTGGCCGCCTCCGCCGCGATCACCGTCGTCGGGTCCAGCAGCGGCCAGCACTGCACCGTCGGCAGTCGCAGGTCCACCGTCGAGATGCGGAAGAAGTCGCGCCGCGTGCAGCGTTCCACGATCTCCGGCATCTTCAGCACCAGTAGCCGCCCGGATGAGCCCGCTCCCTGCGTGTGCCCCATCGTCGTGGTGTGGAACATCCACCGGTTCTGCCCAATCGTCATCGCCGCGATCAGCCGCACGTTCGGCGAGAGCGGAATGGTCGCCCCGCACGCCGCGGGCGGCTCCACGACGATCGCATCATCGCGCATATGCACGATCTTCACGCGCCACGCCAGGTCCACGCCGCGCGCCTGCGAGTCCAGCGTCTGCCCGCGATCCACGGTGATCTCCAGGGCGCCGCCGCGCTCGTAGACCTTGCGAAGACAGTCACGCCAGTGATCGGTTCGGGAGCGTGATGCGGCCACGGGTGTATCTCACGTTGAAAGGAAGGATCGCCCAGCGCGGAACCACGTTGGTGCGTGCAAGAGGGATCGACCCCGAAGGTGGGGGGGCTTTCGTACCTTTCGCGCCACGCCCCCGCAATGCTGCCGCGTGGAGCGGCTATGCCGCGCCCAGCGAACACGCGGCGGCTTATCAGACATCCCATGTCCGATACCGTCCGAATCGCACCCATTCGCAACTGTTTTCACCGACGCGCGCCGGTTTCCTTCAACACCGCTTCCAACCGCTGCACCTGCGCCGTCACCGTCGCTAGTTCAGCCGCGTCCAGCGGCTTCCCGCCGAAGTGGGACCGATAGAACGTCGCCGCGATCGAGCGCAGCGTCGCCGCCGCTTCCGGCGAGCGGGTTTCTAGCGTCTGGGCGAACAGTCCCGGCGGCGTCTGGTCCGGCTTGGGCAACCCCGCCCGCTCCAGTGCTTTCAGGGTCCGGGCATAAAACCCCGTCGCTCGGAACGGTGTGATTCCGTATGACGCCCGCGCGGATGTGTGCCACCGCGTGCCGACCCATACCTTGACCTTGGAGCGGAACGTCACCCAGATACCCACGATCAGCAGCAGCATCACCGGCGAGTATTTCACCCACCACGGAATCTGCCTCGGATCCGTGCGCATGGTTTTGATCCACGATACGAACCGATCCGCCGCCGCGTCAAACCGGCGCACAAACGCGGAGTCCGGCAACACGCTCGGTGTCTGCGCCCGCTGCTTCGAGTTGTCGTATCCGATCACCGACGAGGACCACCCGAACTCCAGCGTGTCATACCACCGGCGCAAACTCGCAAGCACGCCGCCCGCGGGCCGGTGGATGCGATCGATGTCTCCCGGCGGCGACGCATCGAACGTCTCCCATCGCCCCTCGCCGCTCGCCGCGTCCGAAACAATGAACGCCTCCACCCACGCGTGTGCGTTCGACTCGCGTACCAGATACTGCCCCGTCAGCGAGTTGTACTCCGTCGCCAGATACCCCGTCACCACGCGGCACGGAATCCCCTGCGACTGGCACATCGCCGCCATCGCGCTGGCGAAATACTCGCAATGCCCCTTCTTCCGATCAAACAAAAAAAACTCGATCGGGTCCTGCTCCCCCGGCGGCGCGACCATCTCCAGTGTGTACGCATAACTCGTCCGCAGATGATCCCGGATCGCCGTCACCATCTGCCGGGAAGTTCCCGGCCCCGCGACCAACCCACGCTGCGTGAGCACGCTCGACGCCAGATCGTGTATCCGCCCATCCTGAAAATCCGTCTGCGCGTGTGGCGACCAACTCATCTCATCGGCCAATGAATACTTGATCGTGTACGTGAACAGCCGCCCCGCCCCCTGCGTGTGCATCGTCCCGTTCCGCGGCGAGACCCGCGCGTCCACCGTTCGATCCGGCGTCACCGAGAGCGGCCGCCACGCGCTGAACATCACCCCCGCCAGCGATTCGCCCCGCATGGTGATCTTCAACTTCCGCTGCGTCGTCGGCAACGATCCCGACACCTCACCCCCGTGCGGAATCGTGTACCGAATCGTCAGGAAATACTCGTAGCCCTCCTGTAACTTGACAATCGTGGACATCCCGTCAATCTCGCGCGCCGTGCTTGGGTCGTCCCACACATGCAGTATCGGGTTGTACTCATCGCGTGCCGCGCCGCGCAGATACAGCGTCTCGCCCGAGCCGCCCAGCGCCTCACCCATCGCCGTCGTCACCAGCACATCCATCACCGGCGTCGGATTCTCCGACAAAAACCCCGACTCGCCCAGTTTGACAGATTCCCGAAACCCAATCTGCGCCTGCTGCTGCATCCCGAACCGCCCCAGCAGATCGTTGCCAAACCCGCGCGGCACCAGCACGAACACCGCCGTCGCGATCGCGCTGGATGCCAGCACAGCCGTCGCGCACACACTTACAAACGCCCGCCGCGGCCGCCGACCCACCGCCACCATCGGTGCCGTGAGCAGCCCCGCATCTTCCCTTCCATTGGGCGCATTGGCCGCAACGGCCGCCACCAGCCCCGAGTGAATCTGCCACATCATCGACGTCGCCACCACCATCGGCACATACGCAATCAACAGCAGCCCCACCGGCAGCGAACCCGCCGTCAGCACCGCCGCCACCGCGATGAAGATCGTCAGCGTCATCAACTGCGCATCATCGCGCACCCCGCGCCGGTCCAGCAGCTTGATCACCACGATGAACACCAGGAACTGCCCGAGCGTGGACACAAACTCCTCGTTCACGTTGTTTCCCGATGCCCGCATCGCCGCGTTCACGATCGCCGCGAACACCAGCACATTGATCGCCGCCCGTGGCAGCAGCGGCGGCTTCCCCGCGCGGTTGCCGCGTGTGATCAGATAGCTCGCCACCGTCGCGCCCAGTGCCAGCAACCCCAGCAGCAACTTCCCATCCGCCACGCAGAACGCCGTCGCGCCCAGCACCACGCACAAGTGCAGCATCAGGTTGAAGCGCGCGTACAATCTCATGCGGCCAGCGGCACTCCTTTCTGCCGCACCTCGGATTTCGCGGTTGTGACCGCGTTCGCCGCCCCCGCAGTCCCCATTGGCGCCGTCGCCACAATGTTCGTGATCGTCCGAGACGCCGGCGCAAACGCTAGATCCAGCACGCCCGCATGGATCGTGATGCACGACGAGTTCGATCCGCTCCCCGCCGCCTGCGCCGGAAACGCCGCCCGTTGCCCGCGCCCGTCATCCGCGCCCAGGTCCAGCAATCCCAGATCGGTCATCAGCCGCGATAAGTGCCCTTCACTCCGTCGCGGATGCACCAGCAGCCGTGTCAGCGGCACCGCCAGTCCATATTCCACGCCCTGCCGCTCCGCCGCGTGCGCTAGCCCCGCCGCCATCCGGATCGCCTGCTCATCCGCCGCGCCGAAGCCCTTTCGCGTTCGAAGATGCAGCACGATCCACACCCGACGCGGCGACGGCGCCGCGAACTGCCGCACCAGCAGCGATCCGCGTTTCGCGCTCGCCCGCCACGCAATATCCCGCGAGCTGTCTCCCTGCGAATACTCACGCAGCGCGAAGAACTCATCCCCATGCCCTGATCGCTGCGATGATCCGCCCAGCGACCCCTGCCGCGACGACCCACCCGACGGCTCGAGTTCCGTCGCCACCACCCGCGGTGTGAACACCGTCCCCATCTGCTGCGGCACATGCACGCTCTTGCGCATGAGCCCAAATGGAAACGCCGTCGTCACCACCAGCTCGGAAAAATGCACCGCTCCGCGCCGCAGCGCCACCGCCCGTGACTCCGCGAACACGGTTTCTCCCGCCCCAACATGCGCCACAAACGCAAACGGCGTCCGCATCATCGGATTGCGCACCACCGGCGCGCCACGCCTCAGCAGCCGCGCATACCACGCCCGCGGCTTGGGCATCGCGTCCTCAAACCCTACCTCTGTGATCGTGAGCGCAAACGCCGGCACCAGCCGGTTGATGTTCCGCACCTGATAGCGAATCCGAACCGGCTCCCCCTCCGCCGCGCCAGATACCCACGCCCGCTCCACACGCAAGCCCATCAACATCGTCCCCGACACCACGCCCGAGACCAGCAGCAGCGCGAGCGCAAAGCCGAACGTCCAGTACAGCAGATTGTTCTGGCTGTTGAACGCGCCCAGCGCCACCAGCATCGTGATCGCAATATACCCAACGCCGCTCTGTCCAAAGTGATACCGCCGCCGCACCCGCCCGGGCCGCGTCCCCATTCCCGCCGAACTGTTCACCTCCGTCGCCATGCGTCACCAGACGCTACGCGGCCCGCGCTCACAAGGATGCCTTTTTCGGTGGCACGGGCGTCCCGCCCGTGTTCTTCGCGCCACAAACACGCAAGAGTCCACGCCTTCTCATCCCTCAAATAGTCAACCCACACGACCGCCTCGCAGCTGGTCTCGCTCCGCTGCCTTCCATGCCGAAGGCATGATCGTTCGTAGCCGGGGGTGCCGCGCTTCGCGGAACCCCCGGTCAATGGCGGCTGACTCCCGCACTCCGAAGGAGTGCTCGTGAGGTTGCTTCACATCCTGCACAGCGGTTGCCAACTCGATCTCACTCCTGCTTCTTCTCTTCCACCACCAACTCCACCCGCCTCACCACCCCCATCATCGCCAACTCCTCGACTTTCTCTACCGATACACTCGCCACCACAACGCTGGCTTCTGCTTTCACACTCACAATCTTGATCCCCAGCGCACGCAAAGATTCCAGCGTCTTCTCCGATGTATCACTCAGCAGGATCGTCACCAGCAGCCGCCCATCATCCTTCTTCTCCGTGTTCGATCCGACTGGCGTGCCTGCCGCACGATCCACTTCCTTCGGCGCTGAATCCGAGGTCGTCTGCCGCGCGTCGAGTCCCATCTTCTTCCCCGTCTCCGTCCGAATCAGCACATCCGGCGCGAGTTTCCGCGCCAGAATCTCGATCCGCCGCAGCCCAAGCAACTCCGCCTCCGCTCTCGCCCGCGCCCCGCGCACCGCCACCATGCGCTCCGCGTCCGGCATCACCGTCCCGATCGCCGCGCACAACTGCTCCGGCGCGCTCACCGCCACGCCAGCCGCGCCGGTTGCTTGTGCCGTTCCCGTCGTTCCACTCGCAATATCATCCACACTTCTGGCCATCTTCCCGCTCGGCCCGCTCGCCACATTCGGGCACAGCAACGCCTTCGCATCATCCAGCCGCCCGGCTTCTACAAGTTGCGCGGCGGCCAGAGTCAGCAGGTTGTCCGCAGCAGTGGTCTGCTCAACGTTCTTGCTCGAATCTGTTATCCGAAGTCGATAGAACCACCCAGTGCCGTCACCGTCTGTGTACCCGTCCAACAAATCGCCCGGCATCTTCGCCCGTTGTTTGCTCCACGGCAACATCCCGTATCGAGAACCCGCTCTTGCATCCTGACTTGGGGCCGCCTCGCCGCTAAATGTGACCGCTCGACCGGGATGTGCGGCGAGTCGATCGGCGTATGCCCTCAAAACTTTCCCATCTGGCTCCCCGAAACCATTTTGCCTGAGCGCCGCCAAGTCGGCTTTCACCGCGCTCGTCTCTTGAGCACTCAACCCTCTCTGATAGTTCTTGTTCGGCCAATCCAAAGGCGAGTCCGCGAGTGTGCTGCCGCTCGGTTCGGGACCTGTCGGCTGCCGCCGAGTCTGAAATCCAAATCCGCTACTCGGGGGTGTACTCTGTGTTCCAACGCTCCTCACCCCCGGCCTCGCATTCGGTGCCACATGTCCGGTTCCCGTCACCGGCGCAGGCGCGGGTGCAGTCGCAACAGCAGGGCGCGATGCCCTCGCATCCGCAGGCATATTCCCCGCCGCCTGCCCACCACCCGCCGACCCCTTCTTCTCATCTTTCGCCCGGTCCCCGACTGGCCGCCCCGCCACCGCCGCTGGCGCAGCCGGTGCCGCACTCGGCTTCGCTGGCTCTTCGCGCAAACTCTCTGCAGCGCCCTTGTCCGTTCCCGTCGCCCCACGCGGCCCGCTTGCCGAAGGTGTCGGCGGCACCGCATCCGCATCCTTCCGAATCAACTCCGCAGCCATCAAATCCGTCATTTGAGCATGCAGTTTTTCACTTTCCTTCACCGCCTCCACCCGCGCCCGCACCGCCGCTTCGCGCACCACCAGTTCATCCACCAGCTCTTGCTTCAACTTCAGCCGCTGCTCACCCGCTTCTTCCTTCACCTGCAACGACATCGCCCTCCGCAGCATCCGCTCATCCTCCCCATCCTTCATCTCCCCAAAGAATCCCTCCCAGTTCGTCTGGTCCGGCACCTCCACCGGCACATGCACCAGCCGCGGCTTCCCATCCACCGTGATCCGCAACTTGTCGACCGCCACAAACGATGTGTACAGCGACATCACGTTGAACGTCTCGCCCAGTTGAATCACGCCCGCCCGCACCGCCGGATTCGGCTGCCCGTGCTGGGTTCCCAGCAAATCACTCCCGATCAGCGCATCAATCTTCGCCCGCGCCCACAGCGTCGGCAGCGACGAGTTCTCCACCTGCTTCGCCGGGAACTCAATCGGGATCGTTCGCTCCCACGGCCCCTGCGCCGTCTGCCCCTTGATCGTCAGTGAGCCGTTCCCCGCCGCGCTGTATCGCCCCATGAACGTCAGTGGCCGATTGTCCCACAAATCCTGCACGCTCGCCACCTCCGGCAGCACATCCAGCGGCTGCACGCCGTTGAACGTCACGCGAATGTCCGTCAGGATCGGGGTCTTCGTGCGTCGATTGAACCGCTCCACCGCCGCATTCGCCTGCTGCTCCGTCGCCTCGTTCGCATAGATAAAGTCCGGCACACCGCCGCCCGCAAGCGCCATCTGCTCGATCAGATACCGGTTCACGCTCGAGCCGATACCGAACGAGAACACCCGCGTGGTATCCCGATTCCGCTTGATCGCTTCAATGATCGCAAAGTCGTTGCCAACCTCCGCGTCCGTCAGGAACATCACCAGCCGCAGCGGCCGCACGCTCGAATCGCCGGACATCTCCGCCGAACTCACCTGAAACACCCGCTCGCCATTCACCGTCGTCCACGCCCCGCGCATCAATAGCTTCAGCGTGATGCTGTCATCCGCCACCGTGAGATTCGCCCGCTTCAGATACGCCGTCGGCAACTGGAACGGCGAGCATTTGATGCTCACGCCCTCGCGGATGTGCAGTTCCGCGCGATCTGTCACCGCGTCCTTCGTGAGTCCCTCGGAGCGGAACACGCTGTCATCCGCCTCCACCGCCACTCGCCGCCCATCCGCCGGAAGGTCCGCCAGTTGTGCTGGCGTGAGCGCGTTGCCCATCCCCGCCGTCGGCCTCTGCCGCAGCGCGGCCTCAATCGCCGCCATCATCTCCGTTCCGCCATTGCCCTGCCAGGTCTCGATGAACCGCTGCGCCTCATCGCGGTTGGCCGTCGTGTTCGGGCGCGCCCGGTCCCACATGATCCGCGTCGCCCCCGCGAACGTGATGATGTTGAACGTGTCCTGCGGACGCATCTCGTCGATCGCTTTTCGCATCACTTCCTTGCATATCGCAATCGGCTTGCCGTTCATCGAGCCGGAAGTATCCACCACAAACACCAGCTCGCGCGGCACCGCCCGCACATCCTTCACTTGCGCCGGCGCATCCAGTTGCACCGTGAAGAAGTTGCCGCTATCGCCCGTGTGCGCAAACACGCGGCTGGAAATCACATCCGCCGTCTGCTTCCACTTGAGCACAAAGTCCCGGTTCGGAATCGTCGCCAGTTTGTCCAGCGCGATCGACACCCGCCGCGGCTGGTCGGTCGCGTTCAGCACCAAATCCGTCCGCGACACCTTGTGTTGCGGCGAGTCCAGGAACGTGATCCCCGGCCCGCCGGTGTCCATCACCACCGAGATCGAAATGTCATGCCCCGCGCGAACATCCGGGCGCGTCGGCATCGGCGTGATTCGATCCGCGTCCGGCACCTGATTCGTCGGCTGCGCAAAGCTGCTGCCCGGCGCGGCACTCGGAGTGGGTGGGCAATAGAACCAGCGCCCGCCGACCGTGCCCCGCCCGTCCGTCAACAGCACCGCCGGTTCCGCCGAACCATCCGGATACGCCGCCATCGCCTCGTACCACACGCCCGGCAACCCCGCGCCGTCCGTCGGCGCATCAATCGGCGTCGCCGCCGCCAGCATCGTGCGCAGTTGCTCCGCGCTCCGCTCGCCCGCGCTCGCCTCGCGCAGCTCCGGCTTGGAAATCGTCGCTGGCGCTGCAAAAATCAGCCCGCGCCGCAGCTGCGCGTTCGCCGGCAGATCACGCACGGTACGCTTCTGATACTCGCTCCCGCCTGGAATGTACCGCGGGCTCACCACCGTCGGAAACGCGAACGAAAACTCTCCATCATGCTCCGCCACCATCTCAACATACGAAATGGAGATGTCGATCGTCGCCCCCGGCTCGATGTTTGCGATCGACTGCGTGAAGATGTTCGGCCGCTCCTGCTCCAGCAAACTCGCCACGCGATTGCTCGCCTTGGCCTGCTCGTAAATCCGCCGCGCCTGCTGGCGTTCCTTCACCTCGCCGACGATCACCCGATCGCCGATGGTCATGGTCATCCGGTCCACCCCCGCCTTGTCGCTGAGCGGAAATGTGTACACCGCCTCGATCTTGTCCGGGTTCGGGTTGTGGTACTGCTGCACCACCGTCACCCGCGTGAACCGCCCGCTGATCTCCGCCTTCACATCCGTGTGCTTCAACGCGCAGGGTCCCAGCGCCTGCCCATCCTTGTCGAAAGCATCCAGCCGCCCGCCCTCGGGGGCCATCACCACATTGGACATCTGCGCGTTCGTCTCCTTCACGAACCCGGACTTCCCGGTGAGCATGAACGGAACCAGCACGGCAAGCACAATCGCGGCGGCGGCAAGCGGGAAATATCTGTTCACGATGATCCTCCTGGTCATCGCTAGTGGCCGCTCCCGCTCGCGCGTCTCCGGCTTCGGCTCGATTCGCGCCAGCACATCGCGCTCCGCCGCGCCGTGCTCCCGCGTCAGCGCGGCCATCAGCCGGTCGCGCCCCGCCTCCGCTTTCGCTGCGTTCGTCGCGTGCCACTCGCGCAGCAAGCCATCCAGCTCATCGCGCGGTGGGGGCGGTGCAAACTCATCGTTCTGGTTGTGTGGTGTCTCGTTCATGGGGCAACGGATCCGAGTGCTGAAGCCAGGTGTGTTCTGGCGCGGGCGAGCAGCTTGTAAAATCCGCTGCGTGATATGCCCAGCGCCGATCCGGCCGCGCTCACGGGGTCCGGTTCCAGGTAGTACAAGTGAATCGCCAGTCGTTCCTCATCCGGCAGCTCATCCAGCGCGACGGTGAGCCGCGAGAGCGCCTCCGCGTGCTCCGCGCCGTCCCGCGCCGGTTCACTTCGTCTCGTCGGCGCGGTCGAGCTTGTGGAACTCATCCCGTTCATCACAATCCGCTCCTGGGCCGCCGCTTGCTCGTGCTTGTTCCGCCGCGCCGCCGAGCGCCGCCGCTCCGCACACACCAGCCGCGCAATCGCGTACAACCACGGCCGAAGCGATTCGGTCCCCTGCGCTTCATGCAGCAGCCGGTACGCACGAATGAACGTCTCCTGCAACGCGTCGTCCGCGTCCGCTTCGTTGGGAAGATGGCGAACGCACAAGGCCCGTACGACGGCTGAATGCCGGTCGTAGATGCGCCCGAAGGCCACGTGGCCGCCGCCGGTTGAGCCCGACGGCGCACCCGAAGCATCGGTCCGTGCCGCCAGAGCGGCTTGGGCGTCGCGGGCGTCGTCGGTCATCGTGTGACTCATGGCCGGTGGCGGGGCGGAGTCTCAAATATCCACGGCGAGTCGGGGCGTTCTCGCCCCGAATACTCGCGTAGAGGGTCCGCTACCGCCTACCAAATGTACCGACAACTGAGTGCGGGTACACAAACATCCGTACGGATGAATAACAAATCGCAAAAATGAAATCCCGGGTGTGACCGGTCAGTTCACACCCGGGGTTCGAGGACAGGTTATGCCCTCTCTCGCCTCTCTCTCACTCCAGTTGCTCCCTCGAGCCGGTCTCTCTCTCCATTCTCTCTCGCGCCTCTCTCTCTCCACCAAGCCCGAGGGGGCTCGTTGGTAAAGGCACTTTATGGAGGGCTCTACGGGCAACCAGAAAAGGCATAGCCAATCTACAAGTTCTGGGGAGTCTGTCAAGGGCATAATGCGTTTTTCCGGAAAAGTCGTCAAAGATGGCCCAGATTGGCCATCGCGGACGTTCCCAGCACGATCGAGGAAATTATAGGCCAGTTAGGGCAATAGTTGGTGGTTATCCGGTCGTGTACTGTCGGTTCTTTCCCATTTTTCCACACTTTCTGCCCTGCGCATGAGTTGCGCGATATCTGCTTTCAGACCAATGAAAAAGCCGCCCTGAACAGGCGGCTTCTCGTAAGTGGGCGCAGCAGGGCTCGAACCTGCGACCTCGGCTATGTGACAGCCGCGCTCTAGCCAACTGAGCTATGCGCCCCAAATGCCCGCGGCCATCCGCGAAACCCAGCATAGCCGCATTTACGCTCTCTGTCACGGCACCATCGGCACCGGCATAACCGTCTTTTCCCTCACCGGCTTCTCGCTCGCCTGCACCGCCGCGCGCAGCAACTCCGGAAGCGCATTCGCCCCATAGACGCGATACACCGGACCAGTCCGCACCACGATCACGTCTTTCTCCGCAATCGCAAACTCCAGCGTTTCAATCGGCCGCGCTGCGAGCGAGCCGACGGCGATCGACCCAAGCACTTGATATCCCACAGGCGCGTCAATCGTCGCCACCGGCCGCGGCAGCGGCTTCGCTTCCTCGCCACTCGCGCTCCCTATCTGCGCCCCCGTCAACATCACCAGCAGCGCATCCACATCGCGCTGCTCCCGCGCCGCCAGCGGCACATCCGCGTTGTCGGCAATCACCTGAACCCACCGTCCATCCGCTCGCTTGAACGACTTCTCCGCGCTGGTCGCCGCGATCGGCTTCATCAGCGTGATCGCGATCGTTCCGATATCCGATGGTGTTTCCCGCAGCGGATGCGCCCACACCACCGCGCCCGGGTCCGCGCCGATATCCCGCACGCTCGCCGCGTTGATGAGCACCGTGCGAGTGCCGCCAACCGAGCAATACAGCCGCGAAACCGCCGCGTCCGCCGCGCCGCCCAGCGACAGCGTCACCGTGTCCGTGCTGATCTTCGGCTCCGTCGCGCCCGGCGGAATCGTCCGCCGATCCGCCTCGATGGTCACGCTCCCCATCGGCTTCTCCAGCCCGCTGTTCGCCGCCGCCACACCCGAATCCAGAAAGTCCGCAATGCTGATCTTCCCGAGTGCGCCAAGCAATCGCTGCACCGCCACTGGGTCCGCCGGTGCCTGCACCGGCTCCCGCAGCGACCACTTCCCATCGATCTTCCCAAGCACCAGCGGCTTCCCTTTCCCCTCAATCCGAATCCGCGACGCATCCGGCGCGATGCCACCGAGCGGAAACGGATCGCGCCACCCGCGCGCCCCCGGATCGGTAAACACCGCATGTATCTGATCCGGCACCAGAGCCCGCGCGCCCGCCGCTGGCGGCGCATCAATCTGTATCAGCCCCGTTCCCGCCAGCGTGCGCTCCGCAAGCGAGAGCTTGATCGTCCGGTTGCCAGTCAGAAAAATCTCCGCAATCGTTGCCGCGCCGAGTTCCATTCCGGCAGCGGGCACCGCCGCCGCCCGCATCTCGCTCAGCACTCGCAAGAGCGACTGCATCTTCGCTGATTCCAGCGGCCACGGTTGCGCGGCCGACTCGCCTTGCTTCGCCCCATCAATCACCAGTTGCCATTCCGCGTCCGCACCCAGAATGCTCTTGGAGTTCGTCGGCTTCTCGATCACCTGCCGCGGCTGCCCGGGCGTGCTCACGACAATCCGCTCCACCTCGCCCGGCTTGAAGCTCAGTATCCGCAACCCCACCGAAACCGAGCCCGACGGCGGTGCGTTCTTGGGCATCATCAGCACGACAATCGCGATGATCCCAAGCACCGCGGCGAGCGTCAGCCAAACAATCACGGCCTTCGTTGACATGTGTCGAGTGTACGTCCCGGCAACCGATGGTGATCCCCCCCAAAGAGCCCTTCGCGCAAGCGGAGGGTCCGATTCAAGAAAGGACGCCTCCTCCGCTTGCGCGGAGGGCTCGTATATTTACCCATGAGTGGACTCGGAGCATCCTGGAACCCAAACTGCGCCGCTGGCCCGACCATCGGCATCGCCCCCGATGTCGTTGAGCCGCGCCCCGGCAGCGTGCGTGCGATGTGCCCGCTCACCTACGCGCGTGCCGTTGCCGACGCGGGCGGCTGGCCGGTCATCCTTCCCCCGATAGTCGAGCTGATCCCCGCGCACCTGAAGCGCTGCCACGGCTTCATCCTCATCGGCGGCGACGACCCACGCACCGAGTCCTTCGGCGCTCCAACCCACCCGAAGGCAATGCCGGTCCATGAACTCCGCCAGCGTTTCGATACTGAACTGCTGAATGCTCTCATGGACCGTCCCGACGTTCCGACTCTGGGCGTCTGTCTGGGTATGCAGATGATGGCCCTCGTCGCCGGCGGCGCGATGGACCAGCACCTCCCCGAAACCCTCAAGACCGCCGACCACCACTACAACGACGCGACCCACGGCATTGCGCTCACGAGCAAAGGCGTTCTCGCCTCGATCGTCGGGAGTAGTGGAGGGGTACAGGTCACTAGTCACCACCGCCAAGCCGTCAGCAACCCTGGCTCTCTCCGCGTCGCCGCGACCAGCCAGGATGGCGTGATCGAAGCCATCGAGCATCCCGACCGCCGCTTCTACCTCGGCGTGCAGTGGCACCCCGAGCGCACGAAAGACGAAGCGGTCGGTGCGGAGATCATTCGCCGATTGGTTGATGAGGCACGCCTCAACAACATCTACTGATTTGGCCGCGTCTCGCGCCATAAACTCGCCCATGCCCACTTCGCCCTCCGCCGCGATCACCAAGCCCTCCACGCGCCCCGCCGTCCGCGCTCCGCGCGGCGAGGCCGCGCTCACACGCACCTGCTCCACTTGGCAGGCCGAGGGCGCGATGCGGATGCTCATGAACAATCTCGACCCGGAGGTCGCCGAGAGACCCGAAGACCTCATCGTGTACGGCGGCCGCGGCCAAGCCGCCCGCTCATGGGAAGCGTTCGATGCCATCATCGCCACGCTCAAACGCCTCAAGCCCGACGAAACACTCCTCGTGCAATCCGGCAAACCCGTCGGCGTCGTTCGCACTACGGAAGACTCGCCGCGCGTTCTGATCGCCAACTCCAACCTGGTCCCGCACTGGGCCACGCAGAAGCACTTCGATGATCTGGCCGCCAAGGGGCTCATCATGTACGGCCAGATGACCGCGGGCAGTTGGATCTACATCGGCACGCAGGGCATCCTGCAAGGGACGTACGAAACCTTCGCCGAGTGCGGTCGAATGCACTTCGGCGGATCGCTGAAAGGGACGCTGACCGTCACCGGCGGCTGCGGCGGCATGGGCGGCGCGCAGCCCCTCGCCGTCACCCTCGCTGGCGGCACCTGCCTCATTGCAGACACCGATCTCGCGCGCCTCGAACGCCGCGCTCACGACAAGTATCTCGACGAGATCCAGCGCGGCGGCATAGACGCGGCCATTGATCGTTCGTTGAAGTGCGCCAAGGAAGGCCGCGCCATCTCGATTGGCGTATACGCCAACATCATTGATCTGCTCGAACGCCTGATCGCGCGGAACATCACGCCGCAGGTGCTCACCGACCAGACCTCCGCCCACGACCCGCTGAACGGATATGTGCCCACGGAATACACGCACGATCAGGCAGAAACTGCCCGCCGCGCCGATGCCGTGGGCTACGTCAAGAAGTCAATGGCCGCGATGGAGCGCCACGTCCATGCCATGGTTGAGCTTCAGAAACGCGGGAGCATCACCTTCGACTACGGCAACAACCTCCGCCAGCGCGCCCTTGAAAACAGCAACGGCACCTTCAAGGACGCCTTCTCGTTTCCCGGCTTCGTTCCCGCATTCATCCGCCCGCAGTTCTGCCTCGGTCGCGGCCCGTTCCGCTGGTGTGCCCTCAGCGGCGACCCGCGCGATATCTACATCACCGACCACGAAATCCTGAAGTTATTCCCCTTGAACGAACCCGAAGCGCAAGCGAGGGATTCCCACAACGAGCCCGACGCGCAAGCGAGGGAGTACACCCACCGTCTCCACAACTGGATACTTGGCTGCCACAAGAATCCCGCCGCTCTCCTCGCTGGCGACTACGACAAGTGCGAGCCGCGATTTGGCTTTCAAGGTCTTCCCGCCCGGATCTGCTGGCTCGGCCTCGGCCAGCGCGACAAGGCCGGACTCCTCTTTAACGAACTTGTACGCACTGGCAAGGTGAAAGTCCCGATCGTCATCGGGCGCGACCATCTCGACTGCGGCTCGGTCGCCAGCCCGAACCGTGAGACCGAAGCGATGAAGGACGGCACCGACGCCATCAGCGATTGGGCACTCCTCAATTTTGCCGTGAACATCGCGAGCGGTTGCTCGTGGGCCTCCTTCCACCACGGCGGCGGCGTGGGTATCGGCTACAGCCAGCACGCGGGGCAGGTGATTGTCGCCGACGGCACGGAGCAGGCCGCGGAGCGATTGAAGCGCGTGCTCACGAATGACCCGATGATGGGCGTGTTTCGCCATGCGGATGCGGGCTATGACGACGCGATTGCGTGTGCGGAGCGGTTGAACGTGGATATTCCGATGCAATGACAATGTGTTGTATTTCATATGAGCCCCCATGCATATCACCCACCCCAACTCCCGCCCTTCCACCAAGGGCTCCGCCGACTACTTCACCGGCACCGTTCGCATCGATCCGCTCTTCGATGCCTCGGGCGCGCCGACTTCCACATCAACGTCTCCCGCGCGGGTCGTCGGCGCGAGTGTTACATTTGAGCCAGGCAGCCGCACCGCGTGGCACACCCATCCGCTCGGTCAGACGCTGCTCATCACCGCCGGCTGCGGATGGGCCCAGCGACTTGGCGGGCCGCGCGAAGAACTCTGCCCCGGCGATGTGGTCTGGTTCCCTCCCGGCGAAAAACACTGGCACGGCGCGACGGCCACCACCGCCATGACCCACATTGCCATTCAGGAAAAACTCGACAGCAAGACGGTGGAGTGGATGGAGCAGGTTACGGATGAGCAGTACCTCGGCACGGTGCGGGGGCACTGATGGCGGGCGACAATCGCCGCTGGAGCAACGAGTGGGTGGCACTGGCGGGTTGGGCGCCTGTGGTGCGGGATGGGATGTTCGACTGCTTCGGTGTGAGTGGCGTGGAGGGAGGGAAGTCGGAGGAGAAGATGAGGATTTGGATTTGGAAGAGGAAGAGGAAGGAGCGGGGCAGGTGGACTTCCTCGCCAAGTTCGTGCGGCACGGGAAGGTGGACGGGAAGTATCTGCCGGAGATCAGCGGAGAGATGGAGGTTTGGAACTGGAGGCCGGGGAAGAGGGAGTGAGGGTTGTGGTGTGAGCAAGTCACGGCACGCCCATCGCGCATCACTGGCGGGCAAGCCGCCAGTGCCACCCGGTGTGGATGGTCGTGCCCGAGCGGTGCGGCGCTTACTCGCCCTGATCCAGCACGGCCATGAACGCGCCTTGGGGGATTTCGACGCTGCCGATCGACTTCATCCGCTTCTTGCCCTTCTTCTGCTTGTCGAGCAGCTTGCGCTTGCGGGAGATGTCGCCGCCGTAGCACTTGGCGGTGACGTTCTTGCGGAAGGCCTTGATGGTTTCGCGGGCGATGACCTTGGCGCCGATGGCGGCCTGCACCGGAATCTCAAACTGGTGGCGGGGGATCTGCTCGCGCAGTTTGCTGACCAGCAGGCGGCCGCGGTATTCGGCCTTGTCGCGGTGGACGATGATGCTGAGGGCCTCGATGGCGTCGCCGTTGACGAGGATGTCCATCTTGACGAGTTCGTCGGTGTGGTAGCCGATGATCTCGTAGTCCATGGTTCCGTAGCCGCTGGTCATGCCCTTGAGCTTGTCGTAGAAGTCGTAGATGATCTCGGCCAAGGGAATCTCGAAGGTGACCATGTCGCGGGTGTCGGAGACGGACTGCTGATTCTTGTAGACGCCGCGGCGTTCCAGGCAGAGTTTCATCACGTCGCCGATGTACTCGCGGGGGAGGATGACATCCACGCGGGTGATGGGCTCGCGGATCTCCTCGATGAAGGAGGGATCGGGGAGGTCGGCGGGGTTGTGGACCTCAATCAGCGTGCGGCCCTCGGCGATGGGCTCCTTCATGCCCATGGGAATCTGGCCGGTGATGGCGACGACGATCGGGGGCACGCCCGCGACCCCGGTGCGGTCGGACTTGTTGCGGACCACGGCCTCGACGGTGCCGCGGATGAGGACTTGATAGGAGACGGTGGGCGCGGTCTGGATGACCTCGATGCCGCCCTCGCGCTCTAGGCGCTCCTGGATGATGTCCATGTGCAGGAGGCCGAGGAAGCCGCAGCGGAAACCGAAGCCGAGGGCCTCGGAGTGGACGGGCATGAAGGTGAAGGAAGAGTCGTTGAGGGAGAGCTTGCTCATCGCTTCGCGGAGGCCCTCGAAGTCGTTCTTGGAGTTGCCGCCCTCGCCATCTTCGGGGTCGAGCGTGGCGGGGTAGAAGTCGCAGAAGACCATCTGCATCGGGGGCTTGTAGCCGGTGAGCGGCTCGGCGGCGGGATCGCCCTCGAGCGTGACGGTGTCGCCGACGCGGACATCTTTCAGCGAGCGAATCGCGGCGACCACGAAGCCGGACTCGCCGGCGACGATGGACTGCACGCGCACGGGCTTCGGGGTGTTCTTGCCGATCTCGGTGATCTGGAAGGAGCGGCCGGTGCCCATCATGCGGATCTTGTCGCCGACCTTGATCGCGCCGTCCATCATGCGGACGTAGACGATGACGCCGCGGTAGTCGTCGTATTTGGCGTCGAAGATCAGGCCGCGGGTCTGAGACATGACGGGCTCGCGCGGCGCGGGGAACTTCTCGCAGATGGCGGCGAGCAGCTCCTTGATGCCCTGGCCGGTTTTGGCGGAGACATAGATGCACTCCTCGGCGGGGAGACCGACGATCTGCTCGATTTCCATGGCGATGTCGTCGGGGCGGGCGGAGGGGAGGTCGATCTTGTTGACTACGGGGACCAGTTTGAGGTCCTCGTTGATGGCGAGGTAGGCGTTGACGACGGTTTGCGCCTGCACGCCCTGGGTGGCATCGACGACGAGGATCGCGCCCTCGCACGCCTTCAGGGCGCGGCTGACTTCGTAGTTGAAATCGACGTGGCCGGGGGTGTCGATGAAGTTGAGCATGAAGAGGTCGCCGTGGTCGTCGGGAAGTGACGAAGCGACGGAATGACGGAGTGACGGAGTGGAAGCACGGGCTTCATCGCCAAGCTGCGGGTCGTACTCGTTCTCAAGATCGTCGGTAGTAGCGCCGAGCTTGTGGCGGTGCATGACGGTGACGGCGGAGGCCTTGATGGTGATGCCGCGCTCCCGCTCGAGGTCCATGGAGTCGAGAATCTGGTCGCGGGCCTCGCGTGCGGAGACGGCGTTGGTGGCTTGCAGCAGGCGGTCGGCGAGCGTGGACTTGCCGTGGTCGATGTGCGCGATGATGGAGAAGTTCCGGATGTGCTTGCGTGGCACAGGCGGCTGGGGGGCGATGAAGGATGGCTTGGGCGTCGGGTCTGGCATGTGTTCCGCAGGGGTGAAATGGGGTGGGGAGGATGGTAGGGGAGCGGGAGAGGGCGTGGGGAGCGAGGGAATAGGTGAAATCAGGGCAAAGCGTGGGTCAATCGGCACGCGGGGGTTCGCGGAGGTCTCGCGGGGGAGCGTGGCGGGAAGAGGGCCGAGTTGATTCCTCCATGCTGCTGTTGGCCGCGGCGGGCGGAAAGAGAACGCAACGAAAAACCCCGGCCAGATGGCCGGGGTCGGATGAACACGAGTGGTGCGATCAAACTCAGCGGCGGCGGCGCGCGACGAGGAGGCCGCCGAGGCCGATGAGGGCGGGCGCGCCGGGGGCGAGGGAGATGGTGAACGCTGTGGTGTCGAAGGAGGAGGGCTCCGCCCGTAGAATCACCCATGCGAGCGGTGGTATTTCTTGATCGGGACGACACGTTGATTGTCAACCGCGCGATCACCGCGAACACGGCGCATCCGGGGTCGCTGTATGACCCAGCGCTGGTGCGGTTGATGCCGGACGCGGCGGAGGCGTGCAGCGCGTTGAAGGGGGCGGGATACGCGCTGGTGGTGGTAACGAATCAGGGGGCGGTGGCGAGGGGGGAATGCACCATCGCGCAGGTGGAAGCGACGAATAGAAGGATGTGCGAGGTGGTGCGCGCGGAGGCGGGGGTGGAGATTGATGGTGTGTACTACTGCCCGTACCACCCGAAGGGAACGGTGTCGCCGTGGAACGTGGAGCACCCGATGCGCAAGCCCGCGCCGGGGATGCTGCTGGCGGCGGCGAAGGAACTCGGGATTGATCTGTCGAAGAGCTGGATGATCGGTGACACGGAGCGGGATATTCAGGCGGCGCTCGCGGCGGGGATCGCGGTGGAGCGGACGATTGTGGTGGGGGGGGAGGAGGTGGGGAGCGTGGGGTGGCGGGTGGGGGGGATGAGGGAGGCGGGGGGAATTGTGATTGCTCAGCGATAACTTCGGTGCGGGTGCCGGTCGAGTTTGACCCGGCTTTCCTGAGCCGGATGTGTCTCTCATCTCATGCCATTGCGTCGTCCGCTCATGCCAATCAACTCGGCGAGTCGATGCTCCTTTGCAACTCATTCGATCGACCCATGAAAGGTTCAGAATTGTCAAATCCTCGCGTCCTGTGCCTCGTCGCGCGGCGGCATTCCGGCGCGATCGCAGCCCTCATCGCTGCATTGGTCTGCGTGCCGAGCGTGTTTGCCGACATCACGATCCAGACCGTCGATGTCTGGCAAGGAGGGCAGAACTATCCGCAAACTGCGCGGCTATCCGCAGATGGGACAACGGTCGTCGGCACAGACTACCGCGGCAACTTCGTTCCTCAAGTGACATGGCGATGGAAGCAAGCAACCGGGCTTGTAGATTTGGCTCCGCTGAATTCTGCGTGGAGTCATATTGTCAGTGCCATCTCTGCGGATGGTTCGGTCATCGCGGGCGTAGCTTTTGATGGGAACCAGCTTGCGGGCAGTTGGAAGTGGTCAGTAGGAACGACGAGCGTGCTCGATCGGCCTGGCGGGGCCAGTCCGTTTTGGGTCGCCGATCTGTCCGGTGATGGGCGAACGTCCATCGGCCGGGACTCTCAGGGATCTTTCCGATTGACGCCCGCTGGACAAGTCGTGCCGATCACGCCTCCGGCAGGCACTTCATTTCTCTCCGCGACTCGAATTTCGGCTGATGGCAACGTGATCGCGTCTGTGGCAATCTCGGCGGACGGTGCATACGGATTGTCGCGAACAATGGCTTCGGGCGCGACTCAATTGATTCCCGTGCCGAGCAACTTCGTGACGGGGAACATCAGTTCTATCTCGGCGACCGGATCGACCATTGTCGGAACACTTCTTGATCCGTTGAGCAATCCCATTGCAACGCCGTTTATCTGGACAGAAACGTCGGGGCTCGAGCTGATTGCGCCGCCAAACAGTTCTTATCTCGAGTGGGGTCCGGCACCGATTTCCAACGACTCGGTCATCTTTGCCAGCGACTCCACCGGCCCTCTGCTGTGGACACGATCGGGCGGTTTTCGCTCGTTGACACAGATGCTCGGCGATGGTGGGCTTGATCTTTCCAGCATCTATCTGAGTAGGGTGCTGGATGCTTCCGCCGATGGTAAGACCTTGCTGATCTCCGGCGGTCCTCGTCTGGGCGAGGGGGGGAGTTTGTTCCTTGTGACGATTCCCGCTCCTCTGGCCGTGCCCGTGGCCGTGATCGCCGTATTTGTTCTCCATCGTCGTCGCCGATGGTGCAACAATCTCGCGTGACGGACGATGCGACGACAACACCGGAAACCAAACGCAAGCCGCTGCGCCTGCTGGTGGTGCTGCCGTCGTGGCTCGGCGATGCCGTCATGGCCACGCCCGCGCTGCGGCTGCTGCGGGCGAATCTGCCGGGGACGTTCATCGGGGGGCTGATGCGGCCGGGGCTGGATGAGTTGCTCGCGGGCACGGACCCCCCGCTGCTGGATGAGGTGCATGTGGATCGTGCTCGGGGGGTGATGGGGCCGAAGCTGGTGGCGAACAAGTTGCGGCCGCGGCGGTATGACACGGCGGTGCTGTTGACCAACTCGTTTTCGACCGCGCTCATCACGCGGCTGGCGTTTATTCCGCGGCGGATCGGGTATGACCGGGACATGCGCGGGCTGCTGCTGACGGATCGTCTGCGCCCGGAGCGTACGGGTGCGCTCGCGGGAGTCGGAGTGGGCGGGTTTGGGTGCGTGAGCGCGGTGGAGTATTACCTGGCCGCGGCGCGGGCGGTGCTGGGGCAGGAGGGTGCGCCGGTGTCGTCCGGAAGCGCGGGCGCGATCCGCTTGGAACTGGGCGCGACGCCCGAGCAGGAGCGAGTGGGCGCGGAGATACTGACGCGAGCGGGCGTGCGCGAGGGGGAGCGGTACGCGGTGCTGAACCCCGGCGCGAACAACCCGGCGAAGCGGTGGCCGGCGGAGCGGTTTGCAGTGGTGGCCGCGCATCTGGTGAAGGCGCATGGCGTGCGCGTGCTGGTGAACGGGGGGCCGCCCGAGCAGGATGTGGTGGACGCGGTGATCGCGGAGGCGACGCGGCTGGGCGCGGCGCAAGAGATGGTGGTGGGGCTGCCGCAGCTCGGGATCACGATTGGCGCGCTCAAGCCGATTGTACGCGGGGCGAGCGTGATGCTGACCAATGACACCGGGCCGCGGCACATCGCGGCGGCGATGGGAACGCCGGTGGTGACGCTGTTCGGCCCGACCGACCCGCGCTGGACGACGCTGCCGGCGGGGGGCGCGCCGAATGTGGAAATAGTGGCGGACCCAACGCTGCCGCCGGAGATGCTGGCGGATGACCACCCGGAGCGGTGCCGGATTGAGCGGATTGAGGTGGGGGATGTGGTGGCGCGGGTGGATGCGGTTCTGCGGCGGTAAGCGGCTATCAGGCGGGAAAATCGTTGTCCTGCCAGGATGCGAGGACTCGATTTGACCCTCCGGCGGGCCGATCTACTATTACACCCGCGTTTTGGACGCGACCAAGTGGACCCCACCGGGGGCGTAGCTCAATTGGTAGAGCGCTTCCATGGCATGGAAGAGGTCGTGAGTTCGAGTCTCATCGCCTCCACTTTTTCTCAGTGAACGCCTGAACCTGCAAAGGGTTTGGGCGTTTTTTCAATGGGGCAAGGTCACGCGGCCCGCGTACACCGCCCCGCCTTGCAGTCCGTTCGTTTCGCCCGTCGAACGCGGCCGAATAGGCATTGCGAATGCCATTGCCTGTGGTAAGGTATCTCTTGGCGGGAGTTGCCAGTGCCTTTCGCGCTTGATCGAACTCGCCATTGCATGTTCCCGCTGGCTTGGGCTGCTGAGCAGCCGGGCACTTCCTCGTTTTCGACGGCTCGGCATATATCGGAGTTTGTCATGCGTCACGCTGCCCTCTCAACACTCCGCGGCACTTTGGGCCGCGGGAAGCTCTGCTGCTCAGTGGCTCTCACGCTCATCGCCAGCACCAGCAACGCCCAGTCGCCGCCCATGCTGAGCGACACCACTTGGGTTCCGCTGGGTCCGGCACCGATTCTGGGCGGCGTGGCCTCGGGGAGCTTTCCGGTCTCCGGGCGGGTGGCGGCGATTGCTGTGCATCCGAGCAATCCGGACATCATTTATTGCGGGTCCGCCTCGGGCGGCGTGTGGAAGACGACCAACGGGAGCGCCGCGATTCCGAGTTGGACGGCGCTGACAGACACTCAGCCCACGCTGAACACCGGGGCCATTGCCTTGGCGCCGTCGAGTCCGAGCATTATTTATGTAGGGACGGGTGAGGCGAACTTTGCGCGGGCTTCGCCGGGGCACATGTGTTGCGGGCGCGGCGTCCTGAAATCCTCTGACGCGGGCGCGACGTGGACGCTGCTGGGCGTGGCGGCCTTTGACAAGCGGAGCATCTCAAAGATCGTGGTACACCCGACGGACCCGAACATCGTGTTCGCCGCGTCGGTCCTGGCGACCAATGGGCCGGCGACGGGCCTGGGGGTGTGGAGATCCACGGACGGTGGCGCGAACTGGGCGAATACCACGGCGTCGATCACCACGACGACGAGTTTCAGCGATCTGGTGATGGACCCGACGAACGCGAACGTGATGTTCGCGGGCGTGGGGCAGCGGGACGGGGCGGCGGCGGCGGGGGTGTACAAGACGACCAACGCGCTGGCGGCGACGCCGGTCTGGGCCCTGGTGAGCACTCTTCCCTTCGGAACCGCTGTGGGGCGCGTTGCACTGGCGATCGCGCCTTCCAACAGCCAGACGATTTACGTGGCGATGCAAGACGGCGCGACCGCGACCGCCGCACTGTTCAAGTGGTTCTCGAGCACAAACGGGGGCGTGAGTTGGACGGATCGCACCGCGAACCTGCCGATCCTGAACACGCTGTGGTACAGCAACGTGATGGCGGTTGATCCGACGAATCCGAACATTGTGCATTACGCGGGGACAACTCAGCTTGTCAGGACCACCAACGGAGGGGCGAACTGGACATCCATTTCGAGCGGGGCCGATGGCCGAAGCCCGCATGTGGACAATCACGCCATGGCTTTCGACAGCGCGGGCCGTTTTCTGGACGGCAACGACGGGGGCATCTATCAGTACACGCCCTCCACCAACCTCTGGGTCGGCCTCAATGGGAACCTGGGCACCATCCAGTTCGTGGGCATCGCGCTTGATCCGGTCGATCGGCGCATCGCCTTCGGCGGCACGCAGGACAACGGCACGCCGCGCTTCACGTACGATTCATGGACGACTGTTGAGGGCGGCGACGGCGGGATCATCCGCTTCGATCCCTTCAATCCGTTGCGGGCATGGCGCACCAATCCAGTTCCTTCCTACGGTGCCGCTGCGTATGTCCGGCGCTCCACCGACGGCGGCAACTCGTGGTCCTCGATCACGACGGGCATCACCAACCCAAGCTCATCCCTCTTCTACCCGCCCATTACTCCCGACCCGGGAACCAATAACCGTGTGCTGCTTGGCTCGAACGTCGTGAACGTGAGCACCGACGGCGGCAGCAACTGGGGCCGGCTGCCCGGCGACACGTTCACGTTTCCCGCGGGCATCCAGTGGATCGGTATCGGCCCGGCCAGCGCCAGCACGATCTACGCACTTTCCGCCGGCGGCGTGTACGTCACGACCAACAACGGCGCGACCTGGACGCAGCGCAACCCCGCCGGAATCACCGACTCGTTCTATCAGGTCATCGTTGATCCCACCAACTCGCAGATCGCCTATCTCACTCGGGACCGCTACAGCGCCGGGGGCGGGCACGTCTTCCGCACCATCAACGCGGGCGTTGCCTGGAGCGACATCAGCGGCAATCTCCCGGATGCGCCCACCAACTGCATCGTTCTGGATGCCAACGGTGCCGGCACGGCCGACGATGTGCTGTACGTCGGCAACGACATCGGGGTGTACTCCTCCACCAATCTCGGCGCGACCTGGGCACGGCTGGCCAGCGGTCTGCCGAATGTAAAAGTCACCGATCTGGACCTACGGAAGAATCTGGGCATCCTCGGCGCGGGGACGTACGGACGCGGGCTGTGGGAGCTCTCGCTGGTGCCGCTCACGGGCTCGTGCTGCCGCACGGACGGCGCGTGCGTGATCGTAACGGGCGCGGGCTGCGCTTCGCAGAGCGGTATGTATCGCGGGGACGGCACGATCTGCGTGACCCCCTCCGGCTCGGCGCAGAACTTCGCTTCAACCAGCGTGCCCGTCGCGCTTCCGGACCTGAGCACGGTCAACAGCACGCTCAGTGTTTCCGGGTTCGTCGGCCTGGTGGGGAAAGTCACCGTGCGGTTCAGCGTCACCCACACCTACGACGGCGATCTGGTCTTCAAGCTCATCGGCCCCGGCGGCCAATCCGTGCTGCTGGCGTCGAGTGTCGGAAACGCCGGTCAGGGGTTCACAAACACGGTCTTCGATGACAGCGCGGCCGCGCGGATCACTGATGGGGTGGCGCCATTCACCGGGTCGTTCAGGCCCATTCTGCCGCTCTCGGACTTTGCCGGACTGACCCCCAACGGTACATGGACGCTGCAGATCACCGACATCGGGCCGGGGGACACGGGAACGCTCGACTCCTGGTCGATCGCCGTGACCCCGGGTGTCAATCCCTGCACGCAAACGGGTGCCTGCTGCACCGGCACGCTCTGCGCGATTGCTACGCAGGCCGCGTGCTCCGGCGCGTTCCAAGGCGCCAACACAGTGTGCGGCCCGGTGGGCAACCCGACGACGTGCTGCGCGGCGAACTTCAACGGCGTCAACGGCTTGAGCGTGCAAGACATCTTCGACTTCCTTGCGGCGTGGTTTGCGTCCAATCCGAGTGCCGACTTCAACCACAGCGGCGCGATCAACGTGCAGGACATCTTTGACTTCCTGAGTGCGTGGTTTGCCGGCTGTGCCTAGAGAAGGCCGCGCGAAGCGGTCGCGGGATGGCGGTTGGAGTGTGATCGCTGGCACGTTGCCTGCAAACGCCCGACTTGGCGTGAAGTCGGGCGTATTTTCATGCGTTCCTCGCCGCCTGGTTTGCCGGGTGTCCTTGGCCGGATGGCCGGAGATCATTACTCGACGGGTCGGCAAGAGTGTGGATATTGATGCAGAGGCGGAGACCTTGAACCCCTGTCGAAGGTCGAGCGGCGCGCTCATTTTATTTTTTGGGGTGACTCCCGGACGAGCGCGGCCACGCTCCGGCGTTCGTAGACTTGCCCACGAAAATCGGACAGCACGGGCCGCTACGACGAACTTTGTGAGCACCTTCACCTTCTGCTTGGAAACCACATGCACCCCATGCTCTCGATCTCGTTGTGGGTGATGATGCTGGCGTGTGCTGGCGCGGCGCGGATGTGCATGGCCAATGAGCCGCCCGATTCGGGCCGTGTGTTCATGCCGGATTTCGGACCGAATGTGCTGGTGTTTGATCCGTCGATGGGTGATCTTCAGCAGCGGGTTGATGTGGTATTCGCCAAGCAAGAAAAGAACGAGTTTGGAGCGGAACGCTACGCGATTCTGTTCAAGCCGGGGAAGTACAATCTGGATATCCGCGTTGGGTTTTACACGCAGGTACTCGGGCTTGGGCGTTCGCCCGATGATGTCGACATCGTGGGAGGTCTGCGCTCGCTCGCGGAGTGGAGGAATGGGAACGCGACGTGCAACTTCTGGCGTTCCGCGGAGAATCTCTCGGTCACTCCGCTCGATGCGCATCGGGCGAATGTCTGGGCGGTGTCGCAGGGAACGGCTCTGCGCCGGGTGCATATCAGGGGAGATCTGGCGCTCTGGGATGGCGGATGGTCCAGCGGCGGATTTCTTGCCGACTGCCGCATCGACGGCAAAGTTGATTCCGGTTCGCAGCAGCAGTGGCTCTCTCGCAACGTCGAGTGGAAGAGTTGGACGGGCGGCAACTGGAACATGGTGTTCCTCGGTACGACAAATCCGCCCTCGGGCTCGTGGCCGGAGAAGCCGTACACGGTTGTGGACAAGACGCCGCTGATCCGCGAGAAGCCGTATCTGGTCATCGGTGATGATGGTGAATACGCGGTGGTGGTGCCTGGTCTGAACACCGATGGATGCAAGGGCACGACGTGGGGAAACCAGGACACCGTTTCGCGGGCCGCCGAAACACGCATCCCGATCGAACAGTTCTATCTCGCTCGCGCGGACAAGGACACCGCCACAACGATCAACGCTGCGCTGGAGAGCGGCAAGCACCTGATTCTCACGCCGGGAGTTTATCACCTTGCGGAGAGTATTCGTGTGTCGCGGGCGCGGACCATCGTGCTCGGGCTCGGATATCCGACGCTCGTTCCCGACAAGGGAACGCCAGCGATGACGATCGCGGATGTTGATGGCGTTCAGGTTGCAGGTGTGATATTCGACGCGGCTGAGATCGAGTCGCCCACGCTGTTGCAGGTGGGAACTCCCGGCGCGAGCGTTTCTCACGCGGCCGATCCGATCTTTCTGTATGACATTGTGTGCAGAGCCGGAGGCGCGATCGCGGGGTCGGCGAGCGGCTTGGTCACCATCAATAGCAGCAACGTCGTGGGAGACAATCTCTGGCTCTGGCGCGCGGATCACGGCGCGGGCGCAAAATGGAACGTGAACAAGAATCGGAACGGTCTGATTGTGAACGGAAGCGATGGCACGATCTACGGCTTGTTCGTGGAGCATTGCCAGGAATATCAGACGATCTGGAACGGCGAGGGCGGGCGCGTGTACTTCTATCAGTCCGAGATGCCGTACGACCCGCCGAGCGAGAGCGAGTGGTCGCATGACGGCGTGACGGGCTATGCGTCGTACAAAGTGGCTGCTGGGGTCAAGACGCACGAGGCATGGGGGCTTGGCGTGTATTGCGTGTTCAGGGCCGCGCCGGTGGTTGCGGAGTCGGCGATCGAAACTCCCGATGCTCCCGGAGTGCGAATGCACCACATGGTGACGATCCGGCTTGAAGGCCTGCCGGGCAGCGGGATCAGACATGTGATCAACTCGAAGGGCGCGGCCGTCGTGACGGATCGTGAAAAAAAGGCGCAGGTGGAGTGAGCGTCGATTGCTAGGAAGTGTGGATTTTCGGACCTGAACGGCGGCTGAACGTGTTTCCGAGGCCCGATCTCCCAAGATTGAACCGAACGTTTCCACATCCCAGTTGTACAACAGAATGGACAAATCCAAGCCCATGCCCAGCAGTCAGACGCAATCCGCCGCGGCGAGTCGGGGCGTTGGCGAATCGCCGACGCTTCGCGATCTCTCGGCCAAGGCGATGGCGGGGGATCATGCGTCTTTCGAGCAGATCCATCGGCGCGTGGGCGCGGGGCTGCGGCGGCTTTTGCTCAGGCGGAGTGCGGGGCGCGAGGACCTTGTGGACGAACTCTGTCAGAAAACCTGGACCTCCGTGTGGAAGGCCTTCACCGAGGGGAAGTACGACCCGGAGCGATCGGCGATCACCACGTTCGTGTACGCCGTGGGGAACAACGCGTGGTTGACGCACCTGCGCTCCTTCGCGCGAGATCAGGGATATATCGACGGCGCGCCGGCGATGCTGGGGGCGGAGCATATTGATTCATCGCCGCTGACGATCGGCCCGGGCTCGGCGGATGATGCGCACATACTGGCCGAGACCATCGAGCACGTTCGCGCGTTGCTGCGCGATGATGGTCCGGGCGGCCTGAGTGAGAACGAGCGGGCCGTGGTTCGTGCGATCGCGGCGGGCGAATCCGATCGAGCACTGGCGCGACGGCTGGGGCTCTCTTCCAGCACCGTGAACATCCGCAAGCACGCGGGATACGCGAAGATCCGGGACTATCTGCGTGTACGCGGGCTGGCGGCGGACGACTGGGACACGGACGATGCTCCGATTCCCGCGAGAGTGCCGAAACCCGGGCGTGCGGCGGGGAGTGTGCGGGGGGGCGGGAGTGGTTCTGGTGGCGGGGAACAAGTTGGTTTGCACGGTGCTTTGCTCGCGGATCACGATGGAGGGCTGCCATGAACGATCGACGCATCAACAACCTGGTTCGCATGGCGATGGAGGTCGAGCAGCTCGAATCCGACGCGAGCACTCCGGGGCTGCGGCTGGTGGGTGAGCCAGCGGTCGTGCGCCAGCGCGCGTGGTTCTCATCGGGCGCGGGAATGGCGGGGATCGGTCTCGCGGCCGCGGCTGGGCTGGCGCTGGTGTTTGCGCTTCCGGCGATGATGCAGCCGACCAAGCCGGGCGCGACTGTGGCGACGAACAACAACGGCACCGGCAATAGCGGGAACGACACCATCGCGCCCAAGGTACCCGTGATTGTTCGCCATCTGGCCACGACACCGATCGACGATCACGAACTTCATGGCACGGGCATTCCGCAACTCGCCTTCGCCGGTGACCGGGTTGACCCTGGCAACGTCGAGCGTTCGATGGTGATGGCGATCTATCGCGGCTCGCGCGGGCAGATGCAGTGCGTGAAGATGAAGCAGCACGAATGGTCCGAGAACAAGTGCCTCACCGAAGTAACGCCACAGGAGTTGAAGTGCGTCTCGGTCGGTCAGGCGTGTACGGCCTCGGCGGATCACGCGCTGATGGTGGCGTTGTCTGGGCCGCAGAAGTCGCTGCCGCGGAATGAGTCGGAGGCGATGCATCTGGCGACGTGCATTCTGGGGTCGCCGTGCGAGAATGATTCCAAGTGTCTCTCGTTGTCGGCCGCGCAGTGCGTGCCGGATGGGGTTTCAGTGAAGATAGAGACGGTGGCCGCTTCGCGATGAGGATCGCCCCGGTGGGCATGTGCGCCGCTTCTTGAAACCAATGTCGTGCGTGCGTCGAGTCGGTGCCGGATTCATGCTCGAATCCTGCGTGTTCGATGGGTTCTGACGCAATTCCGCGATGGATATTCCCACAGACCAGAACCCGCACATGGGGATGTCTGTATCACGCCGGAACTGTTTTCGGTGTGGGGCGTCCAACATTGTGGAGATGCGCTGGCGGAAAACGGCTCGGCGTGCATCCCAATGGCCATCGTGCGGGGACTGACGCGCCCTTGTGGGACTGATCGGGAGGGGGCGGCGGCGTTCCGATGGCTCACGGAACATCGCTGCTGGGAAGCGTGGCAGTCGCGGCCGGCCAAGACGCCGGGCGGTCGTTTCATTGTTCGGGTATCGCTTTTCGCGCGCGAACGAAGAGCAGCCCGCTGAGTCCGAATCGGGGCCAACAGCGTGGCACTCCACAAGTACGATTTTTATTTCGGCGAATCCGGTGGTTGCGAGTGTCAGGCGCCGGTGCGCCCGGGACGCACCGTGCTGGGCGGCTGGCCGTCGCGCGGCACCGTCTATGAACGCGCGCCAATCACGATTGGATATACGCGCTGCCGCCCCAAGACGGAGGAGGTCGGGCAGGATGTGCGCTCCGGGGCGCACACGCTGACGTTCCCCACGCGCGGCGTGTTCCGCATGCACATCGGTGGGCCAGCGGGGCGCATCCTGACGTGTGATCCGAACAGCGTGGTGTTCCAGAACTCCGGCGATGTCTTCCGCACCAGCCATCCTGGGGCGATCGGCGATGAGACGGTGTTCGTGACGTATAGCGACGAGGTGGTGCTGGAGGCGGTGCGCGAGCATGATCCGGCGGCGGCGCAGCGGCGCGATACGCCGTTCCCGTTCACGGTTGCGCCGTCGGACCCCGGGGCGTTTCTGCTGATGCGTTCGATGTTCAATGAGGCGTGCCGCGGGCAGGACGCGGATCGCGAGCTGGTGGAGGAATCGGCGATCAACGTGCTGCGGATCAGCGTCGCGCGGGCGTTTGAGCAGGTCGGCTCGCTGGCGGGGCCGCGCCGGAAGACGATCCGGGCGCACGCGGAGATCGCGGAAAACGCGAAGGCGTTCATGGCGATGCGCTGCTCGGAGCGGCTGTCGATCAAGGATGTGGCGAAGCATGTGCATGTGTCGCCGTTTCATCTTTGCCGGCTGTTTCGCAAGCACGCGGGGCTGCCGATCCATCGGTATCTGAACCGGCTGCGGCTGCGGATCGCGCTGGACCGGTTGCACGAGCGATCGTCAGATCTTGCGGCGATGGCGATTGATCTGGGCTTTGCCAGCCACAGCCACTTCTGCGATGCGTTCCGGCGCGAGTATGGCGTGCCGCCGTCGGCGATGCGGACGAGGGTGGCGGACCTGCGGCTGATTGCGGGCGATCACAAGTTGGTGTGATGGTGGTTGGAAGGCACCGCCGCGGAGCGGCGGACCACCCTGATTACACCTTGCGCAACTTCGTGACGCGACCGACCTCGACCCACTCGACGACGTAGATGTTTCCGTGGGCATCGAAGCACGCGCTGTGGGGGGCGATGAACTTGCCGGGGATGAACTGCTCGCGCGGCTTGTCGCGCAGGCCGTAGTTGCCGCCGTCGCCGAGATGAACGACCAGTTCGTTCTTCTCGTTCAGCAGGGTGACGCGGGCGTCGAGGTCCGGGACCAGCAGCAGGTTGCCGCGCTGGTCGAAGTGGCAGGGGGAGCGGAGTTCACTGGTGACGAAGCCGGTGTGGTGGCCGGTGAGGGAGAAATACTGGAGGCGGCGGTTGGAACGATCGGCGATGACGATGAGCGGCTCCGCGCCGCGGGTGTCGATGGCTATGCCGTGCGGGCAGGAAACCTGGCCGCGCTCTTTGCCGGGGCCGCCGAAGGTGTTGAGGTATGCTCCGGCGGGGCTGTAGTGGTGAATCCAGCTTTTGCCGTAGCCGTCGGCGATGAAGATGTGGCCGGAGTAGTCCGTGCCTGTGCTGGGAGTTTTATTGCGCGGCACGATCGCGACGTTTGTGGGCTTGTATTCGGGCTTGGATGCGTACACGCCGGAGTCCTGCGGCCAGGCGATGTCCAATACCGTCTCGCCCTTGAGCGTGGTTTTGCGGACCACCGCGCGGTTGCAGTCGGAGAGATAGAGGTATTCGTCCTTGCCGTTGTCGCCTTCGCGGGAGAGCGTCAGCCCGTGCGCGCCGCCCTTGAACTCCGCGCCCCAGGAGCGGATGAACGTGCCATCGGGATCGAAGACGCAGATGGCATCCGCGCTGGAGCTGCTGGCGTGGACGGTGTGCTTGATGTGGACGTTGCCCGACGCGTCGATGGCGACGCCGTGGGTGTTGCCGAAGGCGAGAGAGGGCGGGAGTTTCGCCCAGTCGTGGATGCACTCGTAGGTGTGCTCGCCGGTGCCGACGATCGCGGGATCCAGTCCGCTTTTGCTTGCGCCGCGCACGCGAATGGTGGCCATGGCGGCGATGCTTGCGGCGGTGGTTCCGACGAAGGCGCGGCGGGTGAGGTGGTGGGGGATCATGGGGATGCTCCGGTGGAGTGGGGCACTGTACCACGCGTGATTCGAAATGCGTGCCACCGGTTGGCCCGCTTTGGGGCCTACCGGTGCTGGGCGCATTGGCGCTCTCGCACGGGTAGCCGCTCAGAGCAGCGGCAACCCGTGGCACAATATCGTCTAGAAGAGGGAGATTTGGCCGCTGGTGTCGGGGCGGCGGAAGTGGGCGGAGGAGAGGGGGCGGATGTCGCGGTTGAGGCCGTAGCGGCGGGTGAAGACATCGAAGGTCTGGGCGATTTGCGCGGCGAATGGGCCGTTGCCGGTGTGGCGGTTGTGGGAGGCGTCGTAGAGCTTGCCGCCGCGGGATTGGCGGATGAGGGATTCGATTTTGCGGGCGCGGTCGGGGTGGACGTTGCGTTGCAGCCAGTCAAGGAAGAGGTCTTTGACCTGGTATGGGAGGCGGAGAAGTGCCCATGCGGCACTTTGAGCACCGGCATCGGCGACGGCTTTAAGGATGGTGGGAACTTCGACATCGGTCAGGCCGGGGATGATGGGGGCGATGTTGACGGAGACCGGGATTCCGGCGGCGGTGAGTTCGCGGATGGCGCGAAGGCGGCCGGCGGGCGCGGAGGCGCGGGGCTCGAGGGTGCGGGCGAGATCGGCGTCGAGGGTGACGAGGGTGATGGTGACGCGCCCGGCGTTCATCTTGGCCAGCCGCGACCAGAGGTCGATATCACGGAGGACGAGCGCGCTCTTGGTCATGGTGCTGACGGGCTGGCCGCAGTCGGCGAGGACTTCGAGGCACTGACGGGCAATCCGCATTTTGTGTTCGAGGGGCTGGTAGATGTCGGTGATGGCGGACATGACGATGGGTTCGGGGCGCCAGGAACGCGCGGCGAGTTCGCGGCGCAGGAGTTTGGGGGCGTCGGGCTTGGCGATGATTTTGGTCTCGAAGTCCAGGCCGCTGCTGAAGCCGAGGAACTCGTGGTAGGGACGCGCGAAGCAGTAGATGCAGCCGTGCTCGCAGCCGCGATAGGGGTTCAGGGTCCAGTCGAAGGGGACATCAGAGGTCGCCTCGACGCGATTGATGATGCGCTGGGTTTTGTCGAGAAAGACCTGGCGCTCGACGCGATGGAGGGTGCCATCCTCGCGTTCGTGCTCGATCCACTGGCGGTCGATCTCCTCGCCGAGTACGTGGAGCTTGATGTCCTCGAAGCGATTGCCGGGATTGAGCGCGGCACCGCGGCGATGGGCGGGGCCATCGAGAAGAGCATCACGGAATGAGAAGTCGGGCTCGTCCATCCGTATATTGTACGAACAAATCTGAGGATTACCAGTCAAAGACAGGACGGATGCCGATATTTTACCAGACAAATGTGGATTGAAGGAGTGGGGAGTGGTGAGTCGAAAGAAGGGGTAATCCCTTATATCGCCAACCAACGGCTGCCTTGGCGGGCACTTTCGAGGGTGCGTTCGATGAAGCGGGTGCCGCGGGCACCGTCGGCGAGGGTGGGGTATTCGAGCGCGATGCCGGTGGGGGGGTGGCCCGCGTTGTTGGCGCGGATGGCGGCGGCGATGGCGGCGTAGACGTTGGCGAATGCTTCGAGGAATCCCTCGGGGTGGCCGGTGGGGAGTCGTGAGCTTCGGGCGGCGGAGTCGTGCAGGCCGGTGCCGGCGCGGGAGAGGATGTGGGTGGAGCCGTCGTCTTTGTGCCAGGTGAGGGAGTTGGGGTGTTCCTGCTGCCAAAGGAGGGAGCCGCGCTGGCCGTGGATGCGGAGGGTGAGGTTGTTCTGCTCACCAACGGCGATCTGGGTGATGGTGATGAGGGCGCGGGCGTGGGGCGCGGCGTGCGCGCCGGAGAGTTTGATGAGGACGGTGGCGTCGTCGTCGAGGGCGCGCCCGGGGACGAGGGAGGCGAGGTCGGCGGCGAGGGATTCGATCTCGAGGCCGGTGACGGTGGAGAGGAGGTTCTCGCAGTGGGTGCCGATGTCGCCGATGGCGCCCGCGCCGCCGGCGAGGGCGGGATTCTGGCGCCACGCGGCCTGCTTCTGGCCGGTGGATTCGAGGTTGGTAGCGAGCCAGCCCTGGTGATACTCGACGAAGACCTTGCGGATGGGGCCGAGTTCATTCGCGCGGACCATGGCGGCGGCCTGCTTGACCATCGGGTAGCCGGTGTAGTTGTAGGTGACGGCGAAGAGGGTGTTGGATTGCTTAACGGCGGCGGCGAGCTGCGCGGCCTGCGCGGAGGAGACGACCATCGGCTTGTCGCAGATGACGTTGAAGCCGGCGGTCACGAAGCCCAGGGCGATCTCGAAGTGCGTGGCGTTGGGCGTGACGATGGAGACGGCGTGGAGCCGTTCGGCGGCGGGACGGGCGGATTCCTTGGCGAGCATGTCGCGCCAAGTGGTGTATGTGCGATCGGCGGGGAGATTGAGGTCGCGGGCGCTGGCGATGGACTTGTCGGGGGTGGAGGAGAGCGCGCCGGCGGCGAGACGCCAGTGACCGTCGAGGGATGCGGCGGTGCGGTGGACGGCGCCGATGAAGGCGCCTTGGCCGCCGCCGATCATGCCGTAGGAGAGGGGAGCGTTGGTCATGGGAGAAAGAAGTTCACCGCAGAGACGCTGAGGCGCAGAGAAGAAGTGTGTGAGGAGGGGGAATCAGTGGCCGGGTGTTGCGGGTTTGTCGGATTTGAGCAACGTGGTGAGGGCGTCGATATCGGCGGAGGTGAGGTTTTTGGCGGCTTTGCGGAAGAGGACGCCGAACTGCTCGATCTCGCCGGGTTCGGCGGGGAAGCCGAGGTTGGCATTGTTCACGGTTGAAGTGGCGATGGGTTTGCCGGAGGAATCGAGGAAGGCGAACCAGGGGATGCCGCCGTTGTTGTTGGTGCGCATCTTCGTGAGCATGTTCAGGCCGCCGGTGTTGCGGTCCTGATCGATCTTGACGGGGATGAAGTCTTTGGAGAGGAGCGCGGCGACCTCGGGTTTGGCCATCCAGTTTTCGAGACGATGGCACCACGGGCACCAGGGCGCGCCGAAGTGGATGAGGATGGACTTGTTCGCGGCTTTGGCATCGGCGAGGGCTTTGTCGAGAAGGTCTTGCGCGAGCACGGGTGTGGCTTCGTGCTTCTTCAGGAGGTCGAGGACTTTTTTTGGATCGTGGCCCTGGTCTTTGCCGAGGACGGACTCGCCGCTCGCGTCCTTGAGTTCGAGCGAGGAGGTTTCCTGATTGGCGAGGGGCTTGCCCGTGGCGTCGAGGATGGTGAGGAAGGGAAAGCCGTGTTTCTTGAGGTCCGCGCCGTAGGTGGTGGCGAGGTCGAGGTTTTTGTCATCGGGCTGACCGGCGTCGATGTGTACGACGTCGTACTCGTAGCTCAGTTCCTTGGCGAGGGCCTTGTCGGCCTTCATGGTTTTGTCGAGGAGGATGCACCAGGGGCACCAGTTGCCGCCCCACTGGATGAGGACCCGCCGGTTGTTGGCGTTTGCGGCGGCGAGTGCCGCGGCGATCTGCTGCTTGGCGTCGGCTTTTTCGTTGTAGATGGTGGGGCGAGATTTGGTGGTGGGTTTAGATTGGATGGGCGGAGTTGCGGGCGCGTCGGTGGGCTGGGCGAGGGTGGTGGAGGAGAGAAGAGATGCGGCGGCGAGGGCGAGGATGCGGTGCAGCATGGGGGGACTCCTCAAGGTGCCTCTGGCGTGGGCCGGAGGTGTACGGGGCGGGAGACGAATGCGGGAAGAATATGACCTCTGGCTTACGCCAGAGGCTCTTTTGTGTCGAAGGCGGAATCGAAGGCGGTTTTGTTGGAGGGGAAGTCGAGTTGGCGGACGAAGTTGGCGGATTCGGCCGCGCCGTGGAGGCGGTCCATGCCAGAATCTTCCCATTCGACGCTGAGAGGTCCGGAGTATCCCCCCCTCCCGGCGTGGTTGAGAGCGCGGATGATTTCCTCGAAGTTGATCTCGCCGCGGCCGGGGGAGCGGAAATCCCAGCCGCGGCGCGGGTCGCCGAAGTTGAGATGCGAGCCGAGGATGCTGGTGGAACCATCGAGTGTGCGGATGCAGTCTTTGATGTGGCAGTGAAAGATGCGATCGGGGAAGGCGCGGATGAACGCGACGGGATCGACGAACTGCCAGTGCAGGTGGGAGGGATCGAAGTTGAAGCCGAACGCGGGATGGTGGTTGACGGCTTCGAGGGCGCGGCGGGTGGTGTGGATGTCGTAGGCGATTTCGGTGGGGTGGACTTCGAGGGCGAAGCGGACGCCTTCTTTTTTGTACTCGTCGAGGATCGGTCCCCAGCGGTCGGCGAAGTCCTGATAGCCGGCGTCGATTTCGGATTGGGCAGTGGGCGGGAAGAAGTAGAGCTTGTGCCAGACGGAGGAGCCGGTGAAGCCGTTGACGACGGAGACACCAAGCTTGGCGGCGGCGCGGGCGGTGTGGATCATCTCTTGGGCGGCGCGTTGTTGGATGGCCGCGGGTTTGCCATCACCCCAGATACGGGCGGGGAGGATGGACTTGTGGCGGATGTCGCCCCCCCACATGGGGTCGCAGACGGCCTGGCCGACGAGGTGGTTGCTGATGGCCCAAGTCTTCAGCGAGTGGCGGGCGAGGAGGTCGTGGCGGGATTTGCAGTAGGAGTGATCTGAGAGCGCGAGCTGGACATCGAAGTGGTCGCCCCAGCAGGCGAGTTCCAGCCCGTCGTACTTCCAGCCGGAATGGCCAGCGAGCGCGGCGAGTTTTTCGAGGGGGAGGTCGGCCCATTGGCCGGTGAAGAGGGTGATGGGGCGGGGCATGAGGGAATCTCAATGTGGAGGGAGCAGGGAAGAAAAGACTCGGGCCGCGGCGGCCCGAACATGGGCTAGTAAGCCCATGCCACGCACGATAGCACAAATGGGGGGAAATGCGGTTGCGTGATGGGGGAGTTGGCCGTATGGTGAGTGGGGATCGAAGAAATGTTTGAGGCGGAAATCACAAACGGAGCCACGCCGTGAGCCATGAGAGCAATCGTCAGGACTTGGGAAACGGGGAGCAGTTTATGGAGTCGCGTCGGCGGTTCCTGGCGACGAGTTCCAAGCTCGCCGCGGGTGCGGCGGCGGTGATGGCGCTGGGGGCGAGCGCGGGGCGGGCGATGGCGCGGCCGGCTCCGGCGTTCAAGATGGATGATCAGCCGGTTGGGAAGGCGAAGGCCCGGCCTTCATTGAAGGATGGGGATGTGTTGCGGATCGGCGTGATCGGCGTGGGCGGGGAGCCGGGCGCGTGCGCGATGGGGCTTGGGCACTGCCTGTCGATGGTGGATATCGCGAAGAAGAACAGGGAGAAGGTGCAGGTGGTGGCGATCTGCGACCTGAACAAGAAGTATCTGGAGCAGGGGAAGAGCAAGATTGAAGCGGCGCAGCCGGGTGTGAAGGTGGATACGTATCGGAAGTCGGCGGAGCTGCTGGCGCGCGAGGACATTCATGGCGTGGTAGTTGCTACACCGGAGCATTGCCACTCGGTGAACGGCATCGAGGCGATTCTGTCTGGCAAGGATGTGTATCTCGAGAAGCCGATGACGCTGAACTTGGGGATGGCACTGGAACTGGCGCGGGTGGCCGCGGCGAATCCGGATGTGATCGTGCAGGTCGGCACGCAGAAGACGCGGCTGCCGAACTACCTTGAGGCGAAGAAGCTGATCAAGGACGGGTACATCGGTGTGCCGACGTTCAGCCAGACGAGCTACTGCCGCAATAGCAAGGAGGGAGAGTGGCACTATGGATACGACAAGAACTGGAAGGTGGGAGAGGATGTTGATTGGGCGACGTGGTGCGGGCCGCTGGGGAGCATGCCGTGGGACCCAAAGCTGTACTCGCAGTGGCGCCGGTATCGCAAGACGAGCACGGGGATTATCGGGGATCTGCTGGTGCATGTGATGACGCCGCTGATGCTGGCGCTGGATCAGGGCTGGCCGACGCGCGTGGTGGCGACGGGCGGGCATCTGGTGGACAAGGCGATGGAGAACCACGACAACATCCACATCGCGGTGCAGTTTGAGACTGGGCACCAGATGATCGTGGTCGGGTCGACGTGCAATCAGGCGGGTCTGGAGACGATGATCCGCGGGCATAAGGGGAATATTTATCTGGGCGGCAACAACTGCACGGTGCGGCCTGAGCCGACGTTCAGCGAAGAGGTGGAAGAGAAGGTTGTGAAGTGCGCGAATATCGGGGACGATCAGGATGCGCACCGCGTTGGCTGGTTACAGAGCATCCGGACGCGTGAGAAGCCGCTGAGCAGCGTGGAGCTGGGGCTCAAGGTGATGGTGATCGTGGACCTTGCGACACGGAGCATGTGGGAAGGCGGGGCGTTTGTGTTTGATCCGAAGGGGATGGTGGCGAGCAAGGCGTGATCGGAAGGGAAGAAGGAACTCGGAGGAAGCGGAGAGAGCGGAGATGAAACAGGGCTAAAGGACTGTGTAAGCAAGGCATTTCCCGTCCTGTTCACTCTCTGTTGTTCTCTGCTTACTCTGCTGGCTCCGAGTTCCTTCCGTTTCGCCGCGTGGACAGTGAGTTGTGAGTGAGGATTGATGCTGCTTCTGGCAACGCACGCCATGGGGACGCGGTTTGAGTTTGTGCTCCAAGGGGAGGACGAGGGGCATCTTCGCGCGGTGGGGGAGGAGGCGATCCGGGTGGTGGAGGATTGGCACGGGCGGGTGTCGCGGTTTGAGCCGGGGAGCGATGCGTCGCGGCTGAACCGGGATGGGGCGGCGCGGGTGGACTCGGAGATGCGGGAGTTACTGGAACTCTGCGAGCGGGTGCGGGTGGAGAGTGATGGGGCGTTTGATGTGCGGTGCGGAGAGGGTGGGATGTTGGACTTTGGCGCGGTGGGGAAGGGGTGGGCGCTGGATCGCGCGGCGGAGGTGGTGCGGGAGTGTGGGGTGAGGTGTGCGCTGCTGCATGGGGGGACTTCGTCGGTGGTGGGGATTGGTGCGCCGGAGGGAGCGGAAGGATGGAAGGTGGGGGTGCGGTCGGAGGGGGAGGGAATGGAAGTGATGCTCAAGGATGCGGCGATGGGGGTGAGTGCGCCGCGGGGGTTTCGGGGGGAGGGGAGTTCAGACGCGGTTGCAGGGGCGCACGGGTTGGCCGCGCCGTGCCACGGGTTCGCTCGGCGCTTCGCCGGGCAACCCGTGATGGGCACGGGGGGCGAACGACTATCGACGACTTCAGATGGTTGTTGCAACAGCACGGGTTGCCGCGAAGCGCGGCGAACCCGTGGCACGCGAACGGGTAGCACGGGTGTGGAATCGCACATCGTCGATCCGCGGACGGGGATGGCGGTGAGCGGGGTGGATACGGCGGTGGTGGTGGTGCGGGATGGGGGGCGGCACGCGTGCGCGATGGCGGACGCGTGGTCTACCGCGCTCGTGGTGTTGGGCGGGTGGGGGGGGCGTGGGGAGCGGATGAGCGAAGGGTTTGATTCGTACGTACACACCGAGCGCGGGTGGGAGAGCCACCTGCGACAGAAGATGGGAGCGGCATGATGCGGAGCACGAGGCGCGAGTTTGTGGGTCGGGGGGTGCAAGCGGCGGGGGCGCTGACGGTGGCGGCGATATTGCCGACGCTGGCGCGGGCGCACTGGACGAGCGCGGCGGGGCCGCTGACGGTGGGATTGGTGGGCGCGGGGCGGCAGGGGCGGCAGATTCTCGCCGAGCTGGCGAAGATGGAGATGGTGAAGGTGGTGGGGGTGTGCGATGTGGATGCGTCGCGGCGTGAGGGCGCGGCGAAGCGCACCGCTGGCGCCGAGGCGTTTGCGAGCCACACGGAGATGCTGGGGAAGGTGAAGGACATGGCGGCGGTGATCATCGCGACGCCGACGCACCTGCACACGCAGATCGCGATTGATTGCGTGAAGGCCGGGAAGCATGTGTATTGCGAGGCACCGCTGGCGCACACCGCGGAGGATTGCAAGCAGATCGCGGCGGCGGTGGCCGCGGCGGCTGGTACGGAGAAGAAGGTGTTCGCGGTGGGGTTCGAGGGGCGATCGAATCCGATTTACAAACTGGCGCGGAAGTTCTTCCGGTCTGATGCGGTGCGCGACTTTGTGGAGGGAGAGGCGCAGTGCTTCAAGAAGGAGTCGTGGCGGTTCCCGGCTCCGGCGGGTGCGGACGCGGCGCGAACGAAAGCGGAGAACTGGCGGCTGGACGCGGATGTCTCGCTCGGGCTGGCGGGAGAGTGGGGGGCGCAGCAGTTTGATGTGATGCACTGGTACACGGGGAAGTGGCCGACGAGCATCTTCGGGACCGGGAGCGTGCGGGCGAATGACGATGGACGCACGGTGGCGGATACGGCCGCGTGCAACTTTGGGTTTGAGGATGGATCTCGGTTCGCGTGGAATGGATCGCTGGCGAACAGCTACGGCGGGAAGTTTGAGGTGCTGCGCGGCACGAACGCGGCGGTGAAGCTCGCGTGGACGCACGGGTGGATGTTCAAGGAGGCGGATGCGCCGACGCAGGGGTGGGAGGTGTACGCGAACCGGCAGCAGTTCTTCAACGATGAGGGAATCACGCTGATCGCGGACGCGACGAAACTGGCGGCGCAGGGGGCGCTCAAGGATGGAGTGGGATTACCGAACAAGTCGCTGTGGTACGCGCTGGAGGACTTTGTGAAGGCCGCGCTGGAGGGGAAGATGCCGGGGTGTGATGTGGTGTCCGGGGCGCGGTCGTCGATCGTGGCGATACTGGCGAATCAGGCGGTGGTGAAGGGAGAGGTGGTGAAGGTAGAGGCGGGGGTGCTCAAGGTGTGAGCAGAGGAGAAAGACGGGGGACGAAAATGATTAGGATTAGGAGCAGGATTAGGACAGGAAAAATGAGCGTATGACGACGTTTCAGCTTCGATCACTTCCGGTCTTCGCTCGCCTTGGTTTGACCGGGCTGATGGTTGTGTTGCTGCTGGGCATGGGGGCGTCGGCGGCGCATCTGATCTATCAGGATGGGAACCGGGATGAGTCGCCCGAGTTCACGATGGATGATGTGCGGGCGGCGTATCACGGGCTGGATCGGGTACCGGTATTGCAGACATCGCTGGAGCGCGGGCATCCGGAGACGCTGAGCAAGGAGCAACGCGAGGTGCTGCTGAAGTGGGTGAAGAGCGGACGGATAACGGAAGACTACGACAGCATTGATTTGGGCGCGGCGAGCCCGAGCGAGATCATCGCGTCGAGTTGCGTGAGTTGCCACGCGGCGAATGGGAAGGATCCGAAGGCCGCGGCGATCCGGCTGGCGTCGATGGAGAATCTGAAGAGGGTGGCGTTCAGAAAGAAGGTGGACCCGAACCCGGTGAAGATCGTGGCGGCGAGTATGCACGCGCACGCGCCGGCGCTGGGGATGCTGGGGATCGTGCTGGCTGGGCTGACGTGGATGACGCGGCTGCCGCGCGGGGTGGCGGCGGTGATGATCGGATTTATGGGCATCGCGCTGATGACGGACTTTTCGTGCTGGTGGTGGGCGCGAACGTTTGAGCCAGCGGTGTGGGGGATCGTGGTGGGCGGGGCGGTGAGCAACGGGATCATGGGGTTGATGACGGTGATGGTGGTGGGGGAGGTGTGGTGGCCGATTTCGCGATCTTCGGGGAAATAGAGACAGTCCACGGAGGACACAGAGGGGACACGGAGGGCGCGGAGAAAGATAGAAGAAGAGAGATTTGGAAGAGGATTTGGATTTGGAGTGGGACAGGAAGAAGGCGAGGGGTTGGCCCGAACTGTGACCTCTGTGTTTCCTCTGCGACCTCTGTGGACTGCATTTGCAGGGTCGATGAGGGGTGCGCATGGGCTGAGAAGACGTGGTACGCTGGGTTGTTCCGGGGCGGGAGGTGATCGCGCGAGGGATGCAGCAGCATGAGCAACGGGATGCCGGGCCAGCGTAAGACGATCGTGCCGCTTTCGGTGATGATGTTCCTGCAGTTCTTCGTGTGGGGGGCGTGGTACGTCTCCATGACGGGGTTCATGAACAAGATGGGGATGGGGGGATTGATCGCGGCGGCGTATTCGGTGGGGCCGATCGCGGCGATCATCTCGCCGTTCTTTCTGGGGCTGATCGCGGATCGGTTCTTCGCGACCGAGCGGGTGCTGGCGGCGATGCATCTGCTTGGCGGCGGGCTGATGATGCTCGCGCCGATGATGGCCAAGGCGTATAACCCGGCGACGGACGGGTCGGCGTTCATGCATCCGTTTATTCTGGTCTTGCTGGCGCACATGCTCTGCTACATGCCGACACTCGGGCTGACGACGAGTCTCTCATTCCACAATCTGACGAACCGGGAGAAGCAGTTCCCGCTGGTGCGGGTGTGGGGGACGATCGGGTGGATCGCGGGCAACTGGGCGGTGGGAATGCTGCCGGAAAAGGATGCATCGGCGGCGCAGTTCTATCTGGCGGGTGGCGCGGCGGTGGTGCTTGGGATGTTCTCGTTTGTGCTGCCGCATACTCCTGCTCCGTCGGTGGGAAAAAAGCCGAGCGTGCGCGAGGTGCTGGGGCTGGACTCACTCGCGCTGCTGAAGCGGCCGAGCTATGCGGTGTTTGCGCTCTGCTCGTTCCTGCTGTGCATTCCGCTGGCGTTCTACTACGCGGGGGCGCGCAGCTTTGTGGATGCGTGCGGCGTGACGGTGAACGGGTCCGCGGCTACGGCGATGTCGTTCGGGCAGGGGGCGGAGATTCTGTTCATGGTGCTGATGCCGCTCTGCTTCGCGCGGCTGGGCGTGAAGTGGATGCTGGCGGTGGGGATGCTGGCGTGGGTGGTGCGATACGGGCTGTTTGCGATGGCGTGGGATGGGCACACCAAGTGGATGGTGCTGGGCGGGATTCTGCTGCACGGCATCTGCTATGACTTCTTCTTTGTGACGGGAATGATCTACGCGGACAAGTCGGCTACGCCGGCGATCCGTGGGCAGGCGCAGGGGTTTCTGGTGTTGCTCACGCAGGGGCTGGGGATGCTGATCGGCGCGCAGGCGTTTGGCGTGCTGACCAAACACTACACCAACGGCGGGCAGATGGATTGGAAGATGATTTGGCTGATTCCTGGGGGATTCGCGCTGGCGATTCTGGTGGTGTTCGTGCTGGCGTTCCGGGAGCGGGGGAAGGTGAACAAGGGGTGAGCGTGAGAGCGAAACTTGCGGCAAACGCTGGCCGCGGGAGGTTGTCGGGCTCCGGTGCGCGATTGTGCCAGTGGGAAGCGCGTGTTGCACTGGCATGGACTGGGGTGAGGCCTGCGGAGGCGTGGCGCGGCTTCGTGAATCCTGTTTGTATAACGTCCGGGGCGTGGGATTCGCCATGAGTTGATTGGTGCTTTGTCATTCATGTAGTACCCTAAAGCGGAAGATTCCTGCGACTGGTGCGAGGCCCATGAGCACGCTGGGAAGCTCGGGGGTTCGATCGCGCGGCAGGGTCGGGTAATATCCGTTTTTCAAGGTGGTGTGCAATGGTCAATGTGTCATCAGGAACAACTGGCGAGTCGTCCGTGAGCGAGTCAACGCCGAACGAGGTTCGGAGTGTCGGCTTGCATCGGCGGCTGGAGGTCCACTTCGGCGTGCTGGCGGCGGCGTGCGCCGTGACAGCGGTGGCAACGGCGGAGAAGGCGGATGCGAGCGTGGTGTATAGCGGGCCGGTGAATATCAACATTCCGTCCACGACGGCGGGTGTGTATCTGAACGTGGTGACGGGTGTGAACAACATCGCGCCCGCGGCGGTTCCGGGGTGGGATGTGAATCCCTGGGCTACAGGAGGACTGGGGTTGTTCAATCCCGGGGCACCCACGGGTGGCGTGTATGTCGGCACGGCGGCGGCGGGAACGCAGGCGTCGAACCTGACTGTGGGCACGCCGATCGGGGCCACGAGTCTGTTCGGCAGCAACAACTCCGCCGTGGCCAACGCGGCGGTGTTCAATCTGAACAGCTCGAACAATATCGTTGGGTTCCGGTTTCAGAACGAGGCGAACGCGAACGCGGTTCACTACGGGTGGATGCGGATCTCGCTGAGCGCATCGTCGTTCTCGCAGCCGCGTGCGATCGTGGAATACGCGTACGAGAGCGTCGCGGGCGTGAGCATTGCGGCGGGCGTGATTCCGTCGTCGGGCGTGTGCTGCCGCGGAGCGACGTGCAACGCGAGCGTGGCACTTGCCAACTGCACGGCACCCGGCGGCACGGCGGGCGCGAGCTTTGTGGCTACGGCGTCGGTGTGCAACGCGACGGCACTCAGCAACACGCCGTGCTGCACCGCGGACTATAACAAGGTGGCGGGTGTGACCGTTACCGATATCTTCGACTTCCTGACTGACTGGTTCGGAAGCTCGATCTACGCGCGTACAGGCAGCGATGGAACCGCCGGGACGCTGAGCGCTCAGAATATCTTTGACTTCCTCGGCGCGTGGTTCGCGGGCGGGTGCTGATCGCTCCATCCGCTCCAATGCACAGATATCCATCCAAACGCCCGAAGTGCAGGCACTTCGGGCGTTTGTCTTTGATCGTGGGGATGATTATGCGGGGCGTGCGGGGTCGTGAGCGGTGGTCACGCGCGGCACGAGCGATTCGAGCGTGGCAAGCGCCTGGGCGATGCTCGTAACGACGTACTCGGTGCCGAGGTCGCCGAGGCGACTTCGGGCGGCGGCAGTGGATATGGATGCATCCCAGAGGCCGACGACGATGTGGAGATCGGGAAATCGCTGGCGGAGGCGTTTGCAGAGCACGCGGGCGTGCAGCGCGGCGACCGGCGGGAGCGCGGAAATACAGATGGCGGCGGGCGCGAGGGCGGCGATGCGTTCGAGCGTCTCGCCGGTGAGGGAATCCGAGGAGATGATGCTGGTGGAGAAATACGCGGGATCGAGTTGGCGGGCGATCATGCGACAGGCGAGTTCATCAGCGGCATCGCGCGAGGCGATGCAGGCGATGAGCGGGCCGGGGCTTGCCGGGGGAATAGTGCCGCGTGGGTGGGCGCTGACATCTTCGATCAGAAGCGCGGCGAGTTCGAGAATGGTGCGTTGCTGGTCATCGTCGAGCTGCTCGCGGTGGCGGTCGGCCTCGGCCAGGCGCATGGCGGGGAGGAGCAGGGTGTCGAAGAGTTCCGTCGGTGTGGCGGCGGGACTAGCGCGGAGAATGAGCGCGGCTTCCTCGTGGTCGCCGGCGAGGAGGCGCTGGTAGAGCCGAGCTTCGGGTCGGAGCGCGACGCCATCACCGAGCAGTGTTTCGAGGAAGGAGAAACGCGGAATGTGGCGCCCGATGACGGCAAGGCAAACGGTGAGCGGTGTGGCCAGGAGCAGGCCGACGGGGCCCCAGAGCCATGTCCAGAATAGGGCGGAGGCGAGGATGGCGATGGAGGAGACGCCGGTGCCGGAGGAGAAGAGCAGCGGCTCGACGAACTGACCGGCGGTGATCTCGACGGCGGCGATGAGCGCGGCGACCATGATGGGCTGCTTGAAGTCGGGGGCTACGGCGAGGGAGAGGATGATGGGGAAAGCCGCGGCGATCCAGGTGCCGATGTAGGGGACGAAACGAAGGAGCGCGGTGAGCAGACCCCAGACCAGCGCGCCGGGAACGCCGAGCAGGAGAAGCCCGAGGCCGACAATGAGGCCGACGCTGCCGTTGACAACGGTCTGGAGAAGGAGATAGCGAGTGACGCGCTGGGCGGCATCGTCCAGCGCGGGGGTGGTGATGTGCATGGAACGCTCGCCGAGGAGCTTGACGAGGCGGTCGCGGAGGTCTTCGCGCTTCAGGAGCATGAAGATCGAGAAGATGATGACGATGGCGGCGGTGGCGACTGGGCTGAGGAGTGGAGTGAAGAGTGAGCGGGCGTACTCGAAGGGCGGCGAGGGCACTTCGACGACCTTGACGGAAATCGGACCGGCATTCGCGGCGGCGGCGTCGAGTGAAGCGGGCCCTGCCGCCGCCGGTGTGCCGCCGATCTCGCGGCCAACATCTGCGATGGCTTTGCTGGCCTCGCCGAGCACGCGTCCGTGCGAGACGCGGAAGGATTGGAGCTTGGCGATGATGCTGGATTTGTACTCGGGCAGGTGAGAGGCAAGCTGATAGGCCTGGCCCTCGATGATCCAGCCCGCCGCGCCGACAGCGGAGATGACGACCGCCATGACGATGGCGATGGCGACGGGGCGCGGAATGTGGAGACGTTCGAGCCGGGAGCAGATTGGGGTGAGCAGGAACGCGAGCAGCGTGGCGAGCGCGATGGGGATCAGAATCTCACGAGCCAGCGAGAGCGCGGCGACAACGAGAATGATGACCAGGAGAGGTGCGATCCATTTGGGCGTGCCGCGTTGGGAGAGCATGGGGATCGCCGTGCCGCGGCGTGAGCGCGGGGATGTTGCCCACACCCTGTTTGATGCTAGTGTGGCGGTGTGATGGCGGGCTGATGGCCGGGTGAGGGTTGGCTCAGGTGGCGAAGAAGATGTAGAACAAAGTTGAAAAACGCTGCGGAAAAGGGGGCCGTTCGGGTGTAGGATTCGGTCTCGGACCGCCGGAACCCGCCTCGGTTTGAGAGCTGGATGAATCAGAATCGGGGCGGTAACTCAATTGGTAGAGTGCTAGCTTTGCAAGCTAGATGTTGGGAGTTCGAGTCTCCTCCGCTCCACTTGCCAGAAGTAGAAGGGCCTCCATGGGAGGCCCTTCTGTGTTGGTGGGCGTGCTGAGCGGCGCGGCGTTTGTAGCCGCCAACCGGTGGGGTGTCGCATTCGGGGCAACTGCTGGGGAAGGACGGTGACGAGCAAACATCGGGCCGAGTCCAGCTCGGAGC
>JAYVRG010000091.1:0-17040 GCA_043776515.1 Phycisphaerales bacterium
GGGAACAGGAGGCCGCGCCGCCGGGCGAGAACGTGCCCGCTGCGCAGAAGGAACAGGAGGTGTTCCCGGTCCCGGCCGCGAAGCTACCGGCGGGGCAGGGCGTGCATGTCGTGGAGCCCACGTTCGCGGCGAAGGTGCCCGCCGGACACGCTGTGCAATTTGCGGCGCCGGTGTTTGACACTGTCCCGGCGGGGCATGGAGTACACGACGCGGACCCGCCCAATGCGAATGAGCCAGCGGGGCACGGGGAACAGACGGCCGCGCCGCCGGTCGAGAACGTGCCCAAGCCGCAGGTGGAACAGAAGGTGTTCCCGGTTCCGGCCGCGAAGCGCCCGGCGGGACAGGTGGAACAGAAGGTGTTCCCGGTTCCGGCCGCGAAGCGCCCGGCGGGACAGGGCGTACACGTCGTGGAGCCCGCGTTCGCGGCGAAGGTGCCCGCGACACAGGCCGTACATGGCGAGTTCCCGGTGCTGCTGAACGTGCCCGGGGCGCAGGCCTGCGCGTTGGCACGGCCGGAGAAGGCGAACGCGCCGAGCAGACAACTCAGAACTGTGCAACAGAAGCGGGCGCGCTGGATCATCGGGTGGCCCTTTCACTAAGAAGACACAATCGGTCTCATCATCAATTAGACCACACAAGGCACCTGTACACAAGCGCAGAGCGCAACAATCGCAACTACTTGGCACCTAACTTCGTTCGAACAAGATGCGAGGGTGGGCAAGCGGCATGTCGCCGCGCCGGTCTACTTCTTGAAGAAATCCAGATTGATCTGGACGTACTTCTTCCACTCCCCGGGCAGGTCCTCCTCGGGGAAGATCGCCTTCACGGGGCACTCGTCCACGCACAGGCCGCAGTCGATGCAGGTGTCCGGATCAATATACAGCTGGTCGAACTTGCCGAACTCCTGCTCGTTCTTGGTCGGGTGGATGCAGTCCACCGGGCAGACCTCCACGCAGGAGGTGTCCTTGGTTCCGATGCAGGGTTCGGCGATCACGTGCGGCATGGCGCGGCTGGCTCCAAAAGGGGAAGAGCGATGATACGCGCCAACTGACACGAATACGAGCCCTCCCTCGGTGGGCATCGTCCGCCACCGGGATACCAGAAGAAGGAACTCAGAGGAAGCGGAGAGATCAGAGGAAAGCGGAAAAAACAACGAAATGGGCGAAGCGAGATGCCATTCCTCGCTCGGCTGTTCTCTGAGTACTCTGCTCGCTCTGAGTTCCTTCTTCGAGAGCGAGCGGGCTGATGAGATTCCGGGCCGAGCCGGGCTATGTACTGCACGTGCGTACGGGGGTTGTATCAGACCCCGGGCGGGAAGGTGTCGTCGATGATGCTCACCACGCCGCTGCTGCGCCCCTGCGAAGAGGTATCCAGGTTGTATGTGGAAAGCTGCGTGAGCACCAGGCGGACGGACTTGATCTGCTGGGTCAGCTCGGCGTTCAGGCCGCGGATGGTGATGCGGGTGAAGGAACTCCCAGCGGGAATAGTCAGGATCGAGGGAAGCCGCTCGTAGTCGGTGCCCGCGATGGCGGAGCCCTCCAGCCGGAACGCGACCTGCAATCGCTCATCCACCGGGCCGGTGCGGAAGAGCGTGAACTCGGCGGTGTCGGCGGGGAAACTGGTGGCAAGCGGATCGGTGACAAAGAGCGTCACCAGCGGGCGATCCTGGATGAAGATGGCGCGCCGGAACGAACTCGGATCATCCAGCTTGAGGGCGTAGCTGTCCGTCTCGGACTGCTGGATGATGACGCGCACCGTCTCGTTGCCCTCCAGCAGCGCATCGTTGTTCACGCGCACGGTGAGGAACGCGGCCCGCCGGCCGGGCTGGAACGTCACGCTGGTGGGCAGCGCCTCATAGTCCACCGTCGGCGTGGCGGAGCCGGCGATACGGATATTCACCGTCAGCGGCAGGTCCGTCGCGCCGGTGCGCCGGATCGTGAACATCGCGGTGTCGTTGCCGGTCTCGCCCGCGAGCGGGTCGGGCGTGGCGATGCTGATCGTCGGGCGGTTGTCGTCATCGGTGATGGTGATGACACGATTGCGGTTCAGCGCGGCGGTGGTGTCCAGCCGGTAGTTCGCGCTGTCGGGGGTCAGAATCACCCGCACCGTCTCGTCACCCTCCACCGCCAGATCGTCGATCGGGATGATCGGCAGCGTTACGGTGCGCCGACCGGCCGGAATGGTCGCCAGGCCGCTGAGCCCCGTGTAGTCCGCGCCGGGCGTGGCCGTGCCGGCGATCTGGAAGCGCACGGGCAGCGGCGAGTCGATGTTGCCGAAGCGCGTGATCGTGAACCGACCGATCATCGAGTCGTGCTCCGCGGCGCTCGGATTGGAAACCGAGAGAATCACCAGCGGCAGCGCGCCGTCTAGAAGCGAGCGGGGTTCGAGCGTTTCCATCAGCGCGCCGCCCTCTCCACCACTCGGGCGAGCACGACGAACACCACGGAGCGCCCAGCGCGTGAAACGATTCATGGCACATCTCCTGCAAGCAAGCGTGAGCGCACCGCACCCGGCGCGCAGACAGCACATTCGACGCCGCGCGACACGCGGCATGACAAGTCGATCGCGCCCGGGACAACTCGCGTTATGGGACGTGATCCAGAGCCCGCGCGTCCACAGCTGCGCATGGAAAAGGCCCCGGCGACGGTCGCCGGGGCCTTGATGAGATCACTTGGATTCGCGGCTCAGGAACAGCCGACGAACCACGCATTCAGGAACGCGAAGATGTCCGCGATGTTTACCGAACCGTCGCAGTTGAAGTCCGCGTTGATGCCGTTGCAAGGCGGGCCGACCTGGCCGGTGCAGCCGCTGAACCACGCGGAGAGGAAGGCGAAGATGTCCGCGATGGTGACGCCTCCGACGCCGTTGATGTTGGCGCGGCAGCAGGTGGTGTAGTTGGTGCTGGTGGCGGGAACGGCGCAGACGCTGCCGTAGCCGTGCCAAGTTCCGGTACATCCGGACTGGGAAGTGAGGATGCAGCGCGTGCCGGTGGGCGTGCCGCAGACGATGGCGTTCGGCGGAATGCAGCACGCGCCGCGGCAGAGCGTGGTAGTACATGTGGTGGCCGTGTTCATCACGGTGCCGCCAGCACCCGTGCACTGGGTCGTGACGAGGATGGAGCACGAACCGTTAGGCAGACAGCACGGCTTGGTCACCGGCGAGCAGGGGTTGGGCGTGCAGGTGGTGTTGACAATGTTCACCCACGGGCCGAAGCAGAAGGCGTAGATGGGGGCGATGATGCACGAGCCGGTCTGCGTGTTGCAGCAGGCATGGACGCACGGATTGGTGGTGCAGGTGCTACCGGCCGGGCCCCAGATGCCGTTGCATCCGGCCTGAGTCGTGATGGTGCAGCCGCTGGGGAAGATGCAGCAGCGGCCGCGCGGCGGGCACGGGCTGGTGGGGGTGCAGGTCAGCCCCATGGGCGTGGTGTTGATCGGGCAGATGCCGAAGACGCCGGTGGTGGTACACGCGCCGGTGATGTTGTGGCAGCAGGCACGCGAGCAGATGATGTTGCACGACGCGCCGACCGGACCCCAGAGGCCGGGGAAGGGGCCGCTGAGGCAGTTGGCCTGCGTCGTGATGATGCAGCCGTTGGGTTGCAGGCAGCAGGGCGCGACGGGCGGACAGGGGTTGGGTGTACATGTGACGCCCACGAGCACGGGCGTTGAGCCCACCGGGCAGTTGTTGCCTCCGAAGATCTGGAAGCAGCCGCCGGTGCTCGGGTTGCAGCACGCCTTGACGCAGGGGTTGGGGTTGCAGGCGGTGTTGGGGATCCACAGCCCGGGAAGGTTGTTGCAGTTGGCCTGCGTGGTGGTCGTACAGATGATGGTGCCCAAGATGCAGCACGCGCTCACGGGGGGGCAGGGGTTGCTGGGCGTGCAGGAAGTGCCGCCGACACCGATCGAGCCGGTGGGGCAGGGAACGCCGAAGCCGACGACGTTGCACGCGCCGGTGCTGGTGTTGCAGCAGACGCGGACGCAGGGGTTGGGGTTGCAAGCGGTGTTGCCGAGCCATTGACCATTGCAGCCCTGCTGCGTGGTCTGCGAACAGGTGACGGCACCTTGCAGGCAGCACGCGCCGAGCGGGCAGGGGTTGGGCGTGCAGGATGGGAAGTTTCCGAACCAGCCGGTGGGGCAGTTGACGGTGCCGCCGAAGGTGTTGCACGCGCCGGTCTGCAGGTTGCAGCAGGTGACGTTGGGAGGGAAGCAGTTGTTGACCGAAGCACATGTAGAACCAACGCCCATCCACATGGCTTGGAAGCCAACGCAGGCCGCCTGATTCTGAACGATCGTACAGACCGGAGTGCCTGTGGCGCTGAGCGTGCAGCACGCGCCGCAGGTGGGGATGCAGATCGCAGGCGGGAGGCAGGTGCCGCCCGCGGTATAGACCTGAAGAGTCGTCGGGCACTGCGCGCCGGTGATGACAAAGCACGCGCCAGAGCAGGTATCACAGCAGGAGCCCGTCTGCACGCACGCGGCGGGCGTGCAGGGCTGGCCCGCGAAGAAGATGAAGGGAGCCGTACACTGGCTGTTGCTCGCCACCGCGAAGCACGCGCCCGTGGCCGGGTTGCAGCACGCGCCGCCGTTGGGGAAGCAGCTCAGGGGCGTACACGCCGTGCCGGTGACGACGGTGCCGCCAGCGATCGCGCACGCCGCGGGATCAAGAATGTGGCAGAGCCCGCAGCAGCAGCAGACGGAGACGGGGCCGGGACAGTTGTTGGGAGCGGGGAAGGCGACCGCACAGGTGTTGCCGATGGAGGACGTTCCGCCGATCTGGGCGCAGGTGCCTGCGCTCACGACCGTGCAGGTGCCGCCGTTTACACAGCAGGCACCGGGACCATCACCAATGCACTGCGCGGCGGTACACGGAGTCGCGCCGGTGAAGGTGCCGCCCTTGAGAACGCAGTCGCAGCTGGAGGCCATGATGCAGTTGCCGTTGAGGCAGCAGAAGCCGAAGACGGGGTTGGTCGGGCAGATGCCCGGTGTGCAGGCCGCGCCGGGGAAATAGGTGTATGGAGACGGACAGTTGGCGGGCGTGGTGATCTGGCAACCGCCCGAACAGGGCTGACAGCACGCGCCGTTGGGGATGCACGGGTTGGGCGTGCAGGAGGCGATGTTGGGGAAGATGGTGCCGTTGCAGTTCACGCCGCCGACGATCGGGAAGCAGTTGCCAGCCGTGTCGCAGCAGACGCCGCTGGGGCCGCAGGCGACCAGCGGCGAGCAGGGGCCGGGGATGACGATGTTGCCCGGGGGGCAGGGCGTGATGTTCTGACAGATGCCAGTGGCCGGATCACAGCACACCGTAAACACGCAGGGATTCGGAGTGCAGGAGGCGAGGTTGGGGAAGAGCTGGCCGGTACACTGCGCGGAGTTGGCAACCAGGAAGCAGCCGCCCGTGGAGGTGCAGCAGGCCATCTGCGGACAGGGGTTGGGATTGCAGGAGGTTTGATTCGGGAAGATGGTTCCGTTGCAGGTCGCGCCGATGGCCAGCGGGAAGCAGTTGTTTTGCAGATCACAGCACACGCCCTGCGAGGTCGGGCATGGGTTGTTGGGCGTGCAAGGGCCGGTGACCTGCGTCCAGCCCGCGGGGCAGGCACCCGTCGCGGGCAACGCAGAGCAGAGGCCCGTGAGCGGATCGCAGCAGACCAGCGGCATGCAGGGGTTGGGCGTGCAGACCGTGGTGTTGGTCAGGATTTGCCCGTTGCAGGCGGTGCCCAGCACCCAGGGGATGCAGTTGCCGAGGAAATCGCAGCAGACGCCGTTGAACTGGGGCACGGGGCAGAGCGTCGGCGTGCAGGGGCCGACGGCTTGTGTCCAACCGGCGGGGCAGGGCGTGATGAGCTGGCAGTTGCCGGTCGCGGGATCGCAGCAGACCTTCGGGGGGCAGGGATTGGGCACGCACGAGCCGACCAGGAACGATCCCTGGCAGGCGGTGACTGTGGTTTGCGTGCAGTTGCCCGCCGCGTCGCAGCACGCACCGGGGCAGGGGTTGGGGTTGCAGATGGAGCCGACGCCCAGGAACGTGCCGACGCACGCGGTCGCGCTGGAAACCAGCGTGCAGTTGCCCGCCGAATCGCAGCACGCGCCGCCGGTGGGCACGCACGGGTTGGTGGGCGTGCAAACGCTGCCAGCGCCGAGGAACGTGCCCTGGCAGACGGCCGCACCCGAGACGATGGTGCAGTTGCCAAAGGCATCACAGCACGCGCCGCTGCTACTGGGAATACATGGGTTGGGCGTGCAACTGGTGGCGGGCGACTGGGTGCCGCCCTGGTGGCTGCAGAGAGTGGCATCGGTGAGATAGCACGAGGTGCCGCAGCAGCACGCCTTGAGTGCCGGAGGACAGGGCACGCCCGCCGCGCCGCACGTCAATCCGAACGCGAACGTGCCGGGGAAGAGAGAGCAGAGTGCCTGGGTGGTGTTGGCGCAGCCGGTGACGGTGCAGCAGGCACCGAAACGGAAGACCTGGCAGTTGAACCCGACGCAGGATGAGCCAACGCCACCGAAGCCGCCGCCCTGCATCTCACAGTCGCACTGAGCGAGGAGCACGCACTGGCCGGAGGGCAGGCAGCACGCACCGGTGGGCTGTGCCGCGGCCGTGCCGACGGAAATCAGACAACAACACGCCGCGAGAGCCGCGCCGAGCAGACGAGAAAAAGACATCATGTTTGGGCTCCTCAAATCAGTCAGAGCCCCGCCCCGAAACGCATCACACACCATCCCGCGCATCAAGGGGCGGAACGCACACAGGAGATCATCGTCTGTTCAAGGTACCAGAACCGAGCGTTCTGTCAAGAAGAGAAATGGATTATACACGGGGGCCACCCACATTCCGGGTACGCGGCTGCTCTCAGACGTGCCTGTGACAGGCACAACGAAAAAGCCCGCCCCGATGAGGGCGGGCTTGTGAACAGTGTGACAATCAAGTGATATTGACGGCTATCGAATCAGGGCTGCTCGTCGTTGATCGGTGCATTGGGCACCTTGGTCCCTGTCGGAGCGGTTCCAAGAACCTCGGGAACAGTGGCCGGATTGAGAATCGGGCCCGGATTGGTGGTGCAGGACGCGGGCGGGTGGTTGAAGCACTCCAGGAAGGCGTTGATATCCGCCAGATCGGTGTGGCCGTCGCCATTGACATCCGCACTTCCGGCGAGGAAGGCGGTGAGGAAGTCGTGCAGGTCCGCGCTGGTGATGGTGCCGGAATGGTTCCAATCACAAACGCAGGCACGGGGGCAGGAGGTCGGCGAGCAGATCGAGTTGGCACCGCCGAAGGTGCCGTGACGATCGGCGCAACCGGCCTCGGTGAGCATGATGCAGACCTGGCCGATGACACCGGGGATGCAGCACGAGCCGCGCGAGGGGCCGGCCGGGCAGTTGGCGGCGGCGCAGGTCACGCCGCTGTTCCAAGTGCCGTGCAGATTCGTACACACCGCCTGGGTGGTGACAAAGCAGTTGGCGCTGCTGGTGGAGAGCATGGGGTTGCAGCACGCGCCGCGCGGCAGGCAGGCATCGCTGCCGCAGGAAGTGTTGTTGCCCAGATAGGTGCCCTGAGCGGTGGCGCAGGCGGCCTCTGTGAGCTGGGAGCAGGTGACGGCGCCGGTCGCGGTCACGCAGCACGCGCCGCGGACGGGCGGACGGGGGCAGGTGGTCGCGGTACACGCGGAGTTGTTGCCGTGGTAGGTGCCGTGGCGAGCGGTGCAATCCGCCTCGGTAAGGAGGATGCAAATGCCGGTGGATGCGCCGTTGTCATTCAGGCAGCACGCGCCGCGGGTGGGAACCGGGCAGACGGTGCTGGTGCAGGATGCGCTGGCGGCATGGAAGGTGCCCTGATGGGCCGTGCAGTCAGCAGCGGTGGTGACGATGCACGCCGCGCCCGTCGGGGTGCTGGCGGACGCGAGGCAGCAGGCCCCGCGAACGGCGCAGGTGTCATTTCCACATGTGGAACCCGGGCCGCGCCAGGTTCCCTGAGCGGTGGTACACGCGGCTTGGGTCAGAACCTGGCACGCCGCGCCGGGAACGCAGCACGCGCCGGTGGGAACAACGACCGGGCAGGTGGTCGCGGTACACGCAACGCCATTGCCCTGATAGTGGCCGCCGGTGGCAGAAGCGCAATGGATGGCGGTGGTGACGAAGCAGACGGGGCCGGCAAAGCCGCTGGCGCAGCACGCGCCGGTGGGTGTCGGGGTCGGGCAGGCGGTGGTGGAGCAGACCGAGTTCGCGCCGCGCCAGACGCCGCCGCCGGCGGCGCAGAGCGCTTCGGTGGTGATGGCGCAGACGACGGTTCCATTCGCGGCATCCGCGCGGCAGCACGCGCCTGTCGGAGTAGCGACCGGGCAGGTGGTCGCGGTACACGCGACGCCGTCGCCCTGATAGTGGCCGTTGGTGGCACTCGCGCACTGCGCGGCGGTGGTCACGAAGCAGACAGGGCCGGCGAAGCCGCTGGCGCAGCACGCGCCGGTGACAGGTGCGGGAGCGCAGAGCGTTGCCGAGCAGGCGACGCCAGCACCGCGCCAGATGCCATGGTCAGCCAAGCAGGCGTCGAGCGTGCGCATGGAGCAGTTCGTGGTGCCCGCGGCATTGGTAATGCAGCACGCGCCGGTGGGTGTCAGTGTGATGCAGGAAGCGCTCGTGCAACTTGTGCCGACGCCACCCCAGGTTCCGTGCGCCGTGGCGCACATGGCCTCGGTAGTGACGGTGCAGACCACGCCGCCATTGGGGCTGGCGGCACAGCATGCGCCGGTGTTGGTTTGCGCCAGCGCGGAATGGGAGAAGCCGAGGGCGACCGCGCAACACAGCGCAGCGGCGCTCCCACGCACCACGAAACGGGCAAGCGACGAGAACATCATGGAAAATCTCCTGAACCCACGCGAGAACATGTTTCCGACTTGAGCACGCACCACACCCGCGAGCCGCGATCAGCAGGAACCGCGGAGCAGACACAGATAGTGTGCCCGATATCGGGCGTTCCGTCAATAGAGTAGTTTTTCATCTTGTATTGATCGCACTAAGCCATCTATTGAATGATTCCAATGTAGAGGTCTGAGTGCTGGCCAATGACAGCCAATCGAGGGCGAAGAAAAGCCCCCGCCGGGTGGCGGGGGCTAGGGGGGGTGCTGGAAGGGGGTTCGTTGGCGCGGATCTGATCGGATCGGGTCGGACCAGACCTGGGGCTTACGCCCCTCGGCTCTGATTAGCAGCCGCCCGCGAACCAGTTGTTCAGGAAGTCGAAGATGTTCTGTGGGGCGAGCACGCCGGGGCCGCCGCTGCTGCCGACGCGGGCGTAGGGGCTGCCAGCGAACCAGTCGGTCAGGAAGTTGAAGATGTCGGTGACGGTGATGCCGTTGATCTTGTCGTAGTCGGCGTAGCAGCAGGGGGTACGAGAGACGACGGCCGCGTTGCAGCCCGCGGCGGAGGAGAAGAACGCGCCAGCCGTCTGGCCCGGGACGAGCGAGGCGGTGCAGCCCGCGGCGGTGGTGATCGTCGTGTTGCAGGTGGACCCGCGGCAGCAGACGCCCGACGCGCCGGCCGAGACGCAGGTGACGATGTCGTCCAGATATACATACAGCGGCGGGTTGAAGCACTCGAAGCGGAGCGTGGGGTTGGCGGTGGTGACGGTCGCCTGGAAGACGAAGAGTGTGTAGGTGGTGTGCGCCGTGTCGTTGGTGAAGCTTACGAGTGTCTGCCCGTCGAACTTGGCGGCGAAGGAGTTGTTGTTCCCCGTGCAGGCGTACCAGAACCCGATGGTGACATGGTCGCCGACATTGGCCGTGATCGCTTGCTCGATGCCGCCGATAGCGCCGGTGGGGCCGAAGTGGGCGTGGTTGGTCCCGCCGTGGGCGTTGATGCCCAGCCACGGGCCGGTGGTCACGGCGGTGAAGCCCATATCGCCGAACTGGGTCCAGCCGGTGAAGGCGTTGCCGGCCTCGAAGTCGCCGTTGGCAACGATGTTGGTGCCGGTGCTCGGGCAGTTGGCGGTTTCGCATACGGAGCCGTCGCCGCGATAGGTGCCGCCGGAACTTGTGCAGCCCGCGGGCGACTGAACGAAACATCCGACACAGCCCAGGCAGCACGCGCCGAACGGACAGGCGGAAGTGGCGCATGTGGAGTTGTTGCCCTGATACGTGCCACCCTGCTGGGTGCAGCTGGCGGAGGAAGTTTCCGAGCAGGTCTGGGTGTTGGCCACGCAGCACGCGCCGGTGGGCGGCTGTGGGCAGGGGTTGACGGTGCAGGAAGTTCCGTTGCCCTGGTAGACGGTGCCCGCGGCACAGCCGAGCGCGCCGGTGGCCGAGGATGTACACCCGCCGGTGCCGGCGTTGCAGCACGCGCCGTTCTGGAGCGCGGCGACGGTGAGCGTGAACACGCCGCCCACGGTGCCGTTGGCAAACGATGCCACCCGCACGATCACTTGCACTCCTGCGGAGAGGCCGGGGGCAGTGACGGTGGAGAGAAAGCCGCAGAAGTCGTCGTTGCAGACGAGCTGGTTGGTAGCGTCCGCGGGGCAGCCGGAGTGGATGGAGATGACAGTATCGAACGCCTGCGCGGTGGCGCAGGTGTCAAACTTCCAGTCGGCGGTGCTGGCGGGCGTGAAGAGGAAGTAGACGTCCTTGGAACCCGAGGCGCCACAGGTCGCCGCGCCGTCGGTGGTCGCCGCCGAGTTGTTCCCCGTGACAACCCCGCCGGCGCCGGGAACGCGCGGAGCGTTGGCGGTGACCACGTCGGCGCAGTTGTCGTTGCTGGGTGGTGGGGGCTGTGGGCAGGGGTTCACGGCGCAAGAGGTGCCGACGCCCTGGCCGGTGGTTCCCGAGGGACATGTGCTGGGGCCGGAGACGCTGCACGCGCCGGTGACGGGGTTGCAGCAGGCCTGCTGCGGGCAGTTGTTGGGGGTGCAGGAGGTGCCCGCGCCCTGGCCGGTGGTTCCCGAAGGACACGCGCCGGGGCCGGCGATGCTGCACGCGCCGGTGGCCGCGCTGCAGCATGCCTCTTGCGGGCATGGATTGGGGAAGCAGACCATGCCAAGCCCCTGGAAGGTGTTGGGGGCGACGCAGCCGCTGGCACCTGTGGTCGTGCAACCGCCGGTCGTAGCGTTGCAGCACGCGCCGGTACAGGGATTCGGATTGCAAACCGTGCCAACGCCGGAGAACGCGCTGGGCGCGGGGCAGCCGGCCGCGCCGGTTTGCGTACACGCGCCAGTTGTGGTGTTGCAGCACGCGCCGGGCTGCGGGCAGTTGCTCGGGCAGGTGGAGCCGACGCCCGAGAAGGTGTTGGGCGCGACACACGCGGCCGCGGTGGAGATGTTACAACTACCCGCCGTGACGTTGCAGCACGCGCCCGCCGTAGTGGCGGTGACGCAGGCGAAACGCAGCGAGGTGCCCGCGGCGGGTCCGGCGGCGTTGCAGACGAACTCCGTGAACGTGCCGGCGCCGTCCTGGCAGCCGATGGTGGCGCTGGAACGATCGGCGAAGGTGGGGCTGTAGATCACATCAAAGAACCGCTGGCCCTCGGTGAAGACGATCTCGTAGTCCAGCGTCGTGTCGGTCGAAGGGGTGGCGAAATAGATCGTGCGCCACTCAACGATGAACTTGCGATTCGGCGCGTTGCCTGTGGTGGTGGTGAAGATGCCGTTGGCGGCGACGGTGTCGGTGCGCTGGTCGTCCCAGAAGGGGAGGATCGCCGCGCCCATAGTGGCCACGGGCAGACAGACGTTCCCAAACCCGGCGTTGTTGGTCGCGAACTGGAGGTTTCCGTTGCTGCTGACGCTCGCGCCGGAGAAGAGCGTGCCGTAGAACTCGACGTTGAACGGCAACACGATGGGGGTGACGCAATCGTCGCAGTGGTTGCCGACATCATCCACGCCGGGGATGAACACGCCCGGCCCGGGCGCGGCGGCATACCCGATGCACTGCGCGCCGGCACGCGACGCCAGACAGGACAGAGCGATCGCGCACATGCACGCGATGGCGCGGACGCTTCGATGCTTGAACACCATGATGACCACCTCTCAAAGAGAGCCCGCGCGAACGAGGCCCACCTGTGCCTCGTGCCGCCCGGACTCGGGCTTGGTTCACAACGCACCGCGTGCGGAGAATGGAGTCGCGGGTGGCGCAATGTAGAAAGAGCGGCACCGGCGCGACCCGCGCACGCGGCCAATCGAGCACTCACCTGCCAGACACTTACACTATGACAGGTTTCCGCAAGCTGTCAAGTGCTTCATCATTCTGCACTTGGAGTGCGCGATCGTGGCTTGCAGCGGCCCGCCGAGGCGAGTAAGCACGCAAAAAGAAAAGCCCCCACCGGATGGCAGGGGCTTGAGGGGCATTGTAGGGGGTCGTTGGCGCGGATCGGATCAGACCGGGGGCTTACGCCCTTCGGCTCTGATTAGCAGCCGCCGGCGAACCAGTTACTCAGGAAGTCGAAGATGTTCTGCACGGCCAGCGGGCCGGGAGCGCCGGTGCCGCCAACGTTGGCGTAGGGGCTGCCAGCGAACCAGTCGGTCAGGAAGTTGAAGATGTCGGTGACGGTGATGCCGTTGAGCTTGTTGTAGTCGGCATAGCAGCAGGGGGTGTTTGAGAGCACCGCGGCGTTGCAGCCCGCGCTGGTCGGGAAGGATGCGCCGGCCGTCTGGCCCGGGATGAGCGAGGCGGTGCAGGCCGCGGAAGTCAGAACCGTTGTGGTGCAGGTGGCACCGCGGCAGCAGACGCCGGAGACGGTGGACTGGATGCCGCCGATGCAGATGTTGTCCAGCCAGACGCCGATGGATGTGACCGAGCTGTCCGATGCCATCAGGAAGCGGATGATGACGGACTGGCCGTTGGTTGCGTTGATGGTGGCGATGTGGTCGGTCCAGACCGCGCCAGCACCGGAGAACGCGGGGCGACCCGCGATGGGGCTTGCGAAGTTGACACTGATGGCGGCCTGGTTGTAGCCGTTGAGCACCCACGAGCCGCCAACGACAACGTCGGTCCAAGTGGCACCCGCGTCGGTGGAGAACTCGACGACCCAGCCGTCGAAGGTGGCCTCGGTGGTGTAGAAGCTGAGGAAATCCAGCGTGAGCGTGCCGCCTGCGGTGACGGCGGGGAGCTGGAGTATCTGTGTGGAAACGGTGGGGACGTCGTTGGTGAAGACGGCGTTGGGAGCGGAGTTGGACTGAGCAGAGTCAATCACCCAGGGAGCGCCCGCGCCTGTGGAGGTCGAGGTCCAGTTGTTGGGAAGCGAGCCGACGGTGCCAGCGTCGAAGTTCTGGCAGATGCTCGCGCCGATAGAGGGGCAGAGGCCCGGGGTGCAGGTGAGCGCGGGGTTGGAAGTGAGCCCGGAGGGGCAAGTGGCAACGAAGCGCGTCACGCAGTTGCCAAGCGAAGTGCAGCAGGTGCCGGCGGCGGTGCAGAAGCCGCTGGCGTCGCAGGTGGTGTTGTTGCCCGAGAACGTGCTGGTCGCGGAGGAGCAGTTGAATGAGAAGACTTGGGTGCAGGCACCCGTCGTGTTGTTGCAGCACGCGCCGGTCGGGGGCTGCACGCAGATGTTCGGGGTGCAGGATGTGCCCTGACCCTGATAGGTTGTTCCCGAAGCGCAGCCAGCCGCGCCAACGGTGGTGGAGGTGCAAGCACCGGAAGCGGCGTTGCAGCAGGCACCGGTTTCAACCTGTCCCACGGTAAGGGTAAAAATGCCGCCCGCGGAGGCGGCGGTGCCGTAGTCGGCGACCCGGACTATCACCTGGACACCGGCGGAGAGCCCGGTGACGATGACCTTGGAGAGGGGGAAGCCGCATCCGTCATCGTCACATCCGAGCAGCGTGGTGATATCTGCCGGGCAGCCGGAGTGGACGGAGATCAAGGTGTCGAATGTAGGCAAAGTCGTGCAGGTGGAGAACTGCCAGTCTCCCCCAACCGTTGGCGTGAAGAGGAAGTAGACGTCCTTTGTACCCGAGCCGCCGCAGGTCGCCGCGCCGTCGGTGGTTGCGGCGGAGTTGTTTCCGGTGACAACCCCGCCGGCGCCGGGAACGCGCGGAGCGTTGGCGGTGACCACGTCAGCGCAGTTGTCGTTGGCGGGCGGGGGTGGCTGTGGGCAGGGATTCACGGCGCAAGAGGTGCCGACGCCTTGGCCGGTAGTTCCCGAGGGACATGTGCTAGAGCCGGAGACGCTGCACGCGCCGGTGAGGGGGTTGCAGCAGGCCTGCTGCGGGCAGTTGTTGGGAGTGCAGGAGGTGCCGACGCCCTGGCCGGTGGTTCCCGAAGGACACGCGCCGGTGGCGGGGCCAGCGAGAGTACACGCGCCGCTGGTTGAGTTGCAGCAGGCCTGCCGCGGGCAGGGATTGGGGGAGCAGACCATGCCAAGCCCCTGGAAGGTGTTGGGGGAAGCGCAGCCGATTGCCGTGGTGAGCGTGCAGGCACCCGTCGTCGGGTTGCAGCAGGCACCGACGCAGGGGTTGGGCGTGCAAAGAGTGCCGACGCCCGAGAAGGTGCTCGGAGCTGTGCAGCCGGTGATGCCGGTCTGTGAGCACACGCCGGTGGTGGTGTTGCAGCACGCGCCGGGCTGGGCGCAGTTGGCGGGGCAGGTGGTGCCGATGCCCTGGAAGTTGCCCGCGCCAACGCACGTGGCGGAAGTCGCGACGTTGCAGGTTCCGGCGGCCGGATTGCAGCAGGCACCCGCGATGTTCGCGCCAATGCAGCTGAAGCGGAGCGAAGTACCGGCGGCGGGGCCGGCGGTGTTGCAGCTGTACGAAGTAAACACACCCGCGCCGTCCTGGCAACCTATGGTCGCGCTCGCACGATCGGCGAACGTGGTGCCATAGACCACGTCGAAGTTGCCCTGGCCCTCGGAGAAGATGATCTCGTAGTTCTGAGTGAAGGCGGCGGGAGTCGTGCCGTAGTAGTAGGTCCGCCACTCGATGATGAACTTCTGATTCGGCGACACACCTGTGGTGGTCGTGAAGATACCCGTGCCAGTAACCGTGGCATCGGTCCGCTGATCGTCCCAGAACGGGAAGATCGCCGGGCCTTGGGTGGCGGTGGAGGGAATCGGGCAGATGTTGCCGAACGCGGCGCTGGCGGCCGTGAACTCCAAGAACCCGTTGGAGACGACGTTCGCGGAGTTGTAAGTAGTGCCGTAGAAGGTGACCGCGAACGGAAGCGCGATGTTCGTCACGACGTCGTCGCCGTGATTGCCAACATCATCTACGCCAGAGACAAACGTCGCGGGTCCGGGCGCGGCGGTATACCCGACGCACTGCGCCTGGGCCTGCATCGCCAAGCTCATACACGTCAACGCTCCGATGGCCGCGAGCAAGCGGCGTCCACAATTCTTCCACTGCATAATGAACACCTCTCAAAGTGAACCCGCCCCAGCCGAGCAAGAAAACGCCCGATGCCGGAGCGAACTCTGTCTTAAAAAAACCACCTGTCCAACGCAAAACCTGGCGATGCCCGTCGAGAATGCAGAGCCATCGCTTTTACCCAGCATATTCCTTTTCGCAGAACATGCCCCGCTCATACGTACGACCCTAAATATGACTGACCAACGCGGTGCTGTCAAGCCGATTCGAAAATGACTTTTGCTCTAAATCCCGGCAGTTGCACTAGTTCTGCTCGTCGAACGCCACGAACGGTACCTGCTCAGCCAGTCGCCACACGGATTCATACACTGGCCAGTATTGGCCATGTTCAACAGCCCCCCATGAACCAGGCGTTTAGATAGTCGAAGATCGCCTGCACGGTCAGGGTTCCCGACGAGCCGTTTCCACCGACGATGGCGAAGATACTTCCCGCGAACCAGTCGTTCAGATAATCAAAGATGTCGGTGACGGTTATTCCCCCGAGTTTGTTGTAGTCGGCGTGGCAGCAGGGGGTGGCGGAGAGCACCGCGCCGCAGGCCATCGCGCCGGAGACAAAGCGGGCACCGGCGGTGCCGGAGCCGACGCAGGACGCCTGGGCCATGCTGGTGTTGCACGTCGAGCCGCGGCAGCAGACGCCGCTGACGGGGGTGTTGGAGTGGATCACCAGGGTGTAGTTGCCCGACGCGGGTTGAACAGCGGAGACATAGCCCGCGACTCGAACCAGGTACATAACTCCGCCGGTCAGCGTGACCGCGGGGATGTTGGAGGCGGAAGTATTCGCGACGCAGGCGGTGGAGTCGTCGTTGCAGGCGACGATGCTCTGGATGGTGCCAGTGCAATCGCGGAGCACGGCGAGCACGGTATCAAACGATGAGTCGCAGAGGGAGACGGAATATGCGCCGGGGGCCGGAGGCGTGAAGGAATAGAAAACGTCCTTGCCGCCGCCGGAGCCGATGTGCGTGCCGCAGGAGGCGGCGTCGAGATCAACATTCGTGATTGCGCCCGCGGTGTTGCCGGTTTTGATCTCATCCAGCGCGATGGTCTGCGGCGACTCGCAGGAATCGTTGGTCGGCGGGACCGTGGCCACGATGTTGAGATTGAACGCGTCCTCCGCGCCATTATATCCGGCGACGCGAATGCGAATGGATTGGCCGACGCTCAACGCGAGCGTCACGCGCGACCAGGTCACGCCATTGGCCAGATCGATATCGTCGTTGCAGGCCAGCTGCGTTCCGCCGCAAGAGGAATACGCGGCCAGCGTCGTGTCGCCCAGCAGCCCGTCGATGGTGTCGAAGGTGTAGTTGCCCGCGACGGTCGCGGTGAGCGCGTACCAGACGTCCAGATCATCACCGATCGAGCACCCGGACCCCGCCAGATCGCTGGTGGCGTTCAGGTTGGTCCCCGTGATGGTCTGCGGCGTGTTCAGCGCGGCCACGGTGATGACCTGCGCGCTGGCGCAGGTGTCATTGGGCGGCGCGGCGTGGGCGGAACCGGCGATCAGGGCGAGAGCCAGAGCGAACGCGGCGGCCGCGATTCGGGAAGCGTGCATGATGGACCTTTCGTGTCGATCGACCATCGAACTGTTCGTCTGGAGCGGGGCACCGGATGCGATCAGGAGCATCCGCCGGCGAACCACGCGGAGATGAAGGCGTTGATGGATGCCTCGGTGGGCGGGCCCGCGCCGTTGCCCAGATAGTCCGCCGTCGGGCTTTGCGCCAG
>JAYVRG010000092.1:0-104057 GCA_043776515.1 Phycisphaerales bacterium
TGTGGGGTGCGCGGGGTGATTTGACGTACAACGCGAACCAAAGAGTTCACCACGGGAGCGTGGGTTTCATGGCGGAAGTGCGGACGGTGGCAGGTGGCCTCACCTTCGCGGCCCGAGACCGATGAGGGCGTGGCAGGTGGCCGGGATCGCCCAGTGGACTCCACAGCGTGCCACAGGTCGCCTGCTTTGAGGAGACCTGTGCCGAGCGTGCAGGGATCGCTCGGTCGTTGCGGGGCTTCAACATTCCATCGCACCCCCCCCCCCCGCCCCCCGCACAGGTCATCCCAGAGCGGATGACCTGTGGCACGTCATGGTGCGGGGCAGGTGGCCTCACCTTCGCGGCCGAGAATCTATGAGGACGTGGCACCATCTTCGGCGCGGCGCCGAAGGTGGTGCGGGCCACCCCGAGCGTGTGCCGCGGCTTGCGCGTGCTGCGCGTCACGCACCACCATCCCAAAGCTGATGGTGGTGGCACGGGGAGTGGACGGGACGCGGCAAGTCGTTCATTCCACGTCCGTGGATGCTCCGTCAACGTCCGTGGAATGAGCATCAACGTCCGTGGATGCTCCATCAACGTCCGTAGATGGAGTGTCTACGTCCGTGGGAGGAGCATCAACGTCCGTGGATGCTCTGTCTACGTCCGTGGAAGGGTCATCAACGTCTGTGGATGCTCCATCAACGTCCGTAGATGGAGTGTCTACGTCCGTGGGAGGAGCATCAACGTCTGTGGATGCTCCATCAACGTCCGTGGAAAGGGCTTCCGCGTGTGTCCGCCGCGCGGTTATGCCCGTTATGGGGCGCGAGAAACGGGAAAAAACGCTCGATGTTCTCGTGCAACGCGCCGCGTGGTCAAGTGCGCGCGTCGCGTCGTCGATCCGGAACTTCGTCCGGAGATGTTCGCGCACTTCGCTCGGCGGGCGGCCTCACCATCGAGCGGAATGTGACGTGCCACGATCTTGGCCGCGGCGGCAAAGGTCGAGCGGATTTGATGGGGTCGTGGGTCGTGGGTCGTGGGGAGCGTGCCTAAAAGATCGTGCGGCGCGATCGTGTGCAACGGTGGTTGTTGGGCAGCACACTGTTTGCATTGGTGGGTGCCTGAGAGCGAAGGCGAACCGATGACCCCGGCGCGCACGCACTACCTTCGCCGCGGCGGCGGGGAAAGGGTTTGCGACTTACGAGCCACGTGAAGAGACCAAGCAGTTCGGGCCGCGGCGGCCCGAATCCGCCGCGGAGCGGCGGACCACCCAAGAGCATGGGCTGGTAAGCCCATGCCACGAATCAGGTGGCAACTTCTTCGCTGGGCTTCGCGTCTTTCTTGGGCTTCTTCGGCGCGGCGGTCTTCTTCGGCGCAGGCGTCTTCTTGGCCGGGGTCGCGGAGAAGGTTTCCTCTTCCACGTAGAGCATGCAGCGGCAGCTCGGGCAGCTCGTGAGCTTGCCGGACATCAGCGCGCTGACGGCCTCCACGGGGATCGCCATCATGCAGGCGGAGCAGCTTCCCTCGTGGGAGCGGCGGTCGAGGACTTCGACAGGAACCATGGCGTCGTCGCCTCGGGTCTTGATGAGGTCATCCAGCATCTTCATCTCGCGGGCGGGGATGCCCTCGGTGAGCGTGTGACGCTGAGTCGTGAGTTCGGCAAGGCGGTCCTTGATTTCGGAAGACTTGGTGTCCCGGTCGGTCTTGGCCGTGCCGGCGATCTTGGAGCGCTCGCCATGCTGGCCGGTGATCTCGGCGAGTTTCTTCTCATTCTCCTCGACCTTGGCCATGGATTCGAGAACCTTCTCGTCGGCGGCCGTTTTCTGCTCTTTGAGCGTGTTCAGCTCGGTGAGGAAGGCGTTGTATTCCTTGGCGGTCTTGGCGGAGTTCATCTGTTCGCGGAGCGAGGTGGTGCGTGCCTCGATGCGGGCGGCCTCACCCTCTTCGTTGGCGATGACGGCTCTCAGGTGCTTGACCTGCGTCTCCAGCGTGGACTTTTGCTTGTCCATGTCCGCGAGCAGGGTGCTCTGCTGGGTAAGAAAACGCTCCGCTCCATCGAGTCTGGATCGAAGGCCGCGGAGCTGTTTATCCACTCGGAACAAGTCCAGAAGCTGTTTGGTCACCGACATCCACTGGCCCCGGTTGTGTATCGAACGTCCCGTCCCTGAGCAACTATACCCCGCCCAAACACCTCGTCATGGGGAATTATCGCGCCAGCCGGTGAGAAGCCAGAAAGCCAGCGGAGCGGTGAGCAGGATGGAGTCCAGCACGTCGAGGATTCCACCCATCCCGGGCAGGGTGTGGCCGGAATCCTTGACGCCCGCGTCGCGTTTGAGGACGCTTTCCAGCAGGTCGCCCGCTTGGCCGGTGATGGCGAAGAGCCCGCCGACGAGGGCCGCATAGGCCCAGGGCATGGCCCCGAGGCCAGTGGTGCCGACATAGTGGCGATACAGCCAGAGCCCGCCCATGGCGCACAGGGCGGCGGTGATGATGCCGCCGAAAAGCCCCTCCCACGTCTTGCCGGGTGAGAGCCACGGAATCAGTTTGTGACGCCCGATCGAGCGGCCGGTGAAGTACGCGCCAGTGTCGCAGGACTTGGTGATGAGCAGCACGCCCGCGACCACCCACGCCGAGTGCTCGCGCCGGAGGGCCAGTAGAAATCCGAACATCAGCCCGAGATAGACGAAGGCGAACATGGCCGCGCCGACGGCGGCGGTCGCGCCGTGCAGAGCTTTGTCGCGGATGTGCCAGATGAGCGAGCCGACAAGCACGCCGGTGGCGACAGCGGCGACGAGCGCGACGGCGTGTAGCGGATTCATGCGATCCGGCACGAACGCGCAGACCAGCAGGCCCGCCACTGCTGCTACTGCCATCCAGCGGCGCGACGCCTTGACACCATTTGCGTGGAACATCGCGCCCATTTCTCGGGCGGCGAGCGGGACGACCAGGAGGCCGATGAGCAGCATCATCAGGCCGCGCGGCCAGTTGGGGGCCGAGCCGGGGGCGAGGCGATCCACCCAAGCCGGCGCGGCGTGGGCGGCGAGAAACTCGTCGGCCCAGAGGGCGCCGATGAGCGCGGCGATGAGCGTGAAGCCCATGATGAGGCGTTGCTTGAGCACGGGGCGAAGGGTACGGCCTGAGTGTGGCACGGGCTTACGAGCCCGTGTCTTCGCTTTCGTGGCATGGGCTTACTAACCCATGTTTCGGGCGCATCGCCCGAAGCGTCTTTGTTTGTGTGTCTGGCCTTGCGGAACAAAGGCATTCGGGCCGCGGCGGCCCGAATCTTCCGCGGAGCGGCGGACCACCCGAGAACATGGTCTTGAAAGCCCATGCAACGGATGGGGAGCTATGGGCAGCCGGCGAACCATGCGCTGAGGAAGTCGAAGATGTCTTGGACGGTGAGGCCGTTGACGTTGTTGAAGTTGGCGGTGGGTGAACCGGCGAACCAGGCGGCGAGGAAATCGAAGATGTCTTGGACGGAGAGGCCGCCGGAGCAGTTGAAGTCGGCGCGGCAGTTTGGGCGCGGGCAATCGCAGGTGTCGGGGACGAGGTTGCCGTTGATATCGGCGGGCGCGGCGGCGCGGTCGAAGCGGATGCTGGCGCCGACGTATGAGGCGTCGCAGGCGGCGGGGTTCACATCCGCGCTGCCGACGAAGGTGAGCACGGCGGTGGTGCCGCCCGCGCCGAGATGCAGGGCGGTGTTGAAGGTTGCGGCGGGAATGGGCTTGGATTCGCGGCTAGGGGTGCGGGCACAGTCGATGCCGCCGAGGGTGAAGAATGTGGCGAGCGAGGTGCCGTTGAGTTGCAGGTCGATGGTTTCGGTGGTGAGACTGAGGTCTGCGTTGGCGAGGAGCTCGATGGTGACGGAACCTGTTGCATCCGGGACCGCGGTGAGCGTGGTCATCGGAGTGACGCCGGTGCCGACGGGGCCGACGAAGGGAGTGCTGGCGCGATACTTGTACTCGCGGATGTCGGCGATGGTGTTGGCGTTGCAGTCCGGGCAGTTGTAGACGGAGAGGTCATCGACGTACCAACCGGGGCCGCCGGTGCAGCCGTCTTTGCCGAAGTTGAAGCGGATGCGCATGGAGGTGTTGATGACGCCCATGGAGGAGAGGTCGATGATGGTGCGGCCCCAGTGGCCGCCGATGCCCGTCCACGCATCCTGGCCCGCGAGCGGGTCGGTGTTGCCTGTAGAGGCCGGCTTGAGCGTGCCGTTGTACGTGTTGAACTCGATCGCGGTGCGGGGCACGGGGAGGAACGCGCCAGTGCCAATGCTGATTTCGACGCGCCCGCCGTCGAACGATCCCTCGCTGCCGAGGGAGTGCGTGAACGCGAGCATCGGGTGTTGCGCGGTGGAGGGGACAACGATCGGCACGCTGGTCAGGGTGTGCGTAGCGGATTCATCAACACTGTTGCAATCGCCGACGGCGCGATCCTCGCAGAACGCGGCCTTGCCGAGACGGCCGAAGGGGAGCGGCGCGCTGGTGAGCACCCAGTTGTACGGCGTGGGCGGAGCGGAGTTGGCCACCTGCCAGTTGAGGGTTGTGCCCTCGAAGGTGTCGGCGAAGATGACGGTTGCGTTGGCACACTCGGGGGGAATAGTTGCGTCGTCGAGGACGTTGTTGGTCTGGCCGCAGAGGCCGTCGGTGTTCATCTCGGTGGCGAGGAGGGCGAGATTCACCTGTGCGGCGTCGGAGGTGGTGAAGGGCGCGCTGCTGGGGAGGCCGGTGCGCGGGTCGCGGGGCGTGCTGCCGACGAGGTCGGTGGCGGCTTGATTGAAGGCGTCGTAGGCATCCTTGAAATCCGAACCGGGGGTGAGATAGACGGTGAGTGCGCGATACCAGACCGCGCCGGACTTGATGAGGCCGATGCCTGAGATGGTGCGGCCGTTGAAGGTGCCGCCGTCGGTGGTGAGCATGAAGGCGTGGTTGGGGACGCCGCTGCCGGAGTGGACACCGCCGGAATCCGATGCGCTGCAGGTCTGGAACACGCTGTTGGCGCGGTCGGGATGGTTGCGGCAGGTGGGATCGAACATGTCGCGGATCGCGCCACCGAAGGCGGATGAACCTTCGGCGACGAGCCAGCGGACGCCATCGGGATGGGTGGGGCGCGGCGAGCAGACGCCGCGGGCGTTGTTGGGAAGATCAACATCAGGGCCGCTGGGGGAGGCGTTGGGCCACGGGATGCCGGAGGGCGCGCCGATGGCTGAGACATTGCCGTTGAAGAGGTCCACGCACTCACCGAAGACATCGCTGAAACTTTCGTTGAGCTGGCCGGACTGGTTCTGGTAGATCAGGCCGGCGGTGAAGCCGGTGAGGCCGTGCGTGAGTTCGTGGGCGACGACATCGTCGGTGACGACACCGGCGCAGAAGGCGGCCTGCGCGCCGTTGAAGAAGGCGTTCGGGCAGGTGGCGGCGGTGCTGTTGACGGTGAGAACGAGGGAGAAGCCGGCGCTGTTGATGCTGTCGCGGTTGAAGCCGCGCTGGAGATAGTTGTAGAAGTCGCCGGCATAGTCATAGGCCTTGTCGATGTCGGCGGTGCCGGTGGGCGATGCGCCCTCGGCGCGGGCGAGTGTGCCGGGGAGAGCCGCGGCCGCACCGCCGTCGTAGACCTGGCGATCCAAGAGAGCTTCGAGCAGGGACCATTTGTCCAGTAGCTCGCCGGACTGGGCATCAATGAACGCGGCATCGCGGAAGCCGAGGGCGTTGCGGCCGATGTCGTTGAGAATGACTTGATATGCGAGACGGGGACCGCCACCGATGGGGTCGCCGTACCAACCCGGATCGACGATGACGAGCTTGATGGACTCGAGCGCGGCGCGAGCGCCCTCGGGAATATCGCGGCGCATGGCGGCTTCTGCGCTCTTGGCGTCAACGGTTGGAAGGACGCTCATGGTGGGCTTGATGTCGTAGAAGCGGCCGTTCGCACCGAGCACCTCGCCGGTGGCGAGCTGATGGACCTTGAGCACGCCGGTGTAGACCTCAACACCCTTGAAGACTTGTTGGAAGGTGGTGTGCGCCTGGCCGAGCAGGTCGGTTTCCACTTTCATCCATTGCAGTTCAGTGCCAGCATCGCGGATGCCGAACTGGGTGCCGTACTGGTCAAAGAAGCGGAGCGCGGCGGCGCGGCCTGCTCCGTTTTGGTTGGCGGGTTTGTCGGCGGGGATCGGGATGGTTGCGCCGGGCGCGGCGAAAACGCCGCTGACGGCACCTTGGAAGCCGCTCTTGCGAATGATGAGGGCATCTGCGTTGCCATTTACACCTTGATCCGCGAGCGCGGTGCCGCAGATAGAGCCGGCGCAGGTGATGAGGCAGATGGCAAGAAGTCGGTGGTTCACGCGGATGCTCCGGGATGGGCAGGCAGATTGTGGAGACAGCACGAGCAAGGCGCGAAGACAGAATGTCTGAGTATGCCTCGGTTCTTCCATACGGGGAGGAGATTCGGGCGGGTCCGGGGAAAATGTTTGGGTGTGGGAGATTGGGAAGGAAAAAACTGGCTTGACATTGCCGAGAGCTGATGTGGCTGAAGCCAGGATGGGACAAAGCCCGTTGAAACGGGCTGGGAGAAAACGGGCTGGTATTCGGGGGTATCTCGCCATTCGGACCACCGCTGAAGCGGTGGCCTACAAGCGAGAAAGGCCGCTGAAGCGGCCTGAACGCGAAACGATCGAAATGCAATCACAATCGCAAAATGGGCGTTTGACGAGACGTTTGATCTGCAAAGGGCACCGTCGCGGAGCGGCGGGCCTCCCGGAAATCAATCCCGATTCGGATTATTTGTTCTGCTCACCAGTGTCGTTGGTGCCGGGGGTGGCGACGGGGCGGTCGGTGGCCGGTGAGACGGGTGTGGCAGCTGCGGGTGCTGGCGCGGCGGCGGGGGCTGGTACGCCGGAGGAGTTGCCGGGGACGATCTCGAGTTTTCCAGCATTGAACTGGAGCTCGTCCACGCGGAGGGGCGCGATGATGTTCAGTTGCAGGGCGGGATCAAGCTTGGACTCGCCGAAGATGCCAACGAGCTTGCCGAGTTTGGGGAGCAGGTCGATGCCATCGCGCGGCACAACGTAGCCGATGGTGCGTGTGGAGGAGAGGTCGGCGGACTCAATGCGATACATCATGGCCATGCCGCGTTTGCCGTCGTACACGGTGCTGGGCAACATGCGGCCCACGACGGTGTAGACGGCCTGATGGTTCGCTTGGTCGATGGCGAGACGAATCTGACTCATGCGCTCGTCGAGGGTGTCGGGGGCGTTCAGTTTGCGCCGGGTTTCGAGGATTTCCTGGCGGAGCACGAGCGCGTTGCGGCGGTCAAGGAGTGCCAGACGCAGGCGGCCGTCTTCGCCGGTCATGGGCATCGCGTCGAGCGTGCGGTTGAACTCGGCGATCACGGTCTGCACTTCTGCTTCGGACTCGGACTTCTGCATGGCGCGATCGAAGAGATCGCGGAGAATGGCGAGGTCATCGACGCGCCGGGTGAGTTCGGGATTGGGCTTCGGGGGCGGGGGCGTGGTCCGCTCGCTCGTCATCGTGACGGTTGTGGTTTTGATCGGCGCGACATCGGGCTGCTTGATCTCGACGATTTCCTGCGGGGTCGGGGCGGCGTCCGCGGGCCTGGTTATATCGGCGGGCTTGGTGGTGTCGGCGGTTTTGACGGGCTGGGTCTTCGGCGTTTCGATGGGGTTGACGACGACGGGGCCGCCGACTTTGGCGGCCTCATCCGCGCTGGCGGTACGGGTCATTTCGGCGCGAACATAGCCGCGGGCCTGGGTGGGCGCGGGGACGAGGTATCCCTGCACGGAGCCGTCGGCGGCTTTTACAGATTCGACATCGCTGAAGAGCGTGCCAGCGTCAACGTCCTTATCCAGCAGCGGCCACCATGGGGCCGCGCCGCCCTCGTTGGCGGCCATCATCTTGGTGCCGCGGGTGAGTTTGAGTGTTTTCGCGGCGGCGTCGAAGGTGCCCTCGGCCTGGCCGACATATGCGCGGGTGCCGGTGGGATACGCGACGCGGAGCCAACCGCTGCCCTCGCCATCGACCTTGAGCGTCTCGCCGGCCTTCAACATGCGGACGGCGTAAAAGTGGCCGCCGTCGGCGCAGCGCATGGCGGTGTTGTCTTTGGCGACGACGACGTACTTGGTGTTGACGGCGCGAACGTCGGCATGGGCCTGTGCGGCGAGCGAGACGACGCCGAGGAGCGGGGCCGCGCCGCGGATCATCGCTGTGGCCAAGCAAAACAAACTGACCCGTGACATACCGACGCGCTTGCTTCCATCCATGACTGCTGCACTCCGTAAGAGCGGCCACCGGCCGCCGTATCGATGGTACGCGAGATCATTCTCGTGCCACGGGTTCGCCGCCGCTTTGGGCGGCAAGCCGTGAGGGGGTACGAAAGTAGTAGGTACAAAATGGGCAATATGGGCGGATGCTTTGGTTGTCGTGTGCTCGCCGCACCAATCACGGGTTGCCCGTTCAGAGCAGCGGGCGAACCCGTGGCACGCAATCGACAAGATACCCACATCCGGGGAAGCCGCTACGATTGCTCCCACGCCTGCCGGGCTGGCTTGCACAAGGATGTGCGCCGCTGGCAGAACTCGTCGCCTCTGGTTGCGGCCGGACGGCCGACGAGCGATACGTGTTTGCCATATATAGATGAACGTTGATTCGTTGCCGCGCCCCCGTACCCTGAGTATTCATGCCAAATCGCCTGCGATTCACCGGTTGGTCTCTTCGCCATGATGCGCGAGGACTTGCTTTTCGTCGCTTGGCCGCGGGCGTGCTGGGCGTGATCGGGCTTGTGCTGGGCGCCGGGTGTGCCTCGCCGCTGGATGACAAGCAGGACCACGACCTGCGCCGGAGTGTTCGGCAGAGCACTGAGCGCGAGGTCGCGGAGGCGGCGCAGCTTCCGGAGATTCAGCAGTTGCGGCGCGAGGACCGTACGAGCCAACTGCAACTGAAGCCGGAGATTCTCGCGCAGCTGGAGAAGATGGCTGGGCCGCAGAGCTATGTGGGGCAGGACCTTCCGCTGGGGCCGGACCTGTATGGCCGGGCGCAGAAAGTGGTGCGGCTGACAATGGAGCGGGCGGTGGTGAGCGCGGTGCAGCGGAACCTGAACGTGGAGTTTGCGCGGCTGGCACCGGCGATCAGCCAGCAGCAGTACATGGCGGCGGACGCGGCGTTTGACTGGGTGGTGTTCACGAATGCGCAGTACAACTCGACGAACTCGCCGCGGGCAGAGAGTTTTTTCTCGACCAGCTCAACAACGGGCGTGACGACAGACCAGCGCGAGGTGGGGGATATTCAGGGCGGGTTTCGCAAGCCGCTGATTTCGGGCGGAACGTTCACGCTGCAGACGGATTTCACAAACACGGCGGTGAAGACGCGCGGGATCAACACCTCGCCGAATCCGACGCGGGACGCGAACTTCGTGATCCAGCTGGATCAGCCGCTGCTGCGCGGGTTTGGGTCCGACGTGGCGCTGGCGCAGGTGCGGCTGGCGCGGAACGCGGAACTGGACGAGATCTCGCAGCTCAAGAGCGCGCTGCTGACGAACATCGGCGATACCGAGACGGCGTATTGGAACCTGGTGAAGGCGCGGGCGGACCTGCAGATCTTGCAGCGGCTGCTACGCAACGGCGAGGATGTGCTGGGCAAGCTGCGCAGCCGCGACAAGTACGATGCGAAGCCATCGACAATCTCGAACGCGGCGGCGGCGGTGGAATCACGCGGCGCTGACATCATCCGGGCGCGGCGGGTGCTGCGTGATGCCTCGGACCGGCTGAAGGTGCTCATCAACGATCCGGAGTTTCCGGTCGGGTCGGAAACCATGCTGCTGCCGGCGGACATGCCGGTGGATCAGGCGGTGCAGTTCTCGCTGGTGGACGCGATCAACTCCGCGCTGGCGAACCGGCCGGAGGTGCAGCGGGCGTTGCTCTCGCTGGACAACACGTCGATCCGGCAAGTGGTGGCGGACAACGCGCGGCTGCCAAAGCTGGACCTGCGTGCGCTCACGCGCTTCAACGGGCTGGGCGAGCATGTGGGCACGCCGTACAGCCAGATCGGCGAGGCGGAGTTTGTTGACTATCAGATCGGGCTGAACTTCGAGCAGCCGTTGGGGAATCGCGCGGCGGAGTCGCTGTATCGACAGCGTGGCCTGGAGCGGGTTCAGGCGACCATCGCGTATCGAAACACCATCCAGGGGATCGTGGCGGATGTGAAGAACTCGCTGCGCGATCTGGCGACCAACTACATGCTGATCGCGGCGACGCACACATCCCGGATCGCGGCGACCGAGGACTATCGCACGCTGCTGGCGGAAGAGGACACGATCCAGGGATTGACGCCGGAGTTTCTGAATCTGAAACTGCAACGCCAGCAGGCGCTGGCGGCGGCGGAGCAGTCAGAGATTTCCGCGCTAGCGGACTACAACAACTCCCTGGCCCATCTGTACACCTCAACGGGCACATCGCTGGAGCGGAACAAGATTCGCTTCACCGCGCCGCCGGCGCGGCTGGACCCGCGCACCAGCAACCTGTTTCCGGATTTCCCACTTGAGCCGACGCGCCCGACGGCCGACGACATTCGGCGGAAATAGCGTTGGTGGGATGGGCGGCGTGTATGGCGACCTCGATTCCAGACATTTCCGCGGCGATCCAGCGGCTGCGCTCCGGTGGCGTGGTGGCGTTTCCGACCGAGACGGTCTACGGGCTCGGTGCGGATGCGCTGAGCGAGCAGGCGGTGCGCCGGGTGTACGAGCTGAAGGGGCGGCCGCGGATCAACCCGCTGATCGTGCATGTGAGCGGGCCGGAGATGGCGGCGCGGCTGGTGAGCGAGTGGACGGCGGAGGCGGATGCGCTGGCCAAGATGTTCTGGCCGGGGCCGCTGACGATGGTGTTACCACGGGTGATGAACGCGGCGGGGAGCATGGACGGGTCCGCGCTGGTGCTTCCTGATCTGGTCACGGCGGGGGGCGCGACGGTTGGGGTGCGCTGCCCGGATCATCCGGTCGCGCTCGCGCTGCTGTTTGGGCTGGGCTCGCCGCTGGTGGGGCCGAGCGCGAACCCGAGCGGGGGCATCTCGCCTACTCTCGCATCGCATGTTTCCGAGTCGTTCAGCGCGGAGGATGTGCTGGTGCTGGAGGGCGGGGCGTGCCGCGCGGGGATTGAATCGACGGTGGTCTCGCTGGCGGGAGAGCACCCGCGGATACTGCGGCCGGGGCTGATCGGCGCGGGAGAGATTGCGGCGGTGATCGGGCGGCCTGTTGAGGAGGGGCCGATTGCGAACATACCGGGCGCGCCGCTGGCATCGCCGGGGTTGCTGGCTCGACATTACGCGCCGAAAACGCCAGCGCGGCTGGTTGATCTCAGCGTGATCGCGGACGCGTTACGCGAGGTTGGTTCGCAGGCAAAGACCGCGGCAGTGCTGACGCATCGGGCGTTCGAGGTGCGCCCGCCGCACCACCTGCTGCTGCTGCCCAATGACGCGGAGGAGTATGCGTATCACATGTACGCCGCGCTGCGCGAAGCGGATGGGCTGCGGGCGGATGTGATACTGATCGCACGCCCGCCGAGTGCGGAGGGTGCGTGGGGGGCGATATTGGATCGGTTGACGCGGGCGACGACGGAGTGATACAAACCGTGTCTGTGCGGTGGGTGCCCCGCCGGTCCCCGGCGGGTTTTGATCGGCGCGGGAGAAGAGCCCGCCGGGGACCGGCGGGGTACCCAGAGTGCTCAGCCCATCACGCCGGGGAGGCCAAATGCGCGACGGAGGGAACTGATCTGGCCGTGGTGCCAGCCCTCGTGCCAGATGCACTTGTAGAGCACGTCGAGTTTGTTATTCGCGAAGCCGTTGGAGTCGGTCACGGTCGGGCCGAGGCCGTCGGCGTCGGTCATTCTTGCGGCGGCCTTGAGCATGCGATCGTACTGCTCATCATGCACACGGCGGACCTCGGCGTGCGAGGGATACGCGGCGGGATTGCTGGTGGGCTTGGAGCCGGAGCCGAAGAGCTTGTCGTACGGTTCGCCGATGGAGGGAGACTTGCCGTCGAGCATGGACGCGAACCAGCCGTAGCCGGTGGCGAGATGGCCGATCTGCCAGACGAGGTGGTTGTCGGTGGGCGAGGGCTGCGCGTGCATCTGGTGCTCGGCGAAACCGGCGCAGAGCTTGCCGGTCATGTCGTGCGTCCACTTGAAGAGCTCGATGGCGCGGGTGACTTCGGCGCGCCCGGTGCGTGCGGTGGGTGAGCCGGACTTGCGCCCGGTCTTCTTCACGGGCGTTTTGCGAACAACTTTTTTGCCGGGGGTTCGCTTGGTCTTCTTCTTCGCCATGGGGGGGCTCCGTGGGTGGGTGGGAAGATGATATCAAGTGTGGTGGCATGGGCTTTCTTGCCCATGTCGCGGTTGTGCCACGGCCTTATTAGCCCGTGTCGCGGTCGCTTCGACCGCGAGTTGGGTGTTGAGGCAAAGGCATTTCGGACGAGGCGCCCGAAACACGGGCTCGTAAGCCCGTGCCACGAAATGCACACGGGCTGGAAAGCCCGTGCCACTACAAGAACACGGGCGGGACGCCCGTGCCACGGAAGGGGCGATAAACATGATTGATGGGGTGGAGCGGATGGGTGAACTCGGTGGATCGCGGAGCTATTCTTTGGGTGATCGCCGCGTTCAAGGAAGCCGCGCGGCCTTCAGGAGTTTGTGCAGCATGTCATCGATTCGCATCGCGCTCGCCCCCGGCGACGGTATTGGTCCCGAGATTGTCAACGCCACGCTGGAGCTGTTCAAGCAGGCGGGGGTGATGAAGCAAGGGGTGGAGTTTGCTTCCGTTGAGATGGGATACTCCGTCTTCACGGCTGGAAACTCGCGCGGCATGACCGACGAGGCGGTGCGCATCGTCGAGGAATCCGGGCTGCTGTTCAAGGGGCCGATGGAGACGCCCAAGGGTGGCGGGGGCAAGTCGATCAACGTGACGGCCCGCAAGCTGTGGAACGCGTATGCGAATCTGCGCGTGTTCAAGACGCTGCCGGGGGTCGAGAGCGTGTACTCTAAGGCGGGCATCCCGATCGACATGGTGGTGGTGCGCGAGAATCTTGAGGACACCTATGGCGGCGTGGAGCATCGGCTGAGCGCGGACATGATCCAGTGCAAGCGGCTGATGAGCGCGCCGGGGTCCGAGGAGGTCCACCGCTTCGCGTTCCAGACGGCGCGCCGGCTGGGAATCAAGAAAGTCCACTGCGGCCACAAGGCCAACATCATGAAGATGACCGACGGCATTTTCCTGGATCGCTTCAAGGCGATCGCGAAAGAGTATCCGGAGATCGAGACGGCGGATGTCATCGTGGATGCGCTGTGCATGAACCTGGTGGTGCGGCCGCAGCAGTATCAGATGATCGTGCTCCCGAACCTGCAAGGGGACATCGTCAGCGATCTGTGCGCGGGGCTGGTGGGCGGGCTGGGCTTTGCGCCCAGCGCGAACATCGGCAAGCACATCAGCATCTTCGAGGCCGTCCACGGGACCGCGCCGGACATCGCGGGCAAGGGGATCGCGAATCCGACGTCGATCATTCTCAGCGGGCTGATGATGCTGCGGCACATTCATTTGGGGCGCGAGGCGGCGATCATCGAGAACGCGCTGCTGGCAACGCTGGAATCCGGCGTGCATACGGGGGACTTCGGCGACAAGGGCCACGCGGCGCTTGGAACCAAGGATTTCACGCAGGCGATCATCAACAACCTGGGCTCGCAGCCCAAGAGCGTTCCGGCGGTCGCTGTTCCCGAGCAGACGCCCGCAAAACTGGATCGCCCGCCGAAGCCGCAGACGCAGCTGCTCATCCGCACGTTCAAGAACGTGGTGACGCAGGTCGTCGGCTGCGACATCTATCTGGACTCCATCGCGCAGCCGATCGCCATCGCCGAAGAGATGCAGAAGATCGCGCAGGAGACGCCCTTCAAGCTCACGATTATCTCCAACCGCGGCACGCAGGTGTGGCCGACAGGGAGCGTGTACACCGAGTGCGTGGACTACTACCGCGTGCGGTTTGAGCTGAAAGACCCCGCGCTGGCGGGGAGCATCGGGCAGAGCCGCACTGTGGCGCTGATGGACCGCATCGCGGAGAAGTTCACGGTCTGCTCGTATGAGCTGCTGCGGACGTTTGATGGGATCAGGGGGTATTCGCTGGCGCAGGGGCAGTGACGCGTCGGGGTTCGGGAATCGGGGTTCACTCTCGCGTCAGCGAGAGGTACCAGCCCATGAAGCGGTGATGCCAAATAGCCGAATCACGGTCGAATAACCGCGAAACTCCGCGAATAACCGCGGGTTCGGACCCTCGCGGGCGCGTTGTACGGGTCCGTAATCTTGATTCACGGGCCCGTGATTTCGGTCTACAGGCCCGTGATTCCGTTTTACTGGCCCACGATTTCCGTTCATGGGCCCGTGTTTCTCGTGTGCGGGCCCGTGATTTTGATTCACGGGTCCGCTCAGCGGAAACACCATGCCGCAGAACGAGCCAGCGGCGTGCCCCCGGTTGACCTGCTTTGAGGAGCACCTTTGCGCGTTTGCACTGGTTGCCGCCCAAAGCCGCGTCAACCAGTGGCACATGAACCAAGGCCACCCGCCCTCTCTAACTACCTGCCCGGGTCACGAGTCAAGGCGGTGCGGCGCGCTCAATTCACTCCGTTGCTGCGATCCGCTCGTTGGACTTGGTGCGGGCCTCGGCCACGGTCGTGCAGGTCAGAAGCAGGTCGATCATGGCGTGCACAGGACCGGGCGCATAGATCTTGCCAATGGGAATCGGCTTCGATGGCACAATCGCTGGTCCCAGTTGGTAGAGATAGTGCGGTTCGTGCCAGATACCGGGGTCGAGTTCGGGAATGTGCTTGTGGATGTCTCTTACGACCTCCCACGATTGCACATGGTGAATGGCCTGAAGATGGCCGTCCCATCGCAGCCCGATGTAGTTCACGGGCTCCTGGCTGTACTGGCCGCCGACTGGGTGAAAGTACATCTTCTTCTTCAGGACGATTTCCTTGAATGTCAGCCCAAATCCTTCGGGCTTGTCGTCGCTGATGGCGACCGTCATCACCCAGTTCGATTCTTTGTTTTGCATCTTGACCACATTCTCCAGATAGCGCACAAGTTCGGCGAGCAGGCGATTCTCGGCGTGGGTCTTCGATTTGCTGCGGGCCAGTGCTTGGAGTTCGTGCCAGGCCAGATGGACAACCGGCCAACGATCCATTTGTCGAAGGAGCGTGTGCGCTACAACTTCGCCAGTGCATTCGGACATCGTCACGAACGCGGCGCGCTGGCGTCGCTCTTTCTCTATGCGCGGAAGATACAGACGAAGCTGGTCCTCGGCGGGAGCCTCCCACCCTCGCTTTGCCTCGACGATGATGTGGAAGTCGTCGCCGAGGAGTTCAATGTCGGTGACCCCCCCGTCCTTCACCCGTTCTTGCAGCCGTACCGTCGCAGAGCCGAAGTCGCCTTGGCCCAGGACTCGACTCAGAAGGGCTCCGCGAAATGTCGGACTCTGTGCCAGTGCCCATCCGACGCTATATGTGATGTCGTTCTCGTCGTGTCCAAGCAGATCAAACACGCTCGATACGACTTTGCCATGCAGGAAGAGATCGGCGTGCATCGCCAGAGCGTAGCTTGCTTTGTCATGATTCACGCATCAAAATCCGCCTTGCTGGGGATGGGGGTGCCGGGGGAAGGGGCTTCCCCTTCCCCGGCATCAGCGACCCTTCACCACCACGCCGCCCTTCATCACAAACCCACTCACCGAGATACGCTCCAGCTCCGTCACATCCTTCATCGGATCGCCCTTCACTGCGATCACATCCGCCGCTTTGCCGGGCTCCAGCGTGCCGATTTCTTTTTCCAGGCCGAGCAGTTCGCTGGCGGTGATGGTGGCGGCGCGGATGGCCTCCTGCGGCGTCATGCCCGCGTCCACCATCAGCTTGAACTCGCGGGCGTTCTCGCCATGCGGGCTGACGCCGGTGTCGGTGCCGAAGGCGATTTTCACTCCCTGCTCGTGGCTCTTCTGGAACATCAGCTTGGCCTGCGGGCCGACGAGCAGGGCCTTGCGGGCGACCATCGGGAGGTAGTAGCCGGGCTGGTGCGCGTTATCGAAAACAGTTTGCGCGGCCAGCAGCGTCGGAACGTGGTAGCAGCTTCCGGCGCGTTCCTTGAAGAGCCGGATTGTGGTGTCGTCCAGATATGTGCCGTGCTCGATGGAATCGACGCCCGCACGGATCGCCGCGTTGATGCCGTCCACGCCGTGGGCGTGCGCGGCGACCTTGCGGCCCAGCGCGTGCGCGGTCTTGACGATGGCTTCGAGTTCCGGATCGCTGAAATGCTGTGCGAGGCCGGCGGTGGAAGCGGAGAGCACGCCGCCGGTGGCGGTGACTTTGATGACATCCGCGCCGAGCTTGATCTGGTTGCGCACGGCCTTCACGCACTCATCCGGGCCGTCGCAGACGCCGTCTTCGGGTGTGGGCTGCGGGATCAGGTCGGCGCGATAGCCGTTGGTGTGGTCACCGTGGCCGCCGGTGATGGCGATCCAGTGTCCGGCGGCGATGATCCGCGGGCCAATGACCATCTTCTGCTCGATGGCGTCGCGCAGCGCGAAGATCGCCTGCGGCGAGTTGGAGCCCAGATCGCGCACGGTCGTGAACCCCGCGTCAAGCGTTCTACGTGCGTACATCACGCCGCGCACGGCGCAGAACTCGTTGCTCTCTGTCATCGCGCGGGCACGCACAGTCTTGTCCCACTCGTTCATCAGGTGGACGTGGCAGTCGATCAGACCGGGAAGCACCCAGGACTGCTTCAGGTCGATCTCGGTGTACGCACCGAGGGATTTCTTGAGGTCGGCGACCTCGTGACCGGTCGGATCGGGCATCTCGGGCCAATCGAACCCGGCGATGACGCGATCCACGCGATCGTTCTTGATGATGAGCGTGACTTTCGACTGCTCGGGCTTGGAGGCGTCGGCGATCAGGTGGCCGCAGCGGAGAAGGGTGTAGTGGTCCTGCGGCTTTGGATCGGCGGCATCCTGGGCCATGGCTGGTCCCGCGCCAAGAACACCAAGTAGCAACGCCGCACTGATGGGGAGAGTTTGCATTCTGTACCTCGCTTTGGGCGCAGTGTACAGAGTTGGTGTTCACATTGCTTTGCGCAACTCGTGTTTGATCCGCTCGCTCACGCTCGGGGCTCGTTATGCTCGCCGCTGCAACTCGCCGTCGCCCTCAACCGCGGGCGTCGGGCGGAGCAACCGCTCGATGCGGCCGTCGTTGGTCTCCACCAGCACCTCATCGGCCTCGGTGAGAAACAGCCCGTGGTCGAGCACACCGGGGATGCGGTCGATCTGCTCGGCGAGTTCCTCGAAGTGCAGCGATGCCACGCTGGTGTCGTCCAGCGAGACATCCACGATCAGCGTGCCGTTGTCGGTCAGGAAGAGGTGCCCATCAAGCGTGCGCCGAACGACACCGTTCAGCCCGAGTCGCCGGAGCGAGGCCCGCGTGGCGGCGAGGCCGAATGCGAGCACCGCGACCGGGAGCGTCGCACGCTCGCCCAGCCGATGCACCATCTTCTTTTCCTGCACCATGTACACGCGCCGCTTGGCGGCATAGGCCACGATGCGCTCGCGGGTCATCGCGCCGCCCGCGCCCTTGATCATCCGCAGCAGCGGGTCCACCTCATCGGCACCGTCAAAGAGATAGTCCACTTCTTCTTCCATCGCAAAGTCCACCAGCGGCAACTGATGGGCACGGGCGAGCGTTTCGGTCGCATGGCTGGTGGGCACGCAGCGGATGTCGAGCTTCTCCTCGCGCACGCGCTCGGCAAGGGCGAGCACGCCGCGGCTGGCCGTGCGCCCGGTGCCCAGCCCGACGAGCATGCCGGACTGAATCTCCGCCACGGCCATTTCGGCGAGCGGATCGTTGACTCTGCGTGACGCCGTTGAGGATGAAGGGGTGTTACTCAAAGCGAATCCCCTGTGCCAAAGCGAATCCCCCGCCGTAGTTGATGGTACACGTCTGGCGTCGCATGTATTGCTTCCAGGAATCCGAGCCGGATTCCCGCCCGCCCCCGGTCTCCTTCTCGCCGCCGAAGGCCCCGCCGATCTCGGCCCCGCTGGTGCCGATGTTGACGTTGGCGATGCCGCAGTCCGAGCCGGAGCCGGTGGTGCTCAGGAACCGCTCGCTGGCTCGCATGGACTCGGTGAAGATGGCGGAGGAAAGCCCTTGCTCCACACTGTTCTGCATGGCGATGGCATCATCGAGATTCGAGTACGTGAAGATATAGAGGATGGGAGCGAAGGTTTCTTCGTTGGAGATCGGGAGCGTGTTGCTGGCCGGAGCACGGATGATCGTCGGCTCGACGAAGTGGCCACCACCCGCGACCGTTGCCCGCTTCCCACCCACCAGCACCGTTCCCCCCTGCTGCTTCGCTTGCGCGATCGCGTGCTCGAAGCCCTCCACCGCCTTCGCGTTGATCAGCGGCCCGACCAGCGTTCCTTCCTTCAGCGGATCGCCGATCCGCGTTATCACATGCTTGTACGCGGTGACCAGTTTCTCCGTCAGCTTCGCCGCCACCTTCTCGTGCACGATCAGCCGGCGCGTCGTGGTGCAGCGCTGCCCCGCGGTGCCAACCGCGCCAAACACGATCGACCGCGCCGCGAGTTCGATGTCCGCATCCTCATGCACGATGATCGCGTTGTTCCCACCAAGTTCCAGCAGCACGCGCCCCATCCGCTGCGCCACCACCTGCCCGACTCTCCGCCCCATGCGGCAGGACCCCGTCGCCGAGATCAGCGGAATCCGCTTGTCCGCCACCAGCCGCTCGCCCACCTGATCGTCCGTGCCGATCACCAGCCGAAACACGCCCGGGTGCCCCATGCTCGTCGCCACGCGATCCGCAATCCGGTTGCTCGCCATGGCCGTCAGCGGCGTGAGCAGCGAGGGTTTCCAGATGGTGATGTCCCCGCACACCGCCGCGAGCATCGCGTTCCACGCCCAGACCGCGTTGGGAAAGTTGAACGCCGAGATCACCCCGACCACCCCCAGCGGCAGCCACTGCTCGTACATCCGGTGCCCCGGGCGCTCGCTCGGGAAGACCTGCCCGGGCAACTGCCGCGACAGCCCGACGGCGAAGTCCGCGATGTCGATGGTCTCCTGCACCTCGCCCAGCCCCTCGGCCCGGATCTTCCCCATCTCCAGCGCGACCAGCTCCCCCAGCGGCTCCTTGAACTTTCGGAACTCCTCGCCGATCGCGCGGACCACCTGACCGCGTGCCGGCGCAGGGACCTCGCGCCACTTCTTGAAGTGCTCGACAGACTCGCGGATCACCCGCTCGAGATCGTCAGCGGAGTCGAGCTTCACGCCGCCGATGGGCAGGCCGGTGGCGGGATTTTCGGAGACAATGAACGCCGCGCCACCTGCCCCCCCAACATCGCGGCAGGGCGTAGCCACAAAGCGGGGGTCATCGGTGAGGCCGAGGGTTTTGAGCAGCGCGTGGGGGTCGGTAGTCATCGAAGAATCATAGGTAGAACAGAGGCCCGGGCGCACGCCCGGGTACTTTGACGCGCGTGTGTATCCACCACCAAGCGCCCCCACTCGCGCCCCGCCCGGGCTTGCGCCCGGGCCTCTGTTCTAGCATCCACCATGCCCACCCTGATTCTCGCCACCGGCAACCCGCACAAGGTCGATGAGCTGCGGGCGATCTTCGCCGCACTCGGCACCGGTGCGGGCTCGACGGGCGCGGCCGTCCCGATCACCGTGCTCGGCCTGAACGATCTCCCGCACCACGACGGGCTGCACGAGCCCGCCGAACCCGGCGCGACCTGCGAGGAGAACGCCCGCATCAAGGCGCTCTCGTACGCGGCACAGATATGCAGGCAGCGAGAGATCGAGGCATCGAGGCAGCAAGGGGAAGGCAGAAGCGCATCTTCTTCTCTTCCCTCGATGCCCGGATGCCTCAATGCCTCAATGCCTGCTCCCCCGCTCCTCATCCTCGCCGACGACTCCGGCATCGAGATCGACGCGCTGCGGCTCCCCAACGGCACCCCGCGCCCCGGCGTCATCTCCTCGCACTACTCCACCGACGGCCGCGAGACGGGTGTATCCCGCGAGCAGCGCGACGCGGCCAACAACGCCCGCGTGCTGCGCGAGCTCGATGGCTTCGCGGAGCAAGACCGCGCCGCGCGGTTTGTGTGTTGCATGTGTCTGGTTCGGGTCGGCCTCCCGGGTGGCCCGCCGCTCCGCGGCGGTTCCGCTGCGCTTTTCAGACCCTCGCCCGACACGCCTCTGAACCCCATGCCGACAGAAGACCGCCGCGGAGCGGCAGGCCACCCAATACCCGGCCTCCTCCACGAATCCCGCGGCACCATGGATGGCCGCATCGGCATCCCCCCCCGCGTCCCGGCGGGCACCAACGGCTTCGGCTACGACCCGCTCTTCCTCGTGGGAGCGTCGCCGTTCAACTCCACCAAGACCGGCGCGGAACTCAGCAGCGCGGAAAAGAACGCCCTCAGCCACCGGGGGATGGCGGCGCGGGCGATGGCGGCGTGGATTATGGCGACCATGAAGTAGGCAAGTTTCCCAGTCGTTGTCGTTCATACATCGCGCTACAGAATACACTTGTCAGACATCCACAGCACTGCGCACGGACAGGCGGACTCCATGAGTGATTGGTTGGACTACCAGAAGCTGACCGCTTCGATCTACGCGGAGCTTGAACCGGGGTCGCAGGTCACTCATGACGACATGATCCTCGGAGTCGAATCACACATTCTTCGCCAGATTGACGTTGCCATCCGCACCACTGTTGCAGGACACAACGTACTCATTATTGTCGATGCCAAGAATCACTCACGGCCGTTGGACGTAAATGCAATCGGGGCATTTGCCTCTGTAGTGCGAGACGTACGTGCATCAAAAGGCGTGCTTGTCTGCAATTCCGAGTTTACCTCGACGGCAGTGGAGTATGCCGCCGGACTCGGCATAGATCTGTGTACCGTCCATGATGCAGCGTCCAAGTCGTGGGGCATGACACTTCGATTTCCTCTGCTGTGGATCGAAAATGAAGTTACGCTCGACGTCGAATGGTCGCTACTCGCCCTTCAGGCGAACGAAAAAGAACTGCGGTTTCCCACTCGTGTGCTTGACTACCGATTTTTCAAAGGCAGAAATGGCACGGCGGTCCCTGTATTTGAGAAGTTTGTAGAGGATTTCAACGCTCATCGCATTGTCAAAGACCCGCATGTTCGACACAAGTGGCCAGTGGACTGCGATGACCTGCACGTGCTCATAGACGGCGACTCTTGGTTTCGTTTGGAGTTCTTAAACCTTGGCTATCAACTACAGCCCACGGCGTGGCATGGTCAGTTCCAGGTGGCTCAATGCAGAGGGCTGCGAAATATCACTACGGGCGAGCTCAGGACGCGCCTCGGCATACGCCCTTCGGATATTCCGAAGATGCGGGATGCCGGATGGACTGCCGTTGACAATATCAAGGATTTTGTTTCCAAAGCGGCCGCACTGGTGACCATTGAACACTCAGGCGTCGATCTCAAAGACGTACTAATTGATGGAATCGAGCTTGAACCGTCATAGGTATTGGCGGTTGGCACCGACTGTTCCCCCGCCCGTGCCGCCGACTGCGGCTTTGAGCAGTCGGTGTTTCGCGTCGGGCATCCAAGACACACCGACGGCTCAAAGGCGCCGTCGATGGCACGAAATCAATCGGTGCTCCCCGCCGACGTCTTGATGGCTCCAGTGCTTGCCTTCCCCTTCCTCGGGCTGCCCCCCCACAAGGCCATCAGCATTTCCTTTCCTTGACTGCGATGACCAAAGAGAACGCCGGAATCTGCGAAGTATCGACGCGCTCGGCGGCTGGACGGCATGATGCGCGGAGTGTGTGGCGTGGTACACGAACCGCGCGGAGCGGTGCGAACTGTGCGCGGTGCGGTTGGGAACGCGGATGACGCGGTGAGCGCGGAACACGGGCTCGTGTTTGAGAGCTACGGATCGGTACAGGAGTTCTACCGATCGTGTTTTCGGACGTGCGCGGCCGAAAATACGCGAAATCGACGAGTATTGGCACCCGGACAAGAGTCGCGCCGCGTCTTCGACGATGACGGAGTCATGCCCAACATTCCTCCACAGCCGAAGATCGATCAGATCACGTGGTTCGAGACCCACTTGCCGTTCTGGCAGGCCGATCCGGGGGCGTTCGGGCTGCCTCAGTCCCGCGTCGCCCAGCTGGCGCAGGAAGTCGCCGCGGCCCGCGCGGCGTACGACGCGGCCCTCTTCGCGCGGGTGGCCGCCAAGAACGCCACCATGGCGCAGGACACCAGCGTGCGGTCGATGCTCTCCTCGGGACGCGAGGTCGTGAACATCATCAAGGCACATATCAACGACAGCGGCAACCAGGCGCTGTGGGGCGCGTCGGGCATCGCGCCCAGCTCCACCTCGCGCACCGCGCCCGATCCGGTGCCGCCGCACACGCTCACGACGCGGCTGGACACATACGGCGGCGTCGTTCTGGAATGGAAGACCAGCCAGCCCGTGGGCGTGAGCAACGTGACGTACACGGTGCATCGCGCCATCAACGGCGGCCCGTTCGCGCTGCTCGACTCGGTGGGCGCGAAGATGCTCATCGATGAGACCGTGCCCATCGGCGCCCGCTCGGTTGCGTACATCATCAAGGCCAGCCGCGGCGGACAATCCTCCGATTGGTCCAGCGCGATCACGATGCGTTTCGGCCGCGTCGGAGGAAACGCACAGACATCGCCCATGAAGATCGCGGCGTGAGAAGAGAGCACTGGGCATCAGGCATTGGACACTGGGCACTGGTGAGAACCAAGTCCCCGGCCCCCAACCCTGTACATACACGCGGCCCCGGGTCTGTTTGACTGGGGCCGCTGTGTTTTCCGACCTGCCTTTTCCGATCTTCTTCCTACTCCAAATCCAAATCCTCATCGTCTTCAGTCCGATCCCCAAGCAAGGACGATTAGGATTTGGAGTAAGATTTGCAAGAGGATTCGGTGAAAGCGACGGCTATTTTCCCGTCGCCACAAACCACATCATCCTCCCCGCGATCGCCGCCGCCGCGAACAGGAACGCCCAGCGGACGAACCGTGCGCCCTTCTTGATCGCCAGCGAGCTGCCAATAAAACTGCCGCAGGCGTTGGCGATGCCCATCGGGATGGCGATGGGCCAGATGACCAGGCCGGAGATGATGAAGGTTGCCAGCGAGCCGATGTTGCTGCCCAGGTTCATCGCCTTGGCGTTGCCGGTGCCGGTGACGAAGTCGAAACGCAGACCGCGGACCATCACGAAGACCAGGAACGAGCCGGTGCCGGGGCCGAAGAAGCCGTCGTAGAAGCCGATGATGATCCCTGCGGCGATGGTGATGGCGATGTTCCGCCGCGTCGGCCCGGCGTAGGCATACTCGCCGCCGAACTGCGGCTTGAAGAACATATACAGCGCCATCACGATGATCAGCCCGCCGAAGAGACCCTTGGTGAGCTGCTCGTTGATCTTCCCGAGCTGCATCAGCGTGATCGCGCCGCCGATGGAACCGAGCAGCGCGCAGCCGCCGCCGAGTGCCGCGACGAAGTGATCGAGCTTGCCGCGTGCGAGGAAGGAGATGGTTGCGGTGCTGGAGCCGCTGGTGCCAACGAACTTGTTGGTCCCGGCGACGTTGGGGATCGGGATGCCCAGCGCGGCCAGCGCGGGCATGGTGAAGATCCCGCCGCCCCCGGCCATGGCGTCAATCAGCCCCGCGACAAACGCGACGGCGGAACACGCGGCGATTTGCGGGGTAGAGAAGTCGGGCAAGAGAAAAGGGAGTGGGGAGTGGGGAGTGGACGGAAAAATACAAGGGCAGTTACGACTTTACATCGGGGCGATGGTCAATGTGCGGCGTGCCTCTGGCGAGCGTGCTCTTCGCGCCCGCGTCTTTTACGCGCTCGGCAAGCACCTGATATTTCGCCTTGACGCGCTCGAGCTCCTCTGGAGAAAGCTCTTCGAGGTTCACCATGCGATTGTGCGCACCCTCGATGGCGCGGATCAGCTCATCGAGCTTCACCTGCACCACATCATTGTGATGGTTCTGCGTGTGCTGCACGAGAAACACCATGAGCAGCGTGATGACGGAGGGAATGTTGACGAGCAACAAATCCTGCCAGGCGAGCTTGCGATCCAGCAGCGGGCTGACGCCGACCCAGAGAACGCAGAACAGGATCGCCAGCACAAAGGTGCTTGGTTTACCCATTTTACGCGAGGCCCAGCGGGCGAAGTGTGAGAACATCATGGCTCCTGACATGGAGCATACCACCGAATGAACCCCGGCCTTGACACGCTCTGGCGATTCGCTACCGTGAGCCCTGCCCGAGGTGATCCAGCGGCGTCAAACCCGCTGGGTCTGAAAAGGGAAGTGCGGTGAGAGGCGTGATTTCGCCGGCGTTCGCCGGTGCAAGAGCGACTTGATTCCGCCGCGGACGCGCCGCCGTAAGGGCTTTTCCGCGGGTTGCAAGAGTGCCACTGTTTCGGTGTTTGAGAATCACCCCGCGGAGCGGAGTGCCACCCAAACCCGGATGGGAAGGCCGAACCCGCAATAGCCCGAAGCCGGAAGACCTGCCCTGGGTGTGTGTCGTGGTCGCCCTCGCGAGTTTGGGGCGCCGGCGCTGGCGGGTTCCTTCCCCCTTTCGCGTGCGTGCGCACCGGCAGAGCGGCGGGCATCTTTGCCACCCCGGTGCATTTCCAATCTCATTTCGCGCGGGCAACCCCTTTGCTCGGCTCCGTTTCTGCGTGCTTTTCGCACGCGCGGCGGCCGCGCACGTGTTCCCCTGTGTGCCCGGCGCGAATCCGGGCGGAGGTTCGAGATGATGGATGCGAATGGTCGGTTGACGATGAGCATGAGCGACGCGGCGCTGCTGGCGTGCGTGGCAGCGTTTGTTGCGGGCGCGACGGCGACAGGCGATGCGCGGGGCGCGCCTCCGGCGTATGTGGGTGCTGGGTCGTATCTGCTGCCAAGCGGATCGAGCGCGTTCAATGACGGGCCGGATGGACGACTGGTCTGCATCACGGAGACCGGCGCGATCGTGCGGCAGAGCGCGGTGAATGTGGGAGGGGTTGCGGCGTACTCGCCGCTTGGTTCTCTCCCATCCGGCGCGGTGCCAAGCTTTGGTGCGGGGTTTCTCAAGATCAGCCCCGACGGCTCGCGCTTCGCCATCGGCGATAACAACGCCGCCAGCCATGTGCATTTCGTTCCCGTCGCGTCGCTGACCACGAGCGGGCCAACCGTGCCGCAGACGATCACCGTTTCCAACTTCGACGGCGCGTGGGCGGACAACGGCACGTTCTACGTCAACGGCAGTCCGAACTTCGGCACGGCGCCGAGTTTGTCCCGCGTGAACCTCACGACCAGCGCGGTCGCGGCCGTCGTCTCCAACATCGGCGACGCCTCGGGCGGCGTAGCGACGCGCTCCGGCCGCGTGTACACGGCGATCGGCTACGACGCGGGTGGTCTGCTCGACGGCCAGGTCCGTAGCTTTGATATCTCTACGCTGAACGCCGCGGGCTCGGCGGTTGCGTTTTCCACCGGCTCGCTCGCCACGCAGGCGAATACCGGCAACTCCCTCGACTTTGACGCCGCAGGCAACATCATCGAGGCCGGCTTCGGCGGCGTGACGCTCGTCGATCTCGCCACCGCGCAGCGCTATGACCTCCCTGGGCTTTCGCCCGCTGGCTTCTACTCGGCGACGTACAACAACTTTACCGGCGAGATTCTGGTCCGCGACTTTGCGTTCGGCGCAGACCCTCGTCTCTTGCTGCGCTACGCCGTCCCCACGCCCGCAACAACGGCGCTCCTGGGTTTGTCGGGCATCCTCGCGACGCGGAGAAGGCGTCATGCGTAAACACAACTCGCTCCTCCACTCCGCTACTCCCCCACTCCTCATCGCCCTCGCGCTGGCCGCGCCTGCATTGGCACAATCCCCCTTCGCGTCTGGCGTGCTCAACTACTCTCCCGCGCCGGGCCAGTTCGTGCAGAATCCACAGTTCAACGACCCGGCTCGCGCCCTCGGCGCGCCGGGAATCGCCGGCGGCCTCAGCGCGGCGGACAACTCCAAGTGCGTCACGCTCGGCGGGTTTGGCGGCACGATCACGCTTGGCTTCGATCACCCCATCTACGCGAATCCGCACAACCCGCGGCGGCTGGATTTCATCGTGTATGGCAACGGCTTCTATGTCGGCGGCGATCCGTTGCGCCGGCACGCGGAGTGCGGCTTGATCGAGGTCTCGCGCGATGACAACCACAACGGGCTTGCCGACGATGTGTGGTTTCTGATTCCCGGCTCACATCTGAGCGCACCAGCGGCCACAACCACCGTGACGTGGAACGCCGCCACGCTGAATCCCGCGTGGATTCCGCCAGGGCGCAGCGGCACATGGACAATCAGCGGCTATCAGCTTCCCGGCGCGTTTGGCCCAAGTCCGATCATCGTGAACGCGCTGGGCACCGGCGCGGAGAACCTGTGGGGATACGCCGATCTCGCGCCGACACTGCTGCTCGGGGACACAACAGCGACCAATGTCATCGATGATCCGGGCGCGGACCCGGCGATGTTCTACACCATCCCCGATGATCCGCTCACGGTGGGCATCTCACCCGGCTCCGGCGGAGGATCGGCGGTTGCTATCCGATGGGCGATCGACCCGGCCACAGGAACACCCGCGAACCTGGACCGCATCGACTTCGTGCGCATCACCACCGGCATCAACGCGGTCCATCCGATTCTCGGCGAGATCAGCACGGAGATCAGCGCGGTCGCCGATGTGCGCCCGATCTACACGCCGGACTGGAACCTTGATGGCGCGGTGACAGTGCAGGACATCTTCGATTTTCTGAGCTCATGGTTCGCGGGAATCGGCGAGAATGGCGGGGCGGACTACAACGGATCGGGCGCGACAACGGTGCAGGACATTTTCGACTTTCTGAGCGCGTGGTTTGGAGGATGAGACGATGTCGGATGTGAGATGTCGGATGTCGGATGTCGGAAGCGGAGCCGCGCATGGTGCTTGGTTCGATTCTGCACATCCGACATCCGACATCCAACATCCGACATTCCGCCACGCCTTCACCCTCATCGAACTCCTCGTCGTCATCGCGGTGCTCGCGATCCTCGTTGGCCTATTGCTTCCCGCGCTGGCGGGCGCGAAGGAAGCCGCACGCGGGAGTGTGTGCGCGTCGAATGTCCGGCAACTGATGATCGCGACGGACTCGTACGCGACCGATCGCGCCGACCGCCTGCCGCCGGGATCACCGGACTCGATCGCGAATCTCGTCCGCTGGCATGGCTCTCGCACATCCGGCAGCGCGGCGTTCGCGCCCGACGGCGGCACGCTGTCGGAATATCTCGGCAACGGGGATTCGGGCGGCGCATCGCGGGCGGTGCGATCGTGTCCGACGTTTGCGGCAACCGCCGCGGCGCTCGCGGCCTCGCCGCTGAGCGCAGGGTTCGAGCGATCCGCGGGCGGCTACGGCTACAACAACGTCTTCTGCGGCACGGATCGCTCGCTCAGCGGCATCGACCCCGCGTCATCGCGCGAGGTCTGGTCGGTGCGAACGGACATGCTCGGCTCGCCTCGGGCGCGGTTTGGCTCCCCCACTGCAACGCTGGTGTTCGCGGACGGCGCGATCGCGGATGGCAACGGCGCGCCGGGTTCGGGCGGGATCGCGGAATACTCGTTTGCGGAGCCGCGGTTTTGGCCGGACTTCCCTTCGGCCCGCGCGGACCCGAGCATTCACTTCCGGCACGGCGGCAAGACGCGCCGCGCGGCGAGCATCGCGTGGCTGGATGGGCATGTGTCGGCGGAGCGGATGACGTTCACATGGTCCAGTGGTGTGTACGCGGCGGACGCGGGGATGCTTGGGATTGGGTGGATGGGGAAGAGGGATGACAATGCTTTGTATGACTATCGGTAGGTGAGCAAGGCATTCGGGTCGCGGCGGCCCGAATCCGCCGCGGAGCGGCGGACCACCCAAGAGCATGGGCGGGACGCCCATGCCACGGAATGAAAACGGGCCGCTCTTGCGAGCGGCCCGTGTATGCGAGTTTGAGGAAGACCGGGGGCTTACGCCCCGCGGCTCTGATTAGACGGGGGCACCGTTCATGGGGACTTCGACGCGGGGGACGCCGAGGGCATCATGGCGGCCGGCGCCAAGGGCCTCGGCGGCGCGGGACGCTTCTTCCATCATCAGGGCCTGATCGTCGATATCGCTCTCGGGCGGCTCGGCCAGCGCGACGACGCGGATGGCCTGGTAGGGCTTGAAGCCAGTGCCAGCGGGGATGAGGTGGCCGAGCAGGACGTTCTCCTTCAGGCCGATCAGGTCGTCGGTCGCGCCGCGGAGAGATGCCTCCGTGAGCACCTTCGTGGATTCCTGGAACGACGCACCGGAGAGGAAGGACTCGCTGGAAAGCGCGGCCTTGGTGATGCCCAGCAGCAGCGTTCGACCGGTTGCGGGTTTGGCACGCTTCGCCTTGGCCGGCTCCTTGCCGACGGCTTCCGCCTTGGCGTTGGCCTCGCGGAGCTCGTTCTTGTGGACCAGCGCATCCACCGGAAGATCGGTGCCGCCGGAATCGGTGACGCGGACGTGCTCGCCCGTGTCGATGTTCTTCTGACGGAACTCGTACTTGTCCACCACGTCGTGCGGGAGCAGGTTGGTGTCGCCGGGGTTCTCGACGCGGACCTTGCGGAGCATCTGCGCGAGGATGACCTCGATGTGCTTGTCGTTGATGGTCACGCCCTGAGCGCGGTAGACGTTCTGGACTTCGTCGAGCATGTACGTCCACAGGGCTTCCTCGCCCTTGATCCGCAGGATGTCGTGCGGAACGAGCGGGCCTTCGGTGAGGGGCTCGCCGGCGTTCACATAGTCGCCGGTGTGGACGAGGAGGTGGCGATCCTGGGGAACGTGGTGGTCCTTCTCAAGTCCGGAGTCGGACTTGATGCGGATGGTCATCTTGCCCTTGCGCTTATCAGAGTGAATCTCGACGAGGCCGGAGATCTCCGCCATGATCGCCGGGTCCTTGGGCTTGCGGGCCTCAAAGATTTCGGTGACGCGGGGGAGACCACCGACGATGTCCTGCGAGCCGGCCGCGGAACGCGGCTGACGCGCGAGCATCTGACCGGCCTTGATGGACATGCCATCCTTCACTTCCACGCGCGCCTTGGCGGGGAGGTAGTGGAAGTCCAGGATGTTTCCCTGGGCATCCACGATGGTAATCTGCGGGTGCTTCTCGCCTTTGTGCTCCACGACGACGAGCGCCTTGCGGCCCTGGCCGGCGTCCTCCTCGCGGACGGTCTCGCCGATCTCGATATCGACGTACTTGACGATGCCGTCCTTCTCGGCCAGAACCGGCAGACGGTGGGGGTCCCACTTGACCATGACCGTGCCGCGCTTCACTTCCTGGCCGTTCTTGACCATGACGAACGAGCCGTAGGGCACCTTGCTCTTCTCGAGCTCGCGACCCTTGGGATCGAGAACGGCGATTTCGCCGTTGCGCTTCAGCACGACCTGCACGTCGTTGCCTTCGTCGTCCTTGCCGGAGACGGCGTTGCAGTCGCGAATCTCGACGGTGCCGCCGGTGTTGCAGCGGATTTCGTTCTCGAGGGTTTCACGGGTGCCGATGCCGCCGGTGTGGAAGGTACGCATGGTGAGCTGCGTTCCCGGCTCGCCGATGGACTGCGCGGCAATGATGCCCACGGCCATGCCCGGCTCGACCATCTTGCCGGTGGACATGTCCATGCCGTAGTCGAGCGTGGAGCAGCCGGTGCGGCTCTCGCTGGTGAGGGCTGAGCGGACGAAGACGGTGTCGATGCCGAGCTCCTCGATCTTGCGGGCCGCGTCGGCGGAGATCATCTCGTTCTCGCTCACGATGAGCTCGTCGGTCTTCGGGTTGACAACGTTGGCGCGGCTGACGCGCCCGACGACCTGGTCGCGGAGCAAGACGTCGATCTTCTCGCCCTTGTAGATGGCGCGCTTCATGATGCCGCGCTTGGAGCCGCAATCAAACTCGCCGATGATGACGGACTGCGCCACATCGCAGAGCTTGCGGGTGAGGTAGCCCGAGTCGGCGGTCTTGAGCGCGGTGTCTGCCAGACCCTTACGCGCTCCGTGCGTTGAAGAGAAGTACTCGAGGATCGTGAGACCCTCGCGGAAGTTGGAGCGGATGGGGGTCTCGATGATCTCGCCTGAGGGCTTGGCCATCAGACCACGCATGCCGGCGGCCTGCATGAGCTGGCTGACGTTGCCACGCGCGCCGGAGTCGGACATCAGATAGACGGGGTTGAGATAGGGCTTGACGCTCTTGTCGTCGATCGGGGCTTCGGTGCCGTCCTCGTAGCGACGGTCGGCCTTGAGCGTATCGACGAGCGCCTTGGTCACCTGCTCGCGGCAGTGCGACCAGATGTCCAGAAGCTGGTTGTAGCGTTCGCGCTCGGTGATGAGGCCGCGCTCGAAGTTCTTCTCAACGCGCTCCACCTTCTTCTCCGCCTCATCAATCAGGGCCTTCTTGGCGGAGGGAATGCGGAGGTCGGTGATGCCGAAGGAGAGACCGGCGACGGTGGACTGCTTGAAGCCGATCTCCTTGAGACGGTCCAGCAAGTCGATCGTGGCGCGGCGGCCGGCATAGGCGTACGCATCATCGATGACGCGGGCGCAGCCCTTCTTGCCCAGCACGCAGTTGTAGTACGGCATGCCCTTCTCGAGAATCTCCGAGAAGAGGATGCGACCAACGGAGGTGACGATGCGCCCGTTGGCGGGAATCGGCTTGACGGGGTCGCCCTGGCCATCAACGACTTCCGTAAAGCCGTCCATGCGGACAAGAATGCGCTCGTGGATGGTGATGGCACCCTGGTCGTAGGCGAGCAGGGCCTCCATGCGATCCTTGAACTTGGCGAGCTTCTCCACGGGACGCTCATCGGGCGCCATGATCGTGATGAAGTACACGCCCATGACGATGTCCTGCGAGGGCGAGATGATGGGCTTGCCGTTGGCAGGCGAGAAGATGTTGTTGGTGCTCATCATGAGCACATGGGCCTCGCACTGGGCCTCAACGGAGAGGGGGAGATGGACGGCCATCTGGTCGCCGTCGAAGTCGGCGTTGAAACCGCCGCAGACCAGCGGGTGGATGCGGATGGCGTTGCCTTCCACGAGCACGGGCTCGAAGGCCTGGATACCCATTCGGTGCAGCGTCGGGGCGCGGTTGAGGAGGACGGGGTGCTGGTAGATGACCTCTTCGAGAATGTCCCAGACCTCGGCGTCGCGGCGCTCCAGCATGCGCTTGGCGGACTTGATGGTGTCGGCCAGTCCGTGCTCCTTGAGCTTGCGGATGATGAAGGGCTGGTAGAGCTCGAGGGCGATCTTCTTGGGAAGGCCGCACTGATTGAGCTTGAGCTCGGGACCGACGACGATGACCGAACGCGCGGAATAGTCCACGCGCTTGCCGAGCAGGTTCTCGCGGAAGCGGCCCTGCTTGCCCTTGATCATGTCCGTCAGCGACTTGAGCGGGCGGTTGGAGGAGCCGAGCACGGGGCGGCGGCAGCGGCCGTTGTCAAACAAGGCATCGACTGCCTGCTGCAACATGCGCTTCTCGTTGCGGATGATGACCTCGGGGGCGTTGAGGTCCATCAGCTTCTTGAGCCGGTTGTTGCGGTTGATGATGCGGCGATAGAGATCGTTGAGGTCCGACGTGGCGAAGTTGCCGCTCTCGAGCAGCACCAGCGGGCGCAGGTCCGGCGGGATCACGGGGATCACGTCCATGACCAGCCAAGCGGGATCATTCTCGGAGCCGCGGATCTGCTCGACGATCTTGAGACGCTTGGCCAGGTCTTTGATTTTCTGCTTGGAACGGGTGTTCTTGAGTTCCTCACGCAGCTCGCCAGCGATCTTGTCCAGATCGAGACGCTCGATCAGCTCGCGAAGTGCGTCAGCGCCCATGAGGGCGCGGAACGCGCTGCCGTACTTGTCGCTGTGGGTGCGGAACTCGTCCTCGGTGAGGACCTGCTTGAACTTGAGCTCGGTGTCGCCGCCATCGACGACGACATAGTCCTGGAAGTAGATGATCTTCTCAAGGTCGCTGGTCTTCATGCCCAGCAGCGTGCCCAGGCGGCTGGGGAGGGCCTTGAAGAACCAGATGTGTACGATCGGCGCGGCCAGATTGATGTGGCCCATGCGCTTGCGGCGCACGCGGCTGTGCGTCACCTTGACGCCGCAGCGGTCGCAGATGATGCCCTTGTACTTTGTGCCCTTGTACTTGCCGCAGGCGCACTCATAGTCGCGCTCGGGGCCGAAGATGCGCTCGCAGAAGAGGCCGTCCTTCTCGGGGCGGTACGTGCGGTAGTTGATGGTCTCGGGCTTCTTGACCTCGCCGTAGGACCATGAGCGGATGTCGTTCGGGGAGGCGAGGGTGACCTTCACCGCCCCGTAGTCGTTGATCCGGTCGTACATGCCTTCGTTGTTCTGCTGCATGGAGTTCTCTTGGTATACGGACACTGAGGCCCGGGAGCTATCTACTGGCGTTCATCAAACGGTTGTCATTCAACAATCACGGAAATCTAAATCGAGTGCTCGCTAGTCCTGCGGGCGAGCCGGGACGATCAAAACCTTGCCTTGAAACTTCTGCTCGAGCTGCTTTTCCACTGCTCTGGCGATCTGCACGTAGTCCTCGGTGTGGACTCCGGCACGATCGGGCGTGACAATGAGATAGACCCAATCCTCCTCTTCAACCTCCCCGGAAACCTGGAGCTTGAACTTGCGGCCCTTGCACTTGGCGTCCAGAAGAGTTTGTGCGACTTTCTTGATGTCGCGGAGCGTTTCTTTGGTCACCTGAGCGCCTCCAGTATCTGGCGGGCTTCGCGCATATCTCTCAAGGACTCGCGTGCGGTTCGCTCGTCAACCGCATATAGACCGTTGTAGTCGGCGTCCAATCGACGGTCGTACAAGCTTCGAGCGAGTGAAACGAGACGACGCTGGGAGACGGGCGAGAGTGAAAGATCATTCTTGATGTGCCCGACCACTTGACGATGCGCTGGATTTGTGACGTGATGAAGTTTCACACGCTTCTTTTTCAATACGTCCGTCAGCGACGCAAAGAACGCGTAGTAAGCGCGGGATACCGCGGATCGGGGGCAATCCGAGCGCGTGCAGGCCGCGGCCGCCCGCGCAGACTCCGCTGAAATTTCGCTCCACGCCGTCATTTCCGAAAACTCTCCTTTGCGAGCGAGCCATCTTTGCTTACAACAGCGTTCCCTGATCCGAGCCGCGTTTCTCCAGCGTCACGTTCAGACCCAGGCCCTTGAGTTCGTTGCACAGAACGTCGAAGGCGACGGGCATGCCCGCCTCCAGCGTGTTCGTGCCCTTCACCATGGACTCGTAGATCTTGGTGCGACCCTCGACATCGTCGGACTTGACGGTGAGGAGTTCCTGAAGGATGTAGGCCGCGCCATACGCCTCCAAGGCCCACACTTCCATTTCGCCGAAACGCTGGCCGCCGGTGCGGGCCTTGCCGCCAAGGGGCTGCTGGGTGATGAGCGAGTATGGGCCAGTAGCGCGGGCGTGGATTTTGTCGTCCACCAAGTGGTGAAGCTTGAGGATGTACATATAGCCGACGGTGGTCTTCTGCGTGAAGGGCTCGCCGGTGCGACCGTCGTGGAGCTGGATTTTGCCGCCGCGGGGCATGTGGGCGAGAATCTCGCGCGGGTGTGGCCAGGTGGCCGTCTTCTCGTAGTTTTCCAGCTTGTTCTTGGCGTGTACGTTTGCCTCGGCGACGGCCTTGTGGACCTCGTCCTCCGTCGCGCCGTCGAAGACGGGCGTAACGGCCTGGAAGCCGAGCACATTCGCGGCCCACCCGAGGTGGGTCTCGAGAATCTGGCCGACGTTCATGCGGCTGGGCACGCCGAGGGGATTCAGCAGAACGTCCACGGGAGTGCCGTCCTCCATGAACGGCATTTCCTCTTCGGGCACGATGCGGGCGATGACGCCCTTGTTGCCGTGGCGACCGGCCATCTTGTCACCGACGGACAAGGCCCGCTTGGTGGCGACATAGACCTTGACCATTTCAAGAACGCCGGAGGGCAGCTCGTCACCTCGCTTCATGTGGCCGATCTTGCGGTCCTTTTCCTTGCGGTTGGCCTGGATGCGGGGCCAGAACTGGCCGTAGGTGATCTCGGCCGTTTCGCGGGCTTCCTTGGAGCCCTTGATCCACTTCAGATCGAAGTTGCCGATCTGTTCCATGATGACTTCGGCGATGTCCGATGCGCCCACCTTCTGGCGGGTGCTCGGATCGACCATCGGCGTGCCGGTGATGGTGTTGACCGCGTCCACGAACTCCTTGAAGAGTTTCATGGCGGAGGCGTCCATCTCCTGGCCGTAGGTCTCGATGTCGGACTGGAGCTTCTTCTTCTGGTCGGCGGTGAGGTGCATCCGCCGGCTGAAGCGGTTGGCGCCGATGACGATGCCGTCAACGCCAGCCGGGACTTCCAGCGAATCGTTTTTCACGTCTTCACCCGCGCGCCCGAAGATGGCGTGCAGGAGTTTTTCTTCTGGGGTCAGCTCGCTCTTGGACTTCGGGCTGACCTTGCCCACGAGGATGTCGCCCGGGCCCACGCGGGCACCGAGGCGGATCACACCGTTGTCATCCAGATTGCGGAGCATCTTCTCGGAGACATTGGGGATATCGCGTGTGAACTCCTCGCGGCCGAGCTTGGTCTCGCGAATCTCGACGTCGAAGGCGTCGATGTGGATGCTCGTGAAGGTGTCGTCCTTCACCAAGCGCTGGTTGATGACGATGGCATCCTCGAAGTTGGAGCCGTCAAAGGTGTTGAAAGCCACGAGCACGTTGCGCCCGATCGCCAGCTCGCCCATCACGGTCGCGGGGCCGTCGGCAAGAATCTGTCCCTTGACAACCTTCTGGCCGGGACGGACGACAGGACGCTGGTTGAGGCAGGTGCGCTCGTTCAGCCCGGCGAACTTGCGGAGCACGTATTCATCGGAGTTGTCGATGATGACGCGCGTCGCGTCGGCGAAGGTAACCTCGCCGGATCGCTTGGCCCGGACAATCATGCCCGAGTTCATACCGACGGACTTCTCCATGCCGGTGGCGATCCGCGGCGGATCGACCTTGACCAGCGGCACGGCCTGACGCTGCATGTTGGAACCCATCAGGGCGCGGTTGGCATCGTCGTGCTCGAGGAACGGAATGAGCGCGGCCGACACACCGACGATCTGCTTGGGAGCGATGTCCACATACTGCACCATCTCGCTGTCCACCTCGGCGAGTTCGCCGTTGACGCGTGCGAGAATCATGCCCTTCTTGAGCTTGCCATCATGGTCCAGCGCATCGGCGGGAGCCAGGACGGCCTGGATCTCCTCGTCGGCGCGGAGGTCAACGAGCTTGCCGAGCATCTTGCCGTCCTTCGCCATGCGATAGGGCGTGCGGATGAAGCCGTACTCGTCCACGCTGGCATAGATGCCCAGCGAGGAGATGAGGCCGATGTTGGTGCCTTCGGGCGTCTCGATCGGGCAGATGCGCCCGTAGTGGGAGATGTGGACGTCGCGCACCTCGAAACCGGCGCGCTTGCGGTTCAGACCGCCCGGCCCAAGGGCCGAAAGGCGACGCTCGTGGACGAGCGAGGAGAGCGGGTTGGTCTGATCGACCACCTGCGAGAGTTCGGAGCGACCGAAGAAAAAGTCGATCGCGCTGGAGATGCTCTTGGAGTTCACCAGGTCGGCGATCTTCGCGAGCTCGTCCGGGTCTTTCACGCTCATGCGCTCCTGCACCGTGCGGCGGAGCTTGAGGAAGCCCTTGCGGAGCTCCTCAACAGCAAGCTCATCCAGCGTGCGGAGGCGGCGGTTGCCCAGGTGGTCGATGTCGTCCACCTGCGCGGCGACCTGGCCGGTCTTCGGATCGAGCCGTTTGGAGCGCAGATCGAGGATGTACGTGATGACCTTGAGGAAGTCCTCGGCGCGGATGAAGATCTGATCTTCCGGAACGTTCAGCCCGAACTTGCGGTTGATGCGGAAGCGACCGACGCGACCGAGTCGATAACGGGTGTCGTCGTAGAACTTCTCGAGGAAGAGCTGCTTGGCCTTGTCGATCTGCGGCGGGTTGCCGGGGCGCAGCTTGGTGTAAATCTTCAGCAGGGCGCGCTGGTAGTCGTTCTCGGCCTCGAACTGCTCGAGCTTCTCCTCGGCGACGGTGTTGAGGATGAGCGAGTCGGAGGGATTCTGAATGACCCGAACCTTCTTCAGGGACGAGTTGAGAATCTTGGCCGCGGCCTCTTCGCCGATCTGGCGGCCGACGTGGACGAGCTCCTCGCCCGTCTCGGTGTCGATGATGCTGGCGGCGGCCCAGTGCTCCGGGCGGACCTGCTCAACCTTGATCTCGCTCACCTCGTAGAACAGGGAGAGAAGCGTGTCGGTCGAGGCGATGGATTCATCCAGGCAGCGGAGGAAGGTGGTGGCTGCGATCTTGGTGCTCTGGTCGATGCGCATCGCCAGAACGTCTTTCTTCGTCACCTCGAGCTCGATCCACGATCCTCGCTCGGGAATAATGCGGGCGCTGTGCAGCGGCCGGTCGCCTTCGGCGGAGACGATGGAGAAGTCCACGCCCGGGGAGCGGTGGAGCTGCGAGACGATGACGCGCTCGGCACCGTTCACGATGAACTCGCCGCCACCCATCATGATGGGGAACTCGCCCAGGTAGATTTCTTCCTCGGCGATCTCCGGATGATTCTCGCGGACGAGCTTCACGCAGACGCGGAAGGGAAGGCCGTACGTGAGCCGCAGCTCGCGACACTCGTCGGGGGTATATCGCGGCTCCTCGAGCGTGTAGTAGCGATACTCCAGTTTCATGGAGCCGTCGTACGACTCGATCGGGAAGACTTCACGCAGAAGAGCTTCCAGACCAATGGATTTGTTGCGATCGTGCGGCGACTTCGCGTCGATCTGCAGAAACCGCTGGTATCCATCACTCTGAATCCGCGTGAGAACCGGAACCGGAGTTCCATCGCCACGCTTGGAAAAATCGCGCACGGTTGTCGCTGCCATCGATTGCCTCGTGATGGTTCGTATAGCCACGCCGGTTTGCCCCGGCGGTGGTGAAATGTCTTACGTTGTAATTACGCTCAAACGCCCGTATGCCCGTTGAACAGTGTTTCGCCTTTGACCAAGAGGTGATGCTACTCCACCCGCCACCAGCGAGCAAGCCCCGAACTCTCTTCAATTTTCATGTATATTTCTTACAACACCCGCCATTACTGGGGGGTATCGCGCAAATGACAGGGCCTTCCGGCGTGCCGGAAGGCCCTGTTTCTGATACATGAAATACCACCCCTATAAAGGTGGGGTGCGTGATGAGGTGGCTTACGCCATCTCGATCGTCGCGCCGGCTTCTTCGAGCTGCTTCTTGAACTTCTCGGCCTCGGGCTTGGGGAGGCCCTGCTTGACGGCTTTGCCCGGGGCTTCCACGAACGCCTTGGCCTCGGCCAGGCCCAGACCGGTCAGCTCGCGGACAACCTTGATGACGCTGATCTTTTTGGCGGGATCGGAGCCCTTGAGGATCAGGTCGAAGGAGGTCTTCTCTTCGGCAGGGGCGGCGGCGGGGCCCGCGGCGGCCATCATCATGCCACCGCCAGCGGCGGCCTCGATGCCGTAGGTGTCCTTGAGGTACTTGCCGAGCTCGACAGCGTCCTTGAGGGAGAGGCCGGCCAGCTTGTCACCGAGTTCGTTGATCGTCATGGGAAAAATCCTTCGATTTGGAGTCGGGGCGGATACGCCCCGTCTCACTTTCTGTCATGCACCGAATAGGTTTCGGAACTGTTCCGATCTTTAAGCCGTGAGGCCCAATCGGGTGCGGATGATGTCTGAGTGGTTGAGTGTCTGAACACGCCCCTCGCTTGCGCTCGGGGTACTGATTGTCAGGCCGCCTTGGCGATGGTCTCGCCCTTTTCCAGCTTGGTCTCGATCGCCTTGATGATGCCGGCGAGGGCGGAGCCCGGGCCGACGATCTGCGCGGCGAGCTTGCGACCGGGGCCGATGAGCAGCGTGACCGTCTGGCCCTGTGCTTCGGCCTTGGTCGGGTACTTGCTCAGTTCCTTGACGCCCTTGGCACCGGTGAAGAGCTGGCCGTCCAGCACCGCACCCTTGATCTCGATCAATGGCATTTCGGCCAGGATCTTGGTCAGCTCGCGGGCCACCTCGACAACGCTGGCCTCGCCGTAGATGAGAGCGCTGTTGCCCTCAAGCATCGGGAAGAGCGGCTCAAGGCCGGAGCCCGCGAGGGCCTTCTTGGCGAGCGAGTTGCGCACCACGCTCATGCGGACGTTCTTCTTGCGAAGCACGCCGCGGAGCTTGGTGGTGTCCGTGGTCTTCACGCCGCGGACGGAGATCAGCGTTGCGTCGCTGATCCCCGCGAGCCGCGACTTGTACTCGCGGATGATCATTTCTTTGACTTGCTTGGACATGGGTCACCTGTTCGTGAACGCCGCGGAAGCCGGCGATACTGGCTTGGTTGCACCGGCGAAGGCCGGCGTAAACAGACTCACTCTTCGACTTCGACCTGAACGATCTTCACTTCAACGCCGGGGGTCATGCAGCCGGCGACCACGCACTTCTTGATGTACATGCCCTTCGCCGTGGAGGGACGCATCTTCTCGATGTGCTTGATGAAGTGCTCGAGATTCGCCGTCAGATCGTCCTGCTTGAAGGACATCTTGCCGACGACCGCGTGGATGTTGCCGCCCTTGTCGTTGCGGAACTCCACCTTGCCGGCGGAGTATTCCTTCACGGCGTCAACAACCTGCGGCGTGACGGTGCCCGACTTGGGCGAGGGCATCAGACCCTTGGGGCCCAGCACCTTGCCAAGCTTGGAGACCACACGCATCATGTCCGGAGTGGCGACGGCGACGTCGAACTCCATCCAGCCGCCCTCGATCTTGGCGACCAGATCGTCACCACCGGCCTCGACGGCACCGGCTTCCTTGGCGGCCTTGATGTTGTCCTCGCGGCAGAAGGCGACGACTCGCTTCTTCTTACCGATGCCGTTGGGGAGGGAGACGGAGCCGCGGATCGCCTGATCCGCCTGGTCCGGGTTGATGCCAAGGTGCATGACGACGTTGACCGTCTGGTCAAACTTGGTCTGCTTGAACTTCTTGACGGCCGCGACGGCCTCGGCGGGGGTGACAGCCGTATTGAGTTTGAGAGCTTCGTTGGCCTTGCGGCGCTTGGAAATGTGTACTGCCATGGGTTTACGCCTCCACCACGATAACGCCCATGTTGCGGCATTGACCCTCGATGATCCGCATGGCGGCCTCCATCGAGCCGGCGTTCAGATCGGCCATCTTTTCCTTGGCGATTTGCTCGCACTGCTTCTTGGTGATCTTGCCGACTTTTTCCTTGTTGGGAATGCCGGAGCCCTTCTCGATCTTCGCCTGCTCCTTGATGAGCACGGCGGCCGGAGAGGACTTGATCTCGAAGCTGAACGAGCGGTCGTTGAAGACCGTGATCACGCAGCCGACGATCTTGCCGTTGAGCTTCGATGTCGCGGCGTTGAACTGCTGGACAAACTGGCCGGGATTAATGCCGGCGCCACCCAAAGCGGGGCCAAGTGGGGGCGCAGGGGTCGCCTTGCCACCAGGGGCCATCACCTTGATCCGATTGACAACTTCTTTCTTGGCCATGCTGCTCTACCTCCCACCGGCTCCGGCCCGACAGGGGCCTATGCACCCTCCGGCCAAGGAGAGATGCGAGACGCGGTGGTAAACGGTCTTGGCTTTTTCGACCCGAAACAGGCACACGCCCGGACGGGGGTCGAGATAGTAGCGGTTGTCCCCTTCAGGACAAGGGCGACGATTCGCTCGAAGCCGCTTGCTTAGAGTGACTCAGCTCGTATTTGATTCCTAACGAAGTCCTAAATAGCTCTTCCAGGATGCTTGGACCAGTTTGGCATCACCTAGAAACCCGCATTCGGGACATCGCGCCGAAATCTGGCCTTATTCGACCAATGGGTAGCGGCACGCCGGGCACCGCAAGAATTCGTGTTCCGCGGCTGAACGCCTTGTTCTTGCCCGAGCCACGAGTGCAAATGGCACGATGATCGCCCAAGTGGCGATGCCGACGAAGAAGAGAACCATGATCCAAATCTTGGGCACGATGTGCTGCACCGAATCGAGGATTCCAGTCGCGCCGATCCCCATCGCCATCGCAAAGAGAAGCTTCTGCGGCAGGTTCAGGCGAACGCGATACGGATTCTGATTGAGCAATCGCACGGTTCTTACCGATTCGCAATCCCCACCTTCATCTCCTCCGCCACCTTCTTATCCAGCCCCATCGCGATCGCCTTGTCCAGCATCTTGCCCGCGACATCCAAGCGGCCCTCGCTCTGGGCGAGGGTGCTGGCGGCGAAGTACGCCGCGCCGGTTTTGACGCGGTTGGCGTAGTCCATCACCACGCTGAAACGGTGGCGCATTTCCAACTCTCCCCCGCTGAGCATCCGGGGCTCGATGGCGTCAACCGCGAGTTGCGGCTGCTTCATGTACGCGTGCAGCAACACGGCCACGCCCTGGTCCACCTTGCGATCATCAATCAGCGCGATGGCAAGCAAACGCTCTACGCCCGCGTCGTCTGGAGACTCTCGCAGGTGCAGCTTCAACTGCTTGGACGCCTCCGAGGCATCACCCGTCTTGAGCGCGATCTCGGCTTTTTCCAGTGGTGTCAACTCGCGGATGGGCGTGCCACCGGTGTCGGCCTGGGCCGTCAATCGGGGATCGACGACATATGACCCGCAGTCGCGTCCGACCATGAGATACGGATTGTCGCATCCGCCGCACGAGTTGCGGAGCCGGTCCCAATCCTCATACCCGGAGTAGTACGAGCGATACAGCCGCGAGGGATACTTGCCGTACGAGTAGTCAGAGCGATAGTTGATGGTGGGAAAGTTGTTGCCGAGCGAGAAGCCGAGCCGGAAGTCGTTGCTGGTGAACAGGGCGCGGATGGTGCCGTCGATGGGATTGACGGCGGGCGTGACCCAACCGGAGTTGTTCGAGTTGGTCGCGGGCCAGCCGACTATCGGGGTGTTCCTCTGGTCGGAGACGAGTTGGCCATCCACGATCGAGTAGCCCGGGCCGTATCGCGCATCAAGCAGGCGTTGAACGAGGTTCGAGCGGGTGTTGTCGATGCCCGAACCGGGAATCGGCGTGACCGGCGGATTCGGCACCACCACAGGTTGGTTCTGCGGCGGCGGGATGATCGGCGTGCGATGCACCGGCGTGTTCTGCGAGGGCACACCCGCCGGGGGTGTCACCTGCGGAAACGCGGCGGGCGTTCCTTGAATCGTTGCAGGGCGCGGCGCGCTCGACGGCACGCCGCCGAGGGGCGAGCGCGGCGAGGGATAGATGTATGTCGGCTGCGGCGGCTGCGTCTGTTGCGGCGGCTGATTCGGATCGGTGGACTGCTGAGCCGCGGCGTGCGCAAGCGCAAGCCCAAACGCCAGTCCGGCCGCCAGCCCGAAAATACTCAATGTGCGCATCATGGTCATGCTCCACCCCACATGGCTCAAACCCGCCCCACCCCCGCCTACCCCGATTCCGCCGTGGAACCTGTGTCGGCCCAACCAGTGTAACGCGGCGCCTGGGGATTGGTTCCGCGAAATCACCGAATATCACCCGAACTTTGCCTGCTACGGCCATGTGAGCCCTGATCTGAACCCTTGATGAGAGCACGCCCTCACCCTTCTCCATACGCACAGAACCGCCGACCCCTGCTACGTTCCGCCATGCTCATCCTCAAACCGGACGAATGCCGCGTGCTCGGGGTGCTGGTGGAGAAGGCCCAGACCACCCCGGGCCAGTACCCGCTGACCATGAACGCCCTGACCAATGGGTGCAACCAGAAGAACAACCGATTCCCGGTGACGGACTGGGATGAGGAGCGGGTGTACGACGCGGTAGACTCGCTGCGCGGCAAGAAACTGGTGATCGAGGTGCAGTTCACGGGCTCGCGGGTGCCGAAGTTCAAGCACAACGCCCGCGAGACGCTGGGCGTGGACACCTCGCAACTGGTGATTCTGACGGAACTGCTGCTGCGCGGGCCGCAGTCGATTGGTGATCTACGCGGCAACGCCTCGCGGATGCACCCGATTGAATCGCTGGAGACGGCGCGGGCGGTGCTGGATTCGCTGATGGCGGGCGCGCCTCCGGCGCGGCCGGAGCCGATCGTGAAGGAAATCCCGCCGCCAGCGGGCGGGCGGGCGCGGCTGTTCGTGCAGTTGCTGTGCCCGGATTTGCACCCCCTTGGGTCGCTGATGGCTGCTGCGCACAGCGGATCGCCGGTGGAGCGTGTGCAGATGGCTGCGCCCGCGGCCGCGAGCGATCATCTTTCTGAGCGTGTGGATGCGCTGGAATCGGAGGTTCGGCGGTTGAAGTCCGCTCTGGCCGCGCTCGCGGGGAAACTGGGCGAGTCTGACCCGCTGGGGTGAGGTCTTACGAGCCCTCCGCGCAAGCGGAGCATGGGCTGCCCGGCTCCTCCGCTTGCGCGGAGGGCTCGTAACGGAATCCCCGTTCCCCGTCCGATACACAAACGTGTTACGCTCACTCCACATGGCACCACTGCGCTTCACTCTTTGTCTGGGCATGCTCGCGATCGCCGCAATCGGCGCGGGGTGTTCGGTGTTTCGCTCCGAACCGGGCGGCGTGCTGACGGCGACTTCGACGGACGGAACGAAATCACTCGCCCCGAACTTCACCACCGCCGCGTATACATCCATAGACGCGGACACGGCGGATGTGTATCTCTCGGACCTGCCACGTGAGCGATTCGCCAATCCGCGCGATACACTGGCGGACTGCACGGGAAGCATTCTGCACCTGCACATATTCTTGGTGCCGGAAGCCGGGCAGACGCCGATCGACTCCACGGCGTGCAACCTGACGGTGCGGCAACTGGTGCTGACCAAGAACGCGCCGCAGGGCATGGGGCTGTATGGCGGCGGCGGGTTCCTGAACCCAACGGGAGATTTCGGCTCCGGCGATATCGGTGGCTCGATCTACGCTGCGTCGCACCGGCTGACGCGATCATCGGGCGGATTCAACGACCTGCTCGGCCCGGGTACGCTCAGCGGACGGTTCTCCGCGCCGCAGGATGAGCAGCTGGCGCAGCAGATGTCCGCGAAACTGGAAACGCTGATCGGAACGCTCCCGGCGTTTGCCTCCGAAGATGGGGACCTGAAGGTGGTGCCGGTGAAGAAGGCGGCGGACAAGAGCAAAGAGAAGAAGAAGACGGAAAAGTAGCGCTTATGTGGCATGGGCGTCCCGCCCATGTGCCTTTGCATTTGTGGCATGGGCTTTCCAGCCCATGTTTCGGGGCGCTTCGCCCGAAATGCCTTTCTTCCCGAGTGCAACAAACAAGCCACGCGGCCGTGGTGGCCCGAACACGGCTCGAAGAGCCGTGGTACCCAAGAACATGGGCTGGAAAGCCCATGCCACGGAACACAAGGCATTCGGGCTGGGGCGGCCCGAATCCGGCGCGGAGCTGCGGACCACCCAAGAACATGGGCTAGAAAGCCCATGCCACAAGAAATAAAGGCACATGGGCGGGACGCCCATGCCACTCTAGTTCCAAAACGGCGAGACGACGCGCTCCACCGCGCCGCGATACAGCATCTTCAGCATCGCCGGATCGAGTTTGATGCCGCGGAGCGTCGGTGCGCTCATTGCGGAGTGCTTCGCGGGATCGACCATCATCAGATCGGGGTCGGCGATCGGCGACTCCATCTCCTGATTGGTCTCGAACATCGCGCGAAGCGCCCAGTAGCGGCTGGCGTACAGATCGAACGCGGCCTCGGGGCTGTCCGCAAGATCCGACATCGGGCTGACGGCCTGCTTCAGCGGGCGCAGGTGGTCTTCCTGCACGACGATGTCGGAGCCGAAAAAGAGGCGGCCACTCCATTTAGCGAAGAAGGCACGGGTTTCCGCGGCGGTGTGCAGGCCGAGGGCACGCACGACCCACTTGGTCGCGCTGGTATCCAGATGCAGATTCGGGTGGCGCGTCAACATGCCGTCGAGGAAGCCGAGGTCTTCGGGCCAACCGCCCATGTGGGCCGCGATCCACGGGGACTCGAAGCGGTCGAGCATCCGCTCCAGCCCTTCGTACTGCTGGCGCTTGGTGCCGTAGCGGGCCGCGTCGTTGTACTTGGCGGTGAACCAGGTGTCTGGGTCGGCGATGTGGACCATGAACATCATGCCCAGGGACTGCCCCACTTCGCACGCTTTGATGCGCCACTCGCTGTCGATCTCAGCGAGGTCGGTGGTGCCGAAGGACTTGTCCTTCAGTTCGGGAATCAAGTCGCGGAGGCGCGGGCTGCCCCAGAGTTTGAGCATTCCGGAGTTGAAGTCCTTCTTGAACGATTCGATGGTTTTGACGTACCCCTCGCGGAAGGCCGCGTAGCGATCCGGCTGGCTGAAACTCGGGAAGGCGATGAAGCGGACGCTCTCGCCCAGCAGATCACGCACCGGGGCGCACTGGTGTATCTGCGTCATGCTGTATGTTGTCGTGATGCCGAAGAGTTTTCGCACCTCGTCATAGAGCTTGCAGGGCTCGACGCCCGCGAGGTGGGCGTGGGCATCAATGATCGGGACGACCGGCGGCCCCAGCGCGCCCGCGGCGCGCCGATAATCCCACCCGTACCGGTTCGCGGCGCGAACCGTGCCGGTCCCGTAGACCGCGCCGACTGCCCCGCCCGTTCCCGCCGCTTCGCCGCCCAGAGTGTTCGTAGTCATCGGAGACGATCGTATCGACGCGCATCAATCCAGTAAAGCGGGACGCGAAGGAGCGGCGGAGGAGCCGCGGACACAGACCCAGCTGGCCGCGGCGGGCGGCGGATCGGTGGCGCTCGCGGCGGGGACGCGCCCGCGGGTTGCACTCGCGCACGATTGGCTTGTGGGAATGCGCGGCGGGGAGCGGGTGCTGGACGCGATCGCGCGGCTGTGCGCGGAGCGGTTTGAGATCGCCGGGCTGTACACGATGTTCGACGACGGCACGGCGCACACGCCGGCGATTGATGCGATCCCGAAGATCACATCGCATCTGAATCGGCTGCCGCGCAAGATGCGGCGGTGGTTGCTGCCGGGGTATCCGTCGGCTGTGGCGCAGCTGTCGCGCAAACTTGCGAGCGAGCACGCGCGAAAGCCGATCGACCTGGTGATTTCCACATCGTCGGCGGCGATCAAGGGGCTGCAACCGCCGGAGGGTGTGGCGCATGTCTGCTACTGCCACTCACCGGCGCGGTATTTGTGGTCGCAGGCGGAGCAGTACGGCACGGGGCGGGGCGGCGCGATGAGGTCGATGGGGCTGCGCATCTGCGGTGATATGCTGCGCGCGTGGGACAAGCGGACCTCCGACCATGTAACGCACTTTGTAGCAAACTCATCGCACATCAAACGCGAGATCATGCGGTGCTATGGGCGATCGGCGACGGTGGTGTTTCCGCCGGTGCGGACGGAGTATTTCACGCCGCGGGACGTGCGATCTCCCCTGCAAATCCGCGACAAATGCTGGCTGTATGTGGGCGCGCTGGAACCCTACAAACGCGTGGACCTCGTGCTTCGGGCGGCCGGTCTGGCGAATAGTCATCTGGCGATCTTGGGCACCGGGACTCAGGAATCGGCGTTGCGCGAACTCGCCAATCGTTTGCAGACACGCAACACGCGCATCGAGTTCTTCGGGCGGGCCAGCGATGACCAACTCCGATCACATTTTCGCGAGGACAGCGTTCTGATTTTTCCGCAAATCGAAGACTTCGGCATCGTCGCGGTGGAGGCACAGGCGTGTGGCATGCCGGTGGTCGCGTTCCGAGCTGGCGGCGCGCTGGATTCGGTTGTCGAGCATCACACTGGCGTGTTCTTTGACGAACCCTCACCGAAGGCGATTGCCGATGCCGTGACCCGATGTCTCGCTCTTGGCGACACAACCGATGCGTGCCGGGCCAACGCGGAACGCTTCAGCGAAGCGAACTTCGAGCGGGCGATGCTGCAAGTGATCGACGATGCGATGTCCGGGCGTTAGCCCGCGACGCCGTTGCCCGGGAACGAAGAGAGTACGTCCGCCGGATTCACCGTCGTGCCGCGCACCACTGCGCTCAGCACCTGTCCGACGTAGATCTCGTGGTCCGCCTCGAGGTCCAGATGGCGCAGCACTTCGCAGTCCAGCGAGATCAGTGAGCGCGAGAGCAGCGGCGAGCCGGTGACGAGCGTGCGGAACTCCAGCATGTCAAACGGGTCGGCGGTTTCCTCGGCCCCGAACTTCTTGTGCATCAGACGGCTCGTCGGATCAATCATGCACAGCCCGAAGGCGTGGCTGTCGCGGATGAGGGTTGCCAGGCGCTGACCAGAGGGGACGGCGACGCACACGCACGCCGGCTCATCCGCGGCCTTCATCACCCGGGTCACGATCATTCCGTTGCGCTTGTTCTCGTGCGCCGCGGTCATCACGAATGTGGCCGTGGGCAGCTGAGCGAGCGCACGGTTGATGTCGGGAATGGCATCGCGGCTGACCTGGCGTACTCGGTCGCGGTCACGCTCGCGCTCCGGGCGATCACGCCGCGCGGCGTGCGACGCACCATCAGACGGGCCACTATGAGCCATTCCCCACGAACTCATGGCACACAATCCTCCTACTCGATGAAGAGAGTAACACCTAAACCCGGGATTGCCCGGAGCTTGCGCACTTTTCGCGCAGGGAGCGCGAGTTCTCCACCGTCCATCCACTTCCTTGAATAATTGTGGTGGATAACTCCATTTGGTGTTGCGTTGTGGGGCGAGGTGGGGCATAATGGGGCCTCACCAATCGCACCCGAGCCGCCACATGCTGTTCACCGGATATTCCGAAAACAGCATCGACGGCAAAGGACGGCTGGCGATCCCCGCCAAGTACCGCAACCGATGGTCCGCGGAACGTGATGGGGCGACTTGGGTCTGCCTTCCCTGGCCCACCGGGCACCTCCGGCTCTACACCGAGTCCTACTTCGACTCGGCCAGCCAACCGGCCAAACCGACTCTGATCCCCGACCGCGACACCGCCGAACTCGAACCCCGTCTTTTCTCGCTCGTGGAACATTTGGATATGGATTCAGCTGGCCGCATCATCCTTCCCAAGCGTCACCTGGACAAGGTGGGGCTGAAGACGGATGTGGCGGTTCTGGGTGCGGGCAACCGCATCGAGATCCACGACCTCGCACGCTGGAAGGCAAACGAGGACGCGGGCTTCCACTCGCTTCCGGAACTTGTCGAACGCATTCAGTCCCGCGGCTCATAGCCAGCCGATCTCCTCCTCCCCGCCTGCGGTCGCCCAGCCGCCTGCGGGATTTGACAACCCGCTTATGTACCACCGGCAGGCCGCAAAAGGTGCGAACGGACTCGCGGCACGACCGGTTCAACAAGATGCTTGCTCCCGCCCACGATGCAAGGACGCGTTATTGGGATGCACGGATGCACCGCCACGGATGGCGGCAACCGGAGCAAGGCCCTTGTTGAACCAGCCACGCCACGCTTGCACGGTGACTTCAATGCTCGGCCGAACCGCCACCGGCCGAGCGTTTTTATTTTTGGAAGTGACGAAGTGATCCAGTGACGAAGTGACGGAGTGGAAGGGCAGGACCATGCAGGTCCAGAGATTTCACTCCGTCACTCGTTCACTTCGTCTCAATCGCCTTCACCACCGCGCGGCCTTTGTCGTCGTCGCGCTTGGAGGCCCAGTCCTTGGCGGTCCAGCCGTTGGGCTTGTCTTTCTTGGATGGGTCCGCGCCGAGGGCGAGCAGGGTGGCGACCTGGTCGGCGTCGCCGCGTTCGGCGGCTTTCATGAGGGGCGTGACGCTGTCGGCGTCGCCGCCGTCGATGGGCGCACCGGCCTTCACGAGCACTTGGAGCACGCCAGCGGGGGCTTCGTTCTGGGCGGCGATGCTGAGGGCCGTCTCGCCGTTGATGTCCGTTGCGGTTGCGCTCGCGCCAGCTTCCAGGAGCATCGCAACCTTCTCAACCGATCCGATCCGCGCGGCGGCCATGAGGGCGGTTTGTCGCCACTTGTTGGCTGCGTTCACATCGGCACCGGCGGCGGTGAGGGCTTTGACGCTGGCGGGTTCGCCGCGGGCGGCGGCCCACATGAGGGCGGTCCAACCGTCGGCGGCCCGCGCGCTGGACTGGGCTCCGGCGTCCAGCAGCAACTTCACTTTGGCGGCATCGCCCCAACCGGCGGCGTACATCAACGCGGTGCGCCCGTCGTCGGTGCGCTGGTCGAGTTTGGCTTTGGCTTCGACGAGCGCACGCATGGTCTCGGGCTTGCCATCCATGGAGGCGTGCATGAGGGGTGTCATGCCCTCGCGCCCGGGTTTGTCCGAGAGCATGGCGGCGTTGACGTCCGCACCGGCCTTGATCGCGCCGCGGACGCGCTCGGGGTCGTCCTTAGAAACGGCTTCGGCAAGACCCTGGCTGCCGGGGGAAGCGGCGGATGCACCGCGGACCGCCGCGCCGCTGGCCATTGCGAGTTGCACGCCGTAGACGATCAGGCCACCGAGCACGATCAGCGCGACCGCGCCGAACATACCGATGGAGCCGATTTTTTTCGCGGACATTGCGGACTCGGGCATGAAAATCAATCCTCCTCGTGCGGCTTGAAAGCGGCGACGACGTCTTGCTGAATGTGAGCGGGCGTCTGCTCGTCGTGACTGTATTCCATGACGAACGTACCGGTGCCGCCGGTCATGCTCTTGAGCTGGTTGGAATAGTTCTGCAGTTCGCCCAGGGGCGCGATGGCGCGGACGAGGCAGAGATCGGAGCCGACCATGTCGGTGGACTGCACGCGCCCGCGTTTGCCGGAGAGATCGCCGTTCACATCGCCCATGTAGCGGCTGGGGACGGTGATCTCGACCTTGACGTACGGCTCCAGCAGCGCGGGACGCGCGCCCTTGATTGCCTCGATGAACGCCTTCTTTCCAGCGGAAATGAACGCGATTTCCTTGCTGTCCACATCGTGATACTTGCCGTCGTAGACGCGGACGCAGATGTTCTTCATCGGATATCCGGCGATCGCGCCGTCCACCATCGCCTGGCGCACGCCCTTTTCCACGGCCGGGATGTACTGGCGCGGGATGGAGCCACCCACGGTCTCGTTGATGAACTCGAAGCCCTCGGGGTGGTCCACGGGGAGCGGCTCGACGGTGAGGTAGACCTCACCGAACTGGCCGGAGCCGCCGGTCTGCTTTTTGTGGCGGTGGTGGCCGTTGGCCTTGATGGTGATGGTCTCTTTGTACGCGATCTTGGGTGGCGAGGTGATGACCTCGACGCCCGCGGCCTTGAGCTTCTCGATGATGACGCGCAGGTGCAGATCGCCCATGCCGCGGATGACGGTCTGCTTGGTAGCCGCGATCCGCTCCACGCTGAAGCCGGGGTCCTCGGAAATGAGTTTGTGAACGACGGCGGCGAAGCGGGTCTCGTCCGCGTGGTTCTTCAGCTCGATCGCCAGCCCATACATCGGGCGCGGCAGGGGGAGCGGCTTGATGCGCACACCATCGGCCTCGTGGCTCTCGTGCATCACGCTGTTGAGTCGCAGTTCGTCGATCTTCGCGACCGCGCCGATCTGGCCGGGGCCGAGTTCGCTGACTTCGACGTGGTCCTTGCCCTGCAATCGAAACATGTGGCCGATGCGGATGGTCTTTTTCTGGTCATCCACCAGCAAATCCTGCTTGGTCTTGATGACGCCCTGGTGGACGCGGAAGAAGCCGAGCTTGCCGACGAAGGCGTCGGTGGCGACCTTGAAAACGTGCGAGATCAGCGGACGCATCGGCTCCGGGTCGGGGCGATAGTCGCGCTCGTTGCCGGCGGCTTCGTCTCTCCGCAGAAACTCGGAAGGGTGTACCTCATTGGGCGCGGGGCAGAGCGAGGCGAAGACGTGCATCAGATCATCCACGCCCGCGCCGCCCTTGGCGGAGCAGAAGCAGATGGGCACGAGGTGGCCCTGCTCCAGGGCGCGCTCGAACGCGCCGTGCAACTTCAAGGGATCGAAGCCGCCGGGCTCGCCGCTTTCCAGATATTGCAGCGTAAGGTCCTCATCGACTTCGATCACCTGCTCGACGATCCTGCGGTGGGCCTCGTGAACGGACGAGAACTCGGTCTGGTCGCCCTTGGAGTCCTTGCCATCGTGCTCGAAGACATTGATGACATCCTTCTTGCCGGGTGTGGGCAGATTGATGGGCAGGCAGATCGCGCCGAAGGACTCGCGGAGTTTCTCGACGAGCATCTCTAGCTCCGTCGCGCCCACCTCGGGATGGTCGATCTTGTTCACGATGATCATGCGCGGGAGCTGCCGCTCCTCGGCGATCGCCATCATGCGGCGGGTGGTCGTCTCGATGCCCTTGATCGGATCAACCACAACCGCGACCGTCTCCACCGCGGGCAGACAAGCAATACCGTGGCCGATGAAGTCCAGCAGACCCGGCGTGTCGATCACATTGACATCGTGCCCCTCAAATCCGAAGTGGACCACGCTGGGTTGCAGCGAGTGCTTGTGGTGCTTCTCCTCATCCGTCCAGTCGCTGACCGTGTTCCCCTCTTCCACCGTTCCCATGCGTTTGATGATGCCCGCGCTGAGCAGCAATCGTTCGGTCAGGGTGGTCTTCCCTGACCCTGTATGACCCACGAGGCAGATATTCCTGATGTCGGAGACTTTGGCGACAGCCATGGGACGGTCCTCCATCGAGCGCCGACACTGGCCTTCACAGCCGAGGGCCGGGTGGGCGCGGGTGTAGATATGCCGAGCCGACCGGGCCAAACAACAGCCCGGGGGCAGGCCCGCCGCGGGGTGGGCCTGGGGACAGTCTATGGGAAGTTGGGGTGGGGAGGAAGGACGAAGTGGCATGGGCTTTCCAGCCCATGTTTTGGGCACTTCGCCCGAAGCTCGACCGAACGCCGTGCAGCAAGCCGAAAATACAAGGCATCCGGGCCGCGACGGCCCGGATACGGCTCGGGAGAGCCGTGCCACCAAAGGCACATGGGCCGGTAGGCCCATGCCACTTAGCCCATCAGATCAATAACGATCCCGCGATTCAGCACGCTGCGGACGCCGTACGCCTGCTGGATCACCATGTGGACCGCGACCTCTTTGGTGGGTGTCACATCCCCCAATTGCGGCAGCGAGGGCTGGGCGATCGGGTCCGGGATTCGCGGATTTGGAGCGGCGGCGGTCAACGCGGCACAACCAGTTTGCACGCTCCGGTGGCGGGCGGAGAGGTCGGCATCATCATTCAAGCGATGCAGATACGCGGCGTACATCTCTTTGGGACCGCCGCGGGGTGGGCAGCGGTCCACCGTCCGGAAGCACGGAGCGATGACACGCCAATCTGTTGCACTGATCCGCACGCCAATCGAGATACGAACCGCGTGCCCGGACTCAGCGACCCATAACATCGACCCCGCAACGCCGCCAATGGCTGCCTGGTTTCGATCGCTTCCGCCGCGCTGCATTTTCGCAACACGCCCACCACTTTGACGTTTCAGGAACCCAACGCATGTTGCGCACATCCGACCTGGACTACCCGCTGCCGGAAGACCTGATCGCGACGATACCGGCGGAGCCGCGCGACTCGGCGCGGCTGCTGCTGGTCTCGCGGACGGACACATCCCGGCTGGAGCATCGCAGGGTGCGCGAGTTGCCGGAGATTCTCAGGCCGTCGGAACTCCGCGCGACCATGCCGCCGGATCTGATGGTCGTGAACGCAACGCGGGTGCTGCCGGCGCGGTTCAAGGGGGTTCGGACGGACACGGGCGGAGGTGTGGAAGGGTTGTACCTGCGCCCAGCCCCCCCACTTCCATCACTGGCTTCTGATACTGGCACGGATATGCCGACTGCCCGGTGGATTGTGCTCCTGAAGATGCGCCGCGCGAAGCCGGGCGCGATCGTGCGGCTGTTCGATCCGGCCGGGAACGAGAGCGGCGTGCGGTTGCATCTCATCGATCGCACCGCCGAGGACAACGGCGCGTGGATCGTCTCCGTGGCACGGGCCTCCGGCCCGTGTCCGAGTGGCACGGGCTTTCCAGCCCGTAATCTTTCTGCGACAGAGCAACTCCAGCCGTGTTCTTCTTCCGAATCCCAATCCCTTCTCGATTCCTTCGGCCTGACACCAGTCCCGCCGTACATCCTCGCGAGCCGCAAAAAGCACGAGATGTTGATCGACGATGCTCGGGACCGGAAGACATATCAGACGGTGTACGCAGCGGCTCGTGCGCCCGAAGGACACGGATCTGTGGCCGCGCCGACGGCGGGTTTGCATTTCACGCCGGAACTGCTGGCGAGCTTGGAAACCGCGGGTGTGCGCCGGGCAGAGTGCTCGCTGGATGTCGGGCTGGGGACGTTCAAGCCGGTGGAGACGGAGTTTATTGAGCAGCATCCGATGCACAGTGAGTGGTGTCATGTGCCGCGGGAGACGGCGGAGTTGCTCCGTGGCATGGGCGTCCCGCCCATGTGCCTTGGATTGGCTGAGGAGCAAGAAAGAACACGGGCGGGACGCCCGTGCCACGAAGCAAAGGCACCCGCCGCGGCGGGCCACGGCTGCGTGATCGCCATCGGCACCACCACCGCTCGCACACTCGAGTCGTTTGAGTCCCCCGACGAAATGCTCCGGGAGCAGACGAAGGAAACTCGGCTGCTCATCACGCCGGGGTACAAGTTCAAGCATGTGGATGCGCTGCTGACGAACTTCCACCTGCCGCAGTCCACGCTGCTGGCGATGGTTGCGGCGTTTCTGGCACCGGCGGATGGCGATTCGGGCGCGGCGATCAAGCGGCTCAAAGGATTCTACGCGGAGGCGATTCGGGAGCGGTATCGGTTCTTTTCGTTTGGGGATGCGATGTTGATTCTGCCGTGAGACAACTCAGCACTTCATCGCATCAACTACCTGAAGAATCTCCCGCACGCCATGCGCTTCGTGGGCCGATGCCACAAAGTCCGCCCTCGCCTTCATCTCCGGCGCGGCGTTCCCCGGGCAGGCGAACCACGCGACTTTCTGGCGGATGAGTTCATCCCCCGCGGTGTCACCGATGCCCGCCAACCGTTCCTGCTCCAGCCCCGTGCGTTCCATCAGCCGCGCGATGCCGGTGCCTTTGTTCACATGCTTGAGGTCGCAGTTGATGTAAAACCAGGTCATGCTCACACGCATCGGCCAGTTGCGGGTGGCAAACTTTTCGGTGATGCGCGGCCCGATCGACCTCAGATATTCTGTGTCCGGGTGGTAGAGCGAGACGCTGCCCGTCTTGCCGGGCTGTTCGGAGACGCCGCGGGGGCCGAACTCCTGGCTGAGCCAGTCGCTCGCCTCGCGCACGGCGCGCCGATGCTCGGTGGTGATCGCGGTGTCCATGAGAAACTCGTTGGTGACGGGGTCCCACATCCAGACGCCGTTCTCGGCGATCATGGGCAGCTCGGTGTTCTGGAGCAAGCGGCACATGCACTCGGCGAAGGGCTGCGGGCGACCGGTGCAGAGTGTGAGCATCGGGCGATCCCGATCTCGCGCGGCCCGCACGTTGTGCTCCGCGATGATCGCGAGCGATTCGACATCAAACGCTGCGCTGGTTTCGGGCGTCAGACAGCCATCCACATCGCAAATGATGGCGTCAAAGCGTGGGTGGGAGGTGCGAAAGGCGATACGTGAAGAGCCCATGAACCCAGCATACGAGCCCGGAGCGCAAACGTACGAGCCCTCCGCGCAAGCGGAGGATCATCAACATCCCACAAACCTTTACCTTGACTCGCGTGGAGCCGGGTACACTCGCTCCACGGCGGCCTCGCACGGCTCGCGGGGGACAACATGCTCCGATTCGGTACGTATCTCCTCTTCGCTCTCTTCTCGCTCACGCTCGGCGCGTGCGCGGTGAACCGGCATGTGCTGACCAAAGATGAACTGGCCTGCCGGCGCGTTGAGTATCTGCACCAGACCCGGGCGGAGCAGACGCAGGCGATCCAGAAGATCGTCCGGCGCATGAAGCGCAAGTGCGATGAGGCCGCGGCCACCGGGCGGCGGCCGGTGCTGGACATTCTCATCATCTCCGGCGGCGGAGACAAGGGCTCGTTCGCGGCGGGCTTCTTGGCTGGATGGAGCGCGGTCGAGGGGCCGCTGGCACGCCCGCAGTTTGACATCGTGACGGGGGTTTCGACCGGCGCGCTCATTGCCCCGTTTGCGTTTACCGACGACGCTCTAGCGGATGCCCGGATTCTAAAGATGTATCAGGAGCCGCAGAAGGACTGGTCGCAGCCACGCGACTGGTTCTTTTTTCTTCCGGGACGCGAATCGTTCGTGGACTCTGCTGGCTTGAAACGCGATATCAAGCGTGAGGTGAACCAGAGCATCATCCTGGCAATGGCCAAGGGCGCGGTCGAGGACCGGCTGCTGGCGATCGGCACCACCAACCTTGATCTGGGCGTTTCTCGGACGTGGGATTTGACGGAGGAGGCACACCGCTCGCTCGCACAAGCGAAGGGCCATGCCGATCCCGGTCAGCGGGTCCACGACATTCTGCGGGCATCCGCGGCCATTCCGGCCGTCTTTCCACCTGTGGTGATCGACGATGCCCTCTATGTGGATGGCGGCATCACCTCCAACATTCTGATCATCGACGACCTGCGCTCGGCGAACACGCCCCGGAGCATCTTCCGCCAGCAATACCCGGAGCTTCCTCTGCCGCTACTGCGATACTGGATCGTCATCAACAACCGGCTGGTTCCGGAGCCGAAGATCATCCAGCCGACGTGGGTGAGCATCACAGAGGCGAGCGTGGACACCATGATCCGCGCGGCGGAGGTCACCACCCTCCGCCAGTTCGCGGATCAGGTGGAGTACGTCCGGCACAACGAGCCGGACACCCATATCGAGCTTCGCTACGTCGCCATTCCGAACACCTGGACGCCTGTGCATCCCGGGATTTTCGAGATAGAGAACATGAAAGCTCTGGCCACTCTGGGGCTGGGAATGGGGCTAGACGTGGCCAGTTGGAGGACCGATCTGGCCCTGCCGTCGGCGTATCAGAGCGATTCAGACCCCAGTTGCCCGGTCCTGCCGGGGCAATAGCACACGGGCTAGACTGTCGTTTGATGTCGAATGAGACATTTGGCCGATGATTTCCGCCGCGCGGCGAGGGTTCGCCACGCTCCAAACTTGAGTCACCCGCCCACAACAGGTACCCTGCTGCCCGTAACGGATTCGCACACCCATCTGGCTGAACAGCCCCGGCAACTCGCCAAAGGAAGGATTCCCATGAGCGACTCGACCCCCCCCGCCCGCAACACCCCCTCCAGCGTGGAACGCATGTCCAGCACCTCGGCCGGCAAGTCCGGGGGGATGGGTTCGATGGTCACAGCCCTGCTGGCCGTGGCCTGCCTCGCCCTGATCGTGGGCTGCTTCTACTTCTCGAATGGGAAGCGCGATGCGGCCGCCAAGAACGATGAACTTCAGACCAAGCTCAACGACGCGAACAAGATCATCGAGACCAAGGACATGACGATCCTGGGCAACGTGCGCGATATCGGGAACTATCGCGCGCAGCTGAACACGAGCATCCCGCTGTCGCGGCTGCCCGCGGCGGCACAGGGCGCGACGGTGAACGAGGCGATCGCCAAGATTCAGCAGCTCGTGGATGGCCCGAAGATGGCCGAGGGAAGCAAGACGGGCACGACGCCGGTTCCGCCGACCAACGACTCGCCCGCCGCGTGGATGGAGACGATCGCCAAGCAGGTCGCTAAGGGAAGTATCAACACCAAGGAAGCGACGAACAACGACGCGGCGAGAGTGCAGATGCACAAGGGCATCCAGATCGTGCTGGCCAAGGTCGGCGCGTTCAACAAGCCGCCCACCGGCCTGAACACCGACACGTACGAGGCCGTCATGGCATTTCAGAAGGCCAACAAACTCACGGCCGATGGAATCATCGGCAAGGGCACGTGGAGCAAGGTCCGCGAGCGACTTGAGGCGACGGCCCACGCCGGGCAGTAAGTTCAGAGCCGAGCGGCGTAAGCCGCCGGTGAATCTGGCACCTGCAATCAAGGCACTCGGGCCGAAGCGGACCGAATACGGCTCGGCGGGCCACGAAGAGAAGAACACGGGCTGGAAGCCCATGCCACAATGCAAAAAAGCCCCGCGATTGCGGGGCTTTTTCATTGGATGCGTCGGACTTCGGATCACTTGGTCTTGGGCTTCTCGTCCTTCTTCACGTCCTTCTTGTCATCTTTCTTCTCCACCTTCATATCGGCCTTCTTCTCGGTCGAATCGTCCTTCTTGTCGGCCGCTTTGCCGCGGACATAGGAGAGCTCCATGATCTTCATGTCGCCCATGTAGAACTCGCCGGTATAGGAGTCCTTGCCGGTGATGCGGTCGATCTCCCTGGTGGCGGCCTTCTTGCCGGAGGTCGGGTCGGTGGTCTCGCCGGTGAAGGTGAGCACCTTGTTGTCCGCGCTGATGGTGCCGGTCATGAAGGAGATCGCGGTGTCGCGGGAGTCGGCCCAGGTGTTCTCAAACTTCTTGGTGTTGTTGTTGTAGCCCATCATGCCGCCGCCGCGGAAGAACTTGCCGTGGAAACGGCCGTCGTAGTCGTTCTGGAGGAAGCGCCCGCCATAGACCATCTTGCCGGTCATCACGCCCTTGTCGGTGGATTCCTGACCGGGGGTGAGGTCCTTGACTTCAACCTGCCACTCGCCCTCGAACCACTCGAGCAGTTTGTGGTTCGGGCCGGCCTTGGCGGACTCGTCCATGGCTTTCTTGGCGGCCTCGCCCGCGGCGGCGGGGGCTGCGCCCTTGCCCTCCTGCTTGGCCTCCGGGGCGCCGTTCACCACGCCGGTGCCGTTCTTGCCGCCAACCTTGGCGCTGGGACCGGGCTGCGGGGTGGCGGTAGCGGGTTGCTCCGATCCGCCGCCCGAGGGCTTGGTGTCCGCTGGTGTGTTCGGGGGAGCGGTCTTGGGCTTGGCGGGTGCCGTTGTTTGTGCCATGACCGCCGGAGCGGCTAAGAGCGAGGCGACGAGAGCGAGACCCAGAAAGTTTTTCATATACGGTTTCCTACGGAGTGCCGCGAGCCGGAGGGTGTCGGGCCAGAGCACATCGCCCCGCGCGTCGAATCGCCCGTGCCGGAACCGGCGTCCTGAGAGTGTATAGATATAGCGACGAAGGGACGAAGCCCCCGCAATTGAACACCGCGGGCCCGCGTTGCGAGCCCCACACTGCCCTGCGGGGCAGCGCATCAGGCCGAAGTGGCTGGCTCTGGAACGAGATGCGCTTCGGTCATACCCGCCCCGCCTGCGCCGAGGACGCCCATGCGCTTCACCGCTGCCGAGCCGAGTTTCTTGCCGACCTCATAGATCGGACCGGGAAGTTTCTGGCAGTTGCCGATGCAGATTTCCAGCGCGACGATCACCTCGTCCGCGTCCTGCTTGGTGAGCACCAACGCCGGGATGAGTTTGATGACATCCAGCCGGTGGCCCGCGACTTGCGCGAGCACCTTGTGGTCGCTCATCAGCGGCAGGATGATCGCCTGACAGAAAAGTGAAGGGTCAAGCTTGTGCAGCATGTCCCACGCCTGGCCGAGCAGGAAGGATTTGGGACGCTGAAACTCGATGGCGATGAAGAGCCCCTTGCCGCGGACTTCCTTGACCAGTTCGAACTTGCTTAGCCGCTCGCGCAGGGTGCGGATGAGATACTCGCCGATCTCCGCGGCGTTCTCGACGATCTTCTCATTCTTGATGACGTGCAGCGAGGCCAGCCCGGCGACCATCGCGAGATCGTTCATGCCGAAGGTGGTCTGGATGCGCGAGCAGTTGTTCATGCTGGTGAACACTTTCAGGTGGACCCATCGCTTCACGAGCAGCGCGGAGACCGGGACGTACCCACCGGAGAGGGCTTTGGCGATCACCATGATTTCCGGGCACCATGTTGTTCCCATGCCGAAATGCTCTCCGGCCCACATTTTGCCGGTGCGCCCGAGGCCGGTCTGAATCTCGTCGAGAATGAAGATCGTTCCGTGGGTTCGGCAGAGTTCACTGACGCTGCGCAGAAAGTCCGGTGCGGGGACGTTCACGCCTTTGCCCTGCATCGGCTCGCAGATGAACGCGGCGACATCGCCCTTCTTCAGTTCCACTTCCAGCGCGGCCAGATCGTTGAACGGAATCTCGGTGGTGTTCAGCAGCGGGCCGAAGCCATCGCGGAACTCATGGTTGCCGGTCACACTGAGCGCGCCGAGAGTCAGGCCGTGGTACGAACGATGGCAATAGACCACGCGATCGCGGCCGGTGGCGGCGCGGGCGTGCTTGAGCGCGGCATCCACTGCTTCCGCACCACCATTGGCAAAGAAGACGGTATCGAGCGCGGTGCCGTCGCGCGAGTCCTTCGGCGCGAGCGCGATGAGTTCCCTGGCGAGCAATCCGGAGACTCGGAACGTGCCGATGCCGGGAAGGTTCGGAAGGTCCAGGTCCATCGCCTGCTTCAGAGCATCGCGGATGACGGGGTGATTGCGACCGGCCGCGAAGACGGCATAGCCGCCGAGGCAGTCGATGTAGCGGTTTCCCTTATCGTCGTAGAGATACGCCCCACGCCCCTTCTGGTAGTTCTTATCGAACCCGATGGTTTTGAGAACAGCTGCGAACGCGGGGTTGCAGTGGCGCTCGAACAGTTCCAGGGCGGTGTTCCGGTTGGCATCCAGCAGGGCGGCCAGATCGAACTTTCCCGTCACCGCGCTCGTAGAGTTGGCATCCAAAGGCATGGGAGTTTCCGGCTTGATCCGATGAGCAACAATCACGGATAAGAATCTGCGGGTCGCCGGAGCACGAACTCCAGCCAAAGGAATCCACGATGATAAGCGTCAAAGTCCTGTTGTCTCTGGGTGCGGTGGCCGCGGTTCTGGGGGGAATTACCACCTATCGCTGGCATCACCCGTGCGCAACCTGCCCGATCAGCATGGCGATCGGGGCACTGGGCGGCCCTGCGGGGTGCGCACTGGTGCCCGAAAGCAAACCGATCTCGACCGAAACCCCCGCCACGACAGGAACAGTCGTTTCCACCAACTCCGATCCGAAGTCCACCATGAATGCGAGCACCAGCACTCCCCCTCCCTCGGCCGTTCCTGCCACCACCGAGACCGCCCTGTTCGGCGCGGGATGCTTCTGGGGCGTCGAAGCCACCTTCATGAAAATCCCCGGTGTGATCGACGCCACCAGCGGGTATGCCGGTGGCAAAGTGCCCAACGCGACGTACAAACAGGTCTGCACGGATCAGACTGGGCACGCGGAGGTTGTGCAGGTGAAGTTCGATCCGAGCAAGGTCTCGTATCAGACACTGGTCGAGAAGTTCTTCAAGCTGCACGACCCGACACAGGTGGACCGGCAAGGCCCGGATTACGGCTCGCAGTACCGCTCGGCGGTCTTCTTCTACTCACCCGAGCAGCAGAAGGTGGCCGAGCAGGTGAAGCAGACGCTCACCGCAAGCGGAAAATACAAGCGGCCGATCGCCACAGAGATCAGCAAAGCGGCCGAGTTCTACCGCGCTGAGGAGTATCACCAGCGGTATCTGGAAAAGCATGGCCTGGACAACTGCCACATGCCGCAGGACGACTGAGCATGGTGAAGAACTTTGTCAGTACAAGCGTCAACAGACCGGAACATCCGCATTTTGGCCGCGCATGTGTGGCCAGTTTGTCGTTGCTACTCCCCCAAACTCGGCGGTCTATTCCGCACATTCTGGCCACGCGCGGCCGCGAATCGCGCACAATTCCAACGGTTCATGTAAAATGAGCAGACGCTTGGTATTGTGCGGAGCCACGCGGGAAAACTCGCGTATAGGCATACGAGCACGCATTGTGTCGCCTGGTGTTGGAGGGCTGAATCAGTGCGTGCTCAGGTGGGGACGAACATCTGGAAGCCTCCGGTCCGGCGAATATGTTGTCGGGTCGGAGGTTTTTTTATGGGAATCGCGGGGTGGGATGTCTTGACTGGTTTGCTACTGCACATTCTTGGTGATGTAAGGGCGAATCTGGGCATCCCACGCTCACATGCGGCATCAAAGAAATATGCTCACTTATACCACTCGGCGAATGGCAACTCTGATCGTGCGTCCATCGCTCTCAACCCTGGCCATTGTCGCGATCATCGCGGCTGCCGGATGTTCGCCGGACGCGACGCCGACGGCGGCCACCAAGCCAACAGAGAAACGCACCGAGATCTCGCAAGCACCATCGTCGCCAGCAGCCACGGAGAATACCGCTATGAACAGTGCCAACACAGCGAAAAACACATCCGCCGCCATGAACCGCACCGAAGAGGAGTGGAAGAAGTCACTCACACCCGAGCAGTACCGCGTCCTGCGTGAGAAGGGAACGGAGCGCCCGTTCACCGGGAAATACTGGGACACCAAGACGCCCGGCGTGTACAAGTGTGCCGCGTGCGGGGTGGTGCTGTTCTCCTCGGATTCCAAGTTTGATTCGGGGTGCGGCTGGCCGTCGTTTGACAGCATGATCGCCGCGGGCACCGTCAAAGAGCATGTGGACAACTCGTTCGGCACGACACGAACGGAAGTGACCTGCGCCAGCTGCGGCGGACACCTCGGGCACGTCTTCAACGACGGTCCAACCAAGACCGGGCTGCGTTACTGCATCAACTCGGCGTCGATCGAACTGGACGACAAGCCGGACGCGAAGAAGCCCGACGCGAAGCCGGACGGGAAGTGAGTTTTATTGAGACGCGGGCGATACAGCGAACGTTCAACCGCCGTACTTGCACCACGCCCACAAGCCGCCGACGATCCCCGCGCTCACGAGCCAGAGCACCAGCATCGAGCCGATGAAGTAAGGCACCACGCAAAGTGCGATGCCCGCGGCAAGGCAGCGGAAATCCGTCTGCTTCTTGCCGTAGATAAACAATCCCGCGCCGATCGCGCCGAGGATCAGACCGGACATCAGCACCCAGGGGTCGGACAGGTCCATTGGAACACTCCACGCGGCGGCGAAACACGTTCATGCCAGCAGGTCGATCGTCTGACGGTCCAGCCGCTCCTGCGTCTTGACGAGCAGAGCCATGGCCGCGGTCTGGGTCTTGGCCTGCGAAAGATCGACCGACGCGGCTGCGATCGAATCAGCAGATGCGCTCTGCGCGGCCTCCGAAAACTCCACAGAATCTACCGGCGAAGTGGCACCCGGCTGCGTGATCGACCGCACCGCCGCGACGGCGCGCTGCTGGGCGTTCTGAAAGCCGCTGAGCACGAGGGCGTAGACGGAAGATGTCGCGGAAACCGGGGCCATATTGGGCTATCGGCCCGACGGGGACGCCACTTCAGCCCGCGGGTTCTCGGCCCAACAGATTGACCGGAGCGGGGAAATCTGTCACACTGGTGGAATGAGCGAGCCAACCAACCCAACCGAAATCCGTTACACCGTGCTGCTTCCCGATGGCCGCACGTTTGGGCCGGCGGACCTGGCGCTGCTGTTGCAATGGTCGCGCGAGGGGCGCGTACCGAGCGATGCGTTCATTCAGGATACTTCTGGTGCGCCGCCGATCCGGGCTTCGGACATGGCCGCGCTGCGCGCCGTGCCAGCGGCCCCGCCGTCGGTCCCCGGCCCGATGAGCGCGCCGCCGGAGGCGGATGGCGGGCTCTCGTACATCATTCCGTTTCGCAACGGCTGGGCATTGGCGGCATACTACGTCGGGATCTTCGCGCTCATCCCGATCTTCGGGATCATTCTCGGTCCGCTCGCGTTCATCTTCGGATGTGTCGGGATACGGCACGCTTCACGCCATCCCAACGCGCACGGGCGCATCCACGCGCTGGTGGGGATCGTGCTGGGTGCGCTGGTGGTTGTGGGGCACATCGTGTTCTTCGTGGTTGTATCGCGGATGAAGTACTGATCCCTGCGAAAATCTCCGACTTGCCCAACCCCGCCCAGCGTACTGCGAATCCCGCGTGAATCGCTCAGTACTACAAGTCGCCTATTTCGACAGGGATCAGTAGCGGGGGTTGAACGCGGCATCGTTCTACGCTCTGGATCACAGGACCATGCGACGCGCCATGATCATCTTGATTCCGCTGGTCGCGGTTGCGGCTGTGGTGCTGTACGTGCTGCTGGACGCAGCGACCGCGACATTCTTTCTGATCGCGGGGATCGTGGTGTCGTTCTGCGCGGCGAGCACGACGCTGCTTGGGGTGTATTCACGCAACAAAGAGATCGGGCGGCAGCGCGAACGGGACGCGGCGGAGACGATTGCTGATGACGCGGACGCGCCGAAGTAGCCGCCGCGCGGTCGGGCTATTGCAGAGGGAGAGCCCGCGCCATTTCCAGAAACAGCGCGAGCTGCCCCGCGACTTCACGCATCGAATCGCCGCCAAACTTCTCACGCAGCGAGCGGGCGATCTCAAACGCAACGACGTTTTCCATCACGACGCTGGCCGCGCTGACGGCGCAGATGTCGCTGCGTTCGTACGCGCTGGTGGTCGGCTGCTTGGTGTTCAGATCAACGCTGGGCATGCCACGGAGGAGCGTAGAAATGGGCTTCATAGTGCCGCGGACGACGACGGGAGCGCCGTTGGTCATGCCGCCCTCGGTCCCACCAGCGTTGTTGGTGTCGCGTGTAAAACCGATAGATGGGGTGGTCTTGTGCGCTGCGTCGAATCGAATCGGATCGTGAACGGCGGAGCCGACGCGCCGGGAGCACTCCACACCGAGGCCGATCTCAACGGCCTTGAACGCCTGAATACCCATGACGGCCGCGGCGAGGCGTGCATCCAAGCGGTCGTCCCATCGCATCATCGAGCCGATCCCGGGTGGGCAGCCGAATACATGCGCCTCGACCTGGCCGCCGACGGTGTCCTTGTCAATCTTGGCTTGGCGGATGATGGCGCACTGCTTCTGCGTGATGTGGCCGCTCTCGCCGTCGGGGCAGTAGGTTGCACTGGCATCGCGCGGCGTAATAAGCTCGTGCCAGTTGCCCTCATCCACGCGCCCTTCCCACGCGGCGCCGAGGATGGAGCGGACGAAACCGAAGACCTCGATGCCGAGGGAGCGGAGCAAACATCGAGACAGCGCACCCGCGGCGACCCGCGCGGCGGTTTCGCGCGCGCTGGCTCGCTCGAGCGTTTCGCGACAGTCCGTTGTCAGATACTTCACGCTACCCGCAAGGTCGGCGTGGCCGGGACGGGGAATGGGGACCGGCGGCGTTTTCTGAAGATCATCGAGCCGCGAATCTTTGTTGGCGATACGGAGGCAAACGGGGGAGCCGATGGTTTTGCCCAGCCGGACGCCGGAGAGGATTTCCACGACATCGGTCTCGATGCGCTGCCGCGCACCGCGGCCATATCCACCCTGTCGGCGCGCAAGCTCGGTGTTGATGAACGCCACATCTACATCCACGCCAGAGGGAAGACCGGAGACGATCGTCACGAGCGCGGGGCCGTGCGATTCGCCTGCGGTGATGTAACTGAGCAGTGCCATTGCAAGGAGAGTATCGGCCATCCGTGGCACGGGCTTGTGGCACGGTTTTGGGTGGCATGGCTTTGGGTGGCACGGCTCTCCGAGCCGTGTTCGGACCGCCGCGGTCCGAATGCCTTGCTGCGCACGATCAATAAGACCGGGGGCTTACGCCCCTCGGCTCTGATTCCCTGTATCCTCCAGCACCGTGCCCATCGCACCCGCCAACCCGCGCTCGCGCCTCATCGCCATCATCGCGTACACGATTCTCGCGCTGCTCTTCGCGGAGTTCTCACGCCACGCGCTGAAATACGCGTACCCCAATACCGACCAGACCAAGGGCGATTTTCTGGCGTTTTATGAGGCCGCGGAGGCGATGCGGGTCGGTGGCGATCTGTATGTGGAGCGGCACCGGAACTACATCTACCCGCCACTGGTGGCGTTTTTGTACATGCCACTGACTGTGTTCTCCGACCCGCCGACGCTGCATCGGACGGCCGGGATCATCTCGCTGCTGGCGTCGGTGTCGATGGCGCTGGCGACGATCATCCTGCTCGCCAAAGAATCGGTGCGGCGGCTTCTCTTACATCATCCAGACACCCAGACCGTGCCACCGACTTTCGCAGCTCTGGGCGAACGTCGGTGCGGCCCTGCAACACTTTCACATGTCATCGGTCCTCTCGTCCCCCTCGTCGCCCTCCTCGCCACCATCCTCGTCGCCGACAAACTGCGCTCCGAACTCCGGATGTGGCAGACCAACATCCTCATGCTCTTCTTTATCTCGATCGGCGTGCGATTGCTGGATCGCCGACCGACGCTTGCCGGTGCGATGCTCGGGCTGGCGGTGAATATCAAGTATCTGCCGATTCTGTTCCTGCCGTGGCTCTTACTGCGGCGGCGATTCGCCGCGGCGGGCGGAATGGTCATCGGAATCCTCACAGGCGCATTCGCTCCGGCGATGTGGGTTGGGTGGTCAAAGAATCTCGAATATCTTCGCGCCGGTTTCGCCGGATTGCTCGGGCTCTTTGGCGTCGCGCAGCCCGCAGGGGCGAGCCACGCGATGATGGAAGACATCGCGGGCGGGCTGAGTGTCTCGCTGACAAGTGCGTTCGCGCGCGCGCTGGGCGGGTCGCAGCACGCCACCGGCGCGCTGGCCATCTCGGGGTGCATTGCTCTGCTCGTCGCCGGTGCGGCCGCATTTGCCTACTACAAACGCGGCTTGCCGATACTGCTCTGGCCCCGTGCTCGCGAGCAGACACGCGGTGCGTTCGTATCGCTTGTGCTGCTTGAGGTGGCCGCGATCATCATCGCGATGCTTGTGTTCGGGCCGCAAACAAATCCGCGACACTTGTGCCTGCTGCTGCTCCCCGCGATGGCCGCGGCGACGCTGATCGTTACGCCGTTTCCGAAACGAGTCCGCGTGGTCGCTGCCATCGGAGGGCTGCTGATGGCGGCCTCACTGACGCTTCCGCCAGGCGGGACTGAGTCGATGGATCATCTCGTGGGCGCGTGGCGACGGATTTCCGGGCCGTCGTATGGGATGCTGGCAATGCTGGGGGCACTGGTCTGGTGCATCACGCTTGAGGCGGGGCGCTCGGCGGACGAGAAACGTTCGCATCGACCCTGACCATCCGCCAACACCGATGTATCCGCCGATTCCGGTACTCCGGCGGCACCGTTCGATTGCTGATCTCGCGTGCGGAGAATCCCGCCGCGGCGATGCCCTCTTCGCTGAGCTTGAACTTGCGGAAGTTGGTGGAGAAGTACACAACGCCGCCGATGGGCATCAGGGCGCCGAGGAGCGTGAAGAGTTCGACGTGGGCATCGCCGACTTCCCAATCGCGCTCGGTGGTTTTGCTGTTGGAAAACGTGGGAGGATCGACGATGGCGAGGTCGAACATCCCCGGGTACCCCGGTTCTCCGAACCGGGTCTTGGTCTTTTCTTCCATGACAGTGCCGCGCAACTGCGACAGGAACTCCATCACATCCGACTTCACAAACTCGTGCTTGTTTGAGTACAGGTTGTTCAGCCCGAGGTTGCGCCGCGCCCATTCCAGGTAGGTGTTGGAAAGGTCCACACTCATGGAGGACGATGCGCCGCCGCTGGCGGCATAGGTGGTGAAACTGCCGGTGTAGCAGAAAAGGTTCAGCACCCGCTTGCCAACGGATTCCTTGCGAACCATCTCGCGCGTGAGCCGGTGGTCGAGGAAGAGGCCGGTGTCGATGTAGTCGGAGAGGTTCACCTCGAAGCGGAGCGGGCCGGTTTGGGTACCCCGGTTCTCCGAACCGGCTGCCTGAGTAGCACGGTTCTCCGAACCGGGCGGTTGGGCTGTTCCGCCAGACCCGGTTCGGAGAACCGGGCTACCCAAAAGCGGGCTCGCCAAACCCTCGCGGACAATGATCGTCCGCTTCTCCTCCCCCACTTTTTCGTGTTGGCTCAGGCCGCGCTGGCGGTGTTTTTCCTTCAGCACCACGCGATTCAGCGGCACACCACCGGCATCGGCCAGCGTGCGCCGCATGAGATCGATCCAGTCCGCCTGCTGCGCGCCGCTGCGCTCGTGCGGGCGCTCGTACTCCGCGGCGTGGAACCAGACCGCGCCCGCTTCGGTTTCGTACCTATCCACAATCAGCGGCACATCCGTCACGTCGCGCTCGTACACGCGATAGCAGAAGATGCCGCGTGCGGGATACTTGCGAAGGTGGCGCAGATTGTTGGTGAGGCATCGCCCGAAGTCCGCCGCTTCTCGATGCTCTCGGTCGCCGAGGCCGCCGAAGACGGGGGAAGTATCACGCGAGTGATCTCGTGAAGATGTCTCTCGCGGAGGCGCGGAGATCGCAGAGGGAGGCGGGGAAGAGGAGGGGTGGGAAGAAGTCGGCTCGGCGGAAGTGCCATGTTCTGCTGTTTCCGAGTTCAAGTCATCCGATTCAACTCCATCATCAATACCCGTCTCCGTCGCTTCACTCGCGACCTGCACAATCGACTCCCGCTCGACACGATCGTGTTCGCTTGAGTCGATTCCGTCACCCTCTGTGATCTCTGCGCCTCCGCGAGAGGTATCTTCCTGCTCTCCCTCCACAATCTCCGTCGCCCCGTGAGCTATTCCCCCACCCCGCTCCGGCCGTGGCCCCAAGAAGGTGAAAAACCCGCACTCGATCTTCGAGTTGTAGAGCTTCCTGCGTCGCGTCGCGTTCTGTCCGAAAAGATGCTCCAGGTCCAGCCGGCCCGAGAGCAGGTGGAAGCTCCACGTCGGCAACCGCCGGAAGATCGCCGGAAGCGAGCGATACAGCCGCTCGATTTCCTGTTCCTCGCCGATCCGCACGCCGTAGGGCGGGTTGGTCACGACCACGCCATAATCCTTGGTGCTGCTGAGTTCGGCGACGTCACGAGTGATGAACTGAATGTCGTGCTCGATGCCATGACCAGCTGCACGGGCGTTGGCGCGGGCCATGCGGAGCGCCATCTCGTTCGCATCAGATGCGTGGATCACCGGCTCCAATCGGTCGGGCACGATCGCCTGCTTCGCCTCGGTGCGCACCTCTTCCCAGAGCGCGGGATCAAGAATCGGGCGGCCATCCGAATCCGCCCATCGCTCCGCATCGAATGAACGATTCAGGCCGGGCGCGATCGAGCGCCCGATCATCGCCGCCTCGATCGGGATGGTGCCGCTGCCGCAGAATGGGTCTACCAGCGGGCGACCGGGACGCCAGACACTCAACAGCACCAGCCCCGCGGCCATCGTCTCGCGCAGCGCGGCATCGCCGGGGATCGCGTCTCGATAGCCGCGTTTGTGCAGACCGACACCCGAGGTATCAATCGTGAGCGAGGCGACGTTGTTCACGATCGCGACTTCGACATGCACCGGTGCGCCGGTTTCGGGCAGGAGTGCATCCAGCCCGGCGCGCCCGTGCGCGTGCGCGAGCCGCTCGACGATCGCCTTCTTGGTGGCCCGCTGCACAGCGGGCTCGCTCATCAGGTGCGAGCGCACGCAGCGGCCGCTCACGGGAATGCCCGCTTCGCGCCCGATCCATCGCTCCCACGGCAGTTTCTTCACGCCCTCGAAGAGATCATCAAACCCGATATCACCCGCGCCGACCTCGAAAGAACCAACGCGGATTAGCACGCGGTCCGCCGCGCGAAGCCAGAGATTGGCCTCGCAGATCGCGCGCTCATCCCCTGCGAACAGCACCCGCCCGGTCCCCTGCGGCTTGGCCTCATAGCCCAGGTCCGCCAGTTCGCGCACCACCACCGCCTCCAGCCCGAAGGTGCAGGTCGCGAGCAGTTCGATCGGTCGGGGTGTGGACATGAACCCTTTCTTACCTATTTCCCCACTCTCGGCGCGACTGTTGCGGGAGCGGGGGTGCAATGATAACTTGTTGAGGCCCGAGTATCCCCCTTCGCAGCGAGATTCCCTTGCACCCGCGCCGAACCATCGCGTTCACGCTCATCGAACTGCTGGTGGTGATCGCCATCATCGCGCTGCTAGTAGGGCTGCTGCTGCCCGCACTCTCAAAGGCCCGCGAGACGGCGCGCACGGTGGTCTGCGAGGCCAACCTCAAACAGGTCATTCTCGCATTCACCTCGTACGCGACGGACTACAAAGTCATTCCCGGAAGTCTGTACCAAGGCGCGACGGGCATCGCGCCCATGCAGAATCTGGATTGGAGTGGCCGGAACAATCTCGCGTACATCTCCGCCCCGAGCAACTATCGGCACCCGTTTGAGACGTCCGTTCTGAACGAGTATCTCTCAGGCGCGGACAAGATTCTGGAGTGTCCATCCGCCAAGCGCGAGGCGAACAGATTCTTTGACTACACGATGGTCATCCGCTTTGCTGGCGCGAGATTGGACCTGGACTGGCAGATGACGTATCCGATCAACCCGGCAACGCCTGCCGCCGGTACCAAAACCTTCCGGGGCATTCCGCTGCTGATCGAAGAGAGCGAGACCTTTTACAATCGCAGCTTCGACGATGCTGCGTTTGCCAACAACGACCAGTTCTCAACCCGCCACGCGGCCCGTTTCGCGGGCTCGGCCGCAGGCGGGCGCGGCGGGGGCTGCAATCTCGCGTATCTGGACGGCTCGGTTGGATTCTTCAAGCCGCCCGTCGGCCCGAATGATGCCATCGCCGAGCCACAGGACCTGACCTCGAATCACCTGCGCGTTCTCAAGGGCGTGCGGTTGACGCCGTTCCCGGTTGGCAACTCGGCGGCGTACGAATGGGGCTGGGTCAATCGACCCAACTGAACGCGGCCACGGAGCGGACCGAACGCGGCTCAACTTCCCGAGAACCACGCGTTCACAAACTCAAACACATCCTGCACCGTGTTCGCGCCGTCGTCGTTCATGTCACCATCGCCACCGAACCAGGCACCTACAAAGTCGAAGATGTCCTGAACGGTCAGCGAACCATCGCCGTTCCAATCTCCCATGAGCGGCGTCGCGTTCACCGTGAGCTCGGTGTTCCAGCAGGCCTGATTCGGGATTTCCAAGCGCACGCGGATCACCGGGAACGCCGAACCCGGTCCCGCGGCGACCAAACCCGAATCAAACGCGCGGGGCACATCACCGTTGCGCGAGAGTGAGAGAGACATCTGTTCGAGCAGAGCCACCTCACCTCCCAGGATGTATGTTCCGTCGCCGGTATAGGTGCGCCCGGTTGTGCGGACAAACCAGTGGACGTTCGAGACCGTGTAGTGGTCGAAGAGCGGGTCGGACGGGGCGCGGGTCAGCAGAAATCGCCCGCGCATGGGCTGCTCGATCAGCACCGGGCAGAGGCACGCGCCGAAGCACCCGGTTTGTTCGGTGCTTCCCGCCCGAAGGTAATAGACCCGCCCGGGAGGTGTGACCTGAGCGCTCGCGACGCACGCATTGACCAGAATCGCGCCCAGAACCATCATGCGATTCGTTGAAGTCTTCATGGCGGCCTCCTTTGAGTTCCCGATCGGTTCATCCCGCACCAAAGTGTGCCATCATGCCGGACAGAAAACAACCCGAATCGACCACTGGGCGTGCATTTTTCGCTCGTGATACGCCCCAATTGGGGTAAACGAGAGGAGCCGCGCCGGGCCCCCTGCACGCAAATGCGGGGCTGCGGCGCGGCTGCCTTGAGAAGTCTCTGCTACTCGATCGCTGATTTCAGCACCCGGTAAACCACGCGGCCAGGAAGTCAAAGATGTCCTGCACGCTCAGGATGCCGCCGTTGATATTGGCCGATGCGGACCCTGCGAACCAGGCGTTCAGGTAGTCGAAGATGTCCTGGGGAGAAATGGTGCCGGAGTTGTTGAAGTCCGCGATGCAGCCGTTCACGGTGAGGTGCGCTCCGACCGTGTAGGTCGTATCGCAATCGCTGGTCATGCGGCAGCGGTAGTAGCCGGCATCGAACGGGGTGACACCCAGCAGCGTGACGGTCTGCGCGGTCGCACCAGAGACCGAGCCGGAGGCGTTGGCGACGTTGGAATAGGCACCGTTGAGCGTCGAGCTCTTCTGCCACTGGAACGTGGAGACCGTGCCCGTCCGGCTGAAGGTGATCGCGGCGTTGTGCGTCTGGGCCACGGTGGTGTTCGGGGGCTGAACCGTGACAGTCGAGGGCGTGCAGGCGACATCCCATGATTGCAGGGCCTCGCGGACCTGCTCGCGGAGAATCTCTTCCTTCATCGAGTACGCGACCGAGGATTCCGATGAACTGTTGTTCCCGTGTACGAATGTCGCGAAGGTGTACTGGCGCGGGCTGATGAAGTACCCGAGCTGCCCGAGCGCGACCTTGAAGGGAAGCTCCGCCCAACCACCATCGGTGCGGTAGTACGTTCCGCCGCAGGAATATGCACCGCCCTTGTTCTGGATGTGGACCGCGCTCCGGAACGTGGCGATCTCGGAAGCGGTGAGCGAGGTGCTAGCGGCTTCCTGGGTGATGACGTTCGAGAGCGTCGGATAGAGGTTGTATCCGTAGGCGTCCAGATTCAGCATATAGGGCACCAGCGTGTCGCGCCAGGTGCTGCTGAAGAGCGTGCCATCGACAATGTCCTCGTACAGATGCGTCGCGTCCGTGCAGGAGAAGTTGTTGAACGGGTTGCCGCAGAGGCAGCCGAGGCGGTGGTTGATGTGAGTGTTCGTCAGCCCGAGCGACGCGGCGTAGTTGTTCAGATTAGTACGCCCGTAGCGTTGCTCGATCTCGTATGTGCGGTTGTTGTCGGACTGCTGGAGCATCTCGGCCAGCGCGACGCTGAGGGCCTCGTTGTGCGGGTTGCAGTTCACGTTGTCCGGGCATTCGTTGTTGTTGCAGGTGTCGCCGATGAAGATCGGGCTTCCGACGCTGTCGGCGTTCACGGAGCACTGACGGATCGAGTACGAAGCGTGAACGATCTTCAGCATGCTCGCCGGCTCGAATGCGAAGTCCTCGTTCAGCCCGGCGAGCTCTGGCCCGCCGACTTGCTTGAGCTTGAAGCCATAGACGCCGTCGCTAAGCGTGTTTGCCATGATGTCACGGCAGCGCCGCGTCTGGGCGTTGACATTGTCCACCATCGCGACGGCGTACTTGGTCTGCCCGAAGCCGTCGGTGTATGACTTCATCGCCGTGAGCCGCGCCCCGTTCTGGTTCAGCAGTGCGCCGATGGTCGCGGGCGTCTGGTCGTAGTACCACCAGTTACCGCCGGTCAGGGCCGGGCTATCCGCGACCATCACGACGGCGAAGGTCGGCTCGATCGAGAACACCACGGGCGCGGTGTCGATTTCAACGTCGATCAGCCGAGCGTGGTTGGCGCCGAGTTGCGCGCTCACTTGGGCAGCCGTCTGGCCGAAGTACCACCACCACGACATCGCGTTGGTACCGGTGTTGCTCACCGATACGCCCGAGTATCGCTTTTGGCCGGCGACGGTATAAATGTTCAGATCGATGATGCGCTGCGTGGGGTTCGCGGTCATCCAGTTCACCAGGCCGTTGGCGGAAGTCTGGTCGTACAACCAGCCCCAGCCGGTGCCACCGGGATTGGGAACCGTGATCGCGGACATGAAGGTCTGCCCCGCAACATCGAAGCAGGCCAGATCAACGATCCGCTCGCCCGCGATGCTCGCGTTCAGGACTCCGGGGGTCACGCTCTGATACAGATTGCCCGCGCTCCACCCACTCACTGAGTAGGAGCCGGAGTTCTGAACAAACACCGCGTCGTTCGTGCCCGTGGACCGGTGGTCCAGCGCAAACGGACGCCAACCCTGGCTCACCAGCGAGCTGACTGTGGCGTTGGATGCGTTGTACGAGTACCACCATCCCGTCGGAGTATCCGCGAAGCGGTCAAACTGTGCGAGCGCCTGCTGGGTGCCCGCGGACAGGGCGGCCGCGCCGATCGCGATCGCCATCAAGGTGTTCTTTGCGTTCTGCGTGCTGCGAAACATGGGGAATCTCCGGGTAAGGCCCAGAGACGAACGCTCCGGGCGGACCCGTGTCATGCGACGCACGCGCGCCTTATGGCTAACCGCCGGTTGAAAATCACATGGATTTCAGACCACGTTCACAGAACACTCACCCTTGGAACCCACTCTGAGAACAGAGCAATCCGCCCGCCGAGAAACACACATGCAAAGCGAACGACCAAACCCCACTACTCCTTCCGCGTCCAGATCCGGCAAGGCCCGCACCGCCATTCTGTTCTGGCTGCTGGGCATCCCGATTCCGATCATCATCCTGATCTTCGTGCTCAAGTCCTGCGTGTCTTGAAATTCAGGAGTCCGTTTTGCATCGCCGCGCCCGCGCTGATATGCCGGGCGCGGCCTTTCGTTGCGCAAATCAGAGTGATACCAGAGGTCGTGCGAGTGCAAAGACACCGACCCGACGTGAAACTTCACGCCGGGTCGATGAAGGAACAATCTGTTATCTGAAACGTGCAAGTCAGTCGATGCGCTTCATGGCGATGAGATTACCATCCGCGTCCGAGATCATCTCGTACGTCATGCCATCCTTGCGGGTCTTGGCGCAGTAGCACCTCTTGCCCTCGTAGTTGGCCCAGCCGGTCCCCATCAGGTCCGCTCCGCCGCAATGACGCTGGAAGGTTGCCATCACGGGCTGAGGGAGATCGGCCGTCTGCATGGTCGTGACGTTCCGATCGTTCCAGTTTTCCCAGATCTTCTCATCATTCCGCATGGCGTGGCGGTCGTCCTGCGTGTAGCGCGAGTCGCTGGACGTGTTCCCCTGGTCATTGCTCCAAGCATTCCCCCTATTGTTACCGTCCCGATTGCGAGCCATATCGCCATTGGCGTTGTACGCGTAGTTGCCAGAGCCGGTGTTCCGCACCGATGGGTCATACATCTTGTTGCCGTTCGCGTCGAAACGCACCGCCTCCTGCGGGTCGCGGCTGTGGTCGGTCCACGAGCTCATTGAAGAGCTGCTGCAAGCGGTAAGAGTCATTCCCGCGGCCACGATCATCAATCCGGTGCATGTACGAAGCATGTTTGGTTCCTTCTGAAAGTGGGCGTTGGCGGAAGTGCCACGCCGGTCAGGGGGAGATATGGTTTCGCCCCGTGAAAGCAGCGTGAGCGCGGACTGAGCATCCCCTCGCCTTGATGCTTCCTCTACTCCGTCATCGCCAGCAGCGCAAAGGTCGCCAGCCAGTGCTCGCCCATGTAGTCGCCCGTCACATGCGGCAGGGCTTCGTGCAGATGCTTCTCAAACGCACGCTGCGCGAGCCGACGCCGCGGATCATCCATTGGAAGCGCCTGCGCCAGATTTCGCCAGCACCACGCGCGGCTGAGATTCAGCCCATCCAGATGCGTGATCTGCCCGTCTGTCCGATCACTCACAAACGCCGGCGCGAACAGACACTCGGGCTGGCCATCGCGCAGCTTGGGAAAGAACGCATCAAGCCATGCGATGAACTCGCCACGCGGCAGCACGCGACGCATCACCTCCGCTTCCATGAGCGAGGGAGAGAGAAAGTCCGTCCCATCCGGCTCCCACGCCGGGCAGTTCACATCCTTCGCGTACCAGGCCCGGGCCTTCGCGCCGATCAATGCCGCGAGCTCCGTGTGCGGCGCGACACCCGCATAGTCCCACGCGAGTGCGAGCCCGAACGCGCTGCTGGTGTGCGTGCCGACGCGGATCGGATACGTCGCCTTCGGGAGATACTTGAGGTATCGCAGCACGAACCCATCGGTGAGCGGCGCGAGCGCATCGCCCCAGCGCGCCGCGTCCGCGTTCCATGCGGATGCGCTCTCATCGCCTGCGAGCAACCGCAGCTCGGCCGCGAGTTTCAGCAGCCACGCCCAGCCGTATGTGCGCTCGAAGGTCTCGCTGCGTGGACGCTTCAAATAGGTTGCCTCGACACGGACATTCTCCAGCGTGAGATGACGATCCATGACATCCCGCACAGCCGCGCCCTGTGCAATATCCGGTGCCAGCCGCGCAGCACGCATCAGCAACCAGTGCGCGTGGACCGACGAGTGCCAATCGAACGAGCCGAAGAAACATGGGTGCAAATCGCGCGGCGCGACCAGATCGCACGGATCGTTGATGACGTGATCGAGCTTCGACGGATACTCTCGATCTATGTGCCCCAGCGCGATGGCCACGAAATGATCAACAAAGTTGCCAATACTGGGAATCACTTGGCGATTCCCTGCGGCCGCGCCCCGCCCTGGATCGCCGAGAAGTTCAGCCCCGACTGCGGCGAGAACAGCCCGGGATACGCGCGGAGCGATTCCGCCACGCTGCGGCTGGTGGCCGCGCCCAGTGGGATGTTCCAGTCGATCGTTCCGATCGCTTCGTCCAGCACGCTGTATCCGACATCACGCTGCGCCGGATCCTGCAAGAACAGCGGCACAGTTGTTATCGAAACGTTCACCACGGAGAGTGCGCCGCGCAACCCTTGCAGGTGCGAGATCGCATCGTCCCGCGTCTGACCGGAGAAGAGCGAAAGCACTCTGTTCCGTTCAACGCCGAGCTTCTGCTCGACCAGCGCGGAACGATCTCGCAGCATTTCCACGCGGGACTTGGCGCAGCCGCCTGCCAGGCACGCCAAACCGATGCACCCCATGACCAACACCCTCAGGATTCGGAGCTTTATCATGGCACAAGTGTACCAAGCGACGATCGCCCACACACCATACCATTTCGCATGGCTGATTCCACATTCAACCCGGCCACGGCAGGACTTGCAGACCAGAGAACACCATCTATCCGCGATGTTGAGCGGGAACTGGAACGCATCAAGGCCACGTACGCCAACAACAGGCGATGGTTTCTACTTGGTCTCTTACCGCGGCTGGTGATAGGCGGATCGATCGTCAGCGCGGCCGGATGTATTTTCAGCGCACTCAGCAACTCGTTCGGATCAAACCCAGCAAACACGAGCGTGGCCGACCCGAACTTCACTCTTCTGACATGTTTGCTTGGCTTGATAGTCTCCGCGATCACGTATGCGGTTGGCGTGTGGGGGCTTCGATACTGCCAAGCCCGCGCCGACGGCAAACTCTGAACCCGCCGCACATCGCCCTCACTCGCCCGCGACCTTCTCGGTGGCTTTCACAAACTCCTGCCCCCCCCTTCCCCGCGCCGCTCCAAGCAACTCCAGCTCCACGCGTACTCCCTCATCATCCGGCCGATGCCCCCACGCACGAATCAGCCCGCCGCACATGCTCAGCGGCGCGACCGGCTCCGCCGCCAGCAGTTCGCCCTTGAGCGCAGGGCGATCCGCGATCATCAACTCCAACGGCACGCGAATCGCCGGGATTGTCCGACCCAGATCGCTCGACTCCTCGCGCATCGGCCACTTGTTCGCGCCGAACGTCAGCGCGGCTGTTGGATGAAAGATCATCCGCAGGATCGAGGGCTTCACGATCACATCCTCCATCATCTGCTTGAACATGCCCTTCTTGCCCAGCGAGCCGTTGAACGTGAACAGCGCGCCCCAGCCGCGCATCACGCGATCAAACTCCGCATCCGGAAGCTTGGTGAGCAGGTCATCGTCGGAGAGCCCATCAGCGTGCCCGATCATCGGCTCCGCGCCGTCGTACGGGCCGTAGCCAAGCAACTTCACCGGGAATCGCCCGATGGACTCGCCGATTTTCATACCCATCTCATCAAACATCGTAATCCTGGTGCGGGCGACATCGGACTTGAACGAGTACGTGCGGGCCGCGCCCTTACCGCCGCTGCTCTCGTACCCGGTGCCCTTGGGGTCCAGCTCATCGGTGAGTTCCACCAGCACCAGCCGCGTTGTCACGCCGGTCGGTTTCTTCGCGATCACGCTGATGAGCACGCGATCTCCGATCCGCCACTCCTCGCGCGTCGCGGCCAGTTCCATGCCGGGAAGAATGCCCGACGCGATCTCACGCAGCGACCTCACCGGGAAAGCTGCCTCCGCCACATCCGCACCGATCCCCGAAACCCCTGCCATCGCCCCCGCCGCGGCGGGAACCCCCGAGCGCACCACCGGCCGCGAAGCACACCCGCCAATGCCACAGATGCCCACCGCGCCGCTCAACAAGACCACGTTCATCCATCGCACCCGCGGCATACTCCGCCAATCGTTCATCATCGCGCCACCCCATGCCTTTCTTCGCCCAATGCCCAGTGCCTAATGCCCTGTGCCTACTTCTGCCACCACCTTCGCCTCAAACGCGATCGCCGTGTTCCCACCCACCGGCAACGCCGAAATCCCGATCGTCGTCCGACACGGCTGATTCGGGCCACTCGGGAAAATCTCCGCATACGTCTTGTTGTACGCCGGAAAGTCCCGTTCCAGATTCGTCAGAAAACACGTCACATCCACGATCCGCTCAAACGACGACCCGTGTTCCTCCAACACCCACCGCACATTCTGAAACACCGCTCGCACTTGCGCGGCCACATCGTACGAGACCATCTTGCCATCCGCGCCAAGCACCACACCCGGAATGTCCTTGCTCCCGCGCTGCCGCGGGCCTTGGCCGGAGAGGAAGAGCAGATTGCCGACACGCCGCGCGGCGGGATAGGCACCGACGGGTTCGGGGGCACGGGTATCCATCAAGCAGCTCCTCCTGTCAGCAAGTCAAACTCGCACGCACACATTCTTGGGCTCAGTAAAGAACCTGATCGCCTCCATCCCCCCCTCGCGCCCAACGCCGCTCTGCTTCATGCCGCCAAAGGGAGTTCGCAAGTCTCGAACCATCCAGCAGTTGACCCAGACGATGCCGCTTTGCACACCGGCGGCGAACGTGTTCGCACGCCGCAATCCTTCCGTGTACACGATCGCGGCCAGACCGTAGCCGGTGCCGTTGGCCAGCCGCAGCGCGTCCTCATCGTGTGTGAACTTCTGCACCGTGATGACGGGGCCGAAGATCTCCTCCTGCTCCACGCGGCATGTGGGATCAAGTCCTTCGATCACGGTGGGCTGGTAGAACAGGCCATTGCGGCAGTGCTGCGGCAGCAACTCCTGCGACACTCTCGCTCCGCCGCACAACACTCTCCCCCCCAACTCCCGCGCCATCTGCACGTACGACTCCACCTTCGCCAGATGGGCCGCGCTGGTGAGCGCACCGAACTGCGTGGCCGGGTCCATCGGGTCGCCGATCTTCAGCGCCTTGACGCGCTCCACCAGTGCGGCGACAAACTTGTCATAGATTCCCGCTTGCATGATCAGTCGCGAGCCGCAGAGGCAGATCTGGCCTTGATTGGTGAACCCCGCTCGCACCGCCGCGTTCACCGCTTCATCGAAGTTCGCATCATCGAAGACCACGAACGGGTTCTTGCCGCCGAGTTCCAGCGAGACGCGCTTGAGCCGCTCGCCCGCCTCGCGGCCGATCCACTTGCCCACCGCCGTCGAGCCGGTGAACGAGATCACGGGGACATCCGGATGCGTCACCAGCGCGCCGCCCGCACGCGGCCCCATGCCATGCACGATGTTCAATACGCCCGGCGGTATTCCCGCCTCGTTCGCAAGTTCGCCCAGCATCCACGCCGTGACCGGCGTCACCTCGCTGGGCTTGCACACCGCCGTGTTTCCCGTCGCCAGCGCGGGGGCGATCTTCCAGGTCAGCAGATACAGCGGCAGGTTCCACGGCGAGATCAGCCCCGCCACGCCGCGCGGGCGGCGGAGCGTGTAGTTCAATGCTCGCACTCCACCTTGCGCCGCTGGCACGCCCCCACCATCAAACTCGTGCATCTCTCCGGCCCCCCCCATGTGCATCACCGCGCCCGCGAAGTAGCGGAAGTTCGATGCCGAGCGCGGGATGTCCACGCTCCGCGCCAGCGCGATCGGCTTGCCGGTGTTGCGCGACTCCGCTTCGGCGAGACGATCCATGTTCGCGTCGATCAGGTCGGCGAGCTTGAAGAGCACGCGGGCACGCCCCGCCGCACCCATCGCGCTCCACTCGGGGGACGCCGCGCTCGCGGCCCGCACCGCCGCGTCCACATCGCGCTGGTCCGAGTCCGGCACGCGAGCGAAGATGCTCCCGGTCGCGGGCTCAACGACATCCGCATAGGTTCCGCCCTGCGGCTCCACCATCGTGCCACCAATGAAGTTCGCGAGCGTGAGCATGTTCCTCCATCCTACAACCACTCGCCGCACACCGCCTTCTCCCCCCTGCCTTCTTCACTTTTCACTTCTCACTTTTCCTTCTTCTTTCTCGACTCCCATACTCTCTTCCATGCTCCTCCCCACCATCCTCATCCTCGCCGCGCTCTTCCTGATCGTGGCGATTCTGTACTCCTGCGTCGGGCACGCGGGGGCATCGGGGTATCTGGCGGCGATGGCGCTGATGGGCATCGCGGCGGATGTGATGAAGCCGACATCGCTCGCGCTGAACATTCTGGTCGCCACCATCGCGACGGTGCAGTTTGCCCGCGCGGGATGTTTCTCGTGGCGATTGTTCTGGCCGTTCGCGGCGGCGTCGATCCCGCTCGCGTACGTCGGCGGCGCGATCAAGCTGCCCGGCGAGTACTACCGGCCGCTGATCGGCCTGGTGCTGCTGTTCAGCGCGTGGAGATTGCTGGCGACCGCCGCGCGTCCCACAACGGAGCCGCGCCCCCCCCCACCCTCGATCCCCGTCTCACTCGGCGTGGGCGGCGTGCTGGGGCTGCTCTCGGGGCTGAGCGGCACGGGCGGGGGAATCTTCCTCAGCCCGATCATGCTGCTGCTGGGCTGGGCCGATCCGCGCCGCACCTCGGGCGTCGCCGCGGCGTTCATCCTGGTGAACTCCATCGCGGGCATCATCGGCCTGCTGAGCAAACACCCCCCCGCCCCGCTCCCGGAAACACCCGCGCTCGCGCTCTGGGGTGGCTGCGTCATCATCGGCGGCATCATCGGCTCCACCATCGGCAGTCGCAAGCTGAACCCCGCGACACTGCGACGAGTGCTTGCGGTCGTCCTCATCATCGCGGGGGGGAAGTTGTTGGTGGTGTGGGAGTGAGGGGGGTGGAATGTCGGATGTGGGATGTGCGATGTCGGATGTGAAGAGAACGAGCCCGACGCGCAAGCGAGGGTCCGACGGTTTCCGTTGGCGGACGGGATGCAGAAATGCAGTCCACGGAGGTCACGGAGGAAACACAGAGGGCACGGGGATGACCGAAAGGCCGGAACCGTTCGCAGAACTATTTCGCCCCTCGTTCTCCAACCGCAAGCATGCCCACGGACCAAATAGTCAGGCCGTGCCAACACGCAGCGATGACGCACCGCAATACTGGAATCGTACCACGTACAAGGTACTCAACTAGAAAACCTCCTAAGACCGATATGAGCGACACAATCGTCACCAATAGAAAACCCGCGATCAGCAGCCCTCTGCTGATCGCGGGAGAACTCCGGTCATTTTCGGGGCGAGGGCGAGTGAATAGGCCAGCGAGCCCAAGAGCCGCCATGCCTCCGAATAACAAGACGAACAGCAAACCTGCGCCCAAGGGCGAGCCAGTGTGCAGCTCGTGATCGCCGAACGACCACAAGAAGACAACTCCGACGAGGGCTGCGAAGCGCAGAAATGCCGCGGGTGTCACAGGAACTCCTCAGCCAATCCCCAAATCAGCTGCCCGATGAGAACCGCCCAGCCAAGCAGCGGAACGAACTTCGCAGCCAGCTTGCCGATGATTTTTCGTGCGGCGACCTCGCCGATCTTTGCCTTGAGAGCGTTGAAGAACCGCAGGCTCAACAGGAAGTCGAAGAGAAGAGCGAAGAGTTCCCTGAGTGCGGACCAGTTCCTCGCAGCAGCGGCCTCACCGAGGGCCGTCATGAGTGCGGGCACCTCACCTTCAAGAATCTCAAGGCCCGCCTGCCAGATGTCCTTTAGTCCGAGCAGGCCGAGTATCTTCCCGACATAGTACTTCCAGTCGCGAGGCTGATCAAAACCGCCGCGGAGGCCCGGGAAGGTCTTGAACGGATCTGTGTACGTTGCATCAATGTAGCCGACGATGTCCGCGGCATCATTGTGGAACTGATCGTAGGTGATGCACGAGAAGTCGTAGACTGGAATCTTCTCGCCCCCGATAGTGATCGTCGCGCTGGTGTCGATGCCCTGACGTTCAGCGATGTCTTTCGCGTACTGCTTGAGTTCGCAGAAGTAGTCGAACATCGCTGCCGTCACGTCCTTCGTCGGCTTACGAGACTGCGGGAACATGCTGTCAAGCTCAACGAGGCGCGAGATCGAGTCGTTGAGAAGAAACTTGTTTTGAAACTCTGGATTGACGTCGTACACGCCCAACACCTCTGTCACAAGCTTGCTCGCCATAGTTGCTCTCCTGGTAAATCCACGGCCCCGGTCCTACTTGTACGCAGAAGGCATACTCGCCGTAATGGAAAAGGATGCACTTCACGAAATCTTTCTAGAAAATGCCTTTCGACCAAAAGTAGACTCAGAAATCCGATGCAAGCCACCTGTTTCGGTGGCCGCATGCCCCGGTTTGAACGGCCTGCTTGACCCACTCGTGCCACCGATTGCCGTCGCGGCGACGGCTATCGGTGCGGTGAACCAGTTGCGTCGTATCACGCCAATCGCGCTCGCACCGCCCCCCCCATCGCCCGCGCCGCGCGGGCAATCGGTGGCACGTCTGGTCTTGAAGTCATCCCCACGCTCGCCGCGATCATCCCCGCGTTCGCGGCGGTCGCGCCCGCGATCGTGGGCGCAGCGCCGGCGGTCGCGGGAGTCGCGCCCGGGGTCGTGGGCGGAGCGCCGGGGTTCGCGGGAGCAGCGCCCGCGGTCGCGGGAGCAGCGCCGGCGGTCGCGGGCGCTCCTCCCGCGACGGTTATTCTCACCTTCGATGCGGTTCTTTCGTCGTGTGCGGCGGGTTTTCTGACAATCTCAAACTAAATCGTCGCTTCGTACTCATGCCATCTCAAGTGGGTCCGGGAACCGCTCGACATAGTCCTTGACGCGGTCTGTATCGCTTGCAACAGGTTTGCCGCTCGCCCCGCTCACACCGCCCCGACACACCGAGGGCCAGAGCGCGGCGAGGGAACCGGGGGCGATGCTGGGCGCGTGCTTCGCTCGGAGTGTTTCCGAAGCGCGGCCGATGTTGGGTTTCATATCATCGTCCCGGGCCTGTGCCGCGCTTGTTCATGGCGACTCATGCCCACTTCCTACATAAGGAGGTCTCCCATGTCAAGCGTTTTTCCCGACACCGTGCTCGGCCAGATTGAGTTCTGCGAGTTTCATGCGCCGATCTGGGCGGTCTCGCCTCCGCTGCTTGGTTTGTCTTCGCTCCAGCTCACAAATCTGACCACGGCGACCGTCAATGCCCGCAAGGATTACAACCTGGCGCAGTCGGCGCGGCAGGCCAGCAAGGCCGCGACCACCACCATGCGCGGCACCACCGCGATCATGCGCGATCAGGCCACCGATCTGATCCGCGTCATCAAGGGCTTCGCCGAGCTGCAAGCCAATCCCAACGCCGTGTACGGCCTCGCGCAGATTCCCGCGCCGATGCCGCCCACGCCCGCGCAGGCGCCCGGCCAGCCGGAGAAACTCTCCGTCAACCTCGAATCGAGCGGCGCGGTGACCATCTCGTGGGAAGCCACCGACGCCTCCGCCAGCAGCGGCGCGTTCTTCAACGTCCTGCGGCAGCTTCCAGGCCAGAGCGTCTACGCGCAGCTCACCGTCACCCCCGGCACCAGCAGCCACTCGCGCCGCATGTCCTTCACCGACAGCAGCATCCCCACCAGCGCGGCCGGCGCGGGCGTGAAGTACATCATGCAGGGCCGACGCGGAATCCTGATCGGCCAGTCCAGCGACGCCATCACCGTGCAGTTCGGCATTGATGGTGGTGGACTCACGGTCAGCAACGCGACGTTGAAGATGGCGGCGTAAGGAATGTCGGATGTCGGATGGGCGATGTCGGATGTTCCGATCTCCGCTCCCCTCCCCACATCCGACATCCGACATCCGACATCGCACATCCCACATAGAAACGCGGCCCCCGGGTCTGTTCGACCCCCCGGGGGCCGCGTTGTCATTGCCCGCGCGACTGGCCAATAATCCCGCATGGAACAGACCGATCCCGCCAGCCCGTGGTATCCGTTCGTCTGGGTCGATCCCGAACGCATGGGCGGCGAGCCCTGCTTCCGCGGGACGCGGCTGCCCGTGCGGATTCTCTTTGAGTATCTGGGCGGGGGCTACACCCTCGATGAGTTCCTGAGTGATTTCGACGGCGTTCCGCGCGAGACACTCGAAGCGGTGATCGCCGTGGCGACACGGGAAATGGAACGAACGTCGAGGGCGGCGTGAAGATACTGCTGGATCACTGCGTGCCCAAGCGGTTCGGCAAACTGCTGGTCGGCCACTTCGTGCGCACCTGCGAGTTCATGGAGTGGGACAATCTCAAGAACGGCGCGTTGCTGGCAACCGCCGCGCCGGAGTTTGATGCGCTGCTGACGGTTGACAAGAACCTCCGGCACCAGCAGAACCTGCTCACGCTTCCGATCCCGGTGATCGCGCTGGACGCGGTGACGAATCAGCCGCATGTGCTCGCGCCGTTTGCGCCGAAGGTGCTGCGACTGCTCGAAGAGCCGCTGGAAATGCGGGTCTATCTTGTGACGCTCGATTTAGAAGACGCGGATGCGGACGATTGAGCGGAAGCAACTGAGGAATCACTCGTCCACCTGCTCGACGGCCCACGTCATCCCCCCCACCCCACCCACCCCACCCACCCCACCCTTCGTGCAATCAATGTGCAGCGTGAAGAAGCCCGGGACGCTTCCGGCGATTCCGGGCTGGTACTTCTTCTCGCACCGCCGCACCATCGGCCAGATGATGCGGCGGTCGGACTCGGGTAACGGCAAGGCGTCGATCTCGTGTTCGTGGAACCACTCGAGCGTTCCCTCGTTCAGCGAGGTGCGGGTTACTTCCACCGGGCCGAGGACGCGGTAGTAGAAGAGCAGCCAGTGGCCCTTGCCCCCCCCACCCCCGTCGTACGCCTGCTCGCTGATGATCCCCATCAGGTGCAGCCGCTCGATGGGGACGTGGATGCCGGCCTCTTCCATGATCTCGCGCTGGGCGCACTGCGCGGGAGACTCGCCGGTGGGCATGTCCAGCTTGCCGCCGATCGGGGAGCACAGCCCCTTGTTCGGCTCGCGGGCGCGGCGGAGCAGGAGCACCCGGCCGTCGGCGTCGCGGAGATCGCAGAGGCAGGCGAGTTTGTAGGGGAGGGTTGGGGTTGTGGGAGACATGGCGGGAGGGTAGGGGAGGAAAAGGCGAGTTCACCGCAGAGACGCTGAGGCGCAGAGAAGAAAAGGGCTGGGATGGATGCGAGGAAGCGGGATCGGATCGAGTCTGACTCCAACCGCCTTTGTGTTCCTCTGCGTCCTCAGCGTCTCTGCGGTGAATCCTCTTGCTGCACCTCCAGAAGAAGCACCCCCTTGGACACGCGAAAACACTGATCTCACCTCTCACGATTCGCCAGCCAACAATCCGATGATCGTGCCAATGTCCACCCCACTCGCTCCGTTTGCTCCGCCACACCCCATCGTGGCGGCGAGGGTTTCTGTGCCTGTGCCAACCACCACGCTGATGTCGTTTTCGAGGAGCAATCGGGCCGCGCCGCTGGTGGTGCGGAACCGGCATGTATATATGGTCGGGATCGGCGGGTGCGGGATGTCGGGGCTGGCCCGGATGCTCAAGACCCGCGGCGGGCTGGTGGGCGGCTCCGACAACGCGCACAGTCCTTTTACAGACACACTCGAGCGCGAGGGCGTGGCTGTCGGGTTTGACCATCAGCAGAGCGGCTATCTGCCGGAGGAGACCGAGCTGGTGATCGCGTCGGCGGCGATCCGCCCGGACCATCCGCAGATTCTCGAGGCCCAGCGGCGGGGCGTGCCGCACTTGAACTACGCCGAGGCGCTGGGCTGGGCGATGGTCGGAATGACCGGCGTCTGCGTCGCGGGGACGCACGGAAAGTCCACGACCACGGCGATGCTCGGGTTCATCCTGGCGGAGGCGGGGCTGGACCCGAACGTGATTGTCGGGGCCAACTGCGAACAGCTTGGGGGAGGATTCCGGCTGGGGGCGGGGACGATTCCCGAAGGGACCAACAAGGGCAACCCGGGGCTGCTGGTGGTGGAGGCGTGCGAGTTCAACCGCTCCTTCCACAACTACTCGCCGAAGATCGCGGTGATCACGAGCGTGGAGGCGGACCATCTGGATATGTATGGCTCGCTGGATGAGGTGGTGAAGTCGTTCCACGAGTTCGCAAAGCTGCTGCCACCGGCGGCGCAAGGGGGTAAGCTGCTGATCGCGGAGCAGAACGCGCACAAGCGCGAGGTGACGGCGGGGCTCGAGTGTGCGATCGAGACCATCGGGTGGTCGCCAAGCGCGGACTGGTCCGTGAAGTACGACACCCAGACCCGCAAGACCGGGCTGGTGCGGAAGGGCGAGGGACTGGTGGCCGCGTGGGTGACGCCCTTAGCGGGGGACCACAACGCCATGAACGCGGCGACAGCGTGCGTGCTGGCCCTCAGCGCGGGGGCAGACCCGGATGTGCTCGGCCCGGCGATCAACCGCTTCAAGGGTCTGGACCGGCGGATGCAGTTGCTCGGTGAGAAGACGGTCGTCGAGGGCAAGCCGCCCGTGCGGGTGTACGACGACTATGGGCACCACCCGACGGAGGTCGAAACCACGCTCCGCGCGATGCGGGAGTTTGAGAAGCCGGAGACGCGCGGGGGACGGCTGATCTGCGTCTTCCAGCCGCACCAGCACAGCCGCACGCGGCATTTGCTGGAAGAGTTCGCCAGCGCGTTCAGCGCGGCGGACATGGTGATCGTGCCGCACATCTACTTTGTGCGGGATTCGCTGGAAGAGAAGGCGAAGGTGACGGCGTCCGACCTCGTGGATCGGCTGCGGGCCAAGAACGTGCAGGCGCTCCACCTGTATCCCTTCGAGGCGATCATCGAGCATTTGCAGGTCATCGCGCGCCCGGGAGACTTGGTGATCGTGATGGGGGCGGGGCCGGTGGACACGGTGGGGCGCGGGTTCCTGAACGCCTGAGTGGCACGGGCTTTCCAGCCCGTGTTCCGGAGTATGTGTGTGACAACCGTGAGCACTCTTCCCGCGCTGAACATCACGACCAACGCACCGATCCCGACCTGGTTCGGCCTCGGCGGCCCGGCGAAGCGGCTCGCCAAGCCGCGGACGATCGAGGAGCTGCGCGCGTGCGTGGAGATGGACGCGAAGGCGAAGATTCTTGGCGATGGTGCGAACCTGCTGATTGCGGATGAAGGGATGAGCGATCTGGTGATATCGCTCGCCGAGGGCGAGCTGGGCACCTTCGAGATCGGCCAGATCGACCAGCGCGGCTACGCGGATGTCCGCGCGGGCGGGGGCGTTCACCTCTTCAAGCTCATCAACGCGACGGTGGCTGCGGGGCTTTCGGGGCTGGAAAATCTCGCGGGCATTCCGGCCTCCGTCGGCGGCGCGGTGATGATGAACGCGGGGGGCAAGTACGGCTCGACCGGGGACTACATCAAGACCGTCCACGCGATGGACCGCAACGGCGCGATGCACGAGATTCCTCGCACGAAGATCGAGTTTGTGTATCGCCACTGCTCGCTCTCTGAGCAGAATCTACTGGTGACGAGCGTGGTTTTTCGCTTGAAACATGCTGATTTGGTGCCGCTGAAGGCGAAGCTGAAGGAAGTCACCGAATACAAGAAAACCACGCAGCCGCTGAACGCGAACTCGGCGGGGTGCTGCTTCAAGAACGCGACGTTGATGGATTACGTCAAGCACATCGGCACGCCGGGGACGCGGGTCTCCGCTGGCATGCTCATCGACCACGCCGGGTGCAAGGGACTGAGCGTGGGTGGGGCAACCGTTTCCGATCAGCACGCGAACTTCATCGTCGCGGGTCCGGGGTGCAAGGCGGCGGATGTGATGCAGGTCATGCGCCAGGTCCGAACGAAAGTACACGCCAAGTTCGGTGTGACGCTCGAACCCGAAGTCGTCATCTGGGGCGCCACGCTGTAGGTCCGTATCCGGTTGCCGAGGAAACCCATGTCCGCGAAGCACTCCATCCTCGTCCTCGGCGGCGGCCCCGATTCCGAGCGGGAAGTCTCTCTCAAGTCCGCCCACTTCATCGCGCAGGCGCTCCGCGATTCGGGGAAGTACGCCGCGGTCCATAGTCAGACCATCGACAAACTCACACAAGCCGAACTGAAGATACTCCCCGGCGATGTCATCTTCCCGGCTCTGCACGGCGGCTGGGGCGAGGGCGGGCCGTTGCAAGACCTGCTCGAAGCCGATGGCCGCCCGTTTGTTGGCTGCAAAGCCCACGCGGCCCGGCACGCGATGGACAAACTGGCCACCAAGGTCTCCGCCGTGAAGCTGGGAATACCGACCGCCGAGGTCCGCACGCTGGACCTGCGCGATCCCGGGTGTCCGCTTGCGTTCCCGGTCATCATCAAGCCGGTGCATGAGGGGTCCACGTTCGGGCTGCATGTCTGCAAAACCGCAGCGGATTGGGCGGCGGCCCTCGACACCATCCGCCGCGAACGCTCGACGCCCAAGGGCGATCGCTGCTACATGGTCGAATCCTGCATCTCGCACCCGACGCGCCCCAAGGCCCGCGAACTCACCGTCGGGCTGATCGACAACCAGCCCCTTCCCGTAATCGAGATCACCCCCGCCGATGCGCTGTACGACTACGAGGCCAAGTACACCCGCAGCGACACGACCTACACCGTGGAACCCAAGCTCCCCGGCCACATCACCGAGACCATCCAGCGGCAGACCGCCGAACTCGCCAAGCACATGGGCATCCGCCACCTCGCCCGGGCGGACTTCATGCTCGACGGCGACGGCCCGGTAGCCACCGCTTGGTTTCTCGAGATCAACACGCTTCCCGGCTTCACGGATCACTCGCTGGTACCCATGGCTGGGCGGCACATCGGGCTGCCGATGCCCGCGCTCTGCTCCAAGCTCATCGACCTCGCGCTTCGGGATCGGTAAGGTCCGTGGCTCGCCGTGGCAGGAGCTTACCAGCCCCTGTTCGGGCCGCGGCGGCCCGAATGTCTTTGCCTCCGCGACAAACACCGGCGGCTTACACGGCTGGGCACCGACGTGGCATGGGCTTTCCAGCCCATGTTCCTTTGCTTTCATGGCCTGTTGCGGTAGGACGAATACATTGGTTGCAGAAGCACGCGCAGACCGACGGCTCACCCCGCTCGGCACTGATGCCACCGGCCACACGATGCGGATAGGAGTTGCCGCGTGCGATGATTTTGCAGAAGAACTCGCGGAAGCGATGATGCACCCATGTGAGCACATGCTGCGCGGCAACAATCAGGTCTGGATGTCCAATCGTCAGCGTGATAGTTTTGATGCCCGGCACAGCAAGCTCTTCGCTCAGCGGACGCTTGCGATCGTGCGGTATATCTCACTGATAGTCATGCTGGCGTGCTTTGCAGCAGGCATTGTCGTCTTGTTTCGCCGCGGCGGTTGGGGTTTGGTCTGGACCTTCATCGGGCTGGGATATGTATCGGAAATTTTCTGGTTTGTTTGGATCGCTCGATATCGGAAGCGACTGGTGCGGCGACTGGACGCTGCCGGTTGGTGTCTCTGCCCGGAGTGCGGCTATGACCTTTCTGGGCATTCAAGGTTGCCCGGTGAGATCGAGGGGCCACGGGAGGCGATGGCGTGTCCGGAATGCGGGCTGGTATCACGGCTGGTTCGGGTGCGGGAGGCGTGGAGAGAGGTGTTTGGGAAAGGGAATGCGTGATTGCCGCTTGAAAAATCGCGGTTCCGCACGCCCCCCGGCCGATACTGCATTTGGGTTTATTGCGCCAAATCCATGTCCACCGACGCCGACCAGACATCCCCCCCACTGCCCAAGCAGACCGACGAGCCGTCGCCGCGCCATGCCCGCTCGCCGCGACGCCGCATGTCCCCACGCACCCGCGCGGCCATCTCCTCCTTCGCCGGTTGGACCAGTTCGTTCCTCTGCATCGCCGCGCTCGCCGCGATCGCCGCCGGGTTCGGCCAGATGCAGGCCAGCGCGGCCTACCTGAACGCGACCGCGCCGGCCGTGAAGTTCGCATGGCCGCCGCTCGCCGGATTCGCCACATCCGAAACGCAAGTGCCGGGCGCGGAACCAGCGACGTGGATCAACTCCGACATCCGCGCGGGCCTTGAGCGCACCGTACTCGGCAAGCTCACCGCTGATCCCTTCGACCGTGACGCACTCGCCGCGGCCCACGCCGCGCTCGCCGCCACCGGCTGGCTCAAGGACGATCTGCGACTCGCACGCGATGCCAGCGGCATCGTGCGTGTCTCTGGCACCTGGCGCGTCCCCGCCGCGGCTGTCCGTTTCGAGAATCAGGATCTGCTCGTCACCGGCACCGGGGAGTTGCTCCCCGTGAAATATCGGCCCGACGCCTCGGGGTACAAGGTCATCGTCGGCGCGAGCCAGCGCCCCCCTGAGCTGGGCAAGCTGTGGATCGGCGGCGATGTGCAGGCGGGCCTGCAACTGCTCGCCGCGCTCGCGAACACTCCCGGTACGCAGCAGATCGCCGCCGTGGATGTCTCCGAGTTCGGCGCGGCCCGCAACCTCGTGCTGGTGACAGATCTTGGCAACCGCATCCTCTGGGGCGGCCCGATCGACTCGTTCAACCCGGGACAAGCCACGCCGAACGCAAAGCTCCAGCGTCTCGCGTCGCTCTTCCGCGAGCAGGGTCGCGTGGACGCGGGCAGGGCCATGATCGACATCCGGCTCATCGACGGTGTGTACATTCACGACACTGCCAACGCCATGTCGCGCATCGGGATGCTGACTCCCGATCCGAAAAACGCGGCAAAGCCCGGTGCCAAGACGGAAAAACCCGCGCCCGGCAAGCCCAAGAAGACCGCGTCTCGATAAGTCACGCGTCGCGCCCGCACCCAGCGAACAATCCTGCGGCCGATTGCCCATCGCACTCTCGTCGAGTCCGCGAGCACTCCGCCTTGCGAGCCGGATGCCGTGGACCAAACGCCAACAACTCCGCCATCCGATCCGCACGCCCCATTGCCGCTGTCAGAAAGCGTGCCGCTGCCCGAGCCACTCCCAGCGCACCCGGACGTCGTCTGGATCACCACACCGGCGATCGCGATGGATGCCGCGCCGTCGCATGTCAGTCCATCCGAACCGCGGCCACCCGATCAAGCGGCACCAATCGCCGACCCCTGGGCCCACCGCCGCGGCGAGCCGCGCCTCTTCGCGTTCTTCTGGCTCATATACATCCTCATCGCCATCGTGGGCAGCGTGCTCTGGGTCTCGCAGGTCACCATCGTCTCGGCCAGCTCCTTCAGCCCCGCGGCACGCATCATGCTGGTGGTCGTCGCCGTCGGCGCGACCATCCTCTGGCCGATGGCGCGACTCAGCCAGGCCTCGCCGCGTGGCCGGGCCATCTCGCACGTCTTCGCCGACACGCTGGTTGTCCTGCTCCCGATACAGCTCATCGTCTGGCCGCTCGTGGTCGTGGCAGCGTGGCCGTTCACAATCGTTCTTGCCATCGCGGCCACACTCGCGGCGTGGGTCGCGCTCTGCGGCGGATTACTCGCGATCGCACTCTCCGGACAACCCGTATCGCGCCCCGGCGACGCTTCTCTGGCGGCGCGATCATTCTGGATGATCGTCATCTTGCTTTGTGTGTGCGCCGCGCCGCTCATCGGTCTTGCGTTTCAAGCGGGGCGAGCACCCATGCCCTCGTGGCTCTCCATGCTCTCGCCGCTGACCGCCATTCCCATGATTTCCGGCACTGGCATCAGCGGCCCGCAGAACCCCGTAACACCCCTTGAAATCCAGCTTATTGTTTCCACGGCCATCCTTGCCGCCGCGCTCTGGGCCGTGGCCGGGGTTCGGTCGCTGCTCGGAAACCGGGCCGAAGCGGCCTAAACTTCTGTCCAATCCCTCAACCCGAGGGAACCCAGGCCGCGCGGGCCGATATACCGCCCGCGGGGGTCACACTCGCTTGCACGAAAGAACGATCGCGTCCTACGCCGCGCGACGGAGCCCTACCGATGGAACTTGTCACCGCCGAGGAAAAGGCCGCGCTCCTGGCCAAACTCGAAGCCCTTCTGGTCAATCGCCCGAAAATCACCCAGCGGATCGCCGAGGCCCGCGAGATGGGTGATCTGAAGGAGAACGCCGAGTATCACTCCGCCCGTGAAGAGCAGGGCCTGCAGGAGGCCCAGATCCGTCGGCTCAGCGGCAAGCTCAGCCATGTGCAGGTGATCGACGATTCGCACAAGTCCTCCGGCGTGATCTTCGTCGGCGCGACCGTGCGCATCCAGGAAGTCGGCTCGGAGGAGATCGAAACCTTCCGGCTCGTCGGCGAGTCCACCGGCATCACTCCCCCCGACATGGTCGAGGCCACGCTGAACTCACCCTTCGGCGCGGCCCTGGAAAAGTCCCGCGTCGGCGACATCATCTCCGTCCGCGGCCCGCGCGGCATCAAGAAGTTCGAGATCAAGGAAATTCTGTAAACCCACACGGCTTATACACACGCCCGGGATGCGCGAGTCCGCGAGCGAATCCCGTGGATTTTCTTCAACCTCACGAGCACACTCATGGCCATCACCATCGCCCTCGACGAACTCCTCTCCACCGGCTGGTCCGGCCTGGACACCACCGGTTGTTCCTACGACGACACCGGGCGCGCCTTCCCCTCCGTGCAGCGCATCCATCAGGAGTTCGCCAGCAGCGGATTCGATCTCGCGCTCACGCACATCCCCGCGTTCAACTGCTATCGCGCCCAGTGGTGTGAAGCCGGAGCCACCACCATCGCCGGCTCCACCGTCAGCTACTCGCAGCAAGAGGCCGCCATCCACGCGCTCGCCCAGCTCCGCCGCTCACTCGCCACCGCCTGAGATTTCGTAGCCCGCCGCGGCGGGTTCGGGCTGCGGCGGCCCGAATGCCTTGGTTGCAGACACATGCAAACCGGCGGCTTACGCCGCTCGGCTCTGATGTGGCATGGGCGTCCCGCCCATGTGCCTTTGCTTTGCGTGTGTTCAGCACATGTGGTGACTCAACAAGCATTCGGGCCGCCACGGCCCGAACATGGGCTAGAAAGCCCATGCCACGCGCAACACTGGAACCCACCACCCCTCCCGCCTACATTCACCCTGCTAGCGGCCCCATCGTCTAGCCTGGTCTAGGACGCTAGGTTCTCATCCTAGAAACTGGGGTTCGAATCCCCATGGGGTCATTCCGACGCCCTGCACCAGAGTGCAGGGCGTTGTTCTTTTTGGCACCAGAGCGCAAACGTCAAGCGGTCGCTGGACGACTGTCACTCGAGACTACTCTTGAACCAGCCGCGTATCACGCACCAGATTTGATGAGCAAATAGCCGCGTCGCTGGGAAATGTGCGCAGAACCCTGAATTCCCTATCGCTGCGTTCACAAATCTGGTATTCTCCCCTCTGATTGCTGCTGGCTTTTTCCTCCGGCGTTTTTCCATCCGGAGGTGAAGACCCACGATCATGGCGCGTCGTGCGAACGGTCGGGCACGCGAATCCATGAGGAGTGGCCGCCTTGTCCGACCAAGACCGCGCAATCAGCCCGCAGCAACCTTTCACCGGTTCCCGCCACGTGGACCAGCTCTCTGAACCGACGCTGCACGCGAGAAGCATCGCGCTCAACCCTCATTCATCCGCTCATATTTTCCACCACTGTTTGTGAAACGATGAACCCAGTTCATCCCTTCAACGGTAGTTTGTGTTCCACGGTGATTCCGAGATCGCGCGATCAGCGTTCACAAAGGGGCTCCACATGACGTTTCGCTCGGCTTTGCACCTGCTCACCATCACCCGCGCCCGAAATGCCCAGGCGCTTGGACATTTGTCAACAGACCTTCTTGGCGTGGCGATGGCGGTAGGCGTGGTCGCCCTGGCAGCCACCGCTTCCCGCGGAGCCGGAACGTGGACGCGCCTGACCCGCAACGCGCCCGGCCCGGTCGCGCTGACGCTCCTGCTCTCCGATGGCACGGTGATGGGCGCCAACAACTCCGGTTCCATCGGCAACGCCTGGTACAAGCTGACGCCCGACTCGCACGGCAGCTACCTCAACGGCACCTGGTCCACGCTCGCTCCCATGCACGACACGCGCTTGTGGTACTCCTCCGCCGTGCTCAAAGATGGCCGCGTCCTGGTCGCCGGTGGTGAGTACGGCACCGGCACCGCCAAGTCCGAGGTGTACGACCCGGTCGCTAACACTTGGACGCTCGTTCCCATCCCAACCGCGCTGCTCAATCCCGCGCTGAACTCTCCCGCCGCGGCCGAGCCCCAGGGCTTCTACGACTCCTCCTGCAAAATCATCGCGAATGGCAACGTGATCGTCACGCCCGTCGCGCCCGCCACCTATGGCGGCACGCTCGTTTTCAACGCCACGCTGAACACCTGGTCCGCTGGTCCCAACCTCGTTCGCGGCGGATATCAGGCGGAGGCGAGCTGGGTCAAGCTCGCAGACAACACCATCCTCACCGTCGATCCTTTCGGTGTCAACTCGGAGCGCTACAACCCCACCACCAACACCTGGATCAACGACGGCGTTCTTCCCGTCTCCCTCTACGACTCCGCACTCAGCGAGATCGGCGCGGCCCTCCGCCTCGCCGACGGCCGCGCTCTCTTTCTGGGAGCCACCGGCCACACCGCCCTCTATACCCCCTCGGGCAGTACCGCACCGGGAACGTGGGCCGCGGGCCCCGACATCCCCGCCAATCTCGCAACCCCGGACGCCCCGGCGGCCATGATGGTCAACGGCAAGGTGCTCTGCTCCGTCGGCCCCAAGGGGTATCGTGATGCCAACAACCTTCCCGTGTATCCAACGCCAACCACGTTCTACGAGTTTGATCCTGCCACGAGCTCGTTCACATCCGTCAGCGCCCCGGTTGGCACATCGGACAACATCCCCCCGTACGCCACGCTGATGCTCGCGCTCCCCGATGGCAACATCCTCTACTCCCACTTCGGTACCGACCTTTACATCTACCAGCCCGACGGCGCGCCGCTGCCCATCGGCAAGCCGACGATCAGCACGGTCACGCCCAACTTCGACAGCAGTTTTCACCTCGTCGGCACCGGGCTCAACGGCATTTCCGAAGGTGCCGCCTACGGCGACGACGCCCAGATGGACAGCAACTACCCGCTCGTCCGCTTCACCGACGCGGGAGGGAGCATCTACTACGCGCGAACATACAACTGGAGCAGCACCGGTGTTGCCACCGGCGCGTCGCCCGTGACCACCGAGTTCCGCCCCCCGGTCAACCTTCCCCCGGGACAGTTCAACCTGGTTGTCGTCGCGAACGGGATCGCCTCAGACCCATTGCCCATCTCCTTCGCCGGCACCATCGCCATCGCGGGCGCGGGCACAAACACGATCGCGGACACCACCGCCGACGGCAATAGCAACGGGCGCATCGATCCGGGCGAGAGCGACATCCGCCTCTCCGTGCCCCTCCGCAACAACGGAACCGCCACCGCCACCAACGTCGCGGCGATTCTCACCTCCAGCACGCCGACGGTCACTGTGCTTTCCGGCAGTTCCTCGTACCCCAACCTGCCACCCGCGGGAACGGTTCTCGCAAACCTCTCGTCGTATGTCATCAGCGTTTCACCCGCCCACCCCTGCGGCGCTCCCATCTCGCTCACGCTCGCGGCGTCGTCCGATTCCGGTTCCGCCTTTTACACCTTCTCGCTCTCCACCGGGCTCCCCGGCCCGACCAGCGGCCCGTTCAGCATCGCATACGCGGGGTTGCCGGTCGCCATCCCGGATAACAGCGCAGCGGGTGTGACCATCCCGCTCGCGGTCTCCGGACTCACGGGAACAATCAGCAACCTCAAGTTCCGCTTCACTGGAACATCGTGCAACGCGAACATTGGCGCGACCACCGTTGGTCTGGACCACACCTGGATTGGCGATGTCACCGTCACGCTGCGCAGCCCCGCCGGAACCGTCGTCGAGCTGGTGAACCGCCCGGGTGGCATCAACAACTTCGGCAACAACTTCTGCGGCACCACGCTGGACGATCAGGCATTTTCTGCGATCCAGAGCATCGCGCCCGCGGGCAATCCGTGGTCCGCCTCGTTCACGCCGAGCACGCCGCTTTCGGTCTTGAATGGCGAGAATCCCAACGGCACCTGGCAGCTCTTCGCCTCCGACAGTTTTCCCGGCGATACCGGGAGCATTCGCGCCTTCTCACTTCTCATCACCACCGCCCAGCCGTCGACCTGCGACCCGGCCGGCGCGTGCGTTCCTGTCGCCATCACCGCCAATCCCAGTTCCCGATCCACCTGCCCGGGCACGATGGTCACACTCGCCGTCACCGCGACCGGCGCGCCCCCCATCACCTACCAGTGGCGCAAGAACGCAAGCAACGTCACCGGTGCCACCGCCAGCACGCTCTCATTCGCCGCGGCCCTGACCACCGACTCCGGCACCTACGACTGCGTCGTCACCAACAACTGCAGCACGGCGACCAGCAACCCCGCCACGCTCGTGTTCTGCGCGGCCGACTACAACTGCACAGGTGGGCTGACTGCTCAGGACATCTTCGACTTCCTCAGCTCCTGGTTCGCGGGCGAACCCCGGGCCGATTTCAACGGTGACACGCACCTGAACCCCGGCGACATCTTCAGCTTCCTCGGAGCGTGGTTCGCGGGTTGTTGACGACACAACCCCACTTTTTCGGGGCGCTTGCGTTGACCGAGAGCGACTCCGTTCTGGCCAAGACGCGGCGCAATTGTCGGCAGTAGCCGCAGCGCGCCGGCAAGCGTTCGACGACAGAGCGCATCCCGGCCAAACCGCCGCCATTCGTCTCATCGCCGCGCCGGTCCAACATGCTCCGGGTACCCATCGTTTCGTCCAGCGCGATCATCTCTTTGCTCCCAGAACCGCGATCAGGCATCATTATATGACCATTGCGTCCATCGAGTGTTCGTCGGGCGTTCGTCATCAACCGACGCGCGGCGAGCGAATCACCGGGAACATTCCGCCAACTCCAGCCATTCTGCCGCGCCGCGACGCATTGTGAGTGCCTTCGGGAGCATCTCGCTCCGATCATTCGCTCGTCGCTCCGCGTCTGGCGCCGATAGGAAGCATCCTTGTGGAGTCGTTCATGCCCGCCGCCCCGTTTCGCCGCATCATTTCCTGCCCGGCCGCCTGCGCGGCCGCGTGCGCATGGGCCCTCACCGCCACGATGACCAGCCCGGCGCACGCGCAGTCCGGCTTTGTGAACTTCGAGACCGCGCCGGTCCACGGAATGGACATAACGCCGGATGGAACCAAGCTGCTCGTGACCAACACCGCCGACGCTCGCATCGAGGTCTTCTCGCTCGGTGCCGCGATGCCGGTCTGGGTGGGCTCGATCTCAGTAGGCATGGACCCCGTCTCCGTTCGCGCTCGAACAAGCACCGAAGTCTGGGTTGTCAACCATATTTCCGACACCGTGAGCGTCGTTGATCTGACAACCATGAACGTGACAACCACCCTCTTCGTTGGCGATGAGCCGAGCGATCTAGTGTTCGCGGGTTCGCCCACGCGGGCCTGGGTCACCATCTCCGGGCTCAATCAGATCGGCGTCTACGACCCAGCAAACCTGTCCGCTGCTCCGGGAATGATTCCCATCGCAGGGCATAGACCTACAGCCATGGCAACCGACGGAACGCGCGTCTTCGCATCCATCTTCTTCGCGGGCAATCGCTCAACGGCGCTCTCCGCCGCGACGGTGTCCGCGCCCGACGGACCCGCCGCGGGCGTCAACCCGCCGAGCAACACGTCCACCAGCGCGTTCAATCCACCATTCAGCGCGCTCCTCCCCGCTCCCCCGCCAACAGGCATGATCGTCAACCGCGAAACCACGCCGAACGGTGAACGCTGGAAAGACGACGCCGGCCGATTCTGGGATGCCAAGGTCCCCTGGCTGCTCAGCGCCAACGCCATCGCGATCGTGAGCGCCAGCACTCAGACCGTCGTCTATGCCAAAAACATCGGCAACATTCAGATGGGCCTCGCCTACAACCCGGCGGATGCCAAGCTGTACGTCGGACAGATTTACCTCCGCAACGAGGCACGCTTCGAGCCCTTCGCCCGCGCCCAGTTCCCGCGCAACCGCATCGCCAAGCTTGATCCCGTGACGCTCTCCGGCGGCGGACTCGTGGACATCAACCCGCATCTCATGGTCTCTCCCCCGCTGTCAACGTACAAGACGAGCATCACCCCGGCCGAGCGCTCTCTCTCCGTCGCCGACCCAAGAGCTCTGGTCTGGAAGTCCGATGGTTCGGCTCTCTATGTCGCGGGAATGTCCACAAACAACGTCGCCAAGCTCACCCTCGGCGTCAATGGCGTGGCGAATCGTCTGGCCACCATTCCCGTCGGGCAGGGACCAGCGGCGGTGGCCTACGACAACGCTCGTTCCAGGTTGTACGTCTACAACCGCTTCGATGCCAGCATCTCGGTGGTGAATACCGGCACAGACGCCGAGATCGGACGCGTCGGCTTCTTTGATCCAACCCCGCAGGCCATCCGAACAGGCCGCCCGCTCCATTATGGCACCGTGCTTTCATCGCTTGGAATCTCCAGTTGCAACTCCTGTCACATTGATGGTAAAACGGACATGCAGTCCTGGGATTTGGGCGACCCTTCCGGCGCGATGAAGGCGTTCAACCAGACTTGCGACATCCCCGGCGCGTGCAACAACTGGCACCCCATGAAGGGCCCGCTCATCACACAGACCCTCCAGGGCATCGTCGGCAACGGCCCGATGCACTGGCGAGGCGATCGTGAGGATGTGCTCGCGTTCACCAGCGGCTTCACCGGCGTGCTTGGGGCCGCCGCGCCGCCCACGATGACACAGATGCAGCAACTCAGCGACTTCTACTCAACGCTTGCGTTCCCGCCTCAACCCAATCGGGCGTTCAACGATTCCTTGCCCGCCAGCGTGCCGGGATTCATCGGCAACCCCGCGGCCGGCGCGGCCCTGTTTTCCGGACCGGCGATCTCAGGCGCGCCCGCCTCCTGCACGCAGTGCCACGCCACCCCCTCGGGTGCCGGTGTCACGATTATCTCTGGAGCGACTCTCGGGCAGCCGCAGGGACTGAAGACGCCTCAACTTCGGAATCTGTACCAGAATACCGGCTTCGACAAGACCTCCCAATCCTCAAACCGTGGCTACGGATTCGGTCACGATGGCTCGGCCGGAACGCTCTTCGAGTTCCTGCAGGGGCACTCAGTAACGTATCCGAGCACCACCATCGGCGACCAGATGCGCCGCGATCTCGAATCGTTCCTCATGTGCTTCCCCAGCGGCACGCACCCCGCGATCGGTGCGCAGCAAACGATCACCTCCGCGAACAAGACCGACCCGACCGTTCTCTCCAAACTCGCATCAATGTCTGCACTGGCCGACAGCGGCGTGGTGTCGCTTGTCGCCAAGGGCAGACTCGCCGGCGTCTCGCGCGGCTGGATGTATCTGCCCGGCACCGGCCTGTTGCAATCGGATCGACTTGCCCAGACGCCAACGGTGGCCTCGCTGCAATCCGGCGTGATGGTTGGTAATGAGGTGACATTCACCATTGTGTCCGCGGGCACCGAAACGCGAACGGGCATCGACCGCGACGCCGACGGATTTCTGGATCGCGACGAGATCGACAACGGCTCGAATCCCAATGACTCGCTCTCCACGCCTCCTGTCGGTTGCCGCCCGACCATCTCCATCCAGCCACAGCCGCAGAGCGTCCACGTCGGTCAGCCCGCTGGGCTCTCCGTCATGGCATCGGGCGCGACGATCTATCAATGGCGCAAGGACGCAGTCGCGCTCGCGGACTCCGGAACCATCTCCGGTGCTCACACGTTCTCGCTCGCCATTTCCGCGGCGATCTCGTCCAGCGCAGGGGCATATGACTGCATCATCACCAATGGCTGCGGCCCAACCAACAGCAATCCCGCGACGCTGACCGTCACCGCTTGCCCCGCGGACTTCAACGGCACCGGCAGCGCCAACGTTCAAGACATCTTCGATTTTCTCTCCGCATGGTTCGCCGCCGACCCCCGCGCCGACGTCAATCATGTGAACGGGATCACGATCCAGGACATCTTTGATTTCCTGACCGCATGGTTCACTGGCTGCTGACTGCCGCGCCGCTCCAGGACGCGGGCTCCATCATGCTCTCACAGACCCTCACCGATTCCCTGTCTCTCTTCATCGAGTACTTCGTCGTCGGCCCGCGCACCAAAGGCACTGACGCCGCGGACTCCATCGACTTCGGCGGCGCGTATCTGCTCAACAACCGCATCCAGCTCGACGCCCGCCTTGGCTTTGGCTTGAGCAACCAGGCCGACAACTTCTTCTTCGGCACCGGCATCAGCTTCATCTTCTGATCCTCACGCCACCCGCGCTCGCCCACACTCCGGACACATCGCTCCCCCATCAAGCCCCACCAGCGAACATCCGCATCCGCGGCACGCCCCCGGCCCAAACCGTCCCTCTCGCCACCGCCGCCGCGCGCTCCCGACATTCATTCCGCCCGAGATCACCAGCATCACCTGTGGCATGGGCTTTCCAGCCCATGTTCGGGCCGCCGCGCCCCGACGGCTTTGCTCTTTCCGCTCGTTTCACCCGCGACTCACGCCACTCGGCTCCAAAGTACAACGCGCTTTCCAGCCCATGCCCCGCTCGCCACACACCCTTCCCCACCACAATCCCCTCTCCGCGTACACTGCCCCGATGTCGCACCTGCTCGTACTCGCCGCGGCCATCTCCCTCACCAGCGCACTCTCCGCCGCGCAACCTCCACCACAACCCACACCGCCCGCACCAACATCCGCGCCTTCACCCGCGCCGAAAAAATCTCACCCGCTCCCCGCCGCCATCCCCACCATGCTCTCCGCCGAAGTCGCCCGCGGCGCACGCACCCAAACCCTCCTCGCCCGCAGCAACTTCTCCCCCGGCCTGATCGACGGCAAACCCGGACGTAAAACCAAGATCGCCATCGAGCACCTCCAGCGCGCCCGCTCGCTTGAAGTCACAGGCACCCTCGACGACGCCACCCTCGCATCGCTCGCATCCACCGATCCGCGCGCCGCAAGCGACGCATGGACGCGCACCTATCGCATCACCGATGCCGACCTCGATCTCGTCACCGGCCCCATCCCCGAGGACTGGAACGAGCGCGCACTGCTGACCAAATCCGGCTACGCAGATCTCCGCGAACTCCTCGCCGAAGTCGGCTGGTGCAGTCCGGACTTCGTGCAATCCCTCAACTCTGGAATCGTCATCAACGATCTCACCGCCGGCGACGAGGTCATTCTCCCTGACACCGCGATCCCCGCGCTCCCCAAGCTCGGCCGCATCCAGATCAACCTCACCGAAAAACTCGTGCTCGGCTTCAACGACGACGGCGCACAAATCCTGCTCACCCACTGCTCCATCGCCAAACTCGCCGAGAAGCGTCCCGTCGGCGAGCTGCACGTCAAAGTCGTCGCCGCGCACCCTGAATACACCTTCGACCCGAAAGACTGGCCCGAGATCGACAACGTCTCCACCAAGCTCCGCATCGCACCCGGCCCGCGCAACCCCGTCGGCGCGGCGTGGGTCGGCCTAGACAAACCCGGCTATGGCCTCCACGGCACCGTCCGCCCCCAGGACATCGGCAAAACCGGCTCCCACGGCTGCTTCCGCCTCGCTAACTGGGACGCCACCCGCATCGCCAAAGCCGTCCGCATCGGTACGGTTGTCGAAATCAAAGAGTGATCTCAGGCCACAACCTCAAAGGGTGGCACTGGCAGCTTGCTGCCAGTGATGCGCGCAGATGGCATCACAACACCATTTGCCCTGACACCTTCCCTCATGCCTTGATGCCTCCCGGCTCATGCCTTCTTCTCACCCGATACCCTCTCCCCCAAATGCCCGGCAAGCCCCGAGTCCTCCCGCCACTCTCCACCACAGGGCTGTACCTCCTCGCCATCTCCCTCGGCTTCCTCCTCGGCATCCTCGCCACATGGGTCTGCTTCTGGATCGATGATGCCTACGGCAGCATCCGCGGCGGAATCTTCCTCCTTGTTCTCGTTGCTTTCCCTCTCCCCGCGTGGCTCGCCGGACGAATCGTCGCTCGCGTCCACCAGCACCTCGTGCCCAACATACTCTTCGCAATCTGCTATGCCGCGAGCTGCATAGTCGGCGCGCTCCTGGTCCTGCTGCATCTCAAGACCATCGACATGCTCTCGGTGTTCGGTCGAGCACCAACCCTCCCACTCTTCTTTGGGCTGCTCGCTATTCTGGTTGTTTACACCGGCATCACCTCCGCCTTCATCGCCGCCGCCACCTTTTCCGGTTTTCTCACCGAGTGCTTCCTCGGCCGCCGTGTCATCATCCAGCCCGGCCTCACCTGCTGGGTCTGCGGCTACAACCTCGGCGCGCCCACCATCACCACCTGCCCTGAGTGCGGCGTGGGCTTTGATCCAAACCATCCGCCGCGCAGTGCCTCCTACGACTTCTTGGGCTTCCTCAAACGCAACCGCCGCTGGCCCCTTGCGCTCGCACTCCTCATCGCGCTTGCCCCACTGACGTACTCTGCAACGACCCAGACCATCCCCGCCATCCGCTTCCTCAGCGCCCGCCCCGCCGGCGCGGAACTCCGGCGCGTGACGAATATCAACTACGTCTGGCTCCCGCGCACCGTGACCAGTTCCGGGAACATTGCAACCTACGCCCGTCCGCTCTCGCGCGGCTGGTGGATCCCGGACACACTCGATCCCGATGCTGGCTTCGCCGTCATTTTCCACCCCGTCGCCATCGAGGGCCAACCTCGCATGTTCATCACCCGCGGCTGTCTGAACGACTCCGCCGCCGCCATCGGTTCTCCCCAGCCGCGCGAGTCGTGGGCTGTCTATCCCGGCACCCAGAACGTCGTCGCCAAACTCACCTCCGCGCAAGCCAACGAAGTCATCCGCACCCATGCAGTACCCTCTTCTCTCATCACCGCGCTCCGCGCCAAAGCCGAAGAGGTTCACTGGGCCGTGCAATCCGGAAGCTCCATGTGGCCCACTGGCGAGCAGAAGGTCGATCCCGCGCCATACTTCCAGCCAACTCCCTGACAACTTCCACCCAAACGAAACCCGGTGTGTTCCGCGCCCGTATCGCTCTCAAACTCCCTTTGGACACTATGCTTCACGCTCTCTCGCCCTGATTTCCGCGTTTCTACCGGACTCTCTCTGGTTCCCTCAATCCCCGTATCCAATCCGACCGATTTTGTGCTGCTCTCTGGCGCTGTTTCCACCTCGCACGGTGGCTTGACCGCGCCAGGACTTTTCGGAGCCGAACCCATGCCCTGCTCTCGCACCTCATCCCGCGCGCTGGCGATCCTCCTCGCGCTCGGCCTCCTCTGGATCATCACGCCGCGCGTTCAGGCGCAGTGCGCGCTGCACCAGACCGCCCGCCTCCCAGGCACGCCCGGCGCGTGCGGCCTCTCCGGCTGCCGCACCGGATACGCCGTCGCCATGAGCGGCGATGGCAACACCGCGCTGGTCGGCGCGTATGGCGACAACATCTCCAATGGCTCCGCCTCCGTCTACACACGCTCCATCAGCGGCGCGTGGGTCAAGCAGGGCGCGACGCTCACACCCACCGGCGGCGCGGGTACCAATCAATACTTCGGGTGCGCCGTCGCGCTCAGCGCCGATGGCAACACCGCGCTCATCGGCGCATATGGCGACGGCCAGTCCCTCGGCGCGGCGTACATCTTCACTCGCACCGCGGGCGTCTGGTCGCAACAGGGTGGCAAGCTCCTCCCAACTGCCAACATCGGCGCGCTCGGCTACTTCGGCTTCTCCGTCACCCTCAGCGCCGACGGCAACACCGCGCTCATTGGTGCCGACGGTGACAACGGCTACGCCGGCTCCGCGTACATCTTCACACGCAGCGCGGGCATCTGGTCCAACACCGGCGGCAAACTCACTGACATCAACGGCATCGGCGTCGTCCGCCACTTCGGCTCTTCCATCGCCATCAGCGGCGACGGCAACACCGCGGCCGTCGGCGCATACGCCGACAACAACTTCATCGGCGCGGTCTACTTCTTTGCCCGAAGCGGCACCACCTGGGCCAACCAAGGCGGCAAGTTCATCGCCACCATCGGCGTCAGTTTCCCGCAGTATTTTGGCTCTTCTGTCGCGCTCAGCCACGACGGCAACACCGCGCTGGTCGCCGCGTATGGCGACAACGGCTTCATTGGCGCGGCGTACAACTACAACCGCTTCGGAACCATCTGGCTTGAGCAGCAGAAGTTCGCCCCCCAGGGCGCGACCGGCGCAAGCCGCTATGGAACCTCCGTTGCAATCAGTGCCGACGGTGACACTGCGATCGTCGGCGCGGAAGCCGACAACTCCTACGCCGGAGCTGTCTACATCTGCACGCGCCCGGTCCACCTCGGCGGATGGGGCCAGCCCCTTCCGAAGTTCACGCAGATGGGCGGCGTGGGGCTGGGCACCGTCGGCCACGCCGTCTCCATGAGTGCAAACGCCAAGACCTTCATCGCTGGCGCGTATACCGACAACGCCGCGCTCGGCTCCGCTTTCATCCTCGATCTCGCCCCGACCTGCGCCGCCGACTTCAACTGCTCCGGCGCGCTCTCCGTGCAGGACATCTTCGACTTCCTCGCCGCGTGGTTTGTTCTCGACCCGCGGGCCGACTTCAACGCCTCCGGCAGCATCTCGGCGCAGGACATTTTCGATTTCCTCCTCGTCTGGTTTGCCGGTTGCTGAAGTGGCACGGGCTTGGGTGGCACGGCTCTCCGAGCCGTGTTCGGGCCGCTCCGGCACGAGTTGCTTAGTTGTTTGCGATCACCAAACTCTGACATTGCTCAGTGATCGTGATTGAATCTGTGCCCTCGCCGCGCGGATCACGGGTTGCCCGCTCAAAGCAGCGGGCGAACCCGTGGCACGGAGTGAACCCTTGGCACGCGGACCCGCGGCTTACACCGCTTGGCACTGATGGGTGCGGTTATCACACCGTGTTCTCAGAACTCTCACATTTTGGCCATAAACCCGGCACCTCTGCGTGCCGATGTAACACATGGGAGGCCCTCGATGTCCACCCCTGCTCAGACACACACCGCACCACCCATCATCAGCGACTACGCGAGCGATCCGGACATGCTTGAGCTCATCCAGATGTATGTGGATGAGATTCCCGAGCGTGTTCGCAGCATCCAGGACTACTGGGATCGCAAGGACATCGCTGAACTCAAACGCATCGCGCACCAGATCAAGGGCGCGAGCGGCGGATACGGATTCCCCACCGTCGGCGCGGCCGCCGGAATGCTCGAACACCACCTTACCACCCCCACACCTGACCTGAACGAATGCTCGCGCCAGATCGACGGACTCATTGATCTTTGCGCCCGTGTCCGAGTTGCCTGATCCTCTGTCGCTCCCGAGGCCGCCGCTCCGTGGCAAGCACCGAAAAGAAACCTCTGGTTCTCCTCGTCGATGATTCGATTGACGTGCATCGCCTGCTGCAGGTGCGGTTGCGCCACGAGCAGATTGACCTCATTGGCACCACCAAGCCGAGCGAGGCGGTCGAGCTTGCGAGGATGCACAAGCCCTCGACCATTCTGATGGACATCGAGATGCCCGGCATGGACGGCTTCGAGGTGCTGCGGGCTCTGAAGGACGACCCGGCGACCAACACGATTCCGGTGATCGTGCTCTCGGGCAAGGGCGGTTCAGAAGACAAGGTCACGGCGTTTGATCTGGGCGCAACGGACTATGTCACCAAGCCGTTTGATCTGGCCGAACTTCGCGCCCGACTGCGGGCCGCGCTGCGGCTGGAGCATCTGCTGCGCCTGCTCTCGGAGCGCGCCGACGTGGACGGGTTGACGGGGCTGGGCAATCGGGCCGCGTTCAACAAGCGCTGGGCGGAGAAGGTTGCCGAGGCGCGTCGCTACGGCACGCCGCTCTCGCTGGCGATACTCGATGTGGACTTCTTCAAGCGGATCAACGACACCTACGGCCATCCGGCGGGCGATCAGGTTCTGGTCGGGCTTTCGCAACTGCTGCAATCCGAGAGCCGCACGCCGGACATCGCGTGCCGTTTCGGCGGCGAGGAGTTCGCGCTCATCATGCCGTCTACCGCGCCAGCGGAAGCGGAGATCGTGGCCGAGCGCATCCGGGC
>JAYVRG010000093.1:0-16388 GCA_043776515.1 Phycisphaerales bacterium
CAGGGTTCTTCCGGTGCGGGTCCGAGAATAACCGGGTTTTCTCGCACGAAACGCGGGTGGAGACGATCGTGGGCGGTACAGAAGTTTTTTTCGTTGCAGCCCTCACGACTGCTTCAGTCGCTCTCTCTTCGCGCCGATCACATGGGCGGCCCACAACTTCGTGGACCATTTCCGTTCCACATTTCTCGGATCAGACCGATCCGGAAAGCGAGCCCGTCATGGCAACAGTACCTTCAGACGATCGTCAACTCATCACGTTCTGCCAAGCGCACAAGGACGCGTGGGTCACGAATCAAGCACTCATCGGCGTGAGCCCATCGCAAAACACCGCCCTTGCAACCGCGCTCACAAACGCGGGCAAGGCCCTGAACACCGCCGAGCAGGCGCGGACCACGTCGCTGGGCGCGACCAGCACGCTGCACTCGGAGGCGGAGATTCTTCGCAACGCCGCGGCGGACATCGTCCGCACCGTGCGCACCTTCGCCAAGAACACCGACAACCCGAATGTCTACGGCCTCGCGGATGTTTCCCCGCCGCAGCCGCGCTCAGCCAATGCGCTGCCGCCGGGAAAACCCAGCGACATCGTCGCGACCGTGAACTCCGACGGCTCGCTCACGCTGACGTGGAAGAGCAACAACCCCACGGGCGTTTCTAACGTCGTGTACAAGGTGCAGCGCGCCTTCAACGGCTCGACCACCTACACGCTGCTGGACACCGTCGGCGAGCGCACCTTCACCGACGCCACCATTCCCTTTGGCACCACGAGTGTTTCGTACATCATCACCGGCAAACGCGGCACGCAGACCGGCCAGATGAGCAACACCTTCATCGCGCAGTTCGGATCGGTGAATGGTGGAGGCGGATTGTTCATCGCATCGACCACCACCGCGCCGAGCACGGGGATGAAGATGGCGGCGTGAGAAGAGACCGAGAATCGGACATCGGGATTCGGGAATCGGGTGAAGGCAAAGACCTTCCGAATCCTGCATCTACCCGAGACCCGAAACCTGATTCCCGATTCCCGATTCAGAAACACACGCGGCCCCGGGTCTGTTCGACCGGGGCCGCTGTCTTTTCGGTCTCTTGGATCGGTCATAATCCTAATCCTGCTCCTAATCCTAATCTCCAGAGGGAGAAGATGAGGAATAGGATTACGATTAGGATTAGGACAAGGCGACTCGCTTACGCCAGCGGATCGGGCCTGAACAGCTTGGTATCCAGCCCCCACTGCTTCTCAGTGAAGTTGCCGCCCAGCGGGGATGGCTCGCCTTTTTCCGCGGACTCCGCATAGCGGGCATCCGGCCGCGCGGCGGCGAGGGCCATGGTGGTTTTGGCGTCCAGGTTGTCCAACATACTGACCAGCAGCGCCTCGGGCGTGGCGGGGACCTTGGCCGCGCCGAACTCGGGGACACCGTGGTGGCTCAGGATGATGTGCTGGAGGACGAGCACCATGTTGGGCGGCAGCCGCTGGCCGGTCTCGCGCATCACCTGCTGCGACTTGTCGTGCAGCATGATCGCGCCATCGACGATGTGGCCGATCAGCTCGCCGCGATCGCTGTAAGAGAACGTGCGGTCGTAGATCAGCTCGCGGGTCTTGCCAAGATCATGCAGGAACAGCCCGAGCATGACCATGTCGCGGCTGATCTTCGGGTACAGCGGGCAGACCACGTTCGCCAGCCGCATGAGCGAGAGCGTGTGCTCGAGCAGACCGCCGAGGTACGCGTGGTGCATCGCCTTGGCGGCGGGGGCACGCTTGAAGCTCGACATGAGGTGCTCGTCGGCGAGATACACCTGCGCGAGGGCCTTCGCGGCGGGGTGCTTCATGGTGTCCAGCAGCGTGCGAACCTCGGCGAACATCTCATCGGGATCAAACTTGCTGCACGGGATCAGGTCGCGGAGTTCCTCGAGCGCGGGCTCGGCGACGTCAATGACGTGGATGATGAGCTGCAGCTCGCCCTGATACGGCTGCGTCTCCGCTTCGATGTACACAAAGCCGTCGGTCGGGAGCCGCTTGAACTGCGCCTGCTCGATGGACCACATGCGGGCCGCGAGCTGGCCGGTCTTATCCGAGATCAGGGCCTTGAGAAAGGGCTTGTCGGTCTTGGTGCGCCCCAGCTGCGCGTTGGAGATCGCGAAGATGCCCCCGATGCGCTCGGCGGGACCGAAGTCGGTGATGAAGCGGCGGGTTTGGGGAGCAGTTGAGACTGGGGGCATGAATGGCTCGTCAACAGAGGCCCGGGCGCAAGCCCGGGCGGGGCACAATGTATGTCATGGTGATGTCATGACGTCGCGGACTGGCCAATCGTAGCGATATCATCCGGCAATGGCCCAGCCACGCAAACTCCACGATCGCTTCTTCAAGCAGGCCAAGGAAGAGGGGTACGCCGCGCGGTCGGCCTACAAGCTCAAGCAGATCCAGGAGAAGCGGCATCTGCTCAAACGCGGCGACCGCGTCATCGATCTCGGCTGCGCCCCGGGCTCGTGGGTGCAGGTGGCCAGTGAGATCGTCGGCGAAAAGGGCCGCGTCGGCGGCATTGATTTGCAGGAAGTGACCATCGAGATTCCGCCCAATGCCCGCACGCTCGTGGGCGACATCTTCAAGACCGATGCGATCACACTGCTGAAACTCGCGACGCCCGATGGCCAGTCGCCCCGGCTCGCGGATGTGCTGCTCTCGGACATGGCCCCGAACACCGAGGGCGGCGCGGGCGGGCTGGGCGACCACTTCCGATCCATCGAGCTCTGCCGCCGCGTGCTGGAGCTCGCGCCCTCGTTGCTGCGGCCCGGCGGCAACCTGACGATGAAGGTCTTCGAGGGCGAGGCGTATCCGCAGCTACTCAAGGACACGCAGAAGCTGTTCGCGGAGGTCAAGGGCTACAAGCCGGAGGCGACGCGGGATGTCTCGCGCGAGATGTTCATCGTCGCCAAGGGGATGAAGGCGGGCGTATATATGGCCCCACCGCCGCCGACACCGGGGCTGGCCAAGCCGCCGCCCGCGCCGCGCGAGGGCTGGGGCGGGAGGGGGGGATGACATTTCTCGCACCGATCGCGGGCCTCATCGGCGCGCTCATCGGCGTGCCGCTGCTGATCGCCCTGTATCTGCTGAAACTCCGACGCAAACCGCTCAAGGTGAGTTCCACGCTGCTGTGGGAGCAGGCGGTGCAGGATTTGCAGGCGAATGTGCCGCTGCGCTGGCTGAAGTGGTCGTGGCTGCTGCTCTTGCAACTTGTGATTCTCGCGTGCCTGCTCGTCGCGATGGCGCGGCCAGCGATCCCCGGCACCGCGACGGTGGCGGCCCGCACGATCATCGTGATCGACGCATCGGCATCGATGTCCGCCCTCGATGGAGCACGCACTGGTTCGCCATCCGCCGAACCGCGCACGCGGCTTGATGAAGCGAAAGACGCCGCTCTCGCGCTCATCGAACAGATGCGACGTGCGGGAGGGGTGGGCGGCGGGCAACGCTCGGAGGGCATGGTGATCTCGATGGCCGCCACCACCCGCGTGGTGCGTGGCTTCACCTCCGACCACCGCGAGCTGCGGGATGCCGTGCAATCCATCCAGCCCACGGACCAGCCCGCGAACCTGGATGAAGTGGTCCGCATCGCGTCCGCCGCCGCGCTGGCGGGATCGGATGGCAACTCCCTCGCGCAGCGAACGGCCTTGATCCTCTTCAGTGACGGCTCGCTGGAACCCGGACGCGATCGGCTGCCCGCCTCGGTTGATCTCCGCCTCGTCCGCGCTGGCCCCGCTACCCCACCCGCACAAGCTAGCGAAGCGCTCCCCGACAATCTCGGCATCGTCGCCATCGGCGCTCGCCGCGATGCCGAAAACCCCGCGCTCGCCCGAGTCTTCGTGCGCGTGCAGAACTCCGGCGATAAGCCGATCCAGACCACGCTCACATGCACCGCAGATGGCGATCCAGTCGGGCTGCTGCCGCTCTCAATTCCGGCCGCAAGCGTCACATCAACAGGCGAACTGGCACCTGGCGAGGCCGCCGCAACGCTCGAACTTGATCGCCCGGCGGGCGGCCTCATTCTCATCACCATCCCGCGCACCGATCTGCTCGCCTCCGACAACACCGCGGGCGTCGTTCTGCGTGCTGTCTCAAAGCCGCGCATCCTTATCGTCGGACCCAATGACAGCACAGACCCCTACGCCGCCGCCCGAGGTCGCTACGGCATCGACCGCTATCTTCTCGGCACGCTTCAAGACATGGAACCAGGCGAGGTTCGCCCCATCGACGCCGCCTCGTATCGCGAAGCGGCCATCGGCAACTCACTTGCCAGCTACGACCTCATCATCTTCGATCGCGTCGCGCCGACTCCGCCGCTTCCTTCCGTCCCAACCATCAGCATCGGCGCGAATCTACCTGTGCAAGGGCTGCGCGTGCAATCCCTCGGTGCGAACGAGAACGCAAACGCCGCCACGCGCTTCATCTCCTGGAAGCGCACGCACCCGATCCTGAAGAACGCCCCGCTGGATGCCGTGCTCGTCTCCCCGCCGATGCGGATGACGATTGATGACTTGCCCATCCAGCCCGCCGCAACACCAGCGCCAGTACAGCCCGATGCGCCGACCATCACACCCCTCGCCCTCGGCGCATCCGGCCCGCTCATCGCGCTCGTCCAGGAGCCCGGCGTCCGCGGCGTCAAGCGCCTCGTGCTCGCATTCGACCTCATCCGCACCAACTGGGGCAAGGACATCTCCTTTCCGATCTTCATCTCCTCCGCCGTCGATTTTCTTACCGGCCGCGGCGAGTACGCCGCGGGCCGCGCCTTCACCACCGCGGAAACCATCTCGCTGATCTCCGCTCCAAACGCTAAACGCATCCGCGTCACCGGTGCGGAGACATTCGATCTGGACATCCCCACGCCTGATCCCGCTGGCGCATCCGTCACGCTGGGCATCCCACGGCTCGCGGGCATCTACCACTGCGAAAACGCGGCCGCAACCAGCGAGACCATCATCGCCAATCTGGTGAACCCGCGCGAGTCCGCGCTCGCAACTCGATCCTCCATCGAGATCGCGGGGCGCGCGTCAACCTCGGGCACTGATCACACCGGCGACCCGCCCAAGCGAGAGGTCTGGCACTGGTTCGTGCTCGCCGCGATGCTGCTGCTCACCGTCGAGTGGTTCATCTACGCGTACCGGTCACGTCCGGGATGAGTCTTGGGTGGCCCGCCGCTCCGCGGCGGCTCTTTCTTGACCGACCACGTTATCGAAGCTGGCCAACAATCAAGGCACCGCCGCGGTGCGGCGGGCCACCCTATTCCTTGACCGGCGACCACGACGACAGATCCACCGCGATCCGTCCCGGCTCCGTCTGCCACGGCAACATCGGGCGTGGCCACGCGCTCCGCCGACCGCGCTCGTCGATCCGCACCAGCCCCAGCCGCAGCACCTTCCCCGCCTCGATCGCCGCGCTCGGCACCGGCACCCAGTAGAACGTGCGATCGCCGGATCGCTTCAGCGTCGCGTTCCCCGCCGCCATCGCCTGCCCGTTCCGCACCTCGTACAGCGAACCATCCGCGAGCACGCGCAGTGTTTGCGAGGCCGTTCCACCGCGCGGCCCGAAGCTCAGCACCAGTTCTGAGCGCTCTTCTTTGGCTGCGTTGTTTGCGCCGCCCGCCTGCGGCCGCACGATCTCAAACATGATGAGCCACCGCCCCGGGCCAGCCGCGCCGCCTTGGTCATCCGCCGGTTTCAGCCGTCCACCGAAGCCGCTCACCGAGCCGCTGATCTGCATCTCGCCGCGCGGCGTCTCATCCATCGCCGCCGCCAAGAACGTCTGCTGCGTCCAGTCCGAGAGCAGCGGCCCAATGTCCATCCCAGGCGGCCGGATTTTCGCGATCTCCCCCACTACCGCCCGCTTGCCGCGCCAGTCGCCCACGCGCACATCCGCCATCGTCCGCTGCGCCACACCATCTCGCATCGCCTCAATCCCGGTGCGTCGCCTCGGATCGACGCCCTCTTCGACTTTCGCCGCCGCGCCGACGGACGCAAACACCGCCGCGAACGGCTCCAGCCGGAGCATCTCCGGCTCCGCCGTCTCCACACGCGACGCGATCGCAGCAGCCGGCTGATCCGACAGATTCGCCAGCAGAACACTCGGAAACGTGAGTCCGGATCGCAGGTCGATCGCCGCGGCATCATCGATCACCACCGCGCCGCCCACCGGCTGTGCCGCGAGCCACGCCTCGGCGATCTTCGCCGCGCGATCTCGATCCCCGCCCGCACGCAGCAGATCGCTCAGCAGCGATTCCATCGCCACACCGCTGTTGGCATCCGCAGGCCAGACCGGAATCTCCACGCCCTCGCCGATATCCACCACCCCCGCGAGCCGGGATGCGAACCGCGATGCGAGTTCCGCGTTCGCCGCGTTCAATCTTGCCAGCACGCCCGACCACTCGCGCTCCGTCGTTCGCGCGAGTCCTTCGAGCGTGGCATCCGCAAACAAATCCGCGGCATGATCTGCCCCGGTGGAAATCAGCGGCTCTCCCGCCGCCAGCCGCGCCCGCCATCGCACCATCGGGCTGCGCCGCAGGCCGCTCAGCATCTCGCGTGCAAACGCCGACGTCGCCACCCGCCTCACGCGCGGCAGCCCCTCCGCCCCTGCACCCATCACCGCAACCCGCCGCCTATCAATCTCCACACCCGCGCCGTCCCCACCTTCTGGCACGCTCACCGCCGCAACCCAGAACCCCGAGCTCGGCGCGCCCGCGTTCTGCTCCGATTGCTTCGGCGCACTCTTACTGGTGCGCCACACCACCGATGTCCCGATCCACTCACGCACCCGCGATGCGTTCCCCACACCCACGCCACCCGCGGCACCCACCGCACCACCACCAGAGCCAATCGCCGCAAACTCCGGATGCACAAACCACAACGCCGCGGCCACATCCCTCTCCCCCACCCTCGCCGCAATCGTCCCTTGCTTGATCGCGATCGCCCCCGGCTTCACGGCCACCACCACATCCGCGCTCGCCGCAGTTACCCCGGCATTGGGTACCTCGGTTCTCCGAACCGGCCCTTCGCCTTCTGCTTTGGGTACCCCGGCTGTCCGAGCCGGGTCCTCTTCATTGACTTCCTTCTTCTCGTCCCGCTGAGTCGCCTTCGCCTCACGCGCCGGTTGCTCCGCCGCACTCGTCACTCCCCCAACCTTCGCCTTCATCTTCTCCGCAAGTCGATCCGACGCCGGCACACCCCCGCCCGGCAGCCCCGGCTCCGCTTTGGATACTTCCTGCTTGGATACTCCGCTCTCGGGTACCCCGGTTCTCCGAACCGGGTCTTCGCCTTTGGGTACCCCGGCTCTCCGAGCCGGGTCCTCGCTCGTCTCCCCAACCTCCCTCGCAACCTTTTCCCCCACCGCCACCTTCCCCACGTCCCCCTTCTCCGGGTTCCCCACAATCGCCCCCGGCATCGGCTCCCGTCGCCCGGTCGATCCTCCCTTCCCCAATCCCTTCCCCGCACCACCCCCTCCCGATCCCTCGCATCCCCCGGCAATCAAAGCACTTGCGAGCACGCACGCACCGAGCAGACGCACCACGCTCCCGCTTTCAACCCGATGCAGTCGAACCCCGTCCACCACGCCCGACATCCATTCTTGATCCTCTCCGCCGCTTTCACACAAGTCGCCCATCGACTCCCCCGATAACACTCGCGCCGGCGAAACGCGGCGGACATCTCCGCCGCTCGGGCCCGGTCCGCCGCACACCGATTTCAAGAAGAGCATGCCCATGGTCATCCGCGATGCCGACGCCCGCCACACCTTCCGCGTCTACCTGCCCGAGGCCGCAAGCGTCGAACTCGTCGGCACATTCACGGACTGGCGCACCCGCCCGGTGCGGATGATGCGAGAGCATACGGGCTGGTGGACCGCCACGCTCGAACCCGCCACACTTCCTCCCGGCGACCACGACTTCTCCTACCTCGTGAACGGCTCCGCCTTCCTCGCCGACTACGCCGCCAGCGGCGTCAAACGCAACGGCTACGGCGGCTGGGTCAGCCAGATCAGCATCCACGCCGACGATTCGGCCCCGATGCCGGTGCAGTTCCCGGTGCGGCGGATCAACGCGGCGGCGTGAGGGGCACGGACGGAACCCGATTGCAGACAGCGGTATTGATGCTGTCACTTTGTCACTCCAATCCGGTCGACACCGGCTGACAAATCGGTCAGCATCTTGCCCTATGGCTCGGCGTGCAGACATCATCTCTCGATTTGGACTTGCCGTACGGCGTCGCCGGGACGAGCTGGGTATCACACAAGAGGAACTCGCCTTCATCGCGAAAATCAACCGCAGCTACGTAGGCGACGTGGAACGCGGATCCCGCAACGTTTCCCTAAAAACGATCGAGCGCTTTGCTACTGCTCTTCGGCTAACGCCAGAGGAACTGGTTCGCCGCGCGACCCAGGAGCGAACCCATGGCTGAAACGCGACTCGCCCGTGTCGGTGGAAATGTGGATCGATTCGACCCAGGCGAAGCGATCAGAAAATTTCCTTGGCTTGCGCTTCGTGATCAGGACTGCATTCTGAGCACTGATTCGGATGGGCTTCTGTGTGGACTTCTGATGTCGCACACGATGGGCTGGAAAATACGCGGCTTCTACGACACAAAGATTCTCGTGCATGACGCGACCGTCAACCCCGGCACTTGCGTTTTTCTCGACGTCGAAGTTTTTCGTAAAGGCGTGCGATCACTGGGCCAGCACATGGTCTTGTTCAACAAGCGTCGTACACCGGCAAACTGGAGCAACTTCGAGAGCTCATTCGCAATCAACAATTTTCGCGGGTACGACGTCGAGTCCGACTTCGCGTTCAAGTACCCGTTGGGAGCGATCCACTTCCTGACTGTCACCATGCACCACATCGCGCCGGTCACGTTCAGCGATGCCTCGCTCGACGCGCTGCTGTTCGCTGACGGCTCGCTTCAGAACTCGTTCAGCTACACCGAGAACGTGGACGACTGGCTGCGGTACCTGGGCGTTGATGACACGACCAATCCCCTTCACGCCCTCTTCATGCATCGAAGTCACAGCATCCGCTCGCTTATGCATCGCATGATGCGATTCTGGAAAGCACGCGACGCGATCAGCTTCAAGGTTGGAAACCGAACTGAACGTGGCGACCGAGTTACCCTCTCGGTTCGAGGCGGTGACGGCACGTTGGCCAACACCGTATCTCGCCCGGACTCCCTTCACGACTTTGAGACAGCCGCTCGTGGGCGCGCTGAAAGTTTTCTCGGCTTGCTCAGCACATCGACGGGCTGGCAATACAAACCAGCCGACTGGTCTTGGGGCGGATGGAAAGCCGAGATATTTGAAAAGGCACAACTCGGGCCTGACGCGCTCCCTCGTCTGAACAACGGGACATACGAAGCACTCTTGGGACGCAAGCCGCTCTCGTGGGCCATCACCGCCGGAAATCGCCTGGAATACACACTCGCGAAGAACGGCCTGAACAACTGGAAAACCCCCGGCGGTCAGCCGGTTTAGAACAGTGCTGACGTATCCTTGATGAGTCGCAGCTGGGCGAGGTGACAATACTCCTTTGAGACATCAAACCCGAGAAAATGGCGCCCCAACTGCTTCGCCGCTACGGCGGTTGTGCCGCACCCCATGAAGGGGTCTAGCACGATCCCATCCTCCGGGCAGAAGCAGCGGATCGTGTCGAGAGGAATTGCGTCTGGAAACACTGCCGGATGCTTGCGTTTGAGAGAGTCCTTGTCACCCGCCATGAGATAGTTCCAAACTGTTCCCCTGCACTTTGTCGGATTGATAGCACGACGAACAGTCTGAGTGAGAGTTCCGTCGGTCCTCCGATTTCCACTGCCCGTCATCACCTTGCCGCCATGCTTGCTCTCGATCTTGAGTGGTTCCTTGTTGAAGTACGCCGGACGATCTCCCTTTAAGAACAAAGCGATGTACTCGTGGTCCACGCGGAAGCGTTGCTTCCACCAGGCACCTTCCGTCCCGTGCTTGCGGTAGATGCAGCACTCAAAGAGCTTGAAGCCCACGCGGTCACACCAATCGACGATGGTTCGGAATGACGTGAGCGATTTTCCAAAGTTTGCCGTTTGGTCCTGGATCACCATCGCCGCAATCGCACCCGGCTTCAGCACACGGTGCAACTGCTCCCCAAGAGCAGGCAGATCGCACCGAAACCCGTTATATTCTCTTACGCTGTCGTACGGCGGCGAGAAAACCGCGTGGTCTATGCAGTCGGCTGAAAGCCGAGACAGACCCTCGATGCAGTCCATGCACTGAATCGTATCGGTCCACTTCACTAGGGGATCGGTGTTGACCACTCTCATTGTGAGATGCTAACCCATGAGAGTCAGCGAGCAACAGGCGAACTCAACCGACAGGGCGTGCGCGGCTACAGCTTCAACAATCCGCGTTACTCCCCCCGCACCGGCACCGTCGCCAGACAGTTCTCCACCACCGAGTCCGTCGTCACGCCCTCCGCCTCGGCCTCGAAGTTCAGGATCAGCCGGTGGCGGAGCGCGCCGAGGGCAACCTCTCTCAGGTCATCGATGCTCACGGCCGGGCGGCCGTCGAGCAAGGCGCGGCACTTGGCGCCCAGCACCAGCGCCTGCGCCGCGCGCGGCGAGCCACCGACGCGGACGAACTTGTTGACCATCGGTGTTGCGAACTCCCCCCCATCACCTGCCGATGATCGACCCTTCGGGTGCGTGCTGAGGACCAGTCGCACCGCGTAGTCCTGGATGTGCGGGGCGATGGCGGCCTGTTGTACGAGCCGCTGGTACGCGAGGATCTCCGCCGGGCCGAGCACGGGCGTGATCTCCTGCTCCACGCCGCTGGTGGTGCGGTTGAGAATCTCCGCGAGTTCAGCGCGCCCCGAGTAGCCGACGAGCAACTTGAAGAAGAAGCGATCCAGCTGCGCTTCGGGGAGCGGGTACGTCCCCTCCTGCTCCAGCGGGTTCTGCGTCGCCATGACGAGGAACGGTTTCGGGAGCAGGTGCGTCTTGCCGCCCGCGCCGCCGATGGTGACGCTGCGCTCGGCCATCGCCTCCAGCAAAGCGGACTGCGTCTTGGGCGTGGCCCGGTTGATCTCGTCGGCAAGCAGAATCTGAGCGAAGACCGGGCCGCGCTGGAAGACGAACTCGCGGCCTTTGCTTCCATCTGGTTTGTCGAGTTCCAGCACGATCGTCGTGCCGACAATGTCCGCGGGCATCAGGTCCGGGGTGAACTGCACGCGGGAGAAACTCAGCGAGAGGGCGCGGGCGAGCGAGCGGATCAGCAGCGTCTTGCCCAGTCCCGGCACGCCTTCCAGAAGCACATGCCCGGAGCAGAACAGGCACGTCAGCACGCCGTCCACCACCGAGTCATGCCCGACGATGACCTTTGCCACCTGCGCGCGGACGGCCGCGTAGTCGGCGCGAAACCGCTCCATCGCGGCACGGGCCTGCTCGGGCGTCTGCGGATCAGCCATCACACTCGAACCTGCGCCGTCGGGCATACATGAATCTCCTGCGTTTGAATCGTACGGAGCAACGAGCCGGAAGGCGGCCACAGATGAACACGGATTCGACGGAGAAAGAGTTTGCCACAGATGAACACGGATGAAACGGATTCAAGACAAAAGGAACCTGCCGCGGATGAACACAGATGACGCGGATTTGAGCAGATACAAAGAACGGCTCAGCAGAAATGCCCACCAAGACGCACCCTCGTACCCGCTTCTCCCGCTTTCTCGCCTCCGATCCGTTCCATCCGTGTTCATCTGTGGCAAAACCTCCGATCAGAACCCGAGGCCGCCTCGCCGGTACCATTGACCGGCCCCACCCTCGCACCCCGAAAGGACCACCCATGCTCCGCCCGTGCTCGATCCTCGCCCTCGCCGCCGCGCTCGGCTGCTCGCTCTCTGGAGCGATGGCCCAATCCACGTCCCCCGCTGCCCCCGAGAAGGCCCCGATGAAGGCCGATGCGCCCAAGTCCGATGGCTCGGACATTGATCCGGCCGCCAGGGACTTCATCGAGAAGTTCCGCGCCGCCGTCAAAGGGATCAACGACATCGCCTGCACCGTTTCGCAATCCATGCTGAACGGCGATACCAACACCTCGCAGAGCGGCGACCTGCTCGCGGTCTTTGATCGCACCGGTCGCACCGTCCGCATCCGCCAGTTCAAGATCGCCACCAAGCACGACAAGACCGACGCGACGTGGGCCTTCGATGGAAAGTCCGCGTACAAACTCGACAACACGGCAAAGACCTTCGCCATGATGGAAACGCCCGACGGTGAGTGCTATCCCGTCGGCGAGGCGTCGATGGTCGTCCCCAACTGGATCTACGGCACCGATGTCCTCAGCCAGAAGGAAGCCAAGCTTGTCGGCGCCAAGTTCCTGCCCGACTCCGATATGGACGGCGTGAAGTGCCGCGCCGTGGAGTATCGCGTTCAAGTCGTCTACCCGAACCAGCCCAACGAGGACGGCAGCACGAGCAAAGCAGAGCCACGCGTGATGACCATGCGTCAGGTGCGCTTCGTCGGCGCGGATGACCTCGTGTCTCGCAAGATCGAGTCAAACGTCACCTACTCCGGCGGCGACGGCGACCCGATTCCGCCCATGTCCTTCAAGGGCGCGTACACCAAGGTGAAGATCAACAGCAAGCCGACTGCCGAACTCTTCGTGCTCAAGGCCGCCGAGGGGTACACGATCCAGAAAGACGCGGACGCAAGCGAGCTTGGCATCCCTTCCAGCGAATCCCCGAAACTGAAGTTCGCCGTGGGCGACAAAGCCCCGAACTTCACGCTCAAATCCGCGGACGGCACCGATGTCTCCCTGGGTTCGCTCGAAGGCCGCGTCGTGCTACTGGACTTCTGGGCCACCTGGTGCGGCCCCTGCAAAATGGCCATGCCCGGTGTTCAGAAACTCCACGAGAAGTTCAAGGACCAGAAGGTCTCCGTGTTCGGCGTGGACACCTGGGAGCGCGCCGGTTCCGTCGAGAAGAGCACCGCCAAGGCCGCCAAATACATGGCGGACAAGAAGTACACCTACGGCCTGCTGGCCAATGGCGATGACCTCGCCAAGCAATACGGCATGTCCGGCATCCCGACCTTCGTTCTCATCGGCCCCGACAGCAAGATCATCTATCTGGGCGTCGGCTTTGACGCCAACCAGGACGAGACACTCTCGGGCCTGATCGACAAGGCACTCGCAGGCAAGTGAACCACGCCCTCAAACGCCCGGGATGAGCGATGCTTCGAGCGAATCCCGCGAATACTCAACATGAAAGCGAACCGCCCGACCACACGGTCGGGCGTTTTTTTTTTCACAATACTCAAATCTGTACCCATGCTTCGACGAAATATCCAAACGCTCCCCGCGAGCGTCGGCTTTACTCACTTCGCTGGCTTGGGCTGCTTGAACACCTTCATCGCCTCCGCGCACTGATCCTCCAGGTCGCCGAAGTCGATGGTTCCCTTGAGCTTCTTCGCCCCATCCATCGCGCTCTGCATCGCCTCGATCGCCTTGGGCGTGTTGCCCGTGTGATACAGCGCCCATCCCAGCCGCGATCGCGCGAACTGTTGCCACCGGCTCTCCGGCTTCGCGTCTGCCAGCGACTTTTCAGCAAGCTCCAGCGACAGCTTCGCATCAAACCGCGGCGGGTCATCGCTGGTCTGCACCATCACCGCCGACATGAACCCGCTGATATCACCGTTCTCCGGAAACTTCTTCATCAGTTCCCGCGCGTACGCCGTGACCTCCTCGAACTTGCTCCGCTGCATCAGCAGCATCACCTTCCACTGATACGCACCGCTGGACTCCGATGTCGGATCCGCCTTGAACGCCGCGTTCAGTGCTTCCAGCGCTGCGCCCGCATCTCCACGCTTCATCGCATCGTTGTACCCAGGATATTTCTCGTCGGTCCCCTTGGATCGCTCGCGTGCCGCCGCGATATCCACCGCGGCCCGCTTCTGGGCCTCCGCGTCCTCACGCTTCTGCCGCTCAATCTCTTTCTTGGAATCAAACGTCCCCGCGAGCACCTCACCGACGATGCGTTCCACGGCCTTGGGATCGCCGATCCCCGTCCACGCCACCAGCCCCTTCTGATCGATGATGTACGCCGTGGGGATTCCACCCGTGCCCGTGGGCTTGAACCACGACGTGTGCATCTTCTTGTCCGGCGTGTCCACCGCCACGCGGTAGTCCATCCGCTCGCCCTGCTTGTCCACGAACTTCTGCACGAGGTCGATGTACGCCGTGTCCGCCGCGTCCTTCTGCTTCTCGGAGATGCTCACGCCGATCACTTCCACCGAGCCCTTGTGCTCCTGAGCGAGTTTGGAAAGGTGCGGTATTGCTGCCTTGCACGGCCCGCACCAGGTCGCCCAGAAGTCCACGACATACACCTTCCCCTTCTCAAACCCCGTGAGTGCTTCTCCCTTCACCCACTTGGCAACCGTGATTGGCGGCGGCTGCTTCCCGACGAGATCCTCCGAAGTGGGCGCAGCGACCCCCGTGGCAGGCGTCGTGGCCGCCACGGGAGCCGGCGCCTGTCGGCTGGTCCCCCTGCTGGTTGTTTCCGTCGATGGCGGCGGCTCTGCAAACGCTGAAACCCCAAGCGCGGCCAATCCAACAGCGGGGAGAAACAATCGAATATCCATACACAGATCCTCGTGCGGCGTAAAACTCGCCTCAAAGTGATGAAAATCGTGCAACGATCGGGCGTGACCAGAGTATACTATAGTGCGCTGAGACCAGTCTGGGATTCATTTTCCCGCCCTTTTTCTTTGGAGCTGACAATGGTTGCGATCAGGTTGTGCGTTCCCACGCTGGCCATTTCCTTGGCCTGCGGCTTCTTTCCCGCCGTCGGGCTTGCCCAGAGTGGCGATGGCAAGGACGCCGCCAAACAGCCGGAAGCCCCCAAGTTCGTGCCCATGACGGGTATGGGTGGCATGAAACCCGCCAAGAAGGCGGACCCCGCTCCGGTCAAGATCGAGGGCGACGGGAAGGCCAGCGCGGCTCTGACACTCGACCTCCGCAAGTTTGACTTTGACGGCACCAAGGCCGCAAATCGCATGTACATGCCGAGTTCAGCCAAGCTCTCATCGGAACGCCCCAAGTCGATCACCAAGGAGCCCAAATACAACGGCGAGCCCAAGTACGCCGTGGTGAATATCGGCTCCGGTACACCCAGCGAGTTCGTGCTCGTAAGCGATGAGGCCGAGGGCAAGGAGCCGCGCCTGTTCGTGGACCTCAACGGCAACGGCGATCTCACCGACGACAACACCGGCAAGTGGGAGACCAAGCAGGAAGGCAAAGAAGGTGCCCTGCCCAGCTATCAGAGCACGCTGGAGTTCAAGCCCGGTTGGAAGGGCGCGGAAGGCGCAAACACCATCAGCGGCTACGCCCTGAACTTCTACTGGCAGCCGGGACGCACCCAGTTGAACTACTACAGCGCCTCGGCGCGGGTCGGCAAGATTAGCATCGACGGCAAGGCCTACGACGTCACGCTCATCGAGAACGATGGCGACGGCGTGTACAACAAGCTCTTTGACCCCAGCAAGCCCATGATCGTCGGCGAAAAGATGACCAAACCCGTCTGGCTGCTGCTCGACGGTGACCAGTTCGACATCCGCGGCACATTCCCCTTCGGCGACATGAACTATCTCGCCACCGTCTCCGACGATGGCTCGCAGATCAACATGGCCCCCACGATGCGCGTGGTGCGCGTGCCCCGACCGGGTGCCGAGAAGGTCGATGTGATCGCGGCGGGGACCGAAGCCCCCGACTTCGAGGCACTGGGTTGGAACGCCGGCCAGCAGAAGCTCGACACCGGCAACCGCTTCAAGCTCTCCGACTATCGCGGCAAGAAGATTGTCGTACTGGACATGTGGGCTACGTGGTGTGGCCCCTGCATGAAGGGCATCCCGCACCTAAGCAAGATCGCCGAGGCCGTCAGCGGCCAGGATGTAGAGGTGATCGCGCTGAACACCTCCGACGACGTGATGCCCTTCGAGAAGTTCGCCACTGGCAAGGGGCGCGACTACAAGTTCAAGCTTGCCCGCGACCCGGCCGGGCGCGATCCGAACAACAACACAATCGCCCGCAAGCTCTACGGCGTGTCCGGCATCCCGGCGACATTCATTATCGACAAGTCCGGCAAGATCGCCGGCGTTGTCTCCGGCTACAGCGAGGGCGACACTAAGGTTGAGCAGCTTCTCAAGGGGCTGGGCGTCAAGCTGGATTGACGCTTACGACGTTTGATCGTCTGAAAGAACAGTCCACCACCGGGGATTCCGAGCATTGCTTGGGGTCCCTTTTTTCGTAACTCTTCAGCCGTCAGCAACGATCGTACCCGAACAGGATGCGACTTGCGCTATGTGAATGGGTGTGGTACACAGGCGGAATCAGCGCGAGCACG
>JAYVRG010000094.1:0-16357 GCA_043776515.1 Phycisphaerales bacterium
CACCATCATCCCAGAGGGTCTTCTAAAGCGCAACTCTGTCTTTGTTCGCGCCGCACACGCGCCGTACATCAACCGGCGGTGGCTAACTGAATGGCATTCATGTTCGGGGCGCTTCGCCCCGAATGCCTTGGTTTTATCGAACGTGTGAAGATGGTGAGTCGCTCGCTTCGGGCGAGGCGCCCGAAACATGGGCTGGTAAGCCCATGCCACGAAGCCGCGCGAACCATACCGGCTCTCCGGCGTACGTCCCGCATCGCCACCTACGATTCCGCCCTTCCCATGCCCCTCGCCGCTCCACCATCCCACGCAGTTCCCAGTCCCTTCGCTGCTGATCCCGGCGCGCAGGCGGCTCTGGCTCGGCTTCGCCGCGTGAACCCGAAGGCCGATCCGATGGGCCGCCTCCCAGATGTCCACCCGGAGCGCATCCCGCGCCACATCGCCATCATCATGGATGGCAACGGGCGCTGGGCACGCAACCGCGACTTCCCGCGCGAGTTCGGCCACCGCAACGGCGCGGCCGCCGTGCGCTCCGTCATCGAGGAGTGCGGCGCGCTGGGCGTCGAGGTGCTGACGCTCTACTCCTTCTCCATGGAAAACTGGAAGCGCCCCGCGGGCGAGGTCTCCGCGCTCATGCAGCTCTACATGACCTATCTCGAAGGCGAGATCGAGAAGTTCATGAAGGAGAACCTCCGCTTCCGCCAGATCGGGCGGCGCGAGGGGCTGGCTCCCGAGGTGCTCGAAGCCGCCGATCGGCTCACCGAACTCACGAAAAACAATACGGGCTCGATGCTCTGCCTCGCCGTGAACTACGGCGCACGCGCCGAGATCGTGGATGCCGTGCGGGCAATCGCGGAGCGCGTCAAGCGCGGCGAACTGGAACCCTCCGCCATCACCGACGCAACGGTTCACGATCACCTGTATACCGCTGGCCTTCCCGATCCGGACCTGCTCATCCGCACCGCGGGTGAGATGCGGGTCTCAAACTATCTGCTCTGGCAGATTTCGTACGCCGAGCTGCATGTCACCGATGTTCTCTGGCCGGACTTCGGCACGGCCGATCTGCACGCGGCGATCCGGGATTATGCGAAACGGAATCGGAAGTTTGGTGGGTTGTAGTGACCATGCTTTGTGCCACTGACCCGCTGCTTTGAGCGGCTCGGTGCCTCTTGCAACCGCACTGACCTGTCCAAAGCGACAGGTCAGTGGCACTATCCCTCGAACAGATCAACCCCACCGCCCCCGCCCGCTCCCACCGCGTGCGGCATCCCAATATGCGTTGCACCCGCTTTGGTCAGAGCCCGCCCCCGTCGTGTGCGGGCGACGAACCCGATCTGGAGCAGGAACGGCTCGACGACATCCTCGAGCGTGCCGCAGTCGTGGTTGAGGGTCGCGGCGACGGCCTCCAGCCCGACGGGGCCGCCCGCGTAAGTCGTCGCGATCGTCCGTAAATAGGAGCGGTCCAACTCATCAAGCCCGAGATCGTCCACGCCCTCCAGCGCGAGCGCATCGCGCACCATGCCGGGCGTAAGCCGACCGTCGCCCTTCACCTGTGCGAAGTCGCGGACGCGCCGCAGCAGCCGGTTAGCAATACGCGGCGTACCGCGGCTGCGCTCGGCGATCATCACCAAGCCCTGATCCGACGAGACAACGCCCAGCAATCCGGCGGACCTGCGGAGGATCACCAGCAGTTCCTCGGACGTGTAATACCTGAGCGAGTGCGTGATCCCGAACCGCGAGCGCAGCGGCGAGGAGACCAGACCGGCCCGCGTCGTGGCCCCGATGAGCGTGAACGGAGCGAGCTTCTTCTGAATCGTCTGCGCGTGCATGCCCGTCTCAACCTTGATGTCAATGACGAAGTCCTCCATCGCGGGATAGATGAACTCCTCCACGGCGATCGGCAGCCGGTGGATCTCATCAATGAACAGGACATCGCGCTCCTGCAACTGGCAGAGCATGGCGACCAGGTCGGTCGGGCGCGTGAGGGCGGGGCCGCTGGTGAGGTGGACCTTGCAGTGTGTACCCCGGCTCTCCAAGCCGGGTTTGGTTCCGCCAACGCCCATCTCCTCGGCAATCACATGCGCCAGCGTCGTCTTGCCCAGCCCCGGCGGGCCGTGCAACAGGACATGCTCCATCGGCTCGCCGCGCCCCTTCACGGCCTCGATGGTGATCGCCAGCCGCTCGATGAGATCGGGCTGCCCGACATACTCCTTCATCGTGCGCGGCCTGAGCGACCGCCCGACGTCCCGCTCCTGCTCGGAGAGATCGGTCGCGGCGTTCTGCACGGGAGAGACGAGGCGTTCGACGGCCATGACGGGAAGTGTATCGGCCTGACTGGTGGCACGGCTCTCCCGAGCCGTGCAGGTCAGGGCTTACGCATTATCCACTACCGACCACCGAACTGTGAAAAAACAACGACCACCGCGAAACGCAACTGACGGTTCGTGAGAGCAAAAACGAATAATGCGATTGCCCTGCCGTGCAGGTTCGCATCTTCTCCGACTCAACCCCTCTTCCGCTTTGCCCAGAACTCTGAATCATCGCCTTGATGGAAAAATATGTGCCCCATCAGAGTTCCATCCGCCTGCAAGGCCGCCCATCCGCGCCCGGTCGTCGGATGCATCTCGTCATTGCCCTCGAACGTAAATGCCACGCCCGGCATGGTTTTTTGATCTTCAACCACCCAGTCAAGTTGGCACCACACATACCCAAAGTGAAACTCGCCTCGGCCATCGTCGTCAATGTGGCAGAATGCAGGCGACTCTTCATCCATGAACTCATTGTCCCAGTTGCTCATCTTCGTCAGACGCCAGCGACCGATCACATCTTTCTTCAAAGTGACCTCCCCCCACTCCCCCCACTCCCCACATTCTCCACATTCTCCACCACCACCGCTCGCACGACTCGCTTGGGCTCGCTCGGTCGCTCCGCCGCCTCCAGCAAACTCGGTGAGACCGTCCAGCGCAGCCCGCCTTCAACCATCACCGTCACCGTCTTGCGGTTGTACTTGGTGATGACACCTTCCACGCGACGCCCCTCGGCGTGGAACATGACGCGATCACCGATGGAGAACTCCAGCATGGCGCGGTGGGCACGAAACTGCTGCATCAGCCGCAGCCGCTCGGTGATGCGGTGGTGCAAGTCGCTCAGTTCCGCTTCGCTCAGTTTGTCGATGTCAATTTCCATCGGCGGGTCTCCAATCTGGCATCCTATTCGCGTGCCGCCGCACCCGCCAAATCCCTAATCCGACTGACCAAGCAACTGGTTACACTGGGTTTGCACTGCCACCACTTCGCGCGGCGGGCCGCATGTTGGGCTCGCTTCGCGGACAATCCCAGCCGCGTCCGGCAACGCCGAACCACTCAAGGAGCCCCGCCCATGCCCCGCGTCATCGCCGTTCACAGCGTCGGAAACATGCAGACCTGGCTCGCCGGCGGCGATGAGCGGGCCGCACTGTTCAAGGAGTTCTCCTCCTCGTACCACGTCTTCCGCCACCCGAAGAAGAACACCATCGCGGTGGTCTGGGAGAACGCGGACGTGAAGAAACTCGAGGCCACGCTCTCCAGCCCGAGCTCAATGAAACTCCGTGCCAAGCACACGGTGAGCGAGGATGTGGAGATGTTTGTGGAGATCGAGGGAGCGAAGTGAGCAGATGAGGGCACAGCCGAGCCGCCCAGGGAAGAACGCGCCGCACTTCCCGCACTCACGAGTTTTTCCAAACGACATCGCGGCAACCATGCCCCTATGTCACGCCCGGTCCGCCCCACCCTTCCCTCGTCACCTCCCTCGCGCCGTCTCTATGCGCAGGCGTGGTCTCTCCTCGACGCCGCGCCCACCGTCGCCACCCGCCGCGCCGCCCTCGCCCTCTTCATCGAGGCCGCTAAGCTCGGTGACGCTCACGCCACCTTCAGCGTCGCGTACTCCCACGCCATCGGCCGCGGCACGCGAAAAGACCCCGCCACCGCCATCCGCTGGTATCGCCGCGCCGCCGCGCTTGGCCATCCCACCGCCATGTTCCATCTCGGCTACCGCTTTTCCCACGGCATGGGCGTCGCACGCAATAACCGGACCTCGCTCCGCTGGTTCACGCTCGCCGCCAAACTCGGCGATGCCGACGCGGCCGAATACGCGGGCGATGCGCACCGCGAGGGCCTCGGCATCCGGCAATCCCACGCCAAAGCGGCCGCGTTCTACCGAATCGCCGCGGCTGGCGGCGTCATCACCGCCCACACCAAGCTCGGATATCTCTACCACGAAGGCCTCGGTGTGACACGCAACTATCGCCGCGCCGTGTATCACTATCGCCACGCCGCCGCACACGGTGATACCGACGCGATGCTCAATCACTCGTCGTGCCATGTCGAGGGCGACGGAGTTGCACGCAATCGACGATGATCCAACCTCTGGCTGCGTCGCGTCGCAAGCGCGGGCCACGCTCGCGCGAGTCGGCTGCTGAGGAATCTATCGCAGTAGCCCAAACTTCCGTGGCATGGGCGTCCCGCCCATGTGCCTTGGTTCCCCGCGTTGCGCGCTCTCACCCCACGGGCGGGACGCCCGTGCCACGGAGCACAATCCCATGCTCCTTGCGCAGATACCCCCGCATCTGCCCCGCCGTATCCCCCATGTGATCCACCACATGTGATTTCCACCCCGCCATCCGCGCCGCTCCCACGTTCTCCGCCAAATCATCAAAGAACACAATCTCCGTCGGCGCAAAACCCGTGCGTTGCGAGAACTCCCGATAGATCGCCCCCTCCGGCTTCGCCAGCCCGAACAGATGCGAGGCGTGCCGGTGCATCGGCTTGGTCGTCGTCGGAAACTTTGGCGTCACAACTCGGCCATCGGTCGCCAACCCCTGCATCTGCCCCCAATGGCTGGCGTTTGTGTTGCTCAGCACGCCCGTCGCGATCCCCGCCGCGTGCAGGTCGTCGATCAGTTCCGACACACCCGCGTACTCATCAATGATCCAGTTCATGTGCATCGCGCGAAACTGCTCCGGCGTGTACTTCCCACCAGTCGTCCGCGCGATCGCGACAAAGAACTCCTCGCACCCCATCCGCCCGCGCTCGTACTCCGCATGAATCGCCCGCCGCTCGGCACGACGCTCCGGCGTGATGTCCTCATCGCGCACATCAATCCCGCACCGCTCACCCGCCTCCTTCAGCGACCGACAGATGCGCACCACCACGCCACCCAGATCAAACACCACAATCTTCACAGTCATTCCTCCCATGACACCGAGTATCCAACGCCAACTTTCGACTTTCCCGCTCTCGCCTAGTGCCGAACACTGAATGCCGAGTGCCAAATGCCTGTTGCCTATCGCCCAGTGCCTAGTGCCTAACTCTCTCCCTCCCGCCTTTCCCCTCCTCGCCCGCTTCGGGCGCACGACCGTTGCCGGGGGCGCAGCAAGTCTTCGAGCAAGCCCCCGGTGCATCTGAGGTGCGAAGCACCTCAAGCCGCGCCGCGGCGCCAGTGCCTTTCTTTGACATTCGACTTCCAACCATCCACTTGTTTCACTTCCCACTTCCCATTTTCCACACCCTACTCCTCTTCCTCCTCTCCCACCTCCCCCTTCATCACCTCCTGCATCACCGTCGTCGCAAACGATCCACGCGGCAGCTCAAACACGCACTTCACATACTCCCCGTGCTCATCCACGCCTCCCTCCACATCCGGCAGCCGCACCGGCACGCGCATCGGCCGGCGCTTCCCCTCCATCGCCTCCACATCGCGTCGGCTCAGTGCTTCCAGCCGCGCCACGCTCAGCCCCGCTTCTTCCAGCGCCGCCTCCTCGCGCTCGCCGATCGCACCGCTGGCTCGCGTCATCCGTTGCCCCCACATCGGCCCGCTCGGCGACACCTCCATAGTCCGCAGCCGCTCCGGCAGCACGCCTCTCTCCTCGACCGACATCTCCGGCCCGACTGGAAACACCGCCCCCGAATCATGCTTGAACGCGAGGTCGCCATCCTCCAGCGTCGCCAGCCGCCCGCTCGCGATCCGCTCCTCCAGAATCGCGTTGAACACCGCCGACTGAAACGCCGTGATGTAGAACGAATAGTCCATCCGCTCGATCGCCCCGATCGCCTGCCGCTCGTTCGCGCCCCGCGCGAGCGCCGCCAGCACCCGCCGCTCCGTGTGCGACCCGCCCGTCATCGCCCGCATCGCCTCGTCGTATTTTCCCTCCGCGTACAGCCGCCGCGCCTCGGGCTGAATCTCCGGAAACTCCGGATGCGGCAGCAGCAACGCATCCAGCGCGCCCTTCGCATCCCCCAGCAGCAGCGCACGCCCCACATCCTGATTGTTCCGCAACATCCCGAACCGCTGCACGCCGATCCGGTTCGGCACGCCCATCGCCGCCAGCATCGCCAGCGACCTGTGCGCGTGGATCACCTTGCTTGCGCTGGTCTTCCGCACCCGGATCACAAACCGGTTCCCCGCCAGGTGCCCCCGCCGCAGCTTGTTCGTGTGCCGATCCTTCCACAGCACGCCCAGATTCGGATGCTCGAAGTTCGAGAAATCCTCATCCTTCTTCCCCGGCAGATGCACGCTGATGAGTTGCGTCGTGATCCCGACCTTGTCCTTCAGCCCCGCGAACCCCACCGCGTCCCGCTTCACCCCGAAGTGCTCCGCGATCAGCCGCACCGCGTGCATCGTCGCCATGTGCCGCTTCTGCACGAACAGATACAGATGCTCCCCCTCGCCGCACGGCTCATACGCCGGCAACTCCTCCACAATAAAGTCCTCATCCCGCTCCTTCAGCACGCCGCCAATTCCCGGCACCGATTCGGTGAGGTACTTCGTGGGCTTGAAATGTGGGTCGAGTGTTGCCAAGAGCGAAGATTACGCCGCTCGGATGTGGCATGGGCTTACCAGCCCATGTTTCGGGCGCATCGCCCGAAGTGCCCGCGTGCCACGGGTTCGCCCGCTGCTCTGAGCGGGCAACCCGTGCGGCGCGTGCGTGAATGCAAGGGTTGCCGCACTCGCCCGCCGCGCCCGCACGGGTTGCCGCGAAGCGCAGCGAACCCGTGGCACGCCGGAGTTGTCAAATGGAAAAAACCAGCCCACCGCTCAAAGTGCCACTGACCTGCTGCTCTGAGCAGGTCAGTGCGGAGCGGTGCGGTTGCAACAGCACTGACCCGGTCAGAGCACCGGGTCAGTGGCGCTCGCACCACACTCCGGACACACCGCGCCCGCCGCGAGGCCGGCGCGGTCGTAGTTGCACCTCCGACAAAGATTCAGCCGAGCGCGGCGGCGGGCAAAAATGTCGAGGCGCCAAGCAGTAACTGTCGCGACAAGTGCTGCGGCGGTCGGAATCCATGCAGGAATCCACAGGCAGCCTGCTCGCGTTCCGTACTGAAAGCCCCACCAGTAGTGTGCGGGTTCAAGGGGGATATAGACCAGTGAATCCGGCCATTCGGGCCAGGTTGTAAAGTCGTGGAAAAAAAACTGACCATATGTAAACCCCACGGTTTGTCCGCGTGGACTATACGAATATGCATCGCAGCGCCCACTCCAAATCCACACCACCACCAACAGCACCGTCACCGCCGCCCCACCCCACTTGATCGTCTTCCGAATGCGAGGATACTGCTTCATGGCATCAATACCCCACACCACAGCATCTACCCGCACTCCATCACCCGCTACTGCTCATCCTTCTCCGCCGCGTTCAGCACCTTCTCCTCAACGAAGATCGGCACATTGGACGCGATCCCCAGCGCAATCGCGTCGCTCGGGCGCGAGTCGATCTTCACCACCTTCCCCTCCGCCGTGCGCATGACGAGCTGCGCGAAGAAGGTGTGGTCCTGCAGGTCATTGATCGTGATCGACTCCAGCTTCCCGCCCAGCGCGGCCACCACGTTCATCAGCAAATCGTGCGTCTGCGGGCGCTTGATCACCACGTTCTTCAGCCGCCGCTCGATCGCCTGCGCCTCTGGCAGCCCGATCACGATCGGGAACGATCGCCCGTTCTCCACCTGGCTGTACTGCGTCCCGTTGCTTCCCGCCGCCGGTCCCGCACTCGGCACGTCCTCAACATCTTCGACAGGCGCGACCTCCCGCAGCTCAATGATCTGATAGTCATTGAGCTCCCGAATCAGGATTCTCGCCAGTTCCATTCGCACCGCACCCATGACCGGCCCTCCTCTCACACGCCCGGGATGAGGCGGTCCTCCGCCGAATCCCGTGGATTGTCTCAAACTCGCGGACTCCGCCTCCGCTTTAGCATTCCCGTCATACCCGATCCCGTCAATCATCATCGGGTGTACGGGCGATGGTCCCCGCAAGTTCCGATTTCGATTCCGCAACAATCACAGAACAGTTATCGCGCCCCTCATTGGCACCCGCAACCTCCGGATCCGCATCCACCACCACCGACAGCAGCCGCCGCGCTCGCCCCCGCCATCGTCAGCGGCCGCCCGATCCGCGAAACCAACTCCCGCGGCGCGCCAATATCCACCACCACCAGTTCCCCCACATGCTTCTGCGCCGTCGCTGTCAGGAATCCCGCCTTCACGCCCGCGAGCGCAACGGTGAGATCCGCCTCGATCACCGGCCCCGCACCACTCGCATCCGTCCCCGGTTCGCCGGTGTCGCAGTCCAAACCGCTTGGAACATCAATAGAAACCATGGTGCTGCCGCGCGTTCGGATCGCGTTCATCTGCGTGATCAGCTCCGCCATAACGCCCGTCGCGGGCCGGTCCAGCCCGGTGCCCAGCAGGGCATCAATCACCAGCACCGGCTCGCCCAGCAGCGCATCCGCCGCGGCCATCGCCGCGCCCGCTGAGTTTCCTGCCTCAAAGATCGGCAAATCCATCTTCTGCGCGATCGTCAGATTCGTCAGCGCATCCCCCTTGAACGCCTGGGGTGCCGCGGCCAGCACAATCGCCACGCGCACATTCCGGTTCGCCAGATGCCGCGCCACGGCCAGCCCGTCCCCGCCGTTGTTCCCCGGCCCGCACACGATCAATGCGGACGGGTTCTCCAACCCCTGTAACCCTTCCAGAATCACGCCCGTCACGCCGCGTGCCGCGTTCTCCATGAGCAGGATCGAGGGAATCCCGAACTCCTCGGTCGCCAGTCGATCCACCTCACGAATCTGCTTCCGCGAGAAGACCAGCACACCATCTGAGGCCGACTTGCCGCCGCCGCAGCACCCACCACCCGCGGGCTTCTCCCCGCCGCAGCAACCACCCGCGTCCGCCGCAGACTGGTCATTTGACTGACCAGCAGACTGGCAGCACGACCCGCCTTGTGCGTGTTCTGCCGCGTGCCCGTCCATCGTCCCGATATCCTCTGGGCTGTTCATGCCGGGATCATAGGAACTGACTTTTCACATCACACTCTTCACGCACCGCACGCAGCCGCACCGCTCAACGCCATAGCCCATGCCGATCATCACCACCATCCTCTGCATCCTGCTCATCATCGCCGCGCTCGCGCTGGCGATCTATTGGGGCGCGGTGCTCTACCACATCGCAACCACAATGCGGACGATCCCGACCTGCCGCGATGCTCTCGCGTTTCCGATCGCCACCGAGTTGCTCAAGTCATCCGCGCCAAAGGTCTGCATCATCGTCCCGGCCCACAACGAGCAGGGCGTGGTTGGCAAACTCGCCGCGTCGCTCATCAAACAGACCTATCCGAATCTCTCCGTCGTCTTCGCGCTGGACCGCTGCACCGATGGCACCGCCGCCGAAATCCGCGAGGCCACCGGCGGCGCGGACCACATGGAACTGCTGGAAATCCGCGACTGCCCGCCGGACTGGGCCGGCAAGGTCAACGCCATCCGCGTCGCCGTCAGCACATCCAAGGCCGCGCAGGCCGCGGACCTTCTGCTCTTCACCGATGCCGACACCGAGTTCGATCCCGACTGCGTCCGCGCCGCCGTCGTGCTCCTCACCTCGCGCTCCCTCGGCATGCTCAGCATCATGAGCACGCTCACCACGGGGCGCACCTTCGAGCGCATCACCCAGCCCGCGGCCGGCATGGAACTCATGCGCCAATACCCCCTCGCACGCGCCAACGCGCCCACCCACCGGCGCGCCTTCGCCAACGGCCAGTTCATGCTCTTCACCCGCGCCGCCTACGAGCAGGTCGGCGGCCACGAAGCCGTCAAAGACGCGCTGCTGGAAGACATCGAACTCGCCCGACTCATCGAACGCCGCGCCATCCCCGCGGGACTCTTCTTCGCCGACAACCTGCTCCGCTGCCGCATGTATGCGAGCAACGAGGAGTTCGTGAAGGGCTGGAAACGCATCTACATTGAGGCGGCGAACCGGCGCATCAAGCGGCTGGACACGCTGGCGCGGCGGGCACGCATCGTCAGCACCGCGCTCCCCGTCGGCGTCCTCCTCGGCGCGCTCGCCATGCTCTCCCTCGGCGGCCTGCACATCCCCGCCGGTCTGGCCGCGCCCGCCCTCATCGTCGCGCTTGTCGGACTGGCGATCTATCTCACCGCGATCCTCTGGTCGTATCGCATCGCCCGCGTCCCGCTGATCTGGTCGCTGCTCTATCCCCTCGGCGCGTGGCAGACCGGAACCATCCTGCACGCCGCCGCCGCTGATCTTCGCGCCGGGATACCCGTGCGTTGGGGTGGGCGCGAGTATGTCCGCGAAGCGCGGTAACAGAGGCGCGGACGCAAGCCCGTGCATTCCCGTGCTGCAAACGTCAAGCTGCACGGGCTTGCGCCCGCGCCTCTGTTCTACGCGGTGCGTCCGATCAGCACATGATCCTTCCACGCCGGAAACGTCCGTCGCCAGCGCCGCAGATCGTCCACATCCACCTCCACACTCAGCACGCCCTCCGCGCTCCCAAGCTGCCCCAGCACATCCCCACGCGGCCCAACCGCCAGCGTGCCGCCGCCATACTCCAGTTGCGGATCCTTCCCGCACCGGTTCACCGAAAACACAATCGCTTGATTCTCGATTGCGCGTGCCACGCTCAGCGCGTATCGGTGATGCTCGCGCGAGCTTGGCCAGTTCGCCCCGATCGCGTACGCCTCCGCGCCTTTGAGCAAACCAATGCGGAAAAGTTCAGGAAACCGCAGGTCGTAACAGACGGCGGGGCAGACCGTCAGCCCCTGCTCGCCCACCATCCACGGATACGTCATCACCTCGCGCCCACCCGTGAAATACTCCACTTCCTTCCCCAGCGTGAACGGATGCACCTTCTGAAACTCGCAGATAAGCACGCCATCCGGCCCCACCACCGTCGCGCAGTTCCTGCCGCGTCCGTCCGGGCCGACGATCGTGCGTGCGCCGTGGATCGTGATCCCCAGTTCTTTCGCAAGCCCGCTCAGAAATCCGAGCGTCGCCCCATCCGAATCCGCCGTCGCTTCCAGCCGGAATGAGAAACCTGTGTCAAACATCTCCGGTAGAACAACAAGGTCGCCGCGCTCCGGCTTCGCCGCTCTCAGCAGCCGGCGCGTGGCCTCGTAGTTGGCCCGCTTGTCTTCCCAACGGATGTCGAGTTGAACCAGATGTGCCTTCATGCGCGATCGTAGTGGCCCATTCACACGCCCGGGATGAACGATGCTTCGAGCGAATCCCTGGATTTTCTTCCAACTCCACCGATTCATCATTTCAGGGCGTTGCCCATCCCCCAACTTCTCCGCTTTCTTTCCGGCGGAAGCAATCCGCCGCCGCATCCGGAGTTGTTCTCGTGCGGCCTCCCCGCGGCGGCAACAATCAAGGACTAGATTCATGGTCGCCTTCTCCCGCACCTGCTCATCCACAATGTCGCACGGAAGCGAAAACTCCATCAACCCGCTCTCTCGCCGCGGCTGCGTGCTGGATGTTGCCTCGCTCCCGCGCCTGCACCTGGCCAGCACTTCGCCGCGCCGGCGCGAGCTGCTCACCTCGGCGGGCATCCAGCACGATGCCGCGCACCCGGGGCTTGATGATGCGCAGCTCAGTCCCGGCACGGTCGATCCGGAGCGCTGGGTGATGGCACTGGCGTATCTGAAGGCCTCATCTGCGCTGCGCTCGCCAGACAACATCACCGCGCCGCTTGTGCTCGGCGCGGACACCGTGGTCGTCCAGAACGGGCGCACCTCCAGCGCGCCCGTGGATATCGACGACGCCCGGCGCATGTTGCACGAGATGAGAGACTCGACGCACGATGTCCTCACCGGCGTCGCCATCATCGACCGGCGCACCGGCGAGCGCGACATCTTCTCCGATCGCGCCGTCGTCACCGTTGGCCACATCTCCGATGACCAGATCGAGCAATACCTCGCCTCCGGGCAGTGGAAGGGCAAGGCCGGCGCGTACAACCTCAGCGAGCGGCTCGCCGCGGGCTGGCCCATCACATTCCGCGGCGATTCCGGCACCATCATGGGCCTGCCGGTCGCCAAGCTCGTCGATCGCCTGCACGTATTCCTCGCCCGCGACTGCTGAGCACATGGACGCTTACGATCTGCCATGCACGGGCTCACGCTCCCGATCCACATCCTCGCGGAAACCCTCGGGGCCACACTCGGGACAACGCTCGGGGCAACGATGGTCTCGCCGTGGATCATCCTGCCGCTCGCGGGGCTGACGATGCTGCTCATCGGCGCACACGTCATGTCCGTGCAGGTCTCCGCGATGCACCGCACCCGCAAGCGGCTCCGCATTGCCAACGGACTCATCATGATGTTCGTGGTCGCGGCCCTCGCGTATGCCCTCGGCGGCGTGCCGCTGGTGACAAATGCCAAGGACCACCCGGAGCAGGCCCGCGCGTTTGTGCTGGTGTGGATGGTCATCGTCGGGCTCCTCTCCATCGTCGTTGTGCTCGCGGTGATCGACGCCATCGGCACCGCGGGCTGGGGGCTTCGCACGCACCAGGCGATGCGACGTGACTACCGCGCCCCCATCGCCACCCGCAAGCCCGGCGAGCGCGGAGATGATGCTCGTGGGTGATGCGCACGCCGGACAATCCACGCCGCTGCCTTTCATCGGTCGCGTTGTCGAGCCGATCTACCGAGCCGTCATCGCGCGGCGCAACGCCGCGTTCGATGCCGGTCGCAACGTGCATCGTGTGCGTGCAGCGGCCGGCCCGATCCCCGTCATCAGCATCGGCAACCTCTCTGTCGGCGGTACGGGGAAGACGCCGATGGTCATGCATGTGCTGCGGCTGCTGCTGGAAAATGGCCATCGGCCATGCGTGGCGATGCGCGGGTATTCCAGGTCCAAAGATGGCGCATCCGACGAGACCGATGCGTACCGGCGCGCGTTCACTGACCTTCCGATTGTCGCGCAGCCGGATCGCATCGCGGGCCTTCACGCACAGTTGGAGCGCGTGCCGCCGAGTGGGCGACCGGATCGCATTGTATTGGATGACGGGTTTCAACATCGCCAGATCGCACGCGATCTGGATGTGGTGCTCATTGACGCCACGCCGGGGCGCTCCGTGTTCGACGATCGTTTGTTGCCCGCAGGATGGCTGCGCGAGCCGGTGGGGTCGCTGGCGCGGGCGTCGTCGGTGGTGCTGACGCATGCGGAGCTGGCTTCTGGGGTGCCTCTGGAAAAGTTGAAAACATTGGCACGGCGGTACACGAGTGCGCCGATCGCGATGACGCGGCATGTGTGGACTGGGTTGAAGCATCGAGTTCCGGAAGAAAAGCCCGGTTCGGTGAACAGGGGTACCCAGGACGAGATGCTGCCTTTGGATGTGCTGATCGGGCGGCGCGTCATTGGATGTTGTGCGATTGGGAATTCGATTGCGTTCACGCATCCGCTGGCGCGGATCGTGGATCAGGAGGGTCGTGAGAAATCGGGAGTGCTGTTTCGCGTGCTGCCGGACCACGATCCGTTTTCGCGGCGCACTGTCGTGGAGATTTGCACTCTCGCGCGGAATGCGAATGCTGAGTACATTATCGTGACGGACAAGGACTGGTCTAAACTGCGACACCTGCCGGATTCCACTTGGCCCTGCCCCGTCCTCCGCCCCGATCTCGCGCTCGTCTTTGACTCCGGACGCGAGGAGTTTGATCGGCTGGTGTTGGGGGCGCGGGCAACCTAAACTTGACCCCTTCAGAGCCGAGCGGCGTAAGCCGCCGGTGTTTCTGTCAGGAACAAAGCCACTCGGGCCGTGGCGGCCCGAACACGGCTCGGAGAGCCGTGCCACCCAAGAGCATGGGCTGGAAAGCCCATGCCACGAAAAGAACACGGGCAGGATGCCCGTGCCACGGAAACTATGAGCAAACTGCTGGACCAACTCGCTTCCTGGCGCCCCTTCACGGCGATCGTGGTTGGCGACTTCATGCTCGATCAACTCGTGTTCGGCAACGCGGATCGGCTCTCGCCCGAGGCACCCGTCCCCGTTCTCTCTGTGCAGCGAACCGAGGATCGTCCCGGCGGCGCGGCCAACGTCTGCTTGGATCTGGTCGCGATGAAGGCCACCGTCCACGCGCTCGGCGTCACCGGCGATGATCGCGAGGCGGAGCTGCTGCGCTCTACGTTGGTGGCCGCGGGGGTGAACGCCGATGCACTCGTCTCCGACGGCACGCGCCCCACGACTGTGAAGCGATCGCTCATCGGGCTGGCGCAGCATCGCCACCCGCAGAAGATGTTTCGTGTGGATCACGAATCGCGCGAACCACTGGCGGCGCATGTGGAGCAGCAGCTTTGTGAGCGTTTCGATGCGCTGCTCGCGGCGTCCGGCGGTGCGGATGTGGTGTGTATTGAAGATTACAACAAGGGCGTCTGCACGCCAGCGCTCTGCCAGCATGTGATCCGTGTCGCGAAGAAACGCGGCGTGCCGGTGCTGGTGGACCCCGCCGCGATCGAGGACTACTCCAAGTATCGCGGCTGCTCGACAGTGACGCCGAACCGTACGGAGGCCGCGCTGGCGACCGGCGTGGAACTTCCCGACGATGCCACGCCCGAGCAGCACGCGCCGCTGGCGATGCAGTTGCTCGTCGCGCTTGATCTTGAAGCCGCGGTCATCACGCTCGATCGGCATGGAGCGCTGCTGCTGGAGAAGAACAAGCCCGCGCTGGGCGTGCCGACGGTGGCGCGACAGGTGTACGACGTGACCGGCGCGGGCGACATGGTGCTGGCCGCGCTGGCGGGGGCGCGAGCGAACGGGATCGCGTGGCCGGACGCGGTGCGCTTCGCCAACGCCGCGGCGGGGCTGGAAGTGCAGGTCTTCGGCGTTGTTCCGATGCCGATCGAAAAAATCCACCGCGAGGTGATGCTGCTCGAAGGCGCGCACGCCGGGATGGCGGGCAAAGTGCGCACGCTGGAACAGTTGCTGGTTGAGGTGGCCGCGCATCGCAACGACGGGAAGAAGATTGTCTTTACGAACGGCTGCTTCGACGTCCTGCACGCGGGCCACCTTTCTCTGCTGCGTCGCGCCTCGGATGAGGGGGACTTCCTGATCGTGGGCGTCAACTCCGATGATTCCGTGCGCCGCTTGAAGGGAAAGAAAGACCCATCGCGCCCGATCAATCACGAGGGCGACCGCGCCGAACTGCTCGGTGGTTTGGAGTGCGTGGATGCCGTGGTGATCTTCGACGAGGACACTCCCGAAACACTCATCCACGCTATTCGCCCCGACGCGATGGTGAAGGGCGCGGAGTACACCGTCGATCAGGTGCCCGGAGCGCCGTTCGTGCAGTCCATCGGCGGGCGCGTGGTGCTGCTGGAAATGGTCGAGGGGAAGAGCACAACGGCGATCGTTGCCCGGGCCCGCGAAGCGGCGAAGAAGAGTTGAGTTCAACTCGTCGTGCCACGGGTTCGGCGCGTTTCGCGGCAACCCGTGATGAGCGCCGCGTGCCACGGGTTCGCCCGCTGTCCGAGCGGGCAACCCGTGCGGGAGTTCGTTGGATGTCGCGTACTCTCCACACGAATCACGGGTTGCCCGGCGAAGCACCGGGCGAACCCGTGGCACGGTTCGAACCGGTGGCACGCTTTGGTACGTTGTGGGGGCGGAGGAAGGGTGGGATGATTCGGGTTCGTTGTCCAAGGTTTCCTGAGCCCTTTCTGAATCATCATCGCTGTCCGAGTGTTGGGCTTCTGTGTGATCGTCCTCGTCATCTTCATTTTCATCGTCTTCGAGCTCGATCTCGTCGTCGAGATCGCAGGGGGCGGGGGCGTTGAAGATGGCGACGGCGCAGCGGCGTTTTTCGTCGGGGGTTTCGGCTTCTTTGAGCGCATCGATGAGGGTGCGAAGGGCATCGAGGCGGGCGGAGGTGAGTTCGGTGGCGTAGGGGGACATAGGGGGGCTCCCAAGAAAGATGGCAAAGCGCAAATGGCAAATCGCAAATAGAGGCGGAAGAAAAACACCGCCTCTACCCATGGGCCGAGATGCAGGTTTGCGCGCGCAAAGCCGCACAGGTTCGGGGGCGAAATGCGCGTAAGTGCTTGTGGGG
>JAYVRG010000095.1:0-16134 GCA_043776515.1 Phycisphaerales bacterium
ACGGCACGGCGTGGACCGCGCTGGGCACGGGCATGAGCAGCTCTGTGTCTGCCCTGACGACCCTGCCCAATGGCGACCTGGTCGCGGGCGGTCTCTTCACGACCGCGGGCGGGGTCCCGGCAAGCCGCATTGCACGCTGGAACGGCACGGCGTGGTCCGCGCTGGGCACGGGAATGAACAACTTTGCCTCAGTGCTTGCCCTGACGACCCTGCCCAATGGCGACCTGGTCGCGGGCGGTGACTTCGGGACCGCGGGCGGGGTCCCGGCAAGCCGCATTGCACGCTGGAACGGCACGGCGTGGACCGCGCTGGGCACGGGCATGAGCAGCTCTGTGTCTGCCCTGACGACCCTGCCCAATGGCGACCTGGTCGCGGGCGGTGACTTCACGACCGCGGGCGGGGTCCCAGCAAGCTCCATTGCACGCTGGAACGGCACGGCGTGGTCCGCGCTGGGCTCGGGGATGAACGACTCTGTGCATGCCCTGACGACCCTGCCCAATGGCGACCTGGTCGCGGGCGGTGACTTCACGAACGCGGGCGGCAATGTTTCGGCGTACTTCGCCCGCTGGACCACACGCCCGACCTGTGCCGCAGACTTCAACTGCTCAGGTTCACTTTCTGCTCAAGACATCTTTGACTATCTCAACGCCTGGTTCGCCCTCGACCCCCGCGCCGACTTCAACGGAATCAACGGGATCAGCGCACAGGACATCTTCGACTTCCTCGGTGCCTGGTTTGCGGGCTGCCCGTAGGCGGTACGTAGATTCTGTTGTTCGCGTACGTCGAGGCGGTTTCGCGCGACCTTTGGGGAGCACCGCCGCGCGATACGCTCTGAGCGAATGTCGGAGCCGGATGGCGAGGTTTCTGTCCTACTTTCCGCCACAGTGGTAGTGAAGCGGAGCGAACTATTTCCCTCTACGCCTTCACGCCTTCCACTTCCCCTTCCCCAATCTGACACACCTTCGTCGCCCCCGGTCCGAACGTGATCGCGTTCTTGCCCTGCCGCTTGCTCTGCATTGCCAGTTCATCGGCGCGGGCGAGCAACTCTTCCGGAGTTGCGCCGTCCCACGGGAAGGTTGCCATGCCGCCGGAGATGGTGAGCGTGCCCGGGGCCTGGTCGAGCAGTTTGGGGAATCGGTGGGCGCAGATCTGCTTCTGGAAGCGGGCCGCGATCTGGCCGATGGATTGCGGCGTGGTCGCCGTCACGCCCGGGTTTCGCGGCCCCTCGGGATCGTGGAAGATCACCGCGAACTCATCGCCGCCCACGCGGCAGACGCGATCCGACGGGCGGATCACCGAGGTCAGCAGCCGCACGGCCTCGACGAGAATCTCATCACCCGCCGCGTGCGAGTATCGGTCGTTGTATGTCTTGAAGTTGTCGATGTCGAAGACCAGCAGCGTCACGGTGTGGCGTTTGTCGCGGGCCTGATCCATCGCGGCGGTGAGAAAGCGGTTGAAGTAGCGGCGGTTGAACGCGCCCGTGAGTTCGTCGGTGAACGCGGCTCGTCGCAACTGATCGTGCTGGGCCGCGAGCAGAATCCACCCAGCGATCTTCGCGCCTTCCAGCTCCACGATCGCCCGATCAATGCCCGGCGCACGCAGCCACCCGAGCGTGCGCCCCGAGTGCGAGACGCGAACGGAAGCTGCGGCATCCGCGAGTGATTCCGCTTCGCCCGGTGTGAACTTGCACGCCACGCCCAGCCGCGCCGAGAGATCGCTCACGGCGGCGGCGATCGGGTCGTGCCCCGAGAGCATCGCGGCCAGCGCGGGCGCGGTGGCTGATGCGCCGTCGATGCCGGCATCCTGAACGGGTCGTGCGATCGGTGTTGGTGGTTGAGTTGCAGCCGAAGATGGCGCGGTCGGGTTCGTCGGCGCAGGAGCGGCCTGTGCTGCCATCGGCGTCGTCGATCCAGCCATTTCGTGCGGCCGAACCACAACTGACATCGGATTCGCAGCGGGCGCGATCGCTGGCGGAAGTGGCGCGACCGGTGTGGGTGCAACGGGAGACGGTGCAGCGACCAACGCATCTCCAGCAAGCACCCGCCGCAGCAGTTCCGCATTCGCCTGCGCCGGAAGCACCGCGTCAAACAGTTCCGCTGATCCGTTCAGATCACCCATCCCGACTACACGCACATCCGCGTCAATCTTCCGCAATGCTTGCACGAATGCTTCGGCCTGTTCATTCGCCAGCGCACCCGGCCCGACCACCACCGTTGCGGGGCGCGGGTCGCTGGGCTCGCTGATCTCGGCAAACTCACCCACGGCATCCAGCACCGTCCGCGCGCGTCCCAGCTCCACGCCCGGCTCGCGGCGCAGGTCATGCTCCAGCCCGGTGCGACCGACGAGAACCACGCGCGTGGGTTTTCCAGAGAGCGTGCTCACGCCGCGCCTCCGTTGTCCGGCGTGCGCGGCGGATGTGGCGCGTGGTGCGATCGCGCTCCCAGCGGCCCGCCATCAAACGGATCGCCCGAGAGCAACATGCGAAGTTCATCTTCGGTCAGCAGCGAAGTAGCCCGCGCCCCGCCGCCGCGCTGCGCCTGCGCTGTGCCGTTCGCGCTCGCAGCGGTGGGCGGCGCGCCATTGCAGCTCGGTGCCATGCTCGGCGCGTGTCCTGTTCCATTCGCATGTTTGGGCGCGCTCATGGGTACCACCACGCTCCGCGTGGCGTTCTCATCTTGCCGTGATGTTGCAAACCCGCTGACCACATCCTCTTCAACGACGGCCCGCAGCTTCGGGTTCGCGCTTCGGTCATATCTCCAGATCGCCACGCTCGGCGCGTAGCTCCTCGCGGCTTCCACAAGCCGAACGGCTCCCGCATCCGGGATGTGCCGTGGGTGGACCAGCACCAGCACCGCGGCGGGTTTGCCCGCGCCGCCAGCCGATCCGTTCTCGCTCGCGTGCTGCGACGCTTCGCGCTGGAACAGGCAGCACTCCGCCAGCGCGGCGTAGATATCCGTGCAGATCGTCATCCGCCCCATGCGCCGGCTCAAACTCGTGAGCAACTCGCCGGGAAGTTCCGCCGTCGCCGCATGGCATATCACGCAGCGCATCGGTGCGCTTGCAGAAGACGGATTCGAGCATGGTGTCGCCACGCCCAATCCTAACACCGTTGGCACCGCCGCCCCGGATGTGGGGCCGGGAAGGCGCGAACCCGGCTCAGAGCGCGTCCAATAACGCCTTCGCCATGCGGGTGGCCCCGTCTGCAGGGCCGAGTTTCTCCAGATTCACGCGCATCGCCGCCCGCCGGGGCTCGTCTGACAGGAGCGATTCCAGTGTGGCCCCGTTCTCGCGGAGATTGGCCGCGGGGTCGATGTGGTCGCACGCCAGCAGCGCGCCGCCCGCGTCCACGACCGGCGCGGCGTTGAACTTCTGGTGCTGGTCCTTGTGGTGCGGATAGGGGAGCAGCAGTGAGGGCACCTTGTTCATCCATATCTCGGCAATATTTCCCGCGCCTGCGGTGCAGACGGCCGCGTCCGCCGCGCCCCACCAGTCGCCCATCTGCTCGTTGAAGGGAACGACCGTCGCGTCGATACCGGCATCGCGATAGATCGCACGCGCGGCGTCATCGAGATTGCGCCCGGTCTGATGCAGCACATGCCACCGGCCGGATTTCAGGATGTTTTTTCCCGATGCGGTGGCGGCGAATGTGGTAACGAAATCGTTGAGTGAGCGCAGGCCCTGGCTGCCGCCGGTGATCATCAACACAGGGCGAGTGGGATCAAGCCCGAGTTGCGAGCGGCACGCCTCGCGCGATCGAGAGGCGCGGGCGGAGCCGCGCACGATCGGTGGAACTTCAATCCAGGGTACTCCGACGCGATGCTCCGGCGGCACCCGCGCCGCCGTGAAGATGCGATTTGCCAACTTCGCGATGTACCGATTCGCCTTTCCGGGCACCGCGTCAAGATTCACCATCGTAATCGGAATGCCCATGCTTCTGGCTTGCCTGACGAACGGCGCGGCGACAAACCCGCCCATCGCAACCACATGCAGACCATCCGCCTTGTTCCAGTCCTGCCGTGTCATGGCAACACGGGCATGTCGCTTCGCGGCCATCCAGCCGCGAAAGAACTTGAGCAGGCCCACCGGCCGCGCGATCGCGGGCCTCGCGGGCGACCGCTCGAATGTGTATCCGGTCGGTGTCAGAATCTTGGAGTCGATCGCCCGATCGGAGACGACGAAGCCGATGCAGTTTTCGCTCACGCCCATGCGTACCAGCTCTTCTGCGATCGCCAACCCCGGGTAGATGTGGCCACCCGATCCGCCGCCCGCGAAGATGAATGTGGGCGTTCGTTGATAGCATTTCGACGTGGATGCCGAACCGGACATGGGCGGAGTTCTCGTGCTCACGTCGCGGATTCTTCGCTCGACGTGTTCAGCCAGTTCTTGGCGTTCTTCGTGACGACAATCTCCGGCTTGCCGGATTCAGCAGTGCCGGGATCAAACAGCATCCCCGTCTGCCCCGGAAGCCCGGGATACAGAGTTGTTTCAGACTTTGGCTCGATGATCGTGGCGGCCTGTGCGGCGGGAACAATCTCGCTCAGTTCGGCGACCGTCTCAATGACCGCCTCCGCCATCGGCGCGACCTCATCGACAACCACCGGCGGCAGGTCACGCACGGGCGGCGGCTCCGCAACCACCGCGCCCGCGTACATCGCTTCGATGGATTCCTCTTCCGCAACTGCATCTGCGACAGCGGGTGCGTCTTCGATGACCGTCGGCTCAATCGTTTCTTCAACGAACGCCGCCTCGGTCTCGACATCCGCAACCTCAGATGCCTCGACTTCCTCGGACTCGCCAGCCGCGTTCTCCATCACGGTATCGCTCGCAAGCACGCCCAAGTCACTCTCAATCTCATCCCCATCCTCATCATCAGTCACCGCAACCGCTTCATCCGCAGCCGGAACATCCTGATCCCCCGCCCAATCCGCTACCTTGATCGAATCCTCTTCCTGCCCCGCCACCATCTCATCATCCGCCCCATCCTCATCCGCCATCGCCACGATCGGCTCAGGCGCGGGCTGCTGCTTGATCTCCGTCATGGTCGCCGCCGCTGCGGCCGCGCTCATGGCCACCGCGCCCAGCGCTGGCATCGCGTATCCCATTGGCTCTTCGGATGTTTCACCTTTCGGCACGCCCCCCAACCGCGCGGCCCGCCGTAGCCCCACAAGTTGTCCCCGGTCCATCGCCACGACCAGCCCCAGCGCCGCCGCCGTTAGAATCCAACCCGTTCCGCCCGACGAGATCAGCGGCAGCGCAATCCCCTTTGTCGGCCCCAGCCCCGTCACCACAGCCAGATTGATCGCCGCCTGCACGCCCACCGTCGTCATCACGCCCAGCCCGATGAGTTTCAGCACCGCAACATTCTCGCGCCGCACGATCCCCCACACCGACCAGATCAGCGCGCCGAGCAGGAAGAGCACGATCGCCGCGCCCGCCACGCCGAGTTCCTCGCAAATGGTCGCGAAGATGAAGTCCGTAGTGTCTTCCGGCAGATATCCGAACTTCTGCAGGCCGCCGCCTAGGCCGCGTCCGAAGATGCCGCCGCCCGAGATCGCCCCCATGGACTGGATCATGTGGAACCCCTTCCCCTGTGGGTCCAGGAACGGGTTCATGAACGACTCGATGCGGTGCATGCGATATGGATTCGTCACGATCGCCAGCGCGGCCCCCGCTAAGGGAACCGGGCAGAGAATCAGCAGGTGCCAGAGCCGCGCCCCGGCCGCCAGCAGCACGATGCACGCCGCCACGCCCATGAGCGCGCCGGTGCCCAGGTCCTCAATCACCACAAACCCCGCGACCAGACCCGTCGCCAGCAGCCCCGGGACCAGCCCCAGCCAGAACGACTTCATCCGCCGGATTGAGCACGCCGCGTAGATCGCGATCAGCAGCACCAGCCCCCACTTGGCCAGTTCGCTGGGCTGCACGGATTCCAGCCCCGGCAGGTGCAGGTTGATCCAGCGGTGCGAGCCGTTCTTGGGCGAGCGGATGCCCGGCACATAGACCGACCCCAGCAGCACGATCAGCCCGATCGCCCCCGCCCACAGCGGCCAGAGGTTGAGGTATTCCCGAATCAGCGCCCGGACCCACGCTAGAGAGAGCAGCGGCTCATCGATCGCGGGTTCCATCGGCTCGCCAAGCACGGCGGCGTTCGCTCCGGCCCGGCGCGGGATCAGCCGGCGCAGCGGCAGCAGCGAGCACGCGATCAGCGCACCCATCGCCAGCCCCGCATACAGCGTGGTCTTGGAGAGCAGGATCGCCTCGATGGTGAACGGCTCCCGCGTGCGGATCGTCATCCCCGCGGAGTTCACCATCACCACCCCGATCATGAGCAGGGCGAGAACGCAAATAGCAACGGCATGGCCTGGGCGCAGCATCGAGGGAAGATCGGCGAGAGGTGCGGCGGGGCTGGAATCTTCGCTGGCCCGGTATTGGGCTCCCGCCCAGTGCCACTTTGTTCGATGCGCATGGGCCAGCGATCCGCGCCACCGCGGGGGCCACCTGCGCCGGGCGCTGGCCGAAGCGACGCTGCGCAGCGGGGGGACTTTGAGGGGTCGGGCCTATCATTCACCGATTTCACATGACGGAGGTTGCCATGTCCACCATAAACACCCCAACCAACCCGCCATTTGCGCGACAGGAGCGGGAACTGATCCCATCAGACAGCCCGCTCGCGCCGTATGTCTCGGTCAATCCCGGGCGGATGCATGGAGAGCCGTGCTTCAATGGAACGCGCATTCCGATTCAGACGCTCTTTGATTATCTCGAAGCCGGAGACCCGCTCAACGAGTTTCTCGAGGGTTATCCGGATATCACGCGGGAGCGCGCGGTTGCGGTGATCGGCCTCGCTTCGCGCGGGCTGCTCGAAGGACTTCGGCGGCTGTGAGGATACTTCTCGACCATTGCATGGATGTCCGGGTCAAGCGGTTCCTCGAGGGCCACGATGTTTGCCACACCCGAGATCAAGGTTGGACAAACCTGGCGAATGGCAAACTTCTGGCGACCGCCGCCGCTGCCGGATTTGTGGTGATGGTCACGGCGGACAAGAATATTCGACACGAGCAGAACCTCGCCGCGCTTCCGCTCGCGGTTCTCGAACTGGACCTGCCGCGCAATCGTTTCAGAGACATCGCGCCTCTTGCTTCCCACCTCCTCGCGGCCGTGGAGCACACGCGCCGGTTCGAGTTCGTGAGCATCAAGCCCGACGGCGCGATCGAGTGTTTGGCCGAGCGAGTGAGAGCTGGTTGACAGCGGTGAGCCGCCGTTGGGGCCGGGAAAAAGCGGGAGGTCGTGGCTTGTCTCCTAAATGATTTCCAAGCCCGCCGCGTTGGGCACGGTCTTCAAGGTCGTCGCGCACGGCCCTATTCAACGGCAGGGCCGATTTCCCTCAAAAACAATCGTCCCCCCTCCTTTGTTGATCGATGCACGGAGCGCGTGCGCCTGTTAACGGCCATCGTTCACCGATGCACAAGGCGCGTTCACCGATGAACGATGCCTGTTCACAGACGCACGGCGACCGTTGAACGATGGACGGAAGCCGATGACCGATGTACGCCGAGCGGTCACAGGGCCAAACCGGGCGACGATCGTCCGCTGATGCGAAAGCCCTCGTTAGTTGTGACCAGGGTAGAGCTTGCCCTTGCGAGGTTTGTGCGGGATGAATCGTTCGTCGAGAAAGACGACATCCATTGCGTGGAAGGCGGCCGTCTTGACCACCGAAGTCTTCCCCGAGTCCCCCGCCGTGTTGCTGTTGGCGAAATCCCCCGGCTTCAGTTTGCCGGTCTTCATCTCCCAAATCCAAATTGTGTCACCTCTCGTGCCGATCGTGTGACGACCCTTCCGGTCCCCCAAGACGTACCGTACCGTGAGATACATGCCCGGCTTCGGAAGGTGCCCTTTCGGACGATTCGTTTCGAGAGCGACTTTGATTTCAAGATCGCAGGCGGGAGGTTTTTGGGGCAGCAAATCAGGAAACTTGTGCGGCCCATTGCGCTTGTACAGACCCGCCGAACGATCCGCGATTGCCGCTCCCAGAATGTTCCCGAGCATTGACGACAGGTTCGCTAGCTCGACGGTCAAGGCGAGGGCCGGACTTTTCGCTCGGAGTAGTTGGGCGTCGATGAGGTCCAATGTCGCGTAGGTCTTTTCAAGCGCTGCGAACAGCATCGCGCCCGAGAGCCCGGTCAATACCATCAGGCGGTCAGCCTTCTTCAGCGTCGCCTCGACCGGCCGCCGTGGCACCCACTCCGGAGGCACCAGAACCTGCGAACCAACTGCTTCGACGGTGGTGTTGCCCACCTCGGAGAGAAGCCCGGCCAATGGTATTTCCATCGCCCAAGCAAGGCTCAGCGCAACTTCCAGCGATGGACTCCGAAGGCCCTTTTCCAAGAGTCCGACGTGGCTACGGTCAATTCCTGCACGAAGAGCCAGCTCTTCCTGGGTGAGCCCTCGCTTGGCGCGCTCGATAGCGAGACGCTTGAGCAAGGCAGTGACGAGGTTGGCGGAGGCTGACTCGATTGACGAGATTAGAGACTTGACGCCGGGAATCCACGCGACTATTGTCGCCACCGGAGGCGAACGGCATGCCCAAACCGACCAAGATCATTGATCTCTTCTGCGGAACCGGCGGGTTTTCAAAGGGGTTCGAGAACGCTGTCGATGGCGACTACCGGGTAGTCCTCGGAGTTGATATTCGTCGCGACTCACTGGCCACGTTTGGAGCGAATCACGACGACGCGCACGCGCTGTGTGAGGACATCCGCGGCGTCGATTGGGAGGGCATGCGCGAGCGACTTGACGTGAAGCGAGGGGAACTTGGTGTCGTCATCGGCGGCCCTCCATGTCAAGGATTCTCCAGCATCCGGCCGCATCGTTCGAGCAACGTAGACGATCCTCGAAACGATTTGTTCCTGTCGTTCGTTGCCTGCGTCGGGTCGTTTCGGCCACGTACCTTTGTCATGGAGAATGTCGTAGGGCTGGCGACGCACAACGGAGGAGATGACATCACGGCCATCGAAGAGGCCTTTGCTCGGATCGGGTACGTCTGCGACTGGAAGATCCTCAATGCCGCCCATTACGGTGTTCCGCAGCGGAGGGAACGCCTCATTCTGATCGGTACCCAGCGAGGGGCGTCATTTGCGTGGCCCGAGCCCACCCATTCCTCCGATCACACGACGATCGGATATCGCGATCGTTCGCGCATGCTGCGGCCAGAATCAGTGGGACTGTTCGCCGACACCATTTCGTTGGAGCCTGCGGTCAGCGTGATGGATGCAATTGGCGATCTGCCGACCGTGGCACCTGGTGCGGAGGCGACCGAATACGATCGTCCGGCGGAAACAGAGTTTCAGCGAGCACGTCGAGGTCGGTGCAAGCGCCTGACGTGGCACGACGCGACGGCTCACCGCGAGCACATGATGAAAATAATTCGGCACAGCGGCCCGAATATCTCCCACATCCCGAAGCACCTCGTCACGAGTGGGTTTAGTTCGTGCTACTCGCGGCTCGCCGCCGATGAGCCGTCTGTCACGATAACGGTCAACTTCGTTCACCCCGCCTCAAACCGTTGCATACATCCGGTTGCGGACCGCGCTCTCACTCCGCGTGAAGGAGCGCGGCTGCAATCATTTGACGACAGTTATCGCTTCGTCGGATCGCGCACGCAGATTGTCAAGCAAATCGGGAACGCCGTGCCTCCCCTCCTGGGCACGGTGCTCGCTGACGCCATCGCCCCGATTGCTGCTTCGTAGCGCCGGCTCTTCTACGCGTCTCTGCGCGCTTGCGCTTCAACCTCTATTCATCTCCTGACGGGTCATACATCCCGGGGACCGGGATGTCGTTCAGGCGCAGATAGACACACAAGATCGCACCCCCCCGATGGTGGATCAGGTGGTTGAGGAAGAAGGTCCGGATCACCATCCCTCGCGGCCCCCCGCCACATGGTGAAGATCGGCGTTCCAACGTGGAGCAGCGACCACGGCTGCGTCAACTGGTCGCAGCCCGCCTTCTTGCGCCGCGCGAGCATCTTCATCAGAGCGGCCTCAGCACCATCCGCCCGTACGCAATGAACGCCATGAGCAGGCCCAGCACCACGCACATGACGAGGGTCCCCATCTCGCGCGATTTGACGTGTACCCCGATGAACACGATGCTCTCGATCGCCAGGACCGCCGCGGCCACCACGGTGAGCCGCGGCTGCCACTGCAACGCGCCGGGGACGATCAGCCCGACCACGCAGACCAGTTCAAGAATGCCCAGGGCCATCCACACCTCCCGCGGCAACGCATCAAAGGACCGCTGGTCCTTGCTGATGGTGTCGAACATGAAGACCTTCATGACGCCTGATGCTGCGTACAGCAGCGCGGCGAGCACCTGCAAGACCCACAACAGGATGTTCATCGTGTGCCTCCTCTTGGTTTCGGCGCGGGCGTGCGCAGGGAATTAGTGTAGCCATTTCCGCTGCTCTGGCTCGAATGTGCCGGGTGAGTTTTTTCCTTGGTCGTGTCGGAGTTCATCGCGGAATCACATCCCCAAGCCCGTGTGATCGAGGAGCGCATCACCGCGTCTTCAGAATCGTCAGTCCCACCTTCTTCTCGAGCTCCTCCACCGGCTTCGCAATCAAGTCATACCCATCGCTCCCCACGATCGCACACGGCACCAGTTCCCCCGCGCTCAACTTGCGGCCGGATTGCACGAAGGTCATTGCGTCGATCGACGGTGCCTGGAAATACGTACGGCCGCGGTACAGCCCGCCGCCTTTGCCGACGCCCGTCGTCGCACGCCCTGCGGTCGCCGTCGGGCCGTCGATCAGCACATCCAGCCGCACGCCCGTGGTCGTCGGCTTCTTCTCGTCAAACTGCTCCCCCATATATGCGGCCTGCTCAAACGCGATCTTCTGCTGCAGCGCCATCAGTTCCTCGCGCCGCCGCTTCTTCACCTCGGCGTGTACGGCGAGGGTCGGATCCTTCTCCATCGTCCCCGCGACGGTCCCTTCCTCGTGCGAATACTCAAACACGCCCATCGCGTCAAAGCCGATCTCTTCCACGAACTCCATGAGTTGCTCGTGGTCGCGCTCGGTCTCGCCGGGGAATCCTGAGATGAAGGTCGTCCGAATCGCCATCCCCGGGATGCGCTCGCGGAGTTTGAGCATCAACTCGCGCTGGTGGCTCGCCTTCACGTTGCGTTTCATGGCCGCGAGCATCTTGTCCGAGCCGTGTTGCAGCGGAATGTCGATGTACGGAACCACGCGCCCCTTACGCTTCTTGCCGGTGTTCAGCCAGTTGAGTTCCGCGAGCGCGTCGATCATCGCATCCGAGAAGTTGGTCGGATAGGCGTACATCAGACGCACCCAGCCATCGACGCCGGATTCGGAGAAGGCATCGGAGACTGCTTTGAGCACGGCGGGGAGTCCGCGATCAAAGTTGCCAGCACCACGGGCGGGCGAGCCGCCCGTACCACCCTGACCATTCATGCCACCCATTCCAAACCCAATATCGTCCCCATAGCTCGTCGTGTCCTGCCCGATCAGATTGATCTCGAACGCGCCATCGGCCACCAGCTCGCGGGCCTCCTGCGCGATGCGGTCCAGCGGCTTGGAGCGCATCTTGCCGCGGATCGAGGGGATGGTGCAGAACGCGCAGTTCTGGTTGCACCCCTCGCTCATGCGCAGATACGCGAAATGCCGCGCCGTCAGGCGCAGGCGGGCCGAGTCATCCTCAAAGTACCCGATCCCGGTGCCGTCCTTGCCGTTCACGGTCAGGCCGGTGGTCTTCATGCCGCGCTCTTTGGCCGCGACGAGGGCGTTGCCCGCGATCCAGTATTTCGGGCTCTCATTTGCCTCCAGCGGCGATGTCTTCCTCGCCTCCGGATCGCGCGGTCCCTTCACCGCCTCCACAATGTGGTCCCGATCAAACACTCCGATCATCGCGTCGATCCCCGGGGCCCACTCCAGCATCTTCGCCCGGTGCCGCTGCACCAGACAGCCCGCGACGATCACCCGCTTCACCTTCCCGCTCGCCTTATCGCGGATCGCTTCCTTGATCACCCCGAGCGATTCGTCCTTACTCGCCTCCAGAAACCCGCAGGTGTTCACCACCACCGCATCCGCCGAAACCGTCTTCCGTGGCACGGGCGTCCCGCCCGTGTCTTGGTCCGTGTGGTGCGTCCCATCAATCCCCGGCTCCTCATTCATCGCGCAAGCGTCATACGACACGATCGCCAGCCCGCTCTCGGCCAGCAGCCCGAGCATCTTCTCCGAGTCCACGAGGTTCTTCGGGCACCCCAGCGAGACAAACGCAACGGACTTGATCTCGCCCGTGCCTTTGCTCGGGGCGGGCTTGGATGGCTTGGCGGTCTTTGGCATGCGCAGGGGTAAGTGTAGGACGCCGCCCACAAGTGGCATGGGCTTACTAGCCCATGTTCGGGCCGCCGCGGCCCGAATGCCTTGTTTCTTGGGGCTTTCGCACTACATGGCGTTCTGGCTTCGGGCGAAGCGCCCGAAACACGGGCCGGTAGGCCCGTGCCACTTTTCAGCACGCCCCGCCCCCATGCCGCACTGTCGCAAACGCCGGCGCGAGCTGCGCCACGCTCTCCCCCGCCAGCGACTCTGCGGACATCCCCTCCATCGGGTACTGTCGCATCAGTGCCTCGGCGAGCAAATCCAGTTTCGCCAGCACGAAGTAGCACGTCACCGGGATCTGCCGCGCCGCGAAGTTCATGGCGCGCACCAGCCCCTCCTGCGTCGTGCAGATCATCAGTTCCGATCCGTCGTACCCCAGCGGCAGCACGCGGAACTGCCACGCCTGGCGCCGGCTCACGATGTCATGCACCGCCGGATCGACCTGCTCCACGCTCGGGTTCACCCAGCGCGTCGTCTGCGCGTACTGCTCCGCCCACGCCCGCTCGACATCCTTGCCCTTCACGCCGCACAGCTCTTCGGCGATCTCGCCGAACGGCCGGTGCGTGGTCTTCTGCCGATCAAGAATCTGATCAAGCTGCTGAGCCGTGATCACACCCTTGTTCACCATCAACTGTCCGATTGGTAGACGCATGTTGGCCTCCGTGCAACCCGCGTGCCCGATCTCGGGTCACTTGGGATATTGAGCCGCCTGAACTGGGTACGCCCCGGTACGTTCCTGCGGCCTGCCATTGCATCGGTGCCGCTGACTCCCCACTTGGGGGTGCTTGGCGACCAGCGCGGAATGCCACCCTGGCGGCTTCGCGTCGTTTCGTTTGTTTGGTTTGTGACGCCCCACCGCCATCCCGGGCGGGCAAATCAACGTCCCATCATGGACTCGCGGGCCAAGAGCGACGCCGAGGATGAGCAACGCGAATGCTCGGGTTGGAGTTCAACTGCCACTCTGTCGCTCGGCTCAGGTCGCTGCTTCGATCGTCACGGTCAACCCCTTGCCCGTGAACTGCTCCTGATACAGCTCCGCACGCTCAAAGTGCGTCACCAGCATCGTCGCTGAGCCGTGCTCATGGGCCAGCAGCATCGCATCTCGTGCCATCGGGGCGCTCAGCGGCGTGAGTTCCACGATCGACCGCACCACATACGTCATTTCCACATGCTCATCATCATGCAGCACCACGCAGAACTGCTTGAGCGTCCGGACCTTGGACTGCACCTTCCGCACCGCCCGCCGAGCCCGCCGCGGCTTCTTCGCTGGCGCGGCCGGTGCCACCGGGGGCATCGCTTCCGCCATCGGCTCCGGGGCCGGGGAAATAGGGGGGGTGGTGGTCTCGGCCTGCGGCTGGTTGGGATTCTCGCTCATAACCACCTGTTTTTCATCTCCGGGCGATTGGCACCCCGGAGCGGCTTCGGAGACATTGGTCTGCTGTCGGCCACCGCTTTCCGCAAGGGGTGAGGCCCGAGAACCCGGCCGTGTAAACCGGAAATCTCGCACCCCAACATCGGCCAAGTGCTTGCCAAGGGCACAGGAATCTGTCATACTTTGGGTGACGAGTTTCGAGAGTCCGGGGCACTCGCGTGTCGAAATGACAGCAGCCGACAATTGTCGGATCACGCTGAAGTAGAATCCGAGTGAGGAAGGGCCGCGCCATGTATGAACTGGTGATCTGCTGCACCGATGGCAAACCGCTGAAACGCTTCGATCTCTCGCGCGCCGAGACGGCCCGCAAGCGGATCATCGTCGGGCGCGCCGAGGACTGCGATGTCCGCATCGCCTCTTCCGCCGTGAGCCGGCACCACTGCGCCATCGAGCCCGATGGGGATGACTGGATCATCCGCGATCTGGGTTCCACCTTCGGCCTGGAGTTTCAGGGCGTGAAGATCGAGCAGACGGATGTGAAAGACGGACTGGAGGTCCGCATCGGCCCCGCCGTGCTGAAGTTTGAGGCCGCCGCGTCGCGCGTCGCCGCCGAGATCGCCCGCGAAATGGGCGAGCCGCGCTGACGTTCCGGATGTGCCACTTCTCACATCCGACATCGCCCATCCCACATCCGACATTCTCCCTACCCTCTCCCCTTCCGAATCGCAAGACGGGACAGGGGGTTGGAACGCCGCACATGGCACAGGTTCGTCATTTTCTGACCATCGCCGATACGCCTCCGGAGTTTCTCCGGCGCACGCTGCACCGCGCCATCTCGCTACGCGCCCGTCCGGAGCCGACGCTGCTGGCCCGCAAAACCCTGCTCTGCCTCTTCGAGAAGCCCAGCTTGCGTACCCGCGTTTCCTTTGAGCAGGCGATGCGCAAACTCGGTGGCGATGTGATGAGCATGACGGCAGGCGAAGTTGGCATCGGCGGGCGCGAGTCGCCGCAGGATGTTGCCCGCGTTGTTTCGTCGATGGTCGATGGTGTCATGGCCCGCGTCCTGCAGCACCAGACGCTCGAGCAGTTCGCCAGCGTTTCCAGTGTGCCGATCATCAACGGTCTTTCTGACTACGCCCACCCCGCGCAGGCACTGGCCGATGCCCTGACAATCATCGACGAGTTCAGTCCCCGCAACGTCGCGGGCGTGAAGGGGCGCACGGTGGCGTTCGTCGGCGACGGCAACAACGTCGCCCGCTCGCTTGGGGTGATTTGCGCCCATCTGGGCATGACCTTCAACATCTGCTCCCCGACCGGATACGAGCTGGAGCAGGAGTGGGTGGAGAAGATCCGCACGCTCGTCCCCGGCTGCAAGATACAAATAATGGATGATCCCGCCGAGGCCGTGCTGCACGCGGATGCCATCTACTGCGACACCTTCGTTTCCATGGGCCAAGAAGGCGAGCGTGCCGAGCGCATGGCCGCGTTCAAGCACTACCAGGTGAACGCGGAACTCATCGGCCAGGCCCCCCGCCACGCCATCATCCTGCACTGCCTCCCCGCCCACCGCGGCATCGAAATCACCGATGAAGCCATGGACGGCCCCCGCTCCCGCGTCTTCCCCCAGGCCAAAAACCGCATGGACGCACAGATGGGGCTGCTGGCGGAACTGCTGGGATAGGACGAGGATTCACCGCGGAGGGCAGCGGTGAACGCGGAGAAAATCTTGAATGGGAAGAGGGATTGCGCCGGAAACGGTGCGATCTTTTACCATCCTGCCAAGCGTTTGCCGATGCCCTCCCCTTCGTTCTTTCCCCCGTTCTTCCCTCGCTTCTCCGCGCTCTCCGCGGCCCTCCGCGGTGAACCCTCTTCGAGGCCCCATGAGCACCGACTCCCCCATCGACACCGACTCTCTCCTCCTCATCGTCGTCGGCGCCCACCCAAAGGCCGAGCAGGCCGATCGCCCGATCGCGTACATGCTCCGCCAGCACATCAGCAAATGGCTGGCCCGCAAGTTTGAGGGCGAGGAGGTGCCGCTCAACCCACTCGTCGTTACCGATGTCTGGTATCTGAACGACAACTCCCTCCGCCGCTGCCCCGCGATCAGCATCGGTGCCCCCGGCGTCAACGCCCTCAGCGCGTACCTCGGCGACAAGATCCCCAGCGCGTTCTGCGTTGATGAGCAGTTCATGGTGCAGATGGACCTGGACCTCAACGATCTCGTCGCCGTCTGCTGGGGCGTCAGCACCGAGGCCACGGCGCAGGCCGTCGAGGCGTTCCTGGATCGCTACGTTGATGACTTCATGGAAGCGGCGACACGAGCGAGGGCGCTGTAGCCAAACAGAGGCGCGGGCGCAAGCCCGGGCAG
>JAYVRG010000096.1:0-102014 GCA_043776515.1 Phycisphaerales bacterium
ATCTCCAACCGTACCATTGCCCATCCACGGCGCGTTCCCCACCGCCCCGATCCGCACGAAGTCGATACCGCTGTTCGGGTCAATGTCGGCGCGGGCGACTACCGGCAGCCCGAAGGTCGCAAACAAAGCACAGACGACAGTTGCAATCAAGCCGCGTGAGCGCACGGGGAGCCCTCCCTCCCTTCTCGCTCCGCTGGCCGCTCTTCGAGTGTACCACGGCGTTCCCAAGACACCAGAATAGAGGGGAGGTCTGAAAATCGGGTGCTTCGGCTGTTCCGGCTGGTTTGCTCGCGGACTGGTACCAATCGCACGAACTACTCGGGCGCATTTCCACGGGATTCGCTCGCGGACTCGCTCATCCCGGGCGTGTATTTTTGGTGCGATTGGTATCCCCGGCACGACGCGAGCAATATCCATGCCAACCGGATGATTCGGTCGAAAAGCCGCTTTCCTGCTGTGGGCGGTGCCTATTCTGGTTCCGATTCCCCCTGTCGCCGATCGACGCGCCCCGGCGCGCTGGTTGTGCGTTCGCACCCGCTGTCACACACTCGGAGGTTCCACGCATGTCATACGAAGCCGCCATCCACGCCCAGGCGATCGAGCTGGACAAGCTCTCACTGGAGATGACCGCCGCGGCGGGCGCGGGGCATCCGAGCACCTGCCTCTCGCTGGGGCACATCATCACAGTCCTTATGTACGCGACGATGCGGTACAGCCCGGACTACCCGGACTATCCGACGTCGGACCGGCTGGTGCTGTCGGAGGGGCACGCGGTTCCGATCGTGTACGCCGCGGCGTGCAAGCTGGGGATCATGGTCGGCAAGGACCCGGCGAATCGCCGGCGCTTGAAGCTGGAAGATGCGAACACGCTCCGCGAGTGGCACTCGGACCTGGACGGCCACCCGAACCCGATGGAGGGTTTCCCGTTCTTTGACGCGGCGACCGGCTCGCTGGGGCAGGGGCTTTCGGTGGCGGCGGGGCTGGGCGAGGCGGCGCGGCTGGACCAGATTGATCGGCGCGTGTATTGCATCATCGGCGATGGCGAGAGCCGCGAGGGGCAGATCTCCGAAGCGCTGGACTTTGTCATTGATCGCAAGCTCACCAACGTGCTGCCAATCTTCAACTGCAACGAGTATGGGCAGGCGGATCGCGTTTCCGGGCAACAGTCGCAGGAGCGCATCAAGGCGAAGCTCGAGGCGTTTGGATATGACGTGCGGGTGATCGACGGGCACGCGCCGGCGCAGATTCGCGCCGTGTTTGACGAGTTTGAGAAGCGTTCCGGTGACAACTCGGGCAAGTGCCTGGCGGTGGTTGCCAAGACGGTGAAGGGGTGGGGTTGTCCTTCGATTCAAGGTGGCGGATGGCATGGCAAGCCGGCGGAAGGGGATGCGCTCAAGAAGGCGCTCTCGGAGCTGGATGAGCGGCGCATCGAGTTGACCAGCGCGCTGGTCTCGACCGATCAGTTCACGATTCAGCCGCCGCCAGAGGCGCAGGATCGCAACCCGAAGAACGTCGAGATGCCGAGCTTCACACAGATGATGAAGAAGCTGGACATGGAGAGCGTGGTGCATTCGGGCAAGATGGCGACGCGCCGCGCGTACGGCGTGGCGCTTCGAGCGCTCGGGCAATCCAACGACAACGTCGTGGTGCTGGACGCGGACGTTTCTAACTCCACGTTTGCGGATATGTTCCGCAAGGACGCCGCGCTCGCGTCGCGGTTTGTGGAGTGCAAGATCGCGGAGCAGAACATGTTCTCCGTCGGTGCGGGGATGTCCGCGGGCGGGAAGATCCCGTTCTGTTCGACGTTCGCGAAGTTCGTGAACCGCGCGTATGACCAGATCGAGATGGCGATGAACTCGGGCGCGAACCTGAAGATCATCGGCTCGCACGCGGGCATCTCTCTGGCATCGGATGGTCCTTCGCAGATGTCGCTGCCAGATGTGGCGTGGTTCCGCTCCTTCACGACCATGAAGGACCATCGCGGCAACCCGGGCTTCTACATTCTGCAACCGTCCGACGCATACGCCGCGTACGCACTCACGGGTGTGATGGCAGAATACGAGGGCTGCTGCTACATGCGGACGCTGCGTCCGGATACCGAGTTTCTGTATTCCGATGAGACGGTCTTCAACCTCGGCGGGTTCGAGGTGCTCAACCAGGGGCGCGACATTCTGCTGGTGGCTAGCGGGTACATGGTGCATGAGGCGAACAAGGCGCTCGATCTGCTGGATCAGGCCGGCGTGTCCGCGTCGCTGGTGGATGCGTACTCGATTCCGTTTGACACCGACAAGATGCTCGACATTGCCAACGCCAACGGCGGATACATCATCACGCTGGAAGACAACTACGGCGGCGGCCTGGGCTCCGCGATGGCCGATGCGCTCACGCAGTCCGGCGAGGGCTTCACGCTCGAGCAGATGTACGTGAAGCGCATTCCCAAGTCCGCCAAGACGCCCGAGGAGATGCTCAAGATGTGCGGCCTGACGGCCAAGGACATCGTGGAAACGGCGATGAGGGTGTTGCAGGTGGCGTGAGGCGAGCCGGGGCGTATCCGCCCCGATCCCGCGTTGCTCGACCGGTTTGATATCCACACAGAACCTCCCTTCCCAGGGAGGTTCTTTTCTGCGCGGTAATAATAACCGCCTTTTGGTACGGGGTTGCTTTGTCACTGGGCGTTGCGTTTTCGCATACTCCGACCGGGCACTGAATGCGCGCGAGCAATACGCTCCACCGTGCCCGAACTCCCCGAGGTTGAATCTGTCCGGCGATCGCTGCTGCCACTGGTGCGGGGGCGAGTTGTAGTTGATGTGGTGCTGTATCGGCGGGATGTGGTGATCGCGCCGGGCGATCCGGCCGGCGGCCACGCGCGGCCGCGCAAGCGAGCTGGGGCGTGTTCGCCCCGAGCCGTCTCTTCCGACGACTTGCTGTGCGGAGCCCGCATCACCGACATCTTGCGGCGCGGCAAGCAGATGGCGATCATCACGGAATCCGGGCGCGCTCTGGTTGTGCAACTCGGTATGACCGGCACGCTGGAGCGCATGAATGCCAGTGATGGGCCGAACGCGCCGGATGCGCACACGCACGCGGTATGGACGTTGGACTCGGGTGCGCGGTTTGGGTTTCACGATCCGCGCCGCTTCGGCGGGCTGCGTGTGTTGGCATCGCGCGCGGAACTGGAAGCGCACTGGGCACTGCTGGGGCCGGATGCGCTGACGATCAGCGGGGAGCAGTTGCACAGTGCGCTTGCGGGCTCCAAGCGCGCGATCAAGGGCGTGCTGCTGGATCAGGGCGTGCTGGCGGGTGTGGGAAACATCTACGCGGACGAGTCGCTGTTTCGATCGGGTATCAATCCCCGGTTCAGGGCCGATCGGTTGTCGGGCGTGCAAGCGAAGCTGCTGGCCGCGAGCATTCGAGAAATCCTGACGCAGGCCGTATCTGATGGGGGTTCGACCGTGCGCGACTACGCGGATGCCGAGGGCAAGCCCGGCTCGTATCAGTCACGCCACGCGGTGTACGGGCGCGGCGGGCTTCCGTGTCAGACATGTGGTCAAACGCTGGCTACGGGGCTGCTGACGCAACGGACGACGGTCTGGTGCCGCGGGTGTCAGCCGGCCCGGCCGAGGTCAGTCAAATGACCAACGGCCGTTGGTCGATTGACCAAGCCAGCAACTGGTTTTGCACAGGTTGTTCAGAATGGTTCGTCGCGGGGATTTCGGACGGTCGGTGGTGGCCCGGCCGGGGACGGCTCTTCTTATACCAATTAGTTAGAACCTCAGTAGTAGTAGTAGGAAGTCCTGGTGGATCGTGAATGGGCTGCTGACGCGGACTGTAAACGGCTGCAAATAATGGGTTTAGAACGCCAGCTGAGATGGGTATAGGGTGTCGGTTGCGTGTCGGGGGGTTGCGGGCGTGGAGTGGTGCGGGGGTAATCCGACAGATGGTCAACCGGGAACCGCCAGTGCGGGCCGCGCGCCGTGGCGCGCCTGCGCCCGGTTCCCCACCATTCATCCACAATGTAAACGACACTGGCAGAGAGGCGTGGCGCAGCCGCCCAAATGGGGTGGCATAAGCCGCAAGATCCGGGGATTCGCATGACCTCATCCCCGGCGTGTGGGCAGGTCGCGAGCGAGGAGTTAGGTCAGATCATGGAGACCTGAACTTGCGACTCGAGGGTTGCGACGACCTTGTTGAACTCGGTATCGGTGCCGCGGTCGCCATCGACTTTGCGGACGGCGTGCATGACTGTGGTATGGTCGCGGCCGCCGAAGTAGCCGCCGATTTCCTCGAGGGAGAGCCGTGTGTGGCGGCGGGCGAGGAACATGCAGACCTGGCGTGGGAGTGCGATGGAGCGTTGGCGGCGCTTGGACTGGAGTTCGGTGAGCTTGACGCCGTAGAACTCGGTGACGGCGTGGATGATGGTCTGGATATCGACGCGTTTTTCGCCACGAACTGGGGTGTCGCCGAGCGCCAGGGCGACCATGGGCATATCAACGGGGCGACCTTCGATGGTCATGAGGACCTGGAGCTTGCTGATGGCGCCCTCGAGCTCGCGGATGTTGGTGTCGATCCGTGCGGCGATCTGTGCGGCGGCATCGTCTGGGAGAGTGAAGCCGCGCATTCTGGCTTTGTTTTTGAGGATCTCGATGCGGGTTTCGTAGCAGGGAGCCTCGACGCGGGTGACCAGGCCCCACTTGAAGCGGCTGACCAGGCGGTCTTGCAGATCGGGGATGTCTTCGGGGGGCGCGTCGGAGCTGAGAACAATCTGGCGGTGCTGCTGGAAGAGGGCGTTGAAGGTGTGGAAGAACTCTTCCTGGGTGCGGTCGCGCTTGGAGAGGAAGTGGACATCGTCGATGATGAGAAGATCGACGTCGCGGAAGCGATGCTGGAATGCGGACATCTCACCGGCCTGCACGGCGTCCACGAACTGGGTGATGAATCCCTCGCAGGAGGTGTAGAAGATGCGAGTTTCGGGGTGTTGCTCTTTGATGCGCAGACAAATGGCCTGGAGAAGATGGGTTTTGCCGAGGCCGACGCCGCCGTGGACGAAGTAGGGGTTGTACGCGCGTCCGGGATTAGCGGCGACGGCGAGCGCGGCGGCATGAGCGAGCCGATTGGTGGGGCCGAGGACGAAGTTCTCGAAGCTGTAATCGGGATTGATGACCAGCGAGTCGGTGTCGGAGCGGTTGTTGGACTCGGTGAGTTCCCACTTGGGGGCGGCGGGCGGTGTCACAAGGACAGCGTGCGCAGGCGCCCCGTTGATCGACTGTGCGTCGTTCCTGGGGCGCATCTCGGAGCCATTCGAGAAAGACGAAGAGTTTGGGCGAGCGGCGGGGCGCGGGGCGAGCTTGACCTCCGGGGTCATCGGCTGGGATTTGATGACGGGGACCGGGTCATCCGGGCCCAGGAAGAGCACGGAGAGGAGGTGCTTGGAGACGGTGCGAGCGGCATCGTTGAAGGGTTCGGCGCATTGCCGGGCGAGGTAGTCGCGGTGAATGGCGGTGCGTGAGCGGAGGCGGAGGACGCCGGAATCAATACCCAGTGGCTCGATGTCCTCAAACCACTGCCGGCAGAGGGTGGGCTGGTGCAGCTTGAGGTGCGCCAGCATTCCGGTCCAGAGTTGGCGATCAGGCCCCATCATCGCAGCACGCGACTCCAGCATCGTACGTGTCATGGTGTTCCTGAAATCCCGAGCAAGGTTGCCGAGCGTGAGAAAGAGAGTTCGCGGCACACCGCGGTGGCGCGCGGGAGACAGACCATCTCAGTCCACGGGCAACGCTAATCAATGTACCACGGTTGTCAACCGGAAGCGACAGAGAAAACACAATCGCGTCCGCGCACCCAAGCGTGATACAAACGGATCGGGCGAGGGGAAGTTTGGCTCGCCGCGCTTGTCTGGGGCGGCGCGGGTTGCTATGCGGACATCACGGGCGGGACGCCTGTGCCACGCGCGGATCAGCGTGGGCGCGATGGGGGTGCGCCGCGGCTGGTGCCGTAGCTACCGCCGGAGCCGCCGCTACGCATGGGAGGGCCGCCGCGGCCGCCGCCGCCACCCGGACGTGCACCGCCACCGGTGCGCGGGGCGCGGCTGGCGAGCTCGTCGGGAAGCTGGCCGTTGTCGGCGAGCTGCTTCTCGTAGCGTTCCTTGTTGATCTTGTAGTCCATGAGGAACTCGACCTTCTTCATGAGCTGCGGTCCGGCGAGTTTGGTGAGGCGCTCGCGGGCGTAACCGAGATTGGTGCGGCGCGAGAGGTGCGTGAGCACGAGGTTGGGGCTCTCCAGCACGCGAAGCCACTCGGCGATGGCCTCGGCGTGCATGTGCATGCCGACCTTGGCACGATCGGCGTGCTCGGGCTCGGTGAAGGTGCATTCGCAGATGGCGATCTGGGATTTGCGGACTTCCTCGCGCACCAGCCAGGGGCCGGGGGCGCAGTCGCCCAGGAAGCTGACGAGGGGAACCTCGATGACGCGGGTGATTTCCTCGCCGCGATCGCGGAGTTCCTTGAGCTTCTCTTGCGGCATGCCGTTGAACTCTTCCTTGAGCTTGGATCGCTTCTCGACGATCACGTAGCCGAAGGTGGGGACGGTGTGCTCGACCTCGACGGGGCGAATGTAGATGTTGTTCTTGATCATGAACTCGTCGCCGGGCTTCATGGCGATCAACTTGTAGGGAGTATTCTGGCGCTCCAGGTCCACGTATCCGGCGAGCATCTTCTCGATGGCGGGGGCGATGCGGACATCGCAGATGATGGTGCCCTCGCCCATGCCCTGGAACCAGCGCTGCGAGCAGTAGTACGCCAGGCCGCCGATGTGGTCCATGTGGCCGTGGGTGATGGCGACGTGCTTCATGGCGAGCATGGCGCGCGGGCAGATGCCAAGATCGAAGCAGATGTCCAGCTCGGGGATGCCGATGGTGGTGGACTCGCCGGCGATGCTGGTGCCGAAGACACGGTATGGCGGGAGATAGAGAAAGCCGAGAGACCCCTCGCGTGGGGGCGGCTTGGGAATCATGTTCATCGCGGAAATCCTCCATCGCCGAGCGCTGGGCCCGGCGTGAGCGTTGGTGAGAGAGGGGCGTGGTGCCCGGAACGGCGGGATGATAGGACGGAGTTGGATGGAGTGGGTGGTTTCATGTAGCGGTGGGCCTGATGGCGCGGTACTGTGGAAGAATGAGGTACTCACCAAGAGGCGTGATGTGGATGATTCTGGCCGCCGCGGCTTTGGCGGGGGTGACGGGGGCGACGCCGCCGATGCGGGCGCGGCTGTTTGCATCGGGGTTGAGCTATCCGGTGGGAGCGATCGCCGCGCCTGGGGACTCGCAGCACTTGTTTGTGGTGGAACTGGAAGGGCGCATCCGCACGCTGGACCCGGTGAGCGGGGCGATTGCGGCGGCTCCGTTTCTGGATATTCGCACGCAGGTGGTGAAGGTTGGGGACGGCGGACTGCTGGGCGTTTGCTTTGATCCTGCGTACGCGACAAACGGCTACTTCTATGTGTTCTACAACGGCGCGCCGAATCCGCCGAATGATCGGGTGCTGGCGCGATACCACGCGACGCCGGGATCGGGTGTGGCGGATGCGGGGAGCGCGACGCTGCTGATGCAGTATCCGCGCGTGATCGGGCACAACGGGGGATGGATCGGCTTCAATCCGGCGAACGGATATCTGTATTTGAGCACGGGCGATGATGGAAGGAACGGCACGCTGGATGCGCCCAACAACGCGCAGACGCTGACGCGGCTGGCGGGGAAGATTCTTCGGATTGATGTACACGGCGGGGATGATTTTCCGGCCGACCCACTCAGGAACTATCACATACCAGCGGGCAATCCGTACGCGGCGGGGGGCGGGGCGCCGGAGGTGTGGTCGTCTGGATTGCGGAACCCGTGGCGGTGCGCGATCGACGGCGCGAACGGGGATTTTTACATCACAAGCAACGGAGAGGACCAGCGCGAGCAGGTGTATTACGAGCCAGCGAGCAGTTCTGGGGCGCGGAACTACGGATGGCGATGCACGGAGGGAACGCTGTGTACCGGGCTGGGCGGGTGTGTGTGCGGATCACCCGCGATCACGCCGCCGGTGTATGAGTACACGCATCAGGTCGGATTCTCGATCATCGGGGGGCCGGTGTATCACGGGGCGGGGATTTCAGCTTTGCAGGGGAAGCTGGTGTTTGCCGACTTTGTAAACGGCAAAATATGGTCGTTGCGGGTGCTGGCGGGGCAGGCGACGGAGGTGGTGGAGCACACGCCGGACCTAGGGCTTCCGGGCGGAAACGCGATTCTGACGATCGGGGCGTTTGGCGAGGACGCGGCGGGGGAGCTGCTGGTGGCGGATGTATTTGGCGGCAATCTGTATCGGATCGTTCCATACAGCGTCTGCCCGGCGGATTTCAGCGGGGTGGGCGGGTTGACAGTGCAGGACATCTTTGATTTTCTGAACGCGTGGTTCGGGGCCAATCCGCGCGCGGACTACAACGGTCAAGCGGGGATCACGGTGCAGGACATCTTTGATTTTCTGGGTGGGTGGTTTGCGGGGTGTCAGTAGAACGGCGATGCCAACTGGCCAATGGAGTGCTCACGGGGGCATCGCACGGCCGAATGCCCGGGGTGTCGCCGGGGAGAGGACAAGAAAATGCAAGCGGAGCGGGCAGGAGACGGGGCCATTTGATCGTCAAGGCCGCGGAACTGGCAACCTATCCTTCGAATCACCCAACAACAGCGTGGGGACTTTGCCACGCCACTCCTGGAGACTTTGCCGATGGTTCGCGTCTCATTCATTGCCGTTGCCTGCACACTCGTGCTCGCTCCGATGACCTTTGCGCAACTGCTTCCCGGCGTGCAGCCGGAGAAAGAGAAGACGGCGCCGGTGCCGGTGGCGTCGCCGGACAAGCGGCCGCTGGTGGATCTGAGCAAGGGCGTGCCGCTGATCCCGCGGGCGGTGTTGTTTGGCAATCCGGACAAGTCGCAGGCGCGGATCTCGCCGGATGGCCAGCACATCGCGTATCTGGCGGCGGTGAACGGGGTGATGAACGTGTGGGTCGGGCCAGCGGATGATCTGGGCGCGGCCAAGCCGATCACCAAGGATGATCGGCGCGGCATCCGGAGCTATAGCTGGGCGTACTCCAGCAAGAACATCCTGTTCACGCAGGACAAGGGCGGGGACGAAAACTGGCGGATTTATTCCGCGGACATCGACAGCGGCGAGGTGAAGGACCTGACGCCGCTGGAGAACGTCGCGGCCCAGATTCAGGATGTGAGCGAGCGGTTCCCGGATGAGATTCTGGTGGGGCTGAACGATCGCAATCCGGCGTATCACGACATCTACAAGCTGAACGTGCGCACCGGCGCGAAGACGCTGCTGGTGAAGAACGAGGTTCTGGAGAAGGGCGCGGACGGCAAGGAGCGGTCCAGCGGATACGCATCGTTCGTGACGGATGATGGGTTCAACGTGCGGTTCGCGGCGCGGGCGAACAAGGACGGGAGCATCGCGTTCTACAAGGCGATTGAGAACGGCAAGTCGGGCTTTGAGCCCTACGACTCGGTGCCGATGGAGGATGCTGGATCGACGGAGATCGTCGGCTTCGACAAGACGGGAAATACGGCGTACATGATGGACTCGCGCGGCAGGGATACGGCCGCGCTGTTTACGGTGGATGTGGCCACCAAGAAGAAGACACTGGTATTGGAGGACGACCAGAGCGATATCCAGGGCGTGATGGTGAACCCGATCACCAAGAAGATCGAGGCGGCGAAGACCAACTACGACCGCGAGCAGTGGAACCTGATTGATCTGTCATTGCAGAAGGATTTTCAGGCGATGCGACTGCAGGGCGGCCCCGGGGACATGAACGTCACGAGCCGCTCGCAGGATGATCGGTACTGGACTGTTGCGTTTGTGGAGGCGGATGCGCCGGCCAAGACCTGTCTGCTGGATCGCGGCGATCTGAATACTCCCGGACGCAAGCCGAAGCTGACGACGCTGTTTGTATCGAGCAAAGCGCTGGCGGAGCAGCCGCTGGCGAAGATGTATCCGAACGTAATCAAGGCCCGCGATGGGCTGGGGCTGGTGTCGTATCTGGTGCTGCCGCTGGAGGCGGATCAGAACGGCAAGGCATCCAAGCCGCTGCCGATGGTGCTGCTCGTTCACGGCGGGCCGTGGGCACGCGACAACTGGGGCTACAACCCGACGGCCCAGTGGCTGACGAATCGTGGGTACGCGGTGCTGATGGTGAACTTTCGCGGCTCAACGGGTGTGGGCAAGAAGCACCTCAACGCGGCGAATCTTGAGTGGGCGGGCAAGATGCACGACGATCTGCTGGACGCCGTGAAGTGGGCCGTTGACCAGAAGATCGCGGATGAAAAAAAGGTCGCGATCATGGGCGGCTCGTACGGCGGGTACGCGACGCTGGTGGGCGTGACGTTCACGCCGGAGGTCTTCGCATGTGGTGTGGACATTGTCGGGCCATCAAATCTGAACACGTTGCTGAGCACGATTCCGGCGTATTGGGAGCCGGAGATTGATCTGATGACAAAGCGCGTCGGTGATTTCCGCACTGAGGAAGGTAAGAAGTTCCTGGATGAGCGGTCGCCGCTGTCGCGGGTGAACAAGATCGCACGCCCGCTGCTGATCGGACAGGGCGCCAACGACCCGCGCGTCAAGCAGGCGGAGGCGGACCAGATCGTGCGGGCGATGACGGCGAAGAAGATTCCGGTGACGTATGTGCTGTATCCGGATGAGGGCCACGGCTTTGCGCGGCCTGCGAACCGCATCAGCTTCAACGCGGTGACGGAGCAGTTCCTCGCCAAGCACCTGGGCGGCCGGGCCGAGCCGATTGGCGAAGCCTTCAAGGGCGCGACGATTCAGGTGCCGACGGGCGCGAGCGATGTGCCGGGTGTGGCGGAGGCACTGGCCTCGATGCCGAGCAAGGGCGATGCGGCCAAGGGTGAGGCGAAGCAGTAGCGAGAAAGACACGATTGTCAGTCATAAAGGCCCCGGGCACGCGCTCGGGGCCTTTTTTCATGCGGCATCACACGAGAGTGCGCCGCCATGTCGCGCGGCTGTTCACACGCGACACGCATCGGGTTCCGGCGGCGGAGTGCTGCGCTAACATCGCCGGATGATTCCTACTGATTCCGCGATGACTACGACACACAACGCGGCGAAAGCCGGCGACGGTCGGGCACTGTCGATCGGGGATGTCCGGCGTGTTGCGCTGCTGGCGCGGCTAGCTCTTTCGGATGCGCAGGTTGCCCAGTATCAGGGGCAGCTCTCTGCGGTGCTGGGGCACATGGACCAGTTGCGGGCCATTGATGTGGCCGGTGTGGAGCCGATGAGCCATCCCGGTGGTGGGGTGAATCGTCTGGATGAGGATCGGGCGCGGACGCCGGTGGACACTTTACCCGTTGAGGCGATGCTGCGGATCGCGCCGGCGACGATGGGTAACTTTGTGCAGGTGCCCAAGGTGATTGGGGAGGGAGGCGGGGCGTGAGTGATTGGGATTGCTCCCGTGCTCGCACCCTGTGCATTCGATGAATCCGCTCATTCAACTTCGAGAAGACATTGCTGCTCGCCGACGCTCGGCGGAGGATGCGACGCGCGAGTCGATCGCGGCGGCGGAGCGGCTGAATCCGACGCTCAACGCGTTCATCTCCATCTTGGGCGATGAGGCGATCGCGCAGGCGAAACGTGTGGATGCGCGGCTCGCGGCGGGCGAGACGGTTGGGCCGCTGGCGGGGGTGCCGATCGCGCTGAAGGACAATATCTGTTTGTCGTGGGGGCGCACGACGTGCGCCAGCCGGATACTGGAGAATTACGAATCTCCTTACACGGCCACGGCGGCGCAGAGGTTGATCGACGCGGGCGCGATCATCATCGGCAAGACGAATCTGGATGAGTTTGCGATGGGCTCGACCACGGAGCGGTCAATCTTCGGGCCGACGAGGAATCCACACGATCAGGCGCGCATCGTGGGCGGGTCATCCGGCGGCTCGGCGTGCACCGTGGCGGCGGGGATTGTGCTCGGGGCGCTCGGGTCGGACACGGGCGGCTCGATCCGGCAACCGGCTGGGATGACGGGAATCGTGGGGTTCAAGCCGTCATACGGAATGGTGTCGCGGTATGGGCTGGTGGCGTATGCGTCGTCGCTGGATCAGATCGGGCCGTTTGCGCGGAGCGTGGCGGACGCCGCGCTGCTGGCGTCGGTGATTGTCGGGCATGATCCACGAGACACGACATCGCTGACTGAAAATGCGAAGTCGATGGATGGATTGGAATCGCCGGTAGAGGATTTGGTGATCGGCGTACCGACGCAGGCGCGATCGGGGGCGAACCACCCGGCGGTGGCGGGCGCGCTGGAGCGTGCGGCGGCGGCGTTTGCTTCGATGGGCGCGACGATCGTGGATGTGGACCTGCCGCTGACGGCGGCGGGCATCGCAGCGTATTACATCATCGCTCCGGCGGAAGCCTCCTCGAATCTCGCGCGGTTTGATGGCGTGCGATATGGGCGGCGCGCCCAGCTCAAGCCGGGCGAAGACCTGATGGACCTGTACTGCCGATCGAGAGCGGAGGGCTTTGGCGCGGAGGTGCAGCGCCGGATCATGCTGGGCACGCATGTGCTTTCCAGCGGGTACTACGACGCGTACTACGCCGCGGCGCAGAAGGTGCGGGCGCTCATCACGCGCGACTTTGCTCGAGCGTTCACGGGTGATGGAAACGCTCGCGGCTGCCACGCGCTGCTCATGCCCAGCTCTCCCACTCCCGCGTGGCCGATCGGGGAGAAGACGGCCGATCCGCTGGCGGAGTATCTTGAAGATGTGTACACGGTCGGCGCGAATCTCGCGGGGTTGCCGGGGATCACCATTCCGGGCGGAGTCGCGCATGGTGCGGGGACAGGCGGGGTTGATCTGCCGGTGGGCGTGCAACTGCTCGGCCCTGCGTGGCAGGATGTGCGGCTGCTGCGCATCGCGCGGATGCTGGAGCGGTCGCTCGGTTCGTGAGTTGAGAATGGCCGCAGAGGATGGGCGAGTTCTACCAATCACGGTCGCGCTACGGGCGTTTGACAAGGCGTTGGGGTGAGAAAAAGCACCGCCGCGGAGCGGCGGGCCACCCGGAAATACCAGGAATCGTGTCACTCGCCCTTGATGCGATCCAGGATCGGCGCATCGGATCGTTCGTTGACTTCGTACATCACCAGCCCCGACCACAGTTTGCGATGAATCTGCACGCCGGACGCGGCATCCGCGTGCATGCGCCGATCATCCGCGAGCGGGCCGACGACCACGATGGAGGGTTTGCCGTCCACGCGGCACATCAGCACCGATGCGCTCGATTCGAGAAGGCCGGAGGTGTATGTCCATCCCACAAGTTCGAGGCCGGGCGCGGGCGTCACGGTGAACGGAACGCCGAACTTGTCTTTGGTGAACTTCCTGAAGACCGCATCAGACTCGCAGACCCAGGAGGGTTTGAGGCCACCCTTGACGAGTTCGCGGTAGGTGACGTTGGCGGCGATGTCTGAGGGATCGGGGCCGAGCAGGGAGTGCCAGGGCCGTGCGAGCGCGGCCCAGATTCCGAGTGTGACGAGAGCGAGCACGGCCGCAAAACGCATCCAGCCGGGGATCTGGCGGGCAGCGCGAGTGATGGGAATGGGTGCGGCGGATTCGGGTGTGGGGCGCGAAGGGGTGACGGCCACGGGAGCAATCTCCGGCGGAGCCATCAGCACACCGAGCCGCGTGTCGATGCGGCGCTGGAGTTCGAGCTCGCTTGCGAGGGAAGCGTCGGAGGCGACGCTGCGCTCGAACGCGTTGCGCTCCGCGGCGGCCATGGTACCGTCCAGATACGTGTCGATTCGCGCGGCGTGCTTGGTGAATGGAGTGTTCTCCGGAGTGTTCATCGGCGCACCCCCTTCGGGGCGACCGCGTGGCGCAGCGCGCTCCGGAGTGTGGCGCGGGCCCGATGCACATGGCTGGCGGCGGTGCCCTCGGGCACATCCAGCGCCAGGGCGATTTCCTTGTATGGCATGTTCAGCACCACGCGCATCAGCAGGCATCCTCGTGCGGTCTCATCAAGCGTGTCCAGTGCTCGGAGCAGGTCGTCGTCGAAGGGTTCGGTTCCCGGGAGGACTTGGCCGCGGCTGGTCAGAGTGCCGGATTCCGTCGGTGCGCCGCCGCGCCCGCTGGTGGTCCGACCGGAGTCGAGCTGCTCGGTGTCGGCGGAACCGGTGCGCCGGCGGTGGCGTTTGCGGCCTTCGTTGAGCGCGATGTTTCGCACGATTTGCATCATCCATGCCACAAAGGAGGTGTCCGAATCGAAGGTGTGGAGCCGCTCCAGCCCGACCACGGCGGCCTGTTGCACCACATCTTGCGCCAAAGTCCGATCATTCAGCACACCCACGGCAACACACCAAAGGGCCTTCCAGTGGTGCTGATACAGGCGCGCGAAATCCTCCGGGCTGAGCCGCTCGGAGCGCACACCGACATCAGCCCCCATCGAGAGCCCTTCCGGGCTGGCTGGATCGGACATCACGCCAATGTATGTCGCGTGTGGCCATCACCCTTGCAGGATTGCCAGGTGTCCATCTTACCAAGAGGGAGATCAAACCCCGACCTTAGGGCTGGTTGGCTCGTGGTCGTTCAGGGCGACGCGCCGGAGCAGCCCGGCGCGCCGGGCCATGATGCCCAGTTGCACGCGGCTGGAGTTGCCGGTCTTCTCCGTGAGCGCGGCCCGGTGCGACTCGACTGTCTTGACGGCGCGATGCAGCTTGGCGGCGATGTCCGCGTTGCTCATGCCCTCGCCGATCAGGGCCATCACCTTGAGCTCGCTGGGGGTAAGGCCGGTGAGCTGGCCGTAGTCCACATGCTTGAACTCGATCACGCGGGCCGCGGGCTCGCCGAAATCCTCGGGGAGTGCGCTCTCTTGCGAGCAGACGATCAGAGCGCCTGGATTGGCCGCGTCCGCGGAGTTGGCCACGGAGCGGATGGTCCAGCGCATGGCCCAACCACCCCAGAGTTCGCGGGCCTGAATGGTCTCGCCGGAAGCAATGACGTGGCGGGTGATTTCCGCACGTTCTGCGGCGGCCGCTTGCGGCATGAGATCGGCGAGCCGAGTGTTGGTGGCTTCGCGCGCACTACGCCTGCCGTAGATACGGGCGGCGACCGCGTTGATGAAGAGCACCCGCCCTTGGGAGTCGAGGATCAGCACGCCCGCGCCGCTATCCGTGGCAACGTGCAACCAATCAACGGAGAATAATTGCGATTGTCCCAAAGCTGCAGTCCTTGAAGCTTCGATGACGCCCCGATCCGCTCCACATGGACAGCCGGGCACGCACACACCTAGATGTCTGAGCGGACCGACGAGGGAAAAACCCGCGTCTTCAAGCCCGATCACCAGAAAAGCGTTGGATCGCCCTGTCTCTGTGTCAAGTTTTACGAGCGTGTCTGTCACATGTTCGGCAATCATCGGGAACCCGCGAGAGGCCGTTCCGATCAATATGCTTCTTCGATGTACGAACGTGCTCCAACCTTGTCCTCGGCCACTTCAAGGGGAAGAGTTCTGAGAGGACTGTTCTCAACTCGGGGGGAGCTGATCTGCAGCGGGATCGCGGGTGTGCTACTAGTGATTGGTCTGGGTGTGGCGCTGCTCTGGAAAGAGCCGGGTGGGGAGGTGATGGCGCACTGGTGCTATTGGGGTGCGTTGGCGGTTGGGCTGATCCATGCGTCGGCCGCGGCGTGGGGATCGCTGCGGGAGCTTCGCTTCGATATTGATGGGCTGATGGTGGTCGGGGCGATTCTGGCCGCGGGCATGGGGGCACCGGGTGAGGGCGGATTGCTGCTGTTCCTGTTCGTACTCTCCGGAGCGCTGGAAGATCTGGCGATGCAGCGGACCACGCGAGCGGTGGAAGCGTTGCACGCGCTGATGCCGACCAAGGCACTGCGCCGGAATCGGTCGTCCGGCGCGTGGGAGCAGACGGACCCGCAGGCGCTGGTGGCGGGGGATGCGATCAAGGTGCTGCCGGGGGAGTCGATTCCGGCCGATGCGAGGATGACGCTGGGACAGTCATCCATTGATCAGGCGACGTTGACGGGGGAGAGTGTGCCGCGGGCGGTGGGGCCGGGGGATGATGTGTTCGCGGGGACGATCAATGTCGGCGATCCGATCGAACTGGTAGTGACGCGGCCGGCAAAGGAATCGAGCATCCAGCGGATTCTGAATCTGGTGCTGGAGGCGCAGCAGCAGCGCGAGCCGGTGCAGCGGCTGATTGACCGGGTGAGCCAGCCGTACGCGATTGGTGTGTTCGTTTCGTCGCTGCTGGTGTTTGCGATCTGGTTCTGGGCCCTAAACGAGCCCGCGCAGAGCGCGCTGCGCACGGCGATCACGCTGCTCATTGTGTGCTCGCCGTGCGCAGTGATCATCGCGACACCGACAGCGACGCTCGCGGGAATCGCGCGCGGAGCCCGCGCGGGCGTGTTGTTCAAGGGTGGCCAGGCGATCGAGCGACTGGCACGGTTGCGGGCTGTTTGCTTCGACAAAACAGGCACTTTGACGGTAGGGCGGATGCGCGTGCATCAACTGCATCCGATTGGTTGGTCCGACGAGCAGGCGTTGCTGGCGGTCGCGGCCGGGTTGGAGCAGGACTCCACGCACCCGATCGCGGTGGCGATTCGGGATGCCGCGGCGGCGCGGTCTGTTGCTCCGGCGACGACCATCGAGCCCCGCGCGACGCCCGGGCGTGGCGTCTCCGCAACCATCGCGGGCAAGCCCGCCAAGCTGGGGACGCTGGTGTTTGTGGAGGAGATCATCCCAGTCTGTCTTCGCGCCCGGGTGCGCGAGGTGTTGCACTCCGTGCAGGAGCGCGGGCGCATCGGCACTGTGGTGGCGCACGATGAGCAGGCGGGAGTGGTGATTCTCTCGGACACCGTTCGTCCCGGCGCGGACACACTGGTGAGCGAGTTGCACGCGATGGGCGTGCGCCCGGTGGTCATGTTGACGGGAGACAACACGGCGACGGCGCGGGCGGTGGCCGAGTCGCTCGGGCTCGATGAGTTTCGTGCGGAACTCTTGCCGCAGGACAAGGTTGCCGCGGTCGCGGAGATCAGGGCACTGGCCCGAGCGGCGAACCCGAAGGCGGGTGTTGGGGTGATTGGTGATGGAGTGAACGATGCGCCCGCGCTGGCGGCGGCGGATGTTTCGATCGCGATCGGGTCGGTCGGTGGGGGCGGTTCTGACGCCGCGCTGGAGTCGGCGGACATTGTGCTGCTCACCGATGATCTCTCGGTGGTGCCCTGGGCCGCGGCCCTGGCGCGACGGACCCGGCGGACGATTCTGTTCAACCTTGGCTTTGCCCTGCTGGCGATTGTGGTCATGGCCGTCGTGACGCTGGTCGGCTCGCGGATCGGGCATCCTCTGCCGCTATGGATGGGCGTGCTTGGGCACGAGGGCGGCACATTGCTTGTGGTGGCTAACTCTTTGCTACTGCTCATGTTCCGATCGGTTGTACGTGCGCACGCGGCGGGCCGCGGAACCCCCGAAATGTCGGGAGTTCCCGTGACGGTGGCGGGTTGAATGCTCAGTAGCTTCTATGCAATCTGAGAACAACGTGCAGCCAGGATGAAACTCGTGTAAACTCACGACACTCGTGGGGCGGGTACCTGTCCGGGCGGAATCCGGACCACGCAAAGGCCCCCATGTTTTCCCAGACCACTGAATATGCACTGCGCGCTATGAGTTGGCTGGCACTCACGCCGGAGGCACTCGTATCAACGCACGCGCTGGCGGAGAAGACGCAGGTGCCGCCGCACTATCTGGCGAAGGTGTTGCAGCAACTCTCCGCGGCGAATCTGATCGTGGGCCGACGCGGCGTGCGCGGCGGATACAAGATTTCCCGGGCCGCGTCGCGGATCACGCTGCTGGATGTGGTGCGATCAGTGGCGGAGATTCAGAGGATCACGACCTGCCCGCTGGGCTTGCAGAGTCACGGCACCACGCTCTGTTCATTGCACCGAACCACGGACGCGGCGGCGAAGGCGGTGATTGATATCTATGGGTCGGTCACACTGCACGACCTGCTGGCGGACTCGCGCCATCCCACGCCGCTCTGCGAGGCGGCGACGCTGACGGTTTCTGCACCGGCGGCATCGCGCGGGTGAGCGCGGCACAAAAAGATGACGGCGGCCTCGTCCATTGAGGCCGCCGCCAATCGTCTCCGGGTGACCGCGTGCTCCGCAACGCGGGAACAAAATCTCTCTCATCGTCCGGCGGCTCGCATCCGTGCGATGTGCCGGGCGCACCCTTTGGTTCGTGTAGTGCCAATTGGACTTGAAACTCCGGCGGTCATCCACGGGATTGGCTCGCGGACTCGCTCATCCCGGGCGTGTGTTCATTGTGCGATGGGTATCAGTTGAGCATCGCGTTGACGGCCTGCATCTGCTCGGGGAGCTTGTCTGTGATGGTTTTGAGCGCCTCGGCGCTGAGCTTGAGCGACTCGAGAATCGCGGGGTCAACGTCCGTCGATTGGATGTCCATGCGGAAGCCGCCGGGCATGGTCGCGGAGACCTTGTCGGCAACGTGGATGATGGAGACCAACGTGCGGATGTCGGGAGAGAGATCGAGCGGGCGATGGTGAAAGCCGGTGACGAGGGCGAAGTTCTTGGGGAACTTCCACTTCTCGCACAGCCCCTGGCCGAAGTCCTGGTGGGTCGCGCCGAAGATCTCGGTTTCCGCGGCGAGCCAGTCGCCGGAGGGCTTGCCGTCCTTGTTGGGCTTGACGCGATCGACGACCTCGATGAGGCGATGCCGGTCGTACTGAATCTCGACGATGATTCCGATGTCGTGTATCAGACCTGCGAGGAAGGCCTCATCGGCGAAGCCGAGCTTGAGAGAATCGGCGATCATCTTGGCGGCGGTGGCGGTGGTGATGGAGTGCGTCCAGAGGTCCTTGGCGGAGAACTCAGGAGTGAGCGACCCGCCGCGGAAGAGCTTGGCGAGCGACGCGGCGATGGCGATGTTCTTGACGGCGTTCAGACCCAGCAGCACGATGGCGCGATTGATCGAGCCGATCTGGCCGGGAAGGCCGTAGAAGGCGGAGTTCACGACCTTCAAGATGCGCGAGCAGAGCGCGGGGTCGTTGGAGATGACCTTGTTCAGGTCTTGCGCCGTGGATGTCGGGCTCTCAACGAGCCCGATGATCTTGAGCGTGATCTCAGGGAGCGTCGCGATGTGACTGATCTCGCGGATCGCGTTGGAAACGGCCTGTTCTTTGGTCATCGGCTGGACAGTGGACATGGGTGCCTCCGGCGCGTGAGCGCGTCTGGGCATGAGAATCGGACTATCCGCGCGTCCACTTTTGTAGAAGTGGATTTTCGGGGAAGAGGGTCCGGATTTCTTGGTCTGTGGCAGCGGGTTGTGGAGAGGGAAACCGGTAGTGGGTCTCAATAACTGTTGCGTTTGCGGCGGATGGACGCGGCCAGCGGGTCTATTCGGGCGAGCAGGGCGGCGATGCGCTTGCCGGCGTGGCCGTCGCCAAATCGAGTTGATGGGCGAAGCGTGCCCGCAAGACGATCCGCTTTACGGATCAATGCGCAAACGGAAATCGTGTCTAGCGGGTCAGCGTCGATGACGTTTCGATCGCGTTCCCTGCCCGCCTGACGCGGACCGATGTTCAGAACGGGCACGCCGAGTGCCGCACATTCGATCAAGCCCGCGGATGAGTTGCCCACGAGCAGGCCGCGCTTCTTGGCCGCCATCCGTGTGAGCAAAGCAATGAAGCGATGACGGGGGAGATGTTCCACAAGCGGCCAACCATTGAACGAAGAGATGCGTCGCCAACTCTCCAGAATCTCTTCACGCCCGGGATCCGAGTTTGGTGCCAGGAAGATGCCGCGAGGACCGTTGCCGCCACACTTGGTCAGGCCGATATTCCGGCACGGGCCGAGCGGTGGCTCGTCGGCAAGACATGTGGTTGTAAAGTACGTGAACTTCGCATAGCGGCCTTCCGGATTCGGCGTGGAGACAAAGGCCACCTTGCTCTTTGGTACTGTCAGCCCAATGGCCCGGAGAGTGGCCGGATTCAGGCGAATCGCCGCGCCTTGCAATGAGCCAGAAGGATGCAGGAGCATGACAATCCGAGGATCACCAAGAGTTGCGGCGGCGGAATCGCTCATGGGCGCGATCTTCTTCAAGCCATCAATCGCGGGCGAGCCAGTCACGAACACATGGTCCTTCTGTTCGCCCAATTTCAGAATGCGTTCCGCGCTCTGCTTGGTCGCTGCGCAGTGCAGATGCGAGAGCTTTGTGATCGCATGCCGCATCGCCTCATCGGCGATGCCCTCGGCGCGATCTCCCCCATGAATGTGGCACACAGAGATTCCCGCGATGCTCGCCGCGCTTGCCGCGGCGAAGGCCTCGATGCGATCGCCGAGGACCGCGACCCAGTCGGGCTTGATCTTCTTGTATGCAGCCGCGAATCCCGCGAGTCCGCGACCGGTTGCGGCGGCGTGGTCCAGGCGCCCACGATCGCGGGCGCGCTGCATGTGTACCTTGGCGTCAATGCGGTAGTCCTTCGCGACCTCGCGCCAGGTGTGCGCGGGGCCGAGCAGGTGCTCGCCGGCGACGCAGAGACGCAGCTCCAGCGAGCGGTGCTTGCGGATCGCGTCGATGACGGGACGAAGCAAGCCAAACTCGGCCCGCGATCCGGTGACCACGAGCACGCGCCGGCGGGATTTCTTCAGGACTTTGCTCACGCGACATCCTCCCAGGCGATGACGCAATCCGCCTCGATCGGGTGGACAACACGCTTGCCGGGAATGCGGGCAATTTCTGCGGCGGGGATACCGGTGCCGGGACGCTTGATCGTCAAATCACTCGGGACGATGACCGCGCCGGGCGCAAGTGTTCGCGTCGCGACCACGGACTGTCTGGAAACGCGGCGAACATCTTCTTCGATCAGCAGCACGCGCTTGACCTGCTGCGTGCCGGGAAGAGTGGTGCGTTCGCCGAAAGCCGCGGCCGCGCGGGCGAGATCGATGTAGCGCTTCATCCCATCGGGCTCGAGCGACGCGGAATGGTCGGGGCCTTTGGCGGCGCGGGAATAAGTGAGATGCTTTTCCAGAATCATCGCGCCCATGCGCACGGCGAGTGCGCCGGTTTCCTCGCCGGGAGTGTGGTCGCTGTAGCCGATTGGGCCGCGCGTGAGCAGGGCGAGCGCGGCGATGCCGCCGAGCTCGGCCTGCTCGATTGGTGTGGGATAACTGCTGACGCATTGCAGAGTGGCGGTGCGGCCGGTCGCGCCCCACTCGCGGAGCCAGGCGGCGGCGGTGGCGACCTCATCGGCGCGGGCCGCGCCGGTGCTGACTATGAGCGGCTTGCCTGTGCGAGAGAGTTGTTCCAAGAGCGGACGATGCACAATGTCCGGGCTGGCGGTTTTGTATGCATCCCAGCGGAGCGATTCGGCTTTCTCGACCAGCTCCGTGCTGAAGACGGTCACGATCGCGTGCAGACCGAGAGCTTTGCTGCGATCCACGATCGCTCCCATTTGCTCGATGCGCAGTTCAAGGCGACGGAGCATGGCGATCGGGTCCGACTCGCCCGCGTTCTTCTGGTATGCCGCGAGCTTGGCGGAGCGGGACATAAGCAGGTCGGTCTGAAAATACTGGAGTTTGACGGCGTCCGCGCCCGCGTGAGCCGCGGCATCCACGAGCTCAAGTGCCTTCGCGGGCGCGCCGTCGTGGTTCACGCCGATCTCGGCTATCACGTACACGCGGCCAGATTCGATGTGCTTACTTCCGATCTGCACGACGATTCGCCTCCGCGTGGTTGAGTTGTTTGGAGAGGATTGCCTCGGCGACGAGCGCATCAATGGGCGAATCAATGTCCACGACATCGCCTTCGTTGTTCAGCACGCTGCGGCGGTCAAGGCCGAAGCAGGCGTGCGGGCCGGGCACGACGTCCGCGATCTCGCCGAACAAGGCGCGGCGGGTGACGACGAGCACGCCGCCGTCGGGCATGTGCGCGGGCGGCAGGTCTTGGCGGCGATAGATATTGTGGTTGAGGATCGTGCCCTCCCACGGGGCGACGCGCCCCGTCTCGCTCTCAACGCAGGCCATCCAGTATGGGTGCATCTTGCCGACGGGCGCGTACGACTGCACGGAATCGCAGGAGGTTTCCAGCATCCGGCGCACAGCGCGATCGATGAGCCCTGTGGGGCGCACGGGGGCGTTGGCATAGAGGATCACGATCGGAGTTGTCGCGGGCAAGGGCTTGCCGCCGAATGCACCGGCTTCGAGTTGAGTGATCGCCTCGCGCACTGCGGCATCCACGGTCGCGGTATCGCTGGCGAGTTCGGCGGAGCGCGTGGCGACGCCGATGCCAGATTCATGTGCGAGGGCGATGAGCCGCGGGTCGTCCGAGGAGAGAGTGATGTATCCGACGGTTTCGCTCGCGCGAGCGTGCTCGATGGTCCACTGGGCGCACGGTTTGCCCGCAATTGGCATGGCGTTCTTGCCGGGGAGGCCCTTGCTCCCAGCGCGGCCGATGATCACGGCGAGCGCGGGGCGGCTGATGGTCTGGCCGCGCATGGATGCGTGAGGAGATGCGCCGACCGTCACACGAACCTCCGAGTGCGCGAGAAGCGCTCCGCCGCACTGGCGGGAATGGGAAGCGGGCCGATGCGCTCGCCGGGTCGGGCGCGGGGCAGCGGATCGAGCGTGGCCCAGCCGCAACGCGAGACCCATTCGTTGATGAACTCCTCGACGAGTTCATACGAGCCATCGCAGCGGAGCAGACGGGGGACGATCCACGGAATGCCCATTCCGTCATCGCCGATGGCCTCGCGGCGGAGCGTGAGCAGGCGTTCGAGTGTGGGGCGAATCGGCGCGAGTCTGTTCGACTCATCTAGGCAGTCGATGCTGAGAACATCGACAGCTCCGGAGACGAGATGGCGCAGGGTTGTGTCGCTCACATCCACGAGGCGGGTGCGCACATGGATGCCCGCCGCGCCGGCGGCGCGGGCGGCGGCAATCGTTTCAATCCAGCCACTGGTTACCAGCGGGTCCCACTGCCCGTCGCCGAGCGTGACGGCGACGTTCGCCGCGCAGTTGCGAAGAGCCGTCGTGATATCAACATTCGCACGGGTGATGACGAGTTCAGTGGCGGGTTGCGGGTGATGAGCGAGTGCGTCGATCGCAGCGGTGACGAGTGAAGCCGCGGACATGTTCTTGTCGCCGAGCCGTACGATCGCCGCTTCGAGTAGGTCGCGGGATGATTGCGTATCGGCGATGAGCCGGAGGCCGCAGTCGCGCACCGGCCCCGCGTGCGCGAGGCAGATCGGCTGTGCGATCAGATCAGGCAGCGGAGCAATCGGGACGTAGCCGAGCAAGCCACCGATGGACGCGATAGCCATGCGCTGCGCATCCCGGCCCTTGTTCAGGTCCGCGGCCAGATCGCGCGACACGACGCACCCGCAGAGCCCGGGGACGGCCTGCGAGAAGGTGAGCCGGTTTCCCGCCGGATTCTCGCGATGGCGGCGGATGATGTCGTCGCACATCGCTGGGTCGAGCGCGCACCAGTCCGGGCCGACAAGCAGCGCGGCGTCCGCCGCGTATTGCTGCATGAGCGCAAGGCAGGCGCGCGGATCGAAGACCTCGTCGAATACGGTGAGGTCGGCCAGCCCGCCGCGCCAGCAGTGGCGGGACCAGAGCCGACCGGCGGCGATAGCGCGGCGACGGCGCATATCTGCTTGCAGCGGCGCGATGACCACACGAACGCGCCCGCACTTGGCTTGATCGGGATCGAGCAGGGCCGTGGTCGTTTCAACATTATTACATGCGAGCACGATGTCGCGGAGTTCCACACACGCTAGCAGACGATGCACCGTCGCCGCAAGCACGCTTCGGTGTCCGGCGAACGGGCCTGCAAGCGAGCGCAGGTTCCCCAGCGAGCCGGTGTGCAGATCAACCTGAACAATGGCGCTCACGGCGACCGTGGCGACTACGAGTGTCGTGGAAACCTCACCGTCGATCAACTCACGCGCGTTGCGTGCGAGTTCATCCTCATTCACTGGCATGTCGCGGGTGATGCGCGGGCCGCCATCAAGGGTTGCCACGCAGCCGTCGAGCATCTCGCCGACCTCTGTTGCGGCACGGCGCAGGCCGCGGACGTTCTCCAGATCGCGGGTGATCTGTTGCGTCTGCCGCTGCGTGGCGTCAATGTGCCGGTCCAGCTCGATCATGCGATCGGCGCGAACGCGGTTGAAGAGGGTCGCCTGGCCGCGGATCTGGGTCAGCGCGAAGCCGGGGGTGATGGATTGCACCTCGGCCGCGCTGGTGTGGACCTTCGAGATGAGGGTGTCAACACGCCGCCGGTCGGTGTGATGCTCGCGCATCTCCGCGAGGGCGATCGCGGTGCGGGCACTGATCTCCGCAACGCGACGCACCTGGGATCGCACCTCGACGGCGCGGCGGCGGAGATTGCGGAGCGCATCTTCCTTCTGCGGCCCGTTCAGCGGTGCTCGTTTCTCGCCAGCGCGCATGAGGAGCGAGTCGATGGTCGCGCCCGTGGGCGTGGAAGCGTGCGCATCGAGAAAACATCGGAGCGTCATCGGCTCGGCGTGCTGCTTGCGAACGCCGCCCTCGGTGGCGTCGATGGTTGTCAGACCGCGCGTGGCGTCGTTTCGGAAATCGGTCTCAAACTGCGCGAGATACGAGTGCATCTGCGAGTCGGTGAACATCTCGCGCCCCCGCACATCGCGGACGCGGCGTAGGTGCCCGGCCATGCGGACGATGCGCTGCCACTCGAAAAGCTCAAGCGACTTGAACTCATTGAGTTCCCCGGCCCAGACGCCGTGGATGGATGCGCCCCCGGAGTAGTACTGCCCATCTGTGAAGCCGAGATCTTGCCCGATCAGCGCGACGGGATCACAGCCCAGGTGGCGGGCCAGGTAATACGCCAGATGAGCCACGGTCGCTCCTTGGGGAATCTGCCCGTGGTCGCCGGCGAGTTTCTCGCCCAGCATCAGGTCCAGCATCCCATCGGAGGTGCAGCGCAGGCGTCCCGGCCAGGCCATGAGCACGCTTGGGTTCACCTTGGGTTCCACCACGAGGGTGATGCCCTCGACCTCCGCCGCGGTCAATCCCTCATAGAAGCGCCGGTTGATCTCGCTGTAGTCCAGCGCGGTCACAAAGTGCGGCTTGATTCCCCGCGCCAGCAACGTTCTCAGCACCGTCTGCACGGCGACAATCACGCAGCGGTCGCGCACCGTGGGATCATCAAGCCGCGCGAGATTGCGCTGCAAGCTTGGCCCCGCGCTGACCACGATCGCGGGCTTGCCAGCGCACGCGCCCTTGAGCTCGGCGATTCCGGGGTTCGTCACATACGCGTCGGCATTTTGCATCAGGTTGCGCATGGTGACGCGGACCTGCACCAGCGTGGTGATGATCGTCATTTTGACGGCCTCGACCACCCCGGCGAATCGCTCGTGGAAGCGGCGCGTGCCCTCGCCCAGCCGCGGCGTGCTGGGCGGATGTTGCACGAGCGTCACCCCTAGACCGACGAGGCCTTCCACGCCGCGCAGGGCTTCGCCCATGGCCGCGCCGTCATCCGCGTCTGTCAGAATGCAGACGTTGCCATCTTTGAGCCACGGTGTGTGGTCCACGCGCTCCAGCACGGCGCGGAGGAGTTCCACGTCCGGCTCGTACACCATGATGATGCCGGTCTTGCCGAGTTTCCGTGCCAGCGCGGCGACGTGGTATCCCATGCCGAATCCGGCAACCACGAAGACCGCGGCATCCTTCACGTCCACCTGTTCGACCAGTTTGGTTGCCTCATCGAGCGGGCGATGGCGGCTGGCGAGTTGACGTTCGCCGGTGTCGGTGCAGATGCGGGCAGTGGGAACGCCGTCGGGGGTGTCCGCGAAGACAATGCCGGCACGCGGCGTGGCGGACCGGATGCGCGCGACCGCGTCCGGGCTGGCGGCCGCGAGGGTGTGCAAATTGGCATCCAGATGGCTCGTAGCCAGTTGCGTCACAGGGGCCGCCTCCGTGCGGCAGGGAAACAGTTGGCGCGCATTCATCGCGCCGGGGGGAACATGATCGAACAACTCCGAACCATCCGGCATCGACCGATTGGGCCTTCGGGCTGGAAAAACTGACGGATTGAGTCGTGTGTGGCGGTCTGGTGGGAGTTGGTTGGTGCGAAGTTGAACGTGCTTGCGATGCGGATTGTTGCAACGTATCCGTGAGCCCGACCGTAAACACCATATGATGATTCTTCTTGCACAACTCGGCAACGCTGGTGGCGAGACGGTGCCTCGGCTGCCCGATCCGCCCGCGCTGGCGTATTACATCTTCGAGAATCCGTGGCCGCTGACCATCGGGTTGGGTGTCTGCGGCTTGGTGGCGATGCTGGTGTTGCGCCGTCACGGGCAGTGGCGCGAGGGAAAGACGATATTCGCGTGCGCGGCGGTGCTGGCCACGCTGGTCGTGGGTCTGGGGTATGGCGTGACCACCCCGCGGGAAACCCTGCGGGCCCGGACGCGGGAACTGATCGACCTGGCCGCGGCCGTCAAAGCGACCGAGCTGCGTGAGTTGCTGACCGAGCAGGCCCGTGTCGGAGTGTTTTCCAGCCATTTCGGCGGCGTGCGCGGGCGCGAAGAGGTTCTGAAAGCGGTGCAAACATACTTGGGTGATTCGCACCCGCTTGAATCACACGAGATCGGCCCCGTGCAGGCGGTAGTCGATGGCCCGAATGTGGCGCGCACGCAAGTGCGCGTGTGGGTGAAGCCGCAGAAGGATCAGCAGCTCTACGGGGTAGCCACGGGCGCGTGGTTCCGCCTCGACTGGAAGCGAGAAGAGCAGGGCCCGTGGAGAGTCGTCGCCATCACGATCATGCAGATCGACGGACTCGGCGTGAACGCGGAGATGGGGCGGTAGTCGCTCGCGGAGTTCAAGGGGGAGACGCTACTTCTTCTCAACAATCCGAATCGGCGAGTCCGCCGCTTGACCGTCTTGCAACACCTCGATGAACGCGGTGCCGGGGAGAATGTCCACGCTGATCGGGCGGTTCGGGTTGCCGAGCGTATCGACTGAGAGCAGTGCGCCGGAGTTCTTGTTGGTGCGCACGGGGCCGAGGAAGGCGCGATCGCCGGGGCCGAGCCGCGTGGAGGCGCCGAGCATGCCGCTGCTGCCGCCCTTGCGGAAAATTTTCGCAAACACCGGCTGTGGCGTCTTGTTGGTGATGTCCACGGCGTAGTCGGCGTTGCAGCCGGTCAGGCCGCACAGTGTGAGTGCCAGCAACGATGACGCGATCAACGACCGAGCCAAAAGGAAGTTCGCACAACGAATCATGGATAAAACTCCTGCGTGGATCGCCGCAACCGCCGTGCGGAGAACGTGCGGATGATATCGCGGTGTGTGCCGAGCCGCGGCCGGAAAGCGACTTACCGATACGGCCGGTGCTCGGGATACTTCAGTTGCTCCGGACCTTTGTAGTCCACCTTGCTGGTGGCCTGCATCCAGATATACACGCCGACGACCACGCCTACAAGAAGCAGCACCGTGACGGCGATGGCGACGAGGAACCGGCGTGTGCCGCCCGGGGGGGGCGAATCGTCGAAGCTGTCGAGCATGGGGCGAGGGGATGCTTGGATCATGACGAGTTGCACCTTCCATGCGGAACTTCGCAGGTGCGGGACATGCGTAGCCCTCCGGCGGCTTACGCCGCGCGGCTCTGAATGCCTACCGATCCAGCTCCGCCGCCACCACGTTGATCGATCCGATCACCGCCGGGATGTCGCTGAGCATGTGGCCTTCCATCATCTTCTGCATGACGGCGTAGTTCATGAAGGAGGGCGGGCGCGTCCGGACGCGCCAGGGGCGCGGTGAGCCGTCGGAGACGATGTGGTAGCCAAGTTCGCCGTTGGCCGACTCCACCGCGCCATAGAACTCGGCGATAGGGGCCTTCCAGCCGCGGTTGGACATGATGAGCTCGAAGTGCTGGATCAGCCCCTCGATAGAGCCGTACACATCCTTCTTGGGCGGCTTGACCATCTTAGAATCCGCGAAGGCATCGACCGGGCCGCCGGGGATGTTGTCCAGCAGTTGCCGCAGAATCCCCAGGGATTCCTTGATCTCCTCGCAGCGCACCCGGAAGCGCGAGAAGCAGTCGCCCTCCAGCGCGATGGGGACGCGGAACTTCACCGGCTCGGCCCCCTGGCCGTCCCAGTTGTCCTTGTAGCAGAGATACGGCATGTCCTTGCGCAGATCGCGGATCACGCCGCTGGCGCGGGCCATGGGGCCGGTGAGCGACCAGCCGATGGCCTCTTCCTTGGTAAAGATGCCGATGCCCTGGGTTCGATCAATGAAGATGCGGTTGGTGTTGAGCAGCCCCTCGAACTCTTTCAGCGATTGCTCGACATCCGCCATGGCGGCCTTGCAGAGTTTCTTGAAGACCTCCTCATCCTTCAGATCCTGCATGAGTCCGCCGACACGCGTCCAGTCTGGGTGGAAGCGCTGCCCGGAGATGTAATCACAGATGTCGTAGATCTTCTCGCGCGGGTTGAAGCAGAAGAGGAATCCGGTGATGGCCCCCAGATCCAGCGCGGCCGCGCCTACGCAGAGCAGGTGGTTCTGGACGCGCCCCATCTCCGCCATGATGGTCCGCAGCACCTTGCAGCGCGGCGTGATATCAATGCCAAACATCTGCTCCACCACCCCGTGCCAGGCGATGTCGTTGGCGATCGGGGAGAGATAGTCCATGCGCGAGACGATCGTCACGTACTGGTTGTAGTCCAGATGCTCGCCGAGCTTCTCGAAGCCCGAGTGCAGATACCCGATGTGCGGCGTGCAGCGCGCGATCCTCTCGCCATCCAGCTCCAGCACCAGCCGCAGCGTGGTGTGCGTTGCGGGGTGCTGGGGACCGAAGTTGAGCACCCAGCGCTCGCCGGTGTCAACGTGCTCTTTGAGGTAGTCGGTGGACTCGACATCGACGCCGAATCCCTGCTCGGGCTTGAGTGTGAAGGGCATGGATTGGAGGGTAGGAGGCCCCGCGACCAGCGTCAGTCGATCGAGCCACTGAGCATATGAGCGATGCGATACGCCCGACTGGACCGAAGCCGCGCCAGCCGCACCGCTGGCGGTTCCTTCGGGTCCACCAGTTGCCAGTCCGCGCCAAACCGTGCCCGAGCGAGCAGCTTGTACGGCGGCGAGGATTTCACCATCTGGATCGCCCGCCAGGTGCGCGACCGCTCCAGTCGCGTCAGCACATGCGCCGCTTCTGAGTTGCGTGCGTTGTCTTCCGGTGAATCACCATAGCCCACGGGCGGGACGCCCGTGCCACGGACGAGATCGAGATACTTCTGGCGGTATGGCCAGAGATCATCGGCGAGCTCCTGAACGCGCATCATCTCCATGCCTTGCAGAGCCAGCTCGCGGGCGAACCCCTCGGAGATCGCTTGCCGCGGCTTCTGGCGGCTGAGGCGCTGGGCCTTTGCGAAATGGGCCAGCATCCGTGTGCCCATGGAGTCCAGCTCGAAGTGCTCGCGGATGCGGGCGCGGGCCGCCGCGCCGATGGTGAAGATTCGCTCCGGATCGGCGATCAGTGCGCTCAGCGTGCTCGCGTACGTGACGGCCTCATGCTCACCACTTCGCTTCAGAAACCTCAGCAGGACGCCAGTGGTCGGCGTGACGAGTTCCGCCTGCCCACCCACATCCGCGCCGACGACGCAGAGCCCCGCTGCCATCGCCTCGTAGATAGAAAGCGCGATCCCCTCCCACTGCGAGGGCAGGAAGAAAATGTCAGCCGCGGCCATGAGCGAGGGCATCTTGGCGGCCGGAATCGCCCCGAGCATCCGCACCGACGAGTGCAGCCCGCGCTGCTTGATGAACGTCTCCAACTCGCTGTAATACTCACCATCACCCGCGATCAGCGCCACGAACTTCCGCTCCGTGGCATGGGCATCCTGCCCATGTTCTCTTCCTTCGTGGCGTGCGCTTGCCTGCCCATGTTCTTTGTTTTCGTGGCCCGCCGCGGCGGGTTTGGTGCGCTTCGCCCCGAGTGCCTTTGCTCCTGTAGCAACATCAGCAGAATCACGGGCTGGTAAGCCCGTGCCACCAAGATCACGGGCTGGAAAGCTCGTGCCACCAATGCCCACGGGCGGGACGCCCACGCCACGGACCAAGAGTTCCATCGTTCGCGCAAACACCATCGGCTGCTTCTGTGCACACAGCCGCGCGGCGTACAGAATCACCGGCGTGTCGTCATCAATCTTCAACTCCGCCCGCCACTCCGCCCGGCCCGCCGCGTCGGGGCGGAAGGTCGTGCTGTCCGCGTTGATGTGGCAGACCTCGATCCGCTCCGGATCGGCGCGGCGCGGCTCCTCGCACATCCATAGCTTCAGGTGTCCGCTGACCACAATCGAGAGATCCAACTGCTCCTGGAAACCGGCGCCAGTGCGCGGATGGCCGCCGTTCTGCCAGTGCGGCTCCTCCATGTGGTTGAAGTCGACGAACGTCGTTTCCGGATGGCGAGAGCGCAGATACGGCAGCAGAAAATACCCGAGTTGCGAGTTGCTCACCATCACCACATCTGGTCGGCGCGATGCGATGAGATGGTCCAGTATCCACGGGAACTGCGGCATCCGCGCCAGATGATCCAGCGCGAACACATCCGGCGTGAGCGAGGAAAACTCCGGCAGCCACGGATGGCCGGGGAGCGTCGTCGCGATCGTCACATCCCATGTCGGCGCGGCCCGGGTCGTGAGATATCGCACCAGATCAAGATTGAACCGATCCGCCCCACCCATCCGCAGCCACGGCAGGATCATCAACAGGCGTTGCGATCGCTTGACGAGGGGATTTAGGAGAGTGTCGGATATCGGATGTGCGATGTCGGATGTCCGCGCCTTCTCATCCGACATCCGACGTCCACCATCGGACATTGGTCCCGCCGGATACATGAACGGCATGTGCCACGCCCGCTCGGGACCCGGAAAGTTTCCCTCAAAGATGTGCCCGTGCGAGGCGCGGATGCGAGAGAGGAACTGGGCCCGCCGGTCCTCGCGCGCGATGTTGTCCCACGCCGCGTGCTGGTTGTCGCGCCGGCGGTACCAATCCAGATATTCCGGGATTGTGTCGCCCCAATGCCCGTGTGCGGCGGCCCGCAGCCAGAACTCCCAGTCCTCCATGCCGCGCCGGATGGACTCATCAAAGCCACCGATCGCGTGCAGAACGCTCCGCCGAACCATCGTCGTCGCGGTGACGAGATTCTGATCCAGCATACCGCCGCGAGAGTGAAAGCCGAGCGACCAGAGATACTCCTGCGCCCCGTATCCTACCGAGTATCCCTTCACAAACGCGAACTCTGGATTGCACATCAGGTGCATCGCGGATTTTTCCAGCGTCGTCGGCTCGATGAGATCATCCGAATCTAGAAAGAAGACCAGCGGCCCGCGTGCGGCACGCCATCCCGTGTTTCGTGTGGCCGGAAGCCCATGGTTCTTCGCGTGGTCGATCACGCTGACGCGGGCATCACGTTTGGCAAGAGCCCGATACGCCTCCAGCACGCGCAGCGCAGCCGGATCGGTCGAGCCGTCGTTGACGATGATCCACTCAAAGTTCTGCAGCGACTGCCCGCACGCACCCGCCCATGCTCTTTCTCCGCGACCCCCGCGCTCTCCGAACCCGCCGCGTTCTGCTTGTATCTCCACCAGTGCGTGTCCACCAAGCAAACACGCCGCCGTCTCGTGGAAGATCTCGCTGGTGTTGTAGAACGGCGTTACGACTGTGACCGCCGGTGTCACCAGCCGCTCGGCCCGCTCCAGCGGCGACGGCGCGTAATGAAACCGTGCCCGATCGGCGCTGACCGGCGTGGACGCATAGTCGGGATGGCGCGGATCGATCATGTCCGTTACCAGTCCGTGCCCTGTTCATATCCCAGCTCGATCAGCAACTCGCCCGCGATCGACTTGAACAAGAACCGGTCTTCGTTCGTGAAGTGATTCTTCCAGTCGCCGATGATGCCCTTGCGCCACTCCGCAGTCGGCTCTTCCTGGCCGCGCGAGCGACCACCAGAGAGCCGCTCAAAGGTGTGTCTCTGCACGATCTGCGCCGTCAGCGCGTCATCCGCAGCAACGTCGAGCCAACTAAGAATTGCGCGAAGCTCGTCAACAGGATGCTCCGCGATCATCTCGAAGCGCACCTCGTGCCACTGTCCGGGGCCCAGCAGTGCCTGCGCGCGTCGCCCGCCCATGACGGACGTGGCCCACTCGGTCGTGAGATATCGCAGCACCGCCGGGCGAAACAGTGGCGTGCGTTTCCCTTTACCAAATACATAATGCTCTCGCGACGACGCCGCCTCACGCCGTGCATCCTCGGGCATCTCGCGGCGCTCCAGTTCCTTGAAAAGCAGGAACATGTCAGAGACGACCACGTCGCGCCCATCGCGCAGCATGTGCAGGAAGCGGGCATCCGGAAAAGTCCGCGCGATATCGTCGATCTGGGTGCAGAAGTGGGTCGTCGTCTTGTCGCCCAGATATCGGAGCGTTCGCCAATCCTTCCACTCCTCGCGCCCAACGGCCTCGCGCGTCACCGCGTCCCACATCGCGCGCCGGATCGTCCGCAGCATTTCGTCGATCGTCTGGTGCCGGAGCCACGTCCCTTGCGCTTCGCGCCGCGCCGCCCAGGTTCGCACGCGATCCTCATCCAGCCACTCCGGGAAACTCGCCCCGAAATCGTTGAACATCCACCCCTCGTTGCGGCATTCAATCTCCGGGTGAGCGTTGAGCATTCCCGCCAGCCATGTGGTGCCGGAGCGCCGGGCCGCGCCGAAGAACAGCGGGGTCGGGCCGTCGCTTCTGCGCTCCTCGCGCACGAGGCGATCGCGCGTTGCGCTCAGAGGTGCTGAGTCGAGCTTCAACTCCACCGGCGCGGCGGGGGCAAGCCCCGGTATGTGCTGAATCACGGACATATCCGGTTCCTTGCCAGTTTCTCAGGAGCCATGGTCATCCCGCCACCAGATCCGCCAAAAGCCGAACGCCCCAGCCCGTCGGGCCTTTGACAAAGCAGCCGCCGTCGGAGTCCGTCGCGTGGACGCCCGCGATGTCGATATGAGCCCACGGCGTACGAGCCGTGACGAAGTAGGAAAGGAAGGCCGCGCCCTGGATCGGGTGCGCTTTACGGTTCGGGTTTGAGTTCAGGATGTCCGCGATCGGAGACTTCATCATTTCCCGATACTCCGCGTCCATCGGCAGCCGCCACCAACGCTCGCCGGAGGTCTCCATCGCGCGAGCAAGCTTCTCGCGCAGCTGCACATCCTCGCAGAACATGCCCGCGAAGGTGGAACCGAGCGCGGTTACTACACCGCCGGTCAGCGTCGCCAGATCGACAACCGCCGCGGGCTCTTCCTTCTCGCACGCCCAGATGAGCGCATCGGCCAGCACCAGCCGTCCCTCGGCGTCGGTGTTGGTAATCTCGACTGTCACGCCGTTGCGATACGTCAGCACATCGTCCGGGCGATACGCCTCATCGGAGACGGAGTTTTCCGCGACCGCCAGCAGCGCGACCACCGGGCGATTCGGCCTCACCGTCGTCGCGATCGCGTGCATCGCACCGATCACGGCGCATCCGCCGTCCTTGTCGCGCTTCATCCCCACCATCCCGTTGTTCACCTTCAGCGAGAGGCCGCCGGTGTCGTAGGTTATGGTCTTGCCGACCAGCACCACGGGGCGCGCTGACTTGTTGGACTTGGGCACATACTCCAGCCGGACAAGACACGGCTTGTTGATGCTCGCCTTGCCCACGTTGATCAGCCCCACCATCTTCTCGCGCTGAAGTTCCTTGCCCGAGAGCACGGTGCATTTCAGCCCCGTCTTCTTCGCCATGGCGCGGCACTGGGCCGCGATCCACTCCGGCGTCGCGATGTTCGGGGGCGTCTCGCTCAGATCACGGCAGAGGTTCGCACTCTGCGCCAGCGCGAGTCCGCGGCCAATCCCCGCCACGAACGCCTTGCCCGATGCGCTCACCGAAAGATCAAGCCGCTTGGGCTTCTCGTCACCAGCCGTCCCCTTGAAGAGCCAGTTCTTCCAGCCGATCAACCCAAGCCCCTCGCCCAGGCAGCGCCCCGCGTGTTCCATGTCCAGTTTCGCGATCTCTTCGAGCACGCCCGCCAGCTCGACGCGGGCCGTCGTGTCCTTCGTCGCGACCATCCGCCGCCCGATCTGTCCGCCGATAGCGCGAAGCCCGCCGGGCTTGAACTCCTCGCGCTTTCCAAGCCCGACGATGATCACGCGCGACGGCGCGCCCTTGCCCATCGGAAACGCCTCGCAGAGTTTCCCCGCCTCGCCCGTGCATTCACCCCGGGCCACCGCGGCCGCGATCGTGCCGCTGGTGTCCAACGCCTTGGTCGCCTTGTCCAGCTTCCGATCCGTGAACACTCCGACCACGAGTGCGCCGGAAGAGGGTTTGTCAACCAGACGGATGGAGTTGAACATGAGAACGTGGCTCCTAGGGATGCTTGCAAAACGGTCCGAAGTGTAGTTCGCTCCGCCCGCACTCGCGCGGGCAATCCCTTGGAAACAGCATGAAAAGCCGGGATCAGGCCGCCGCGCGCCCCGAACTCTCCCCGGGCATGTCGCGGGTTAGCGGCCCGGCATGGCCCGCGCTCATCGCCCACGGCGCAAGCACCCGCGCATCGCCTTGCAGCAGGTCATACGCGTCCAGCGCGGGGCCGGGCGAGAGCGTCCCGATCACCAGTGCATCCGCGTTGTCCTCGCGATCAACAATCGCAACCCCTATCTCCGCCAGCACCTCGCGCACAATATGCTCGCTCTTGCCCGGCGCGACGATCGCCGCCGTTGCAAACCGCCGCTCGCTCCATGCCCGCAAGAGTGCGCGCCGGCACGCGCACTTGCCCGTGAACCGATCCCAGGTTGCCGCGTCCATCTCCATCCGGGGCTGGCTCGCCAGCGTGCCGAGTGTCTCCGCAAGCCCCGCCGCGTATCCGAGCGCGGCCCGCTCCTTCCACGCGATTCCTGCATACCACGCGATCGTGCGCCGGACTTCTGTGCCGCGCGCGGCGTGCGGCGCGTAGCGCTGCATCACCCACGCGTTGTTGCGCACCAGCCGACGTAGGATCGTGTCCATGCTCCGCCCCGCCGGAGTCTTCTCGTGCAGCACGGCAAACTGCCTATTCAGCACGATCCGCCCGCCCGCCAGCATCAGCCGCGCGGCGAGGTCGTATTCCTCTGCATAGAAACCGAAGCGTGGGTCATAGCCGAAGACATCGCGCATCCCCGGAACCATCGCGGATAAATACTTCTCGCGCCGATACGCCACGCCGCAGCCGATCGGCACCTCCGGCAATCCGCCGGATTCCCGAATTGCTCGTCCTGAATCGCGTGCTGGCAGAACAATCTCCGCGCACACGCCCACGACATCCGTCGGCTGCTCACGCAACGCCTCAATGAATAGCACATCCATCGGATGCGAGTCATCATCGAGCATCACGATCCACACGCTCGACGGGTCGCTTGCCGCCGCGCCCGCGGTTCGCCCCGCCGCGCCCTCGTTGGTTGCTCGTCCGATGACCCGTGCCGGAAGCCCGTTCGCAAGCGTTGGGGCAACCGAGGCGGGGGGCGATCCCGCGTTGTCCACGACAATCACCTCGGCATTGTGCGTCGGCAATGACCCGAGCGCGCCGAGCGTGCGTGCCAGGCATTCCGGCCGATTCCGCGTTGGCAGAACGTACGAGATCATCCCGCGCCCTCCCACGCTTGGGTCCGCGACGCGGCCGCGTTGGACAGGGCAACACCATCCTCCTTCTGCTTTCGTGATCGCTGGATGCCCGCGCCCCATGTCGCGCCCATTCCCCCCACTTCGCTTGGCGCATACGCCAGATGCGCTGAGTGCAGCCGGGCGACCGCCTGACGCAGATCGGCGGAAGTGACCACTGTGTTTCCCAGCCGGCGCACCTGCACGCCCGCCGCCGCCGCGCCCAGGAAACTCGCTGCCAGCAATGATCCGCCCGAAGCCAGTGCGAGCGTCGCCGCCGCCAGCAGCGCATCGCCGCACCCGAGCGAATCCACCGCCGCCGCCGCCAGCGCGGGCACATGCTCCTGCTTCACCTTCGATCCCCATTCCCCCGCGCTCGAATCAAACCCCGGCAGCCGATCGAACGCGACCAGCCCCTCCGGTCCCATCGTCACGATCGCGTGCCTGGCGCGTGTCACGTTGAGCAGCCGGTACACGATCGTCGGCAGCGACTCGTCAAACTCCCGATACGTCTCGCGCAGCTCGCTCTCGCTTGGGCAGAGCAAGTCCATATCCATCATCGCCATGAGATTCGATCGCTTCGATGAGACATCTCCGCTCACGATCCGCGCCCCGCGCCGCACCATCGGGCAGACCCGGCGCAGCACGCTCTGGCTCATCAGCCCCAGCCCGAAATCCGCGACGATCGCCGCGTCCCACACCTGATTTCCCAGCGTCTCCCCCACCAGCGCAACCAGTTCCTCCTGCTTCGCCGCGTCCGGCTCGATCCGCTGCACCAGATCGAGCTTCATCATCTTCTGCGCGCCCACCAGAAAACGCTGCTTTTCCGGCAGCGGCCGCTCCGTCAGCACGCTCCTCACCTCAACACCCTCCGCCCCCAGCCGCTGCACGAGCGATCGTGATTCCTCCGACGCATCCAACGCCGTGACCAGCGTCGGGCTTGCCCCCATCGCCGCCAGATGCCGCGCGATGATCGCCCCTCCCCCGTCATACGTCCGCCGCTCCACCGGGCGCAGCGTCAGGATCGGGCTCTCTCCCGCCACATCCGGTCGATCGCAGAGCACATACGTATCAAGGATTACCTCACCTAGCACCAGCACGCGCTTTCCCTTGAAGCTCGACACCAGCCGCGATAGTTCCTCGCCCCCCAGTTCCTCGTGCCCGAGCAACGTCCGCAGCCGCGCATGATACGGGTCCGCCGACTGCTCCAGCGCGGCGATCAGCGCCGTGGACGAGAACACCACATCCCCCGACGAGAACACAATCCGCCCCCCATGCCGCAGCACCGTCTCCTGTTCCTGCTTGAAGCGCGGGTCGTTGTTGTTCTCGTACTCCCGCCCCTTCACATATACATCCGGGCGGACCTCTTCGAGCAGGTCAGCCGCCGTCGGGCGGGCTTCAATGTACACCCAATCCACGCAATCCAGGGCGGCCAGATTCTCCGCCCGCAACTCCTGCGGAATCAGTGGGCGCCCCGTCCCCTTATCAATCATCGAGTCCCCGGTGATCGACACCAGCAGCACCTCCCCCTGCGCCCGAGCGTGGCGCAGATGGCGCAAATGCCCCGGATGCACGATGTCAAAGCACCCATGACACTGCACCACCCGCCGCCCCGCCGCCCGCGCTGCTCGCCGTTGTGCGAGAAGCTGTTCGTGATTGAGAACCTTAGAAGCCATCGAACCCGACAAAACCGCTTGGGCGATCAACCCAGAACGGTCTGGTTGCGTGAATGTGGGTGGTGCTGTCACCAGATAAAGGGGGGTTTTCCGACCATTCCAATGTGACATCAATTCTGCTATCGGACAAGTCAGACCGCGTGGCCCAATGGCTCCGAAGAACCGATAAGGGGATGTGAGCATGACCCATCGTGGAATTCCGGCCAGTGCGGGCGGGAGTGTCGTTTCGACCTCGCCGCGATGGATGCGCGAGGATGTCGTCCGGGCCGGTCGGCATGGTTCTCCATGGGAGTTCACCCCCCTGGCTCTCGGCGCGCTCCGCGTGCTTCCCGCCGACGCCGAAATCCGGTTCCTGTTAGGCGCGGCGTATGCCCAACTGGGTCTGCGCACCGCCGCGACCGAGCAGTTGGATCGGCTTCCCGAGCGGGTACACACCGATCCAAGCGTCCTTGCGTTGCGCCGGACCATCCACGCACTTGCCGATGATCGCGTCGGGCTGGACGAGCTGGAGCGCACGGTTCTGGCCAATGTGGACTCGCTTCTGGATCGCTCCATTGAGCCCGTCGATCTGCGAGCGCACGTCGCGTGCTGGCGCGAACAGGCCGGCGCACGGGAGTTCTTTCGCGCCGGCACCGGGGACATCGTTGGCCGCGTGCCGGGAGACGCGGCGTCCTGGGAGAGCTTCGAGGGCCAGAAGGACATGGCCGCGGCCCTGCACCCGCAGCACGATCCCAGCCCCACGGCCTCGATCCACCCGCCGCCGTATTTCGTGGAGGGCATAGACCCCCCCTGGCTCTTTCTTCGCCTGTATGGTGCCACGCCCCCGCGCTACGACGGGCACGCGTCGCTGATCGTCGTTGCCCAGCGAAGCCAGACGCAGTTTCTCCACGGCCTGGCCCAGCATCGCATGGTGGCGATGCTCGCCGACCCACGCGTGCGCGTGTTTGTCGGCGCGGATGCCGGCGAGCACGTGGAACGCTTCGTGCGGGAGCGCACCGCGCTGGGCATCCGGAGCGCCGGCCCCGCCATCGTGGTTCCCTCAACGCGCGAGCGGGTGACGCCGGCACTTGATAGAACGATCGCCGGTGTGCTGGTTCAGGTGTCGGACATCAGCAACGAGCTGCGGACGCGCATCGCCGAGCTGTACCCCGCTCGCGAGCGGTCCTGGTGGGCTCATCGCCACGCCGACGCGCTCTCGGGCGCGCACCCCCCGCTCCGCGTGCTGCTTGCCACGTCTCGTTACACAACGTTCGTGCGGCACAGCGTCGCCGACCTGGCCGACGCGCTGCGGACGCGCGGGTGCGAGGTCCGCGTACACATGGAGCCGGACGACCACGCCATCCACGACCTGCCCGCCGACCTTCGAGTTGTGGCGGAGTTTCGGCCCGATCTGATCGTGGCCCCGAACTACCTCCGGGCCCAGCTCGGAAGCTCCTACGCCGTGGACGTTCCGTTCGTCACCTGGGTGCAGGACTCGATGACCCACCTGTTTGATGCGGGCGCGGGGGCCGCCATCGGCGAGAGCGACTTCGTGTTCGGCAACGTGCGCGAGGAGATGTTCCAGCAGTTCGGCTTTCCGCGAGCCCGCTCGCTCCGGTCCCCGATGGTTGCCTCGCAGCGGAAGTTCCACGCTGGCCCGGTCGCCACCCCGGACGCTTCCCGCCACGCGTGCGAGATCGCCTATGTCTCCCATCATGCACGGACCCCGGAAGCCCTGCACGCGCTGCGTCGCGCGGAGGACGCGGCCGTTCCCCGGGCCGCGGAGTTCTACGACGCCCTCTTCCCGCGCATCATTCAGATCATCGACCGCCCGATCTCGGCCGGACCACTCGCCCTGCTTCTGCGCCTGGCCACCGCCGAGGAACTCCGGCGGCACCGACTGCCCGACACCGAATCCGCGCTCGTGAATATCCTTAGTACTTACACACACCCCATCGCCGATCGGGCTCTTCGGCATCGCACCCTGGAATGGGCCGCGGCGCTCGCCGCCCGGCGCGGCTGGCGCATCCACCTCTACGGCCGGGGTTGGGAAACCCACCCCACTCTCGCCCCCCACGCCCGCGGCGAGCTGGCCCACGGCGAGGATCTTCGTGCCTGTTACCAGGCGGCCCGCGTGCATCTGCACATCTCCCTGCACACCGCCGTACACCAGCGCGTGTTTGAGTGCGCCATGTCCGGCGGGCTCCCGATCTGCCGGTTGCAGGCCGACGATCTCTCGCAGCTGGAATATCTCGCCGCGGCGCACGCCTGCCGCGCCGGCGCACGACCGATCGCGGATGTCCCCGCACGCCCGGTCTCGCGCGGCTATCACTACCAGCCATACCCGATCGACGCGTGCGACCAGTCGCGCCGGTACGGATCGTTTGTGCGCTCCATGGGCCTAGACGCCCCGCGGGCGGTCTGGCTCAACAGCATCCACGCCCAGCGGCTGCTCTCCTGCCCGACCGAACACATCGACGGCGATGGGCAGTCCGTCTGGGACCTCTGGACCGATCCCGCGGCGATCATGTTCCACGACCAGCCCTCCTTGGAACGCGTGTTGACCCGGGCCGTTGAAGACAGCCCGTGGCGCGACGAGCAATCCGCCGCACTCGGCACACACGTTCGCCAGCACGCCAGCTACGACGCGCTCGCTCGGCAGATGCTTGACCTCGTGGCTTCCGGACTTGCAAACACACGCGCGCCCGCTACCGGTACACGCTGGTACGACACTCCGGGCGGCCGCCCGCCCACCCCACGTACCGCCGCTCAACCAAGCCCCTCCCACGGCCGATAACACACATATGACCGCGACCGCGACCATTCCACATGCTTCGGCGTCCGTCCGCGATGGCTCGGCGCACGATGACACGACCCGAGCACTCCGGTCTGCGGCGGATTTCTCGCTCCCCGCCGCGTATCGCCAGCGCACCCAGGCGCTGACTCACGACGCCTCTCTCGCGCTCGATGCCGAAGGCCAGCCAATGGAATACTGGAACGCTCAGCGCATCCAGGCAAGCGGGCGATTCCAGCACCATGTCTACCGCTGGGGCGCATCCTTGGTTCGCACGCGCCGGCTCACCAGCGTGCTCGACATCGGCTGCGGCCCGGCCACCAAGCTCGCCGCGCTCATCGCGCCGGTCTGCTCCGACATCGCTGGCATCGACCAGCCCTCCGCCATCGCGGTTGCCCGGCGACTCGGCAGGCCCGGCGATTTTCGCAACGTGGACCTGGAGCGCTGCGAGCACGTTCAAGCCAATCGCACCTATGACCTGATCATCTGCGCCGATGTGCTCGAGCATCTCCTGGACCCAGACCCCGCACTCGCCCTCATCGCGCGGCATTGTCATGCGAACACTCTCGTGCTCCTGTCCACCCCGGATCGCGCCCGGCTCCGTGGGCGCGGCTGCATGACCTGCGACAAGCCCGAGCACGTTCGAGAGTGGTCCGCTCCCGAGTTTCTCGCGTACCTGCGCTCGCGCCGCTGGTCCGCGCTTCGCGCGATGCTCTTTCCCAGCGCAGATGAGCCCATCTTGCACGGGGTGGCACGCGATCTACTCTGGCGGCTGAGATTGGCGGACACTTCCGAGCGCCGCTGCCACACCGTTCTCTGCCGCCCGCCGCACACGGAGATACCACGATGACCTCGGAAACTTCCGCACCCCCCGCGATGCAGGTGCTCTGGCCGCGTGAACTGCTGGATGCGTCGCCGGAGGTCGCCGCGCAGGCCTTCGCCCGCTCGCTGCACGGATACGCCAAGCGTTTGGACCCCGAGAAGGCCAAGCGCTTCCTGATGGCAGCGGACACGCCGCTGAATGATGCCATCGACGACTCGATCGTGAACGCTTTTGGCGGCGTCCACCCCAAGCACTGGGTCACTGACTATCACGCCTTCTTTTCCGATCGCATCGCCCGCGGCCTGCGCGTCCTCGATCTGGGCTGCGGCGTCTCCATGGTCGCGCTCTCCATCATCGAGCGATGCGGCGCGACCGTCACGGGCGTGGACTGGTCCGAGCACAACCTCGGCATGGCCGCGAAACTCTCGGTCGCTCGTGGTCGGGCCGATTCCCTCACGCTCGTGAGCGCCGACATCTGCCAGACCCGTGTTCCCGGCTCCTTCGATGTTGTTGTTCTTAGCAATGTCCTAGAGCACATCACGGATCGTCCGAAGCGGCTGCGCCAGTGGACGCAGTGGTACAACCCGAGTCGCATCCTCATCCGCGTGCCCGCGTTTGATCGTGATTGGCGCGTGCCGCTGAAGAAGGAACTCGGCCTGGACTGGCGCTGCGACCAGACCCACGAAACTGAATACACCCGCCCGCAGGTGGAGCAGGAGATGTCCGAGGCGGGGCTGCACATCCGCGAGATCATCACCCGCTGGAGCGAGTATTGGGTGGACACAACCCCCATTCATATGCCAGCTCACACACGCCCGGGATGAGCGATGCCATGTTCATCATGGCGAGCGAATCCCGTGGATGTTCCTTGTCTCAAATGCGTACCGAAGACCTTGCCCATGTGTGGTATCGCCGCCATTCTCCGCTCCCGCGCCGCTCCGGAATGGAGCGAGTCACACCGCGCCCGCATGGATTGCACGCTCGCCCATCTCTCGCGCCGCGGCCCCGACGGCCGCGATACGCACGCCACCCCGCACGCGCTCCTTGGCCACACACGGCTCTCTATTCAAGACCTCTCCGTGTCCGCCGCGCAGCCCATGTCCATCTCCGATGGTGCAAATGGCGGCTCGCTCACACTTATCTACAACGGCGAGATCTACAACGCCCCCGCGCTCCGCGCCGAACTGAGATCACTTAGCCGCACGTTCCGCACGCACTCGGACACCGAAGTGCTGCTGCACGCCATTGACTGCTGGGGCCACGTTGAAGCCCTGAGCCGGATTCGCGGCATGTTCTCCTTCGCCGCCATCCGTGAGACAAACAATGGGTTTCATCTCATCGCCGCTGTCGATCCCGCTGGCATGAAGCCCCTCGTCTGGTCGCTCATCGACGACCCCGAAAACCGTGGCGAAAAACTTCTCGTCATCGCTTCCGACTGCGATGCACTCCGGCTGCTCTCTCACGCGTCTGGCGCGATTGACATCGACGCGATCCGGCAGATGTTGAGCATCGGGTACATTCCCGCTCCGCACACCGCGTGGACGAATATCCACAAACAGATGCCTGGCACGATGCTTGTGTGGTCCGGCGGTGCTTGCAACCCTCCCACTCTCACGTCGTACTGGCAACCTCCAAGTGAGTCCAACCCCGCGCACGATGACGCGGCCTTCGTCCCGCTGCTCGAACAACTCGTCACCGAGCACCTCATCGGTGATGTTCCCGTCGGCATGTTTCTCTCCGCCGGGCTGGATTCAACATCCATCGCGCTCGCCCTGCACAACTCCGGCGCGGACATGTCGCGCATCCAGGCGTGTACGCTGAGCGACGGCGATCCGAGCGACGAATCCTCCGACGCCGCAGTCATCGCCCGCACGCTCGGCATGCCGCATCGCATCATCCCGTTCGGTACCGGCGATCTGCTTCCGACACTTCGCGCCGCCGCGCGGCGATACGACGAGCCGCAGGGGTACACCGCGCTTCTCACCGCGACACGCATCGCGGATGCCATGCGGCACGCCGCGCCGGACGCGAAAGTTGTTCTCGCGGGCGATGGTGGTGACGAATCCCTCGGCGGCTACGCCTGGCACCGCGACGCAGCGACACACCCGCTCGCGCTCGCCAACTTTCAGCCCCCTTCGCGCGAGATCATCGCTACACACGCCCAACTCGCGGTGAGCGTTGCGCGTGCCGACGCCATAGATCGGGATCGTCAGGCCGCGATGGTCGCTCTCGGCACTCTCTCCTTCACCCACCGATACCTCGCCCGCACCTTCGGCGGCTTCCATCCTGCGGAAGCCGACGCACTCATCGCTCCGGACATCGGCGCATCCAACTTTGCGTCGTTCGCATCTCCGCTTGCGAGCCACGACCGGCCCGCGATGCCCATGCCCCGCCGCGCCCAGCGGCTGGACATCCTCGGATTCTGCGCCGGTTCCATCCAACCCAAACTCGATCGCGCGTGCATGGGTGTCGGCCTCGAACTCCGGGCACCGTATCTTGACCGTCGCGTGATCGAGTGGGGACTCGCGCGCCCCGTCGATCCATCCGAACTCGCTCCCGGCGGCGGCAAGCCCTCCATCCGTGCCTATCTCGCCCGTGCCATCGAACGCGACATCCTTCCCCGCCACATTCTCGATCGCCCCAAGCAGGGCTTTTCGCTCCGCCTGCGCGATCAGGCGTTTGAGTCGTTGCGAGATGTCATCGCTGAGTCACGACTGGTCCGCGATGGTGTCCTCGCGCCTACTTGGTCTTCGTATCTGACCGCGCAACCCGACATGCGCCGCACGCGGCTGTTCACCCTCGCCATGCTCGCCGCGTGGTACGAAGTGCGCGTGTGATCACAGGTGCCCCATTCCGAGGCGCGGGCGTCCCGCCCATGTGCCTTTGCTCTTCGTAGCATGGGCTTTCCAGCCCATGCGCGTCTTCCAGTTTTCCATTTGCCACTTTGCAATCGCGCTCATCCCGCGAGCCGGCCCCGCCGCGTCAGTGCCTCACGCATCAACTGCGAGTTCACAAACCCGATCCGCTCCCTGAACTCATCCCACAGTACCAGGCGCACCAGCCGCGGCATCATCGCCACTCGCTGCGCATCCGCAATCACGCGCAGCGAAACATCTCCGGTGAGCCCCGTCGCCCAGCACGCGTGCGCGAACCCATCCGCCACCGCGCGTATAAGCCCCTCCTCGTGTACCACTTGCACGCCCGTTGTCGGCTCGAGCAGCGCGCCCTCGCGAGCATCCGTGCCCATGTCCACCGCCAGCACGCGCCAACCCAGCCGCGCCGCCGCTCGCACCAGCCGGCGCGAGTTGCGATCCAGCCCAACAACAACCAGTCCCTGCTCCGCCACGTGCCCGCGCGTGCGAGCATCAGCCAGCATCGCCGCAACGATCTCGTCCGGATGTACTACTTTCCGTGCGAGTTCGTGCATTGCTGATTCAATATCGTCGTACCCGATCCATCCCTCATCCGCGCAGCGCACCCACCACTGCCGCAGTGAAACCAACCACGGTCGCTCGCGCTCGCCGTCGATCGTCGGCGCGGTACACGCACCAAACAGCAGCGCGGTACTCGCCGCCTGCGCCAGCTGCGCCGCCGTGAATCGCTCCGGGCGCGCCGAGCCCTCCAACAGCAACGCTCCACGCGGCTTGGTCGGTGCGGGATCCAGCAGCGCCTCCATGGTCGCGTACATCAGAGCGCTGTGCCCCACCACGCGCCGGAATCGCCGCTCGCTCAGATCAATCTTCTCCTCCCACCCGAACTCCTTCGCCTCGATGAACGCCTTTCGCAGCACCTGCTCGTAGCACCGGCACATCGGCGTGAACTGCTTGCTCATGCTTGATGGGCGCAAGCGATAGGCCGCGAGAATCCGGTCCACGCCGGACCATCGTTCGCCGCGAATCGCCAGCCGCAGCCACATGTCGTAGTCCTCAACGACTTTGAGCCCCTCATCAAAACGGCATTCGCCGATCATGGCGCGGCTGAACAAGTGCGCGTGCGTCGCCGTCCGGTTCCATTCGATCTGCTCATCCAGCCCCACCACCGGCGCGCTCACCGGCGACTGCCGCCCCAGCGAACGCCCATCCTGATCGCACAGCTCATATCCCGCGTAGCTCGCGCCCGTCTCCGCCGCGGCCCGCACCAGATGCTCATACGCCTCCGGATACATCCAGTCATCCGAATCCAGAAACCCGACGAACTCCGAGCCGGACTCGATGGCGCACTCGAGCCCCGTGTTTCGCGCCCCCGCCAGCCCGCGGTTCTCCTGCGTCACCATCGTGATGCGATCATCATCGCCCGCGAGTTCTTCAACAACGCGCGGCCCCCGATCCGTCGATCCGTCGTTCACCACGATTAGCCGCCAATCCTGGAACGTCTGCCGCTGCACGGAACCAATCGCCTCCGCGATCGTCGCGTGCGAGTTGAACATCGGAATCACCACCGTCAGTCGAGCGGCCATGCAATCCTCTTTCTCTCCGGGATCAAATCGTCGAAGTCCGTTCCGAGTGCTTCGGCTGCACCACGGTGCTCCGCGCCCCGCGCCCTAGCCGCAGATCGAGTGAATCCGAGCGCAGTTCTTTTTCAAGTGAACGGGCCACCGCCTCAAGCACGCTCCGCCATCGCGTGGCCCGCACGCCCAAACCCGCAAGCCGCGCCGCGAGCCGCTCCACGATGCGATCGTCACTGAACGCCGACACCACCACGCCCCACTTCTCATCGTGCGGCGCATCCATCCGCTGAGTTTCTACACCTTCCAGCGTTTCCGCGCCCAGCGTGCCATTGTCAATGTGATCATCGCGATACACCGGCCGCAATCCCTGCTCCAGCGTCGCTCGCGCCACGGCGCGCCCGTTCACGCCCGCGCCGTAGATCACGATGGTTTCCGTTCCCTCCCCACGGGCCGCCGCAACGCACGCCTGTGCCACCTCCGCCGGCGCGGCCGCCAGATCCGCTAAATGTCCCCACGCCCGTTCAGCGTCCGCCGCGCTCAGCCACCCCATCTCGCAGCACGTTGCCCACCACGCTCGCGTTCGGCGCAGCCAGACATCCCGCGCCAGCCCGGGCCGATCCGGTCGAATCCCCAGCCCCAGCAGCGCGGCCCAGTGTGCCGCGCCCGCCGCGGCTTTCGCATTAAACGCGATTCCTCCGCCGAAGCGAAACATCTCCGCCGCGTCTGTCGTGCGATTCTTTGCGTCTCCGAGTGCCCGCATCGTCGCCCATTCCAGTGCCAGCCGCGCCCGAGCGCCCAGCTCGCGCTCGTGTGAGACATCCACCCCGTCGATTCGCAGCTCTCCCGCCCGCGCAAACGCACGCTCCATCACCGTCCGCCCGACCATCAACATGCCAGCAAAGTCCTTGCTCAAGCTCGCCCGGCGCACGCGGTACTGCTTGACGGCTGGTCCGGGCATCACGCCGATGCGAATGCCCCCTGCCGCGAGCCGCGCCCAGAGGTCCCAGTCCTCGCACACGCGCAGCGATGCATCGAACCGCTCGCTCCCCAGCGCCTCGCGCCGGATCAGAACCGTCCCCACACCGCATCTGTTGGACTCGAGAAACTCTCCCGCCCCGATCGTGCCATCGGCCCCCGCCAGCGCGGGAAGAGTCCGCCCCATCAGCTCGCCATGCTCGTCGATGAGTTCCTGCGCCCCGCACACCGCGCGATATCCGTTTGCTTCCGCGAATCGAATCAAGCGTGTCGCGCCACCGTCCACCGCCAGATCATCCGCGTCCAGAAACCGCAGCCACACGCCGCGCGCCTCGGCGATTCCCATGTTCCGCGCCGCCGCCAGCCCGCCATTTTTCTGATGCACCATCCGCACGCACCCATCGCGCCGCACGATCTCCCCCACCATTCGCGGCCCGCCGTCGGTGGACCCATCATCCACCACCACCACCTCCACGCCGCCCTCCACCTCATCCGCGAGCGCGGAGCGCACCGTCTCAGCCACCGTCGCCACCGACTGATACAGCGGCACGATCACGCTCAGCATCGGCCTGTCGCGGTTCTCACTCACCGTGTCTTCCTCGCATTCTTAGTGGCCCCGCCCATGCGTTCACGCTCGGGCACCCACGGCCCCGCCGGCTTCACGCCGCTCCACTCCAGCAGCGGCCCGTACAGCCGCGGATGCACGATGCTCAGGAACCCCGGGAACGTGTTCTCGTGCTCACGTCGCAGCTTCTCATTCTTTGCGATCGCATCCCGCGATGCATACAGCACGAAGTTCTGCTGATACCACGGCTCCACCCGCCGATCGCTCCACACTCGCTTGCGGATTGGATCGACCACCTCGTACGCGCGGGCCGCGAACAGCTCCTGCCAGAACGTCGGCCACCGCTCGTTGATGTGCCCCGCTCCACCCTGATACGGAATCGCCGCGCCGAATGCGATCACGGGCGCGAGCGACGCCAGCATCGCTACCAGCCGCTCGGATCGTTCGGGCTTGACATGCTCGCCAACTTCCAGACAAACCGCCAGATCAAACAAACCCTCGCCCGCCGGTATATTCCAATCACTATCCAGGTTCGTTGCCACGAATCGTTCGCGCGGGATCAGCAGCCGCGATCGATCCACATACTCTCCATCCAGCCCAAGCACGCGCTCCGCACCGCTCCGCGCAAACTCCGCCAGCCACGCGCCGGTTCCGCACCCGACATCGACAACCGACGTTGCTCCCACAATCCCCTGCAACAGCGGCACAATCACCGCCGCCGACGCCTTGCTCCCTTGCTCAATCGAATCGTAATATGCCTGCGTGTACCTTCCCGGCACCGTTGGCGGTGTGGGGGTTGTCGGCCACAGTGTTGCCTTGGATGTCCATGTCACGGCACGATTCTCCTCGCGGCAGTTGCCATCACGACGCCTTGCGAACCATCGAACCATCAATGCCCGTCTGCACCGGCGCATCCCGCACGCCCAGCCGCGCCAGCACCGCCGCCCGCTCCCCAGTAAACCCAAACCGCTCGCGTATCCACACCGGCGTTCGCGTATCGGCCGCGAAGTGGTGCGATCCGATCATCCGCTCCGCATAGCCCGCTACATGCCCGCCCCACGCGCTCTTCTCCGCCAGTCCGTGCGCTCGCATCCGCTGCTCAAACTCCGGATATTCCACATCCCACGCATAACAACTAGGCGCATCCACGCGCGCCGCGTCCGCGCGACCATCTTCCATCCCCCACGATGCCACCAGCATGTCCGCGTCTCCCGCCGCCAGCGCGCGCACAAACTGGAACGAGTCATACTCCGGCGCGCCCGCCTCGCGCCGCGCCCGCAAACGCGCCTTCAGATAGATGTGCCGGTAGCTCTGCTCGTAGTCATGCACGCCCACCACCACCGGCGGACCCTGGGCCCGAAACCCCTTCTCCCCCATCGCCCGCACCACCGCGCTCTCCGGCTTCAGGTCATCCGCCGAACCCGATTGCTCGATCATCCCGATCGCACGGCTCATCAGCCGCTGTGGATACACATGCACGCCCTTGCAGCAGATGCCTCCGTAAAACTTGCACATCAGCAGCGGCGTGATCGCAAACGCCCCACCATCCGCGCACGCGCAGATCACCCGCAGCCGCTCTATCGCGTCCGCCAGCAACAACGCATCCGCGTCAATCCCCACCACCCACGCCCGCCCGCCATCCCGCCCGCGCTCAAAAGTCGCCCGCACCGCCTTCGAGAACGGCCGCTCTCGGACAACAGACACCTGATTGTGGGGAGTTCCTCCTGCATCTTCTACTAATCGGCGTACCCACGCTTCGCAGGCCGCTTCCGTGCGCTCTCCCGCGCCGCGAATCACGAACAACATGTCCTCAATGGGTACCCGCATCGTCCGGGAATATCGGCCGATTCGTCCAACTCAATGAAGCACCCCCGAAATCGGGCCGATAACCCCAGCGGCCTCGTGTGAGGCCGCCTGATGTCTACGAGGCGAAGAACTTCCCGCCGCAACCCACCCGCGATTCTCGCGGACGCTGTCGTTCACATTCATTCCTCCCACACGTCCCTCACCCGGCTCAAAGCGCTCGGCACTCTTTCTCGCGAGCGCATGGTGGACCGCGCCCTGTGCCAGTTCACCAAACATCTGACGGTCGTCACCTACGGCGACACTGCCGACGAGGAACTCGCGGCCACGATTCCACCCTGCGACTGGAGCGGCACGCTCTCCTGCATCACCAATGACCAGACCCTGGAGGCCGCCCGGTTTCAGGCGAGCGTTCCCGAGCGGGTCGCCGCGGCACTCGCGGCCACCGATGCCAAATCCGCCCTCGTGTATACCGACCAGCACAACGGGGGCGAGGTCGCCGTGCAAACCGCCGCGCTGCTGAGAACCCGGGGCATCCGCGCCGGTCTGGTCGCCCGCGCTGGCTACCACTGGTCCTGGACGGTCGCGCGCGACACCGCCCCGCACCACCCGCTCGCCATCGCGGCGTCGGTACGCGAGGGCGACCTCTGCCGCGCCGCCGATGTCATCGTTGCGACCACGCCGCGCATCACCGACAATCTCTGCTGGCAGCACCGGCTGGACCCGTCGCGCGTTCGCATCGTGCCCAACTTCGTGCAGCCCGAGAGCGCGGTTCCGCCGTTTGCGCAGCGCGAGCCGGGCACTATTCTGGTCGCCGGGCGGCTCTCCCCCGAGAAGCGCATCGACCTGCTCATCCGCGCCGTGAGCATGGCCGCGCGCACCAATCCGATCATCAAACTCATCGTCATCGGCGACGGCCCCGAGCGCGAAGCTCTCGTCGCGCTCGCCGAATCATTCGATGCCCCGGTCCAGTTCCGCCCGCGCATCCCGCACATGCAGCTTCTGGGCGAGATGGGGCGTTGCAACGTGTACGCCCAGCCCTCGCGTTTCGAGGGGCATCCCAAGACTATTTTGGAAGCAATGGCGATGGGTGCGCCAACGCTTGTCGTCCGGGCTCCGGGTGTGGACGACGAGATCAATCCCAACGTCACCGGCATCGTCTGCGGCGAATCCGAGGCCGACCTCTGCGCCGCCATGCTCTGGCTCGTCGCCAACCCGGATATCGCGCGGCGATCCGGCGCCCGGGCCGCCCGCGATATCCGCGGCCGGCTTTCCTTCCCGCTTGTCTTCGACAAGTTGCTCGAAAGCTTCCACACGGCCATGCATATCGCCAAAGCACATCGTTCGGATTGTACCCCTTCCAGTCCCGTCCGCTGGGACCAGACTCTCCTCAACGCCTCGCCGGACGCCGCCGCCGCCGAGTTTGCCTCGTCGCTGGCCGCGTTTGCCAAACGGCTGGAGCCGCGCACCCGAGCCATCTTCATGAACGGCATCGCCGCCCGACTTGGCTCACTGCCCGACGCGGATGCGCTCTCGCTTACATGCTCGCCGGATGCTCGGGCGCCTCGCCACACAGCACCCGCCAAAGATCTTTGACCACCCACGACATGTTCGCGTGCGCCGACGCAGTCGCCGCGCCAATGTGCGGCGTCAACTTCGCGTTCTTCAATCCCAGCAGCGGATAGCTGGCCCCGAACGGCTCCGGCTCATGCACATCCAGCACCGCCGTCGCTGCTGGGTGCAGCTTCAGAAACGTCGCGAGTGCAACTGGGTCAACCACGAACCCGCGCGAGGTGTTCATCAGTAGCACATTCGGGCGGCACTTCCCGAGTGCATCGGCGTTGATCAGATGCCGATTCTCCGCCCGCCCGTCCACATGCACGCTTATGACATCCGACTCACGCAGCAGTTGCTCCAGCCCCGCCGGCTCCGCGCCGAAGCGGCGATCCTCCGGAATCACGACGAGATCGTGATACCGCACCCGCATGTTCATGGCCGCGCCGACCCGCGCCATGCCCGATCCCACGCGCCCCAGCCCGATGATCCCCAGCGAAAGATCGCACAGTTGCCGCGGCGCGATCATCCCCTTGCGGGTCGCGTTCCACTGTTCCCTGCTCGGCGCATGATCCAGATACACCCGCGGGCGCAGCACATCGAGCATGTACGCCGTCGCCAGCTCCACCACCGCCCGCGTGTTCGCTCCGGGCGTTGAGACCACCGTCACGCCGCGTTTACTGCACGCGCCAATATCCACATTGTCCAGCCCCACGCCCGCCCGCGCGACCACCCTCAGCCGCGGCGCGCCCGCCAACATCTGCGCGTTCACATTCGTATAGGTGCGAATCAGCAGTCCATCGGCGCGCCTCAGCAACTCGGCGAATGCCGCGTCATCCGATGAACACACAACCAGGTCACACCGTTCCGCCAGCCACGCCGCCGCGGCCGCGTCCAGATTCTCGGTCTGCACCACCAGCGGTTTGCTCGTCATGCCGAATCGTACCGATGCGCCCGATCACGCGGGCGATTGACCGGAACCCGCGCTGTCGGATTTCCCCGACCCGCCCGCGCCTTCCCTGGTCTCGCCATCCTCCCCGCCAAACTCCGCCGGCTCGATGATCGCGCTCATCGACCCTACGCACTCCGCGATGATCTGGTCGCGACCGAAGCCGTGGACCTGCTCCAACTTGAGTTCCGCGTGCTCTTTGTGCGTGGTCATCAGCACGGCGCGCCCATTTCCATCCACGCTCTTTGCGATCTTGAACGCCCGCTCCGCCGGGTGCGCAAACACCTCTTGGCACATCTTGATGACATAGTCATACGTGTGCGCCTCATCATTGAGCAGCACCACATTCCACAGCCACGGCTGCTTGGGCTGCTGCTGGTTCCTGGTCCGCACATCGGTCTTGGTTTCAGTTGTGGACATCCGCAGATGCTACGGAGCACCCACCCCATCCTCAACCTGACAATCCCCGCCCACTCCCCACTCTCTCATTTCCCAAACGCCGCCTCCGCCACCTCAATCGCCCGCGCCAGCGCGGCCGCCTTGTTCACCGTTTCCTGATATTCCTCCTCGGGCTTCGAGTCCGCCACGATCCCGCCCGCCGCCTGAATGTGGTACATCCACGTTCCATCTTCGCCACGAAGCGCCGTCGGCACCACCATCGTCCGGAGCGCGAGCGCGATGTCCATGTCGCCATCTAGCCCGACGTATCCCATCCCGCCCCCATAGGGCCCGCGCCGCACCGGCTCCAGTTCATCAATGATCTGCATCGCGCGAATCTTCGGTGCGCCCGAGATCGTCCCCACCGGCAACGTAGCCCGCAGCGCATCCCAGCAGTCTAGCCCCGCGCGCAGCTCCCCCGTCACCGTCGAGCTGATGTGCATCACATGGCTGTACCGCTCCACCACCATCCGCGCCGGAATCTGAATCGTCCCCGGCTCCGCCACCTTGCCCACATCGTTTCGCCCAAGGTCCACCAGCATCACATGCTCGGCGATCTCTTTCGGGTCCGCGAGCAGTTCGCGCTCCAGGGCGCGATCCTCTTCCGGCGTCGCCCCGCGCCGCCGCGTTCCAGCCAGAGGCCGATTTGTTACGATCCGGGTGGCATGGGCATCCTGCCCATGTTCTTTGCCTTCGTGGCATGGGCTTTCCAGCCGATGTGCATTGGCTTCGTGGCCCGCCGCGGCGGGTAGGGGCCGCTGCGGCCCGAGCGTGTGACCAGTTGCATGAGCAGCACTGGAATCACGGGCTGGAAAGCCCGTGCTACCCAAGCCCACGGGCGGGACGCCCGTGCCACGGACCCGACACAAAATCTCCGGACTCGACGCCACCAGCACGCACCCCCGCGCCTGCATGTACACCATGTACGGGCTTGGGTTCACCGCCCGTAGCGCGCGATAGACATCAAACGGGTCCGCCTTTGATCGCCTCTCAAACCGCTGCCCAATCACAACTTGAAAGATGTCCCCGGCGCGGATGTATTCCAGCGCACGCCCCACCATTCCCGCGTGCTGCTCGCGCGTCAGATTGCTCTTCAGCGGCTCCGCGCTCCCGCTCTCCGGGCGTGCCATGCGCCCCGATGCCATCGGCTCGCTGTGCGTTTTGAGCGCGTCTACGCGCCGCTCGATCCACGCCACCCCGCGCTCATGCGCCGCCGCGATCTCCCCATCGCTCGCGTCCGCCCCCACCTCCACCAAATGCACCACATGCACCAGTTTGTCCACATGGTCGAAGACCACCACCCCGTCGTAGAACGCCAGGTGCAGGTCCGGCAATCCCCGGTCATCCCGCGGCCCGTTCTCGGGCTTCAACTTCTCCGGCTCCGCGTACCGAACCGTGTCATACCCCGCGAACCCCACCCAGCCCCCCAGAAAGCACTTCGGCAGCGACGCGCCCCGCACCGGGGCGGGCATAGAGAGGTACAACCCAGCGGTCATCCGCCGCGGCACCTCCAGCGGGTCTTTCTCAACCGCGACCGTCTCCACCCCGTCTATTCCCCGCACCTTCTTGTCCACCGTGCGTACGTTCAATCCATGGGCCACGATTTCCACAATCGGCTGGGCCCCCAGAATCGAATGCCTCCCCTGCCGCTCCCCCCCTTCCACCGATTCCAGCAGAAACGACGGTGCCTCGCGCTGGTCCGGGGCCACCAAACGCCGATACGCCAGCACCGGCGTCAACTGGTCGTCTAGTAGACTCACCCAGACCGGAATAACAACCTTCCGCCCCGCCGCCGCCGGTCGTGCGCTCCGTATCTGTTCAACAAACGACTCTTTTCCGGGAAACGCCATGAGCATCCATACTAGAAACCCTCGCCGCCCCGCACGCACCGGGCTGGGCGCGATTCCGCCCACATTCGCCGCGCTCGCCCTCGCGGCCGCCGCGCTCGCGCAGCCGCCCGCCACCCCTGCCGCGCCGAAGCAAGACACCCCGCCTGCCGCCAAACCCGCCACCGTTCCCATCGCCTCGCTCCCGCCCGCCCAGAAACTCGGCCTCCGCGTGAATCTGCTGGATCGCCAGACCACCGTCATTCCTACTGTCGTAATTGTTCCCAACGAGGCCTCGTATCTCGGCGCGATCTCCAGCTGGCAGACCTCGGCCACCGGCGCGATTCGCTATCCCGTTCTGATCGACAACGGCACCTGGGCCGCGCGCACCCGCATCGCCCGCTTCGTCCGCGCTTTTAATCCCAAGTCCGTCGTGCGCTGGACCGCCACCGGTGACGCCGCGGCCTTTCCCGAAGACACGCAGCTCCGTCAGCTCCGCATAGAAACCGTCGTCGCCAGCGCATGGGGCAGCACGCCGCCAGACCTGAACAAGAAGTGGACCCAGCTCGGCTTCACGCCACCCGGCGTAGTAGTCTGCAATCTGAAAGACCCGGCTTGGACCGCCGCCGTCGCGCTCGCCGCGGGGCGTGGCCAGCCGATCATCTGGGCCGATCTCGGCTACCCCGGCGATCCTGCTGGCTTCATCTATCCACCCGTTGCCGATGCTTTCAGCGAGAAAATCACCAAGGGTGTTGAGGCGACCGGGCGTAGTTGGAACTCCCTCGGTGACGACATCGAGGCCGTCACGCTCTGCATGACCACGCCGACCCGCGTCTTTCTCGGCGATGGTGACAAACGCAAGTTCTTCGCGCTCACCGACTGGATCGGGCGCAATGCTCCCACTCCCCCGACCCCTACCACACCCTCCGCCACGCCGGCTCCTATCGACACCACCAGCAAACGTCCGCGCTGGGCATGGTGCGGCCAGATCATGGGCGATTCCGCCCGTGCCGCGCACGACGCCATGTGCGCCCTCTTCCTGGTTCCCGATCGCGGCTGGTTCTTTGACGGCTATCCCTCCTCCGAGCCGTGGAACCAGTTTGACATGACCGCCGCCGCCACGCAGATCGAGAAGATCGGCGTGAAGTGCCTCGTAGACGATGCCCCCGGCGGCGGAACCATCAACGACCTTCGCCGCCGCGCCACCGGCGTCCGCCAATCCGCGGCCATCTCTCCCACCGACGCGGGCATGGGCGTGGACGCGGGTCTCATCGCCATCAACACCAAAGGCAACGCCGATTTCTTCACGCTCGCCGATGGTGACGCCAAGCCCGTGGACATCCCGATCCTGCGTCGTCCGGCGATCGCGTATGTGGTTCACTCGTTCTCTGCGGCGTCGCCCACGAGTCGGCCCACGGTCGCCGGAATCCTCATCGAGCGCGGCGCGTACGCCTATCTCGGCTCTGTTGAAGAGCCGTATCTGAACGCCTTTGTTCCCACGCCACTGGCCATGAATCGCCTCGTCTCCGGCTTTCCCTGGGGCGCGGCGGGCCGCCTCGACGGTGGCGACCTCTGGAAGCTCGCCGTCTTCGGTGATCCCCTCCTCACCCTCGGCCCCCCCGGCAAACGCGCCACCACTTCCGCGGTCCCGCTGCAAGGCGCAACGGATGTGGCCGCCGCACTGCCCGATCAACTCAAAGCCCGCGACTTTGAGTCCGCCATGTGGACGCTCGCCATCGTCGGCCGCGATCGAGATGCCGCGCGGCTGCTGGCCGCGCTCTGCAAGGACGACCCAACCGCGTGTACGCCCGCCGTCGCGCTCGCGGGTATCCCCAGCGCATTTTTCACCGGCGACTACGCAACATTCGTTCTCGGTGCTCGCAAAGTCGCGCCGGTGTTTGAGGATGACGCCCGCGTGAAGCGCGAGGGCATCGCCGAAATCCGCGACATGGTCTGGCACGCTGTCAGCATGAGCGCGGGCAAGATCACCGAGAGCGAGGCCGACCTGCTCGCCGACTATCTCCGCCCCGACCTGCTCGGGCGCGACACCTCTGACGCCACCCGCGCCGCGGAACTTGTCAAAGGCATGGGCGCTGGCCGCGCTGTCCGCGACAAGTCCGTTCAAATCGAGCTTCGTACCGCCCCACGCCGGGCTCCTCTCTCTCCGGAGCCCACAGCACCCGTCAACAAGGGCTCCACGCCTGGTTCCACACCCTCCAAGCCCTGACCATTCCTCTCACTTACAATCACCCATATGCCCACGTACGAATACGAGTTGCTGGACAAGAAGGGCGAGCCCACCGGCGAGCGCTTCGAGTACGTTCAGTCCATGAAGGATGCCGCGCTCACCAAGCAACCGGAGACCGGCAAGCCCTGCCGGCGCGCTATCGTCGCCCCCGCCATCGCAGGCAACTGGTCCCCCATCAAGGACAAGGGCCGCCTGAGCAACAAGAACCTCGAACGGATGGGCTTTACCAAGTACGAGAAGAAGGGCAACGGCTACATGGAGCGCGTCGCCGGCAAGGAAGGCCCCCGCTCCATCTCCGCCAACTGACTCTCAGAGCCGAGCGGCGTAAGCCGCCGGTCTTTTCTTCTGCAATGCGGGCGACAGGAATCGAACCTGCACGGCCTTGCGGCCACGGGATCCTAAGTCCCGCGCGTCTGCCAGTTCCGCCACGCCCGCGTACCCCAACTCTAGGAATCCCAACTCCCTCCTGATGCCTCGATGCCTTCCTGCCTCGTTGCCTTCTCCCATACCATCCCCCATCGCCGATACTCAGCCCTCACCATGCCACCCACCCGCCCCAGCTTCGCCTCTCTCGGCCTCGCCCCACTCATTCTGCGGCTGGTCCTCGGAGCCACCTTCCTCTGGGCCGGTCTCGGTAAGTGGATGGGCACCCACAAATTCAGTGGAAACGACGCCGCGATCCTCGCGAATCTGGACATCATCCCGCGCCCCGCGCCGGCCGCGCCTCCGAGCGCGACACCCCCCGCCGCGCCGCTCCCAACCTCCGGTGGTGCTGGCTCTACACCGAAACCCGCGCCCGGCACGCTCTTTCTACTCGCCCAATCCTCCACAGGTTCGCCCGCCGCGCCCACCAAGTCCATCCCCGTCACCTCCGGCCCATCCCTCGCCACCGCCGCGGATTTTCCCGATCCCGTGAAGGTGCGTGCCATGTGGGGCATCGCGCTGAGCATCCACCGCGCCGCACATCCCTCCGCCGATACAGCTACTGGCACTACCCCGCGGGCACTCTGGCCCGCGCTCCTGGCCAGCGGCCTGTGGCCCAAGGTCTTCGCCTTCGCCGTCCTCCTCGCCGAGCTCGGCGGCGGAGCGCTCATGCTCGTTGGCTTCTTCACGCGCCTCGCCGCACTCTCCGGCGCGGCCGTCATGCTCGGCGCCATCTGGCTCACACAGATCGGCCCCGCCATCCAGACCGGCACGCCTCAGTTCGGCTTCCTTCCCAATCACAACCCCTGGGATGCGCAGGCCTGGATGCCCTTGGGCTGGCAGCTCTCCCTCCTCGCCGGGTGTCTCGCGCTCGCCTGTCTCGGCTGCGGCGTGCTCGCCGTCGATCGCGCCCTCGTCGGATATCGCGCCGTTCCCGAGCGTTTCCAACGCACGCAGGCGACATCTCCCCCGGGTGGTTCCCCGCTCCGCGGCGGTCCTTCCTCCGGAGCCCCGCGTGGCTAGGTCCAGCGCGCACAATCTTGCCGCCGCGCTCGCCGACGCTCCTGCGGCCACGCCCGCCCGCCGCTCGCGCCGCCGCATCCCCGCACTCCCGCTCATCCTCAGCGGCATCATCCACGCCCTTGTGATTCTCGCCGCTGGCTTCGTGGTCTGGCGCACCGCCCTCGCGCCAAGTGCCGGTTCGCCCGGTGCTGGAGTCTCCTTCGAGACCGCCGGTGATTCGCCCTCCACTTCCACGCGCGTCACGCCGCACTCGACTTCCACGACACCGACCTACGCGCCCTCCACTCCCATCAGCGAGGGCTCGCTCGCACCACTCTTCATTCCCAACCTTGCCGAAACCCCGCTCGTCGGTCTCTCCACCGGCGCGGCCCCCAACCCCATTACTTCCTCACTCGGCAGCTTCGTCGGGTCCTCCCTCGCCTCCGGTTCCCTCTTTAGTTTCACTGCCAACGCCAGCACAACCGGCACATCCGCCGCCACGCCCGGCGCGCCGGGCGGTGGCGCAACCTCCGTCACCTTCGGCGGCCTGGGCGCGTCCAACGTCTCCTCCGTCGTCTATGTCGTCGATTGCTCCGGCCCGATGGTGACATCGCTCCCGATGGTCTTGAACGAACTGGAGCGCTCCGTTGGTCGTCTCACACCCTCGCAGCGCTTCGGCGTCGTTCTCTGCCGTCGCGCGGTGGATGGCGGCCCCGGCGCGGAGGCGTTCGTTTCCGTTCTTGTCCGCGCCACTCCCAGCGTGAAGGAACTCCTGCACAACTGGCTCGCCGCCGCCGAGCCCTCCGGCCGCTCCAGCCCGCTCGCGGGTGTCGAGCTCGCGCTCTCGCTGAAACCCGATGCCGTCTTCCTCCTCTCCCGCTCTATCCTCCGCTCCGGCGGCGGAGTCTGGGAACTCGGCCTCGACGCCACCATGTCCAAACTCGAACAACTCAACCCCACGCGCTCCGGCCTGCTCGGCTCCGGCCGCCCCGTTCTCATCCAGACCATCCAGTTTCTCGATGAAGATTCCACCGGCATCATGCAAGCCATCGGCACCAAGCACGGCGGCGGCGCGGGCTACCGCGTTGTCAAAACCCAGCAAGACCTGATCTCGCCTCCCACCATCATCGCTCCCTGATGCCCACACGCGCTCTTCATCCCGCATTCGCCACGCTGATCGCCACTCTCGCGCTCGCGCCGTGCGTCCTCGCTCAACCTTCCACATCCGATCTGAACACCCAGCTCACCACCGCCAAGCAGCAACTCGCCGCCCCCGCTCTCGCGCCCGCGCAGCGTCTTGATCTCCTTACCCGCTGCGACGAGCTCGAGCGCCGCCTCATCGCTCTTGCCCCCGCCGATGATCGCGTTCCCTCCTGGCTCGCCGATCGCGCCGCCGCCGCGCTCGATCTCGCCGGGCTTGATTCCGGCGGCGGCGCGGACATCATTGTCCTCTTCGGCGTTCCCACACGCTCCGAGCTCAAGTCCATCCGCGCTCGCGCCACCGAAGCACTCGACCTCACCAAACGTGCCGAATCCGCGGCCGCCCTCGCAGTCGCCCGCCTCGAAGCCCAGCTCGTCGGTGGCCAGGCCCGCGCCGACGCCGTCGAGCAATCCCTGCACATCCTCATCGATGTCGAGCAGGGCCAGCGCATCCCCTATCTCAAAGCCCTCGCCACCCTGCTTCTCGGCGCGGCGTCCACCGACGAGCCCGCCCGCGAGACCGCGCAATCCGCCGCCAAGCTCCTCGGCGCGCTCCCCCCGCCGAACCCCCCCACCGGCCCGCTCGCCGAATCGCGCACGCTCTCCCTCGCCGCCGCGCTCATCCATGCCTCCATCGGCCTCGGTGATCGCGCCACCGACGCGCTCAAGGCCGCCGCCACGCAGCTTGAGCCCATCGCTCGCGCCTACAAACCCGGCGCGCCCGAGTCCTCCTCCTCCGCGCTCAAGGCCCGCCTCGCGCTCATCCGCGCCGGCGCACCCGTCCCTACCCGCCCCCGTGCCACCAACCCCGCGGCCGAACGCGAGCTGGACGCGCTCGAAACCGAATCCCGCGCCGCGTCCTTCCTCGATCGCGCCGCCCGCGAACCCGCCGGCCGCAATCTGCTCCTCTCCTCCGCCATCCGCGAACTGCTGTCCGTGGCCGACGCCGCGCCCGCCGACAAGCCCGAACTCAAAGAAGCCCTCCGCGTCCGCGCCTACGACAAAATTGCCGCCGCGATTCCCTCCACCGTCCCCATCGAAAAACTCCCGCCCGAGGCCGCGCTCGCCCGCGCCATCGCCCGCATCCGCGATTCCGCTTCCGGCGCGGCGGACCCCATCTCCCGCGACGACGCCGCCCTCATGCTCACCAAGCTCGCCGCCCGCGAGGACGCCTCCCCCGCCCTCCGCGCCCAGGCCCGCTGGGAACGCGCCGTCATCATCGCCGCCGCCGCCGATCCACTGACCGAACTCGACGCTCTCGCTCTCATCGTCCGCTCCGATGCCGACTCCGAGAAAGCCGTCCCCGCCGCGCGGCGCATCGCCGACCTCTTCGCCCGCCGCGACCCAAGCGCATCCGATCCGCTCGCCGCGCTCCCCGAGCAATGGTCCCCGCGCCTCCCCGCGCTGCGCGATGCCATCGCGCTCCTGCTCCGCCGCGACACCACGCAGCTCGACCGCTGGCGGCAAGATGGCGCACGACTCGTGTCGCGCGAACTGACCTCGCCATTTCTGGATGCCCCCGCGCTCGATCGCGCCCTCGATCTCGCCGCTGCTGTCGTGGGCTCCGGTCCCTCACCCGCCGCGTCCACTATCACCGACACTCTCTGGCGCACCCTCGATGCCCGCCGCACCCCCGCCGCCGATGCCGCCAATGGAACCTCGCCCGCCATCGCCAAACTCGAATGGGACCGCGTCATTCCCTTCGCCACCCGCGCCCTCGCCTGGTCGCGCACCCATGACCCCGCGCGCGAGCCGGGCTACACGCTTCTGCTCGGCGAGGCCCTCACTGGTTCGGGCAATCCCGAAGGCCGCGCCATGCTCGACGGTCTCAACGGCGGCCCAGTTGATCGCCCCGATGCCCCGCTCTGGCCCCGCTACAAACTCGCCCTCGCCCGCGCCCAGCGCGCCGCCTCGCAACACGCCGAGGCCCTCGCCACTTTCCGCGAAGTTGCCGACCACTTTGAGGGCGCGCCCGGCAGCTCCAAACGCGACCCCGCCTATTGGGCCGCGTGGTGCGAGATGATCGCCATCCAGCACTCCCAGAACGAAAACGGTGCCCGCTCACCCGACATCCGTGTGCAGATCAAGCGGCTGGAACTCCTCGACCCGACTCTCGGTGGCCCCCCGTGGTCGGATCGCATCAAGCAAGTCCGCCTCGCCATTGGCGAATAAAGTGGCATGGGCTTCCAACCCACGTTCTCTTCTCCGTGGCATGGGCTTTCCAGCCCATGTTCTACTCCCCGTGGCATGGGCTTCCAGCCCATGTTCCTCAGCCATGTTTGATTCATGGGTGGCACGGGCGGTTTGCCCGCCCGTGATGAGCAGTGCAACTACAAGCAAGCACTGCACTTCCCCTCCTCTACAATCCCCCATGCCCCTCTCCAAAGACCAACTCCACGCCGCGCTCGCCGCCTCGCTTCCCCCCGGCGCAATCCTAAAACTCAACTACTGCGACGGCCACGCCAGCATCCGCATCGCGGGCAAAGGCCTCGCACCTGCGCAGCGTGCCAAGATCAGCCAGCAACTCGAGACCGCCACCCGCGACGCCATCACCCGCGCCGGCGAGACCTTCCACGATGCCCACATCGACTTCACCGACGACGCTCCCCTTGCCTCCGCTCCCGCTTCCGCCGGCCACCGTCCCATCCCCGTCCCCCCCTCCGCGCCCGGCACGCCCCTCCTCCCGGACGTCAAGCACATCATCGCCGTCGGCGCGGGCAAGGGCGGCGTCGGCAAGTCCACCATCGCCGTGAATCTCGCCATCGGCCTGGCACGCAAGGGCCACGCCGTCGGGCTGATGGACGCCGACATCTACGGTCCCTCCTTCCCCACCATGCTCGGCCTGGGCGGCCTGGAAACCTCCGTCCGCGGCTCGACCCTCGAGCCCTTCCTCGTCCACGGCGTCAAGGCCATGACCATCGGCAAGCTCGTCGATCCCGAGAAGCCCCTCATCTGGCGCGGCCCGATGGCCCACGGTGCCTTCAAGCAACTCGTCGAGCAAACCGGCTGGGGCGAGCTGGATTACCTCATCATCGATCTCCCCCCCGGCACCGGTGATGTCGCCCTCACCATGGCCCAGATGCTCACCCTCACCGGCGCGGTCGTCGTCTGCACGCCGCAGAAAGTCGCGCAGGACGACGCCGTCCGTGCCGCCCGTATGTTCCAGCAGCTCAACATCGATGTCCTCGGCGTCGTCGAGAACATGTCCTTCTTCATCGGTGACGATGGCAAGGAGTACGACATCTTTGGCAAGGGCGGCGCGCAGCTCATGGCCCAGCGCCTCGGCGTCCCCTTCCTCGGTGCCCTCCCCATCAACACCTCCCTCCGCCAGAACTCCGACTCCGGCGACCCCATCGCCAACTTCACGGATACCTCGCCGCGCAACAAGCCGCTGGCCGAAGCCCTCACGCGGCTGGTCACGAGCATCGAGAACCAGACCGCCCTGGCTTCCATGCGCAAGGGCCACACGACGCCGACGTTGAGCATCAGCTGAGCACGCGCCCGCTCCACCCGGACATCATCCAAACCCGTGTTTTTTAATTCCCGCCCCGGGGTTAGCCGTGCCGCGCGGTTCCGCCGCATTGACCCTCGGAAGCTCGCCGCACCGCGGCGGCCCAAAGTCATCCACCAAGTACAGGAATCTTCCAATGCTTTCGTTCCGCACGCTGCTCCTCCTTCTTCTTTGCTGTTGCTCTTCCGCAACCGCCCTCGCTGGCTCCCGCACAACCGTCTCGTTCGCCAACGTCGATTCGGTCGGCACGGTCGGAAACCCTTCCAACATCATCCGCACCGTCACGCTCACCGGCGGATATCCGCTCAAGCGCATGGATTTCTCCGGCACGCTCCAGACGCTCATCGCTGGCACGGCGCTCTCGGAGGCCCATGTCAAAGTCACGCCCCCCGCAGGCATGGGCCCCGTGTTCACTCTGCTCATCACCTTTGACAACACGCTCCAGCCCGTTGGAACCATCTTTTCTGGCAGCAACAGTCTTGGTGCCCCGCCCGCCGGCTGGTCCTCCAGCGGCACGTGGACCTTCGAGTTCTTCGAGAGCTTCGACGACGGCCCTGGTGCCGACGTCCGCTGGAAGACCTTCAACATTACCTTCAACGACGCTCCCGCCTCCCCGAACCTTCTCTCCAGCTCCGAGGACTTGGGCATCATCTCCACCGGGCAGCGCAGTGTCACCGCCTCGTTCATCCCCAACAGAGTCAAGTGGTACCGATTCCACACCGCCGATTCCATCGGCGCCGTCGGCCAAGGCAACGCACTGGCTATCAACACCTCCACCGGGTTCTTCAGCCCCATCACCGACACCGTGATCGCGCTCTATAACTCCGACGGCCAGCGCATCGCCTTCAACGACGACATTTCCGGCAGCAATCTTCTGAGCGTTCTCTCCTTCGGCACCTCCGTCCCCCTCGGTGCAACCGTCCCGGACGTGCTCGTCGGTGCCAGCGGCTCTTTGGACCCCGGCACCTACTACCTCGCCGTCTGCCCCTTCGCCGCGGCCAACACCTATACCGACGACTTCGGCGTCACCAATGCCTCCACAACGACCGGCTCAATCACCGTCACTCTCCGAGCCACCGTCCCCGGCGCAGGCGGCTCCTGCCCCGCCGACTTCAATCGCTCCGGCTCCGTCGAAGTTCAGGACATCTTTGACTATCTCTCTGCCTGGTTCGCCGGCTGTCAATAAACGCCTTCTTCCAGAGCCACCTTCGCCCATGGGCGAGTCGCGCTTCCGCGTGCTCGCCCATTTTTCTTTTCGCCTGTTCCTCACGCGCATTCGCTACTCCCATTCGCTTCCGTGTGCTATACCACTCTCTTCCATCACCCACACCGGAGCCCGACCCATGGCCAAGAAGAAGTCCGCTCAGAAGCCCGCCCCCAGGTCATCCAAGCCCGTGAAGAAATTCGCCGCGACCAAGCCGGCTTCCCCAGCCGCGCCGGCCTACCCCGGCAACCCCGAGCCCATCAACACCGGCAAGGGCCCCAGCGCCGAGCAGATCGGCAAGCAGCTCGTCGCCAGCTTCAACGCCGGAAAGTGGCAGCTCAACTCCAAGCTCTGGTCCAAGGACCTCGTCGGCATCGAGGGTGGCGGCATGCTCTGGAAGGGCTACAAGAACGTCGAGCTCAAGAACAAGTTCTGGTCCAAAGGCAACACTCCCCTCGGCGGCCACGCCGATGGCCCCTATGTCGGCGCCACCGGCTTCTCCGTCAAGTTCCGCATGGACATCAAGGACAACGCCACCGGCCGGCGCACCATCATGGAGGAGATCGGCGTTTACACCGTCCTCAACGGCAAGATCATCCAGGAGGAGTTCATGTACGGCAGCATGACCCCCGCCGAAGCCGCCTATCCATAACACGCACCCGGGACGAGTGAGTCTTGGTGGGGGGCGAGCGAATCTCGGGGATTTGCTGCGATTGCCCGTGGATTATCACAAAAAAGAAAATCCAGCACCCCCACGAACCCACCCTCAGCACTCTTCGTATGACTCTTGAGAGCTACGCACACACCAGCAACGATTTCTCATCCTCCCCCATGCAACCGCCCCCACCTGCCTCCGGGGGCGGTTTGCTTTTTGCCGTGGCATGGGCTTACCAGCCCATGTTTCGGCCGTCGCGGCCGAAATGTCTTTGCTCCCCACTCCCCACTCCCCACTCCCCACTCCCCACTCACTCCCGCCCTCCCCCCACCCGCCGCCTTGCCATCGCCCCCAGGACCGCCGAGATTGCCTGCTGGATCGCCAGGTCCAGATGATCGTTCACGATGAACGTGTCGTACACGCCGCAGGTCTTCGCATCGCGGATCTCCCGCTGCGCTTCTGCGAACCGCCGCTGGATTTCTTCCTCGCCTTCGCGTTTCCGCGCCCGCAGCCGCTCCAGCAAAACCCCCTCGCTCGGCGGCTCCACGAACAACCCAAACGCCTGCGGCATCTTTCCCTTCACCTTCACCGCGCCCACCACATCAATCTCCAGAATCACCAGCCGCCCCCGCGCCAGTTGCTCATCCACCCATTTCCGCGGCGTGCCATATTTCTTCCCGAACAGCCCCACCCATTCCAGAAACTCATCCGCCGCCGCCATGCGGTCAAACTCCGCGTCATCCACGAAGTGATAGTCCACACCCTCCACATCGTTCGGCCGGCGCTGCCGCGTCGTCGCGCTCACGCTGAACACCGCCCCGGGAATCGATCGCTCCACCGCGCGGGTAATCGTCGTCTTCCCCACACCCGATGGCCCGCTGATGATCAGCAGCATCCCATCGTCGGTGTCCGTCGGCAGCCGCTTCCGTTCCAGGTCCGTCATGGCCCGACAGTAGCACAGAAAGTGGCACGGGCTTTCCAGCCCATATTGGGTGGCACGGGCGGCTTGCCCGCCCGTGGTGCTGCAACCACAGTATCAGACTTTCCGAGAAGCCCGATTCTCACTCAACACTTTCGTCTCAATCGCTACACTCCGCGCCCACTGCCCACTGCCCACTGCCCACTGCCCACTGCATCCCATGCCCCCAGCCCTCACTCCATCTCCCAATCCCTCCTTCATCCGCGCCTACGCCGGCCGCTTCATCGTTCTCGAAGGCCCCGATGGCTCCGGCAAGTCCACCCAGTTCCGCCGTCTCTCCGATCTCGCCAAGTCCCAGGGCGTCAAAACCTTCGAAGTCCGCGAGCCCGGCGGCACGCCCGTCGGCGAACGCATCCGCCAGCACATCGTTCTGGCCAAAGCCGACGAAGGCCTAGAGATGTCCGTCCGCTGCGAGATGCTCCTCTACATGGCCTCCCGCGCCGAACTCGTCGAGAAGCGCATCCTCCCCGCCCTCCGCCGCGGCGACCTCGTCCTCGCCGATCGCTACGTCGCCTCCACCCTCGCCTACCAGGGCGCCGCCGGCGGCCTGCCCATGTCCGACATCTCCGCCGTCGCGCGAATCGCCACCCGCAACCTCATGCCCGACCTCTACCTCATCTTCGACATCGACGAAATCGCCGCCGCCAAACGCCTCTCCCCGCTCCTCGACCGCATGGAAGCCAAAGGCGCGGCCTTCCACAAAAAAGTCCGCCAGGGCTACCTCGACCAAGCCAAGCACGACCCCGCCCGCTACGCCGTCCTCGACGCCACGAAAACCCAGGACGAAATCTGGGATGCCCTCCAACGCATCATGGCCGACAAGGCCAAACACCTGCCGCCCATGCGTGCGAGTTCGTAATCAGAGACGAGCGGCGTAAGCCGCCGGTCGGTCCGCGCCCGTCCCCAGCCCAACGGGCTGACATGAAGTAGCCGGGGGCAAGCGAGGCCCCCGAGCGCCGCCCCCGTACAAGAACGCGCCCCACTTCCTGACCCGGCAAGGGTCGAACACGCCGCACGACAACGACGCCACCACACGCCGACGCGTGCCGCAACCACGTGCGACCCATACAGGGTCGCAAGCCCGCCGCGCGCCAACGGGGGGCGTTGCCCCCCGCTACTCCCTTGCAGGCCGATGGGCTGCATGCGAGCCGCACACCCCGCACGCCGCTCGTTCATCCGGCCGCGCCGATGGAGAATCGTGCGGACCCTTCGGAGCAGGCCAAGGCCACTTTCTGTCGAGTCGTCTACCTGACATCAGTACGTATTGCGCCACCCGCCCGGGCTGGTATGCTGGACCTGGAGGCTAACTTCCCATGGATTACCAAGTACGAGAGGCGGAAGGCGGCAAGCGTCGGGTGTATTACCGATGCGAGGTGTGCCGTGCGCAGATCGATTCTCCGCTCGAACAGGCCGGGACAGAGATGCCATGTCCAGCCTGCCGGAAAGCCCAGTTGGTTCCGGGCAGCGCAGAGCGCAAGGAGTTTCTTCACAAAGACATGCGGAGGGCGGCCGCGGCGGTGCGTGCCGCAACCGGACAGGCAAAGGAGCGACTCCCGGAGAATGAGGAGGAGCAAGCTCGCCGCGACGCCCTACCGGCAAGTGCCGAGGACGTGGACCGGCTTCTGGCGGCACTCGCCGCACTTCGGGAGGACCCGACAACGACGGAGGCTCGTACGGTTCGCGGCGTTGCTTGGGGGCTGATGTACTATCAACTTCTGAACACTCCCCTCATTGTTGCGCTGGTACTGGCCAATCTCTGGATTCCAAGCTCTTCCGGAGCTGGAGCTGCGCTCGGCGTAATCTGTTTGATCGGAGGCGGGCTCTACGCCATCTTCATTCTGGGTACCGCCTTTGTTCACGCACGGGGCGAATAGGGCGGGTGGCATCGACTGAGTCCGACGTTTCGTGCCACCGACCGCGGCTTTGAGCGGTCGGTGTGCCCCGATTGTCTCGCATCGCCGTACCGACTGCGCGAAGCCGCAGTCGGTGGCACGGGAGATGATCCCATTCCCACAGAGTGGATGCGGCCGTGCCTTGCGACCCCTCGGGGGCGGGGGGCCAAAGCCGCCCGCCGAAGGCGATCCCTCTGAACTCGGTGTGCTTCAACCGGGCGCGCGGGCCGCGCGGGAACTTTGCGGCTCCGAAGGGGTCCCGTCCGGCCCAGAACGCCCGCTGTTCGGCCCCGAATTGTTCTTGGTGCCGGTGCGGCGGGAACAATTCGGCTCCGATTTATTTCCGTTCGGCCTCGAATTCTTCCCTGAGCGGGCAGAACGGGAGCCATTTGGCCCCGAATTCTGATCGTTCGGTGCATTCTGGCGATGCGCGGAATGCTCGAATTCGAACCCGTCACCCTAGCGGCGCTTCCCCATCCAACAACTCCTTCACCTCACGCCGCAGCAGCGGCAGATGCCCCTGAACGATGTCCCACACGATGGCCGCGTCGATCATGTGGTACGCGTGGATCAGCGTGTTGCGAAAATCCACGATGCGCCGCGCCTTGGTGATCCGGGATTCGAGCGACGGATCAACATCGATGGCCTGCCGAAGGGCCTCGCCGATAATCTCGAAGCTGCGCTCCACGATGAGCCGAAGATTCTCGTCGGTCTGATATTCCGCGAGCGACTTGCCGTCGGTGAGCCGCGCGATGCGGTCGCCCGCCTGCACCACGTCATACAGGTACATGCGAATATCACGCCGCGGCATACAGGGGAACTCGCGTGCGCTCGACCGAAGCGCGGAAGTATGGGTTGCCCAGCGCCCCGACGGTCACCAGATCCACGGGCCGCCCGAAAATCGCCGCCAGCCCCTCGCGCAGTCCGAAGTACGCATCCGCAAGCTGGCCAACCGGGTGCGGCCCAAACTCCACTAAAAAATCCACATCGCTCCGCGCCTGTTGGAACGGGCGCGGATCATCCGCCGCGGCCACCGCCGATCCAAAGACCCAGAGCCGCGCCACGCCTTGCCGCTTGCAAAGTTCAAGCACGGCCGGGAGATGGGATTGGATGAGCGGCGATGTCGTCATTGCAGGAAATGGTAGGGCTGGCGCGCCAGAATCGCCCGCCTTATCCTTCGCCCAGCACATAATCGCCACCTGTTCCAGCAGCATCCGCTTACCGAGCCACGCATCTCCATGTTCCTCCTGGAGAGCGTTTCCATCTACTCTGGAAGAATAGGTCGGCTCGCTCGAAGCGAATCGCTTTTTCCCGCCTCTACTACACTCTTCCCGTGCTCCCCCTCCTCATCTCCCTCCTCCTCATCGCCTTCCTCATTGGCTCCATCCCCTGCGGCTTCTTCATCGCCCGCGCCCGCGGCATCGACATCCGCAAGCACGGCTCCGGCAACATCGGGGCCACCAACGTCTGGCGGGTCTGCGGGCGCGGCCCCGGGCTTCTCTGCTTCTTCCTCGACTTCCTCAAAGGGCTGCTCCCCTCCCTGCTCGCGGGCGCGCTCATCAACAACCTGATCTCCACGCGGCTCGCGACACTCTCTGAAACCACCTCCGCCGCGCTCTGGCTGGCCGTCGCGCTCGCCGCCGTTCTTGGCCACATGTTCACGCCCTGGCTCGGCTTCAAGGGCGGTAAGGGAATCTCCACCGGCTTTGGCGCGCTGCTGGGCGTCTATCCCGTCTTCACGCTCGCCGCGCTGGTCGCGTTGCTCGCGTGGATATTCGCCCTCGCGATCACCCGCATGGTCGGCATCGCCAGCGTCCTCGCCGCCGCCGCGCTCACTATCGTGGTCGTCGGCTCGCACATCGCAAGCCCCGCGCTCAATACGTCTCTCTCGCGCATCCCCATCTACCAGCCCGCCACCACCGTCCACGCCGCGTTCGCCGGCGCGCTGCTGCTGCTCATCATCTACAAGCACCGCGCCAACATCGCGCGGACATTCAAGGGGACGGAGCCGAAAGTTGGCAGGAAAAAATCGACTTGATGCCTTGATGCCTCCTCCCTCGATGCCTTCTTCCCCCCGCCACTTCTATCATCCACCCATGTCCGCCGCACCCGCGCAACCTCTCTCCCTCCCCGCCAAGCTCAAGCTCGCCGCGGCCGACATCAAGCTCGCCCACTCTGTCTTCGCCCTCCCCTTCGCCCTCCTCGCCGCCTTCCTCGCGCGTCCTCTTATCCCCTCTCCCGCTTCAGCGGGAGAGGTGATCCGAGGCCCCGCGAGGATCGGAGAGGGTGTCTTCCCCCCCGGCTCCCTCCGCACCTTCATCCTCCAACTCTCCCTCACCATCCTCTGCATGATCCTCGCCCGAACCTGGGCCATGCTCGTCAACCGCATCGCCGACATCCGCATTGATGCCGCCAACCCCCGCACCCAGCGCCGCATCCTCGCCAGCGGCCAACTCTCGCGGCGCGACGGCACGCTCATCGCCGCCGCGTGCGCCCTCGGCTTCATCGCCCTCACCGCGCTCTTCTTCATCCTCGTCCACAACCCCTGGCCCCTCATCCTCAGCATCCCAGTCCTCATCTGGATCGCCTTCTATTCCTTCACCAAACGCTTCACCGCGCTCTGCCACATCTTTCTCGGCGGCGCGCTCGCCGCCAGCCCCATCGCCGCCGCCATCGCCATCAACCCCGCCGCACTCGCCACCACTCCCGCTCTTTGGTTCCTCGCCGGCATGGTCCTGCTCTGGGTCGCTGGCTTCGATGTCATCTACGCGCTGCAGGACATCGACTACGACCGCAGTGTGCGGCTCCACTCCATTCCCGCCGCGCTGGGCTGGAAAAACGCCATCCGGATCAGCCGCCTCCTCCACCTCGGCGCGTTCACGCTGCTCATCCTCGCCGCACTCCCCGCCACCGGCCACGAACCCCGCTTCGGCCCCGTCTTCCTCACCGCCGTCGCCCTCGTCGGAGCCCTCCTCATCGCCGAGCACGCCATCCTCGCCAAACGCGGCAAGGCCGGGCTGAATATGGCTTTCTTCACCATCAACGGCATCGTCTCCCTCCTCCTCGGCGCCGCGGGGATTCTGGATGTGACGGTGGTCTGAGCGAAAGGGCGAGCCGGGCGGCCTCGAATGAAGTTGTGCCGTACAAGTTGCAATGTGCGTGGCCGAACCAGCCGCGGCCATCGCATCCCGCACCCACCCCAACTCCCGTTATCATGCCCCCCGAACGGACGCACCCTCTCGACTTCTCATGGCCAAAAAAACCATAACTCCCACCGACAGCCCACGCCTCTTCGAGACCCAGCAGAAGACGTACGACCGTCGCATCCGCCGCCAGCGCGCCCTCTTCATTCCTCGATACACCCGCGAAGTCGCCGACAGCCAGCAACTCAGCGGCGCGGCCCAGGATGCCGCATACAAAATCGCACTCCGCTGGGCCGACCGCGAATCCTCCGGCCAACTCATCAAGGACCGCGAAACCACGATCGACACCCAGTTCCTCGATCAGCTCTTCGGCGACGGTCTTGGCTACCAGCTCAAAACCAAAAGCCCCGATCAGTACCATCTCGAGCACAAGTTCTCCGTCCCCTCCGTCGGCATCGCCGACGCCGCCCTCGGCGACTTCCCCCGCGCCTCCGTCCCCACCGTCGTCATCGAGCTCAAAGACGCCGCCACCGATCTGGACCGCGACCGCTCCAGCGGCCGCACCGCTGTCCAGCAGTGCTGGGAATACATGAACGCCCTCCCGGACTGCCCGTGGGGAATCGTCTCCAACTTCTCCACCATCCGACTCTACCACCGCTCCAAGGGCACGCTCGCCTACGAGGAGTTCACCCTTGATGAACTCCGCAACCGCGACCGCTTCAATGAGTTCTACGCCCTCTTCGAGCGCGGCGGCCTTCTCCCCTCCCGGCTCAACCCCATCCCCCGCGCCGCCGAACTCCTCCAGAAAACCGAGCGCCGCCAGAAGGAAGTCGGCGATGATCTTTACAAGCTCTACCAGACCCAGCGCCTGCACCTCATCGACTATCTGAGCACCCGGCGCAAGATGCCGCTGGATAACGCCATCCGCATCGCCCAGAAACTTCTCGACCGCATCATCTTCATCGCCTTCTGCGAAGACCGCGAACTCCTCCCCGAGAAGTGTCTGGAGCGTGCCTACACCGCGCTCCCCGCCTTCAGCAAGGTCACCAACCCGCGCTGGCACAACTACCTCGGGCTCTTCCACGCCGTGGACAAGGGCAACAAGGGCTTTCCGAAGATTGACAAGTTCAACGGCGGCCTCTTCGCCGAAGACCCCGAGATCGACGACCTCGACCTCGATGATGAGCCCTGGACCGACGGCTTCAAGGGCTTCGGCTCCTACGACTTCTCCCAGGAAGTCAACGTCGAAGTCCTCGGCCACCTCTTCGAGCGCTCAATCACCGAGCTCGAAAAGCTCCGCGTCGGCGGCCTCTTCGCCCTCAAGGCGAACATCGAGAACGGCAACGACCGTACCACGGGTTCGCGTGCCACGGGTTCGCCCGCTGCTTTGAGCGGGCAACCCGTGTCCAATCCCGCGCCCTCTCCCGACGCACCATCCGACGATTCCCCCCTCTCCAAGATGCCCAAGAGCGCGCAGCGCAAGCGCTTCGGCATCTACTACACCCCTCCCGCCTTCACCGGCCTCATCGTCGAGCGCACCGTCGATGCTCTCGTCCGGGAGCGCTTCGCCGCGCTCGCCATCAAACATAAAGTCGATCCCGAATCCCGCGAAGCCCAGAACCCTGATCTGCTCCTGGTATATTGGCGTGCCTGCCTGAAAGCCCTTGAAGCCATCACCGTCTGCGACCCCGCCTGCGGCTCTGGCGCATTCCTCATCCGCGCCTACGACGCGCTCGACGCCCACTACAAAACCGTCGTCCACGGCCTCGGTGGCTCGGGCCTCCCGCCCGAGGAGCTCACCGTCATCGAAGCCGACATCCCCGACCACATCCTTTCCAAAAATCTCTACGGCGTGGACCTCTCCCGCGAAGGCGTCGAGATCTCCCAGCTCGCCCTCTGGATTCGCTCCGCTAAAAAAGGCCGCACCCTCGCCGACCTCAGCGCCAACATCGTCCATGGCAACTCCCTCGTCTCCGATACGTCTGTCGATCCGCACGCACTCGATTGGAACATCAAGTTCCCGCATATCTTCGGCAAGGGCGGGCCCGGGGGCTTCTCCTGTGTGATCGGCAACCCGCCGTGGGAGCGCGTCAAGGTTCAGGATCGCGAGTTCTTCTCCCTCACCGATCCCATCACCGCCGGAGCCGTGAACGCCGATGATCGCAAGAAGCGCATCGCAGCCATGCCCAAGGCGAATCCGACTTTGCACGCCTCCTATCTCGCCGCGCGTGACAACGCCCAGAAGATGCTCGACTACGCCCGCGGCTCCGACCGCTACCCGCTCACCGGCAAGGGCGATGTCAACCTGTACATGCTCTTTGCCGAACTCGTCCGCTCGCTCGTCGCGCCCGATGGCCTCGTCGGCATCCTCGTCCCCTCCGGCATCGCCACCGACGACACCACCAAGGAGTTCTTTAGCGGGCTGATGGACGACAAGCGTTTGGTGTCGCTCTTTGACTTTGAGAACCGCGATAAGGTGTTCGAGGACGTTGACGGCCGCTTCAAGTTCACGGCTTTGGTGTTCGGTGGGCGCGCGAAGAAAACGGAACGTGCGGACTTCGTTTTCTTCGCCCACGCAGTCGAAGAGACCGCAGACGTCAACAAGCACCGCCACATCCCGCTCACCGCGGCCGACATGGCCCTCCTGAACCCCAACACCAAGACCTGCCCCATCTTCCGCACCCGCCGCGACGCGGACCTGACAAAAGCCATCTACAAACGCGTCCCCATCCTCATCGACGAGAACCGCAAACAGGGCGGCAACCCGTGGGGGATCAAGTTCTTCACGATGTTCCATCAGACCAACGACGCCAAGCACTTCGTCGAGTCAGAGGCATTGGAGAAGAAGGCGTTCAAGCTCGAAGGCAACGTCTATGTGAAGAACAAGAAGCGAGCACTCCCCCTCTACGAAGCCAAAATGGTGCAGGCCTTCGATCATCGCGCCGCAAGCGTCATGGTGGAAGAGGGAAACTGGGTACGCCAGGGACAGAAGGCCGAGACCTCGCTCGTGCAGCACAAGAACCCAGAGTTCCCCGTGCAGCCACGCTGGTGGGTGGATGAATCCGTAGTGAACAAGACTATGGACGGGCAACCGGGCAACAAGCTCTGGTTCATGGGTTTCAAGGACATCACCAGCCCGACAAACGAACGGACCATGATCTCTTCGTTCATTCCCAGAACGGCCGTGACTAACAAGTTTGTTTTGATGCTCACCGACACCGAGCCACTGCGACAGACCTGCCTGCTCGCCAACATGAACTCGTCCGTCTTGGACTACGCGACACGCCAGAAAATCGGGGGCATCACGCTCAACTTCTTCATCGTCGAGCAACTCCCCACGCTCCCGCCAGACACCTACGAGGGCAAGTGCCCCTGGTCCAAGAAAGAAACCATCGAACACTGGATCAGCGAGCGCGTCCTCAAGCTCTCCTGCACCGCAGACGACATGCTCCCCCTCGCCGCCGCATGCCACTTCAAGGGCTCGCGCGGCGACGGCGTCCACATCTGGAAAGACCAGGACCGCGCCACCCTCCGCGCCGAACTCGACGCCTGCTACTTCATCCTCTACCAGATCGAGCGCCCCGATGTTGAGTACATCCTCTCCACCTTCACGAGCACCGGCTTCGTCTCCCCCGATGACCGCCAGCCCGGCACCCCCGCATGGTCGCGCGGCTCACCCGGCGAAGCCATCCTCGAGGCCTTCGACCACCTCTCCGGCCTCGCCTCCGCCTGACCAGACCTTTCCCACTCGCACGCAAAACCTGCCGTTGCGCGTCCCTTTCGCACACCAAATACGCCAGCGTAGGCCCGTTTTCCTGTATTTTCATTATTTCCTGAAAATACAGTTGCCAATGAACCCCGCGCAACGTACATTCTCATAGTCCTCGCTCCCATCTCTGCACCCGGTACTCCGCATTCTCCACTCTCCACTCCCACCCATGCCTCGCCTCACCCGCTCCAACCCTCCCGTCACCCAGCAGCAGCTCACCGCGGCCCAGGAGCAGTTCGTGCAGGCATGGGGCCAGATGGGTCCGTCCTGGGGTGTCAGCCGCACCATGGCCGAGGTCCACGCGCTGCTCTACATCACCGCCGCACCGCTCAACACCGATGACGTCATGGACAAGCTCCGCATCTCCCGCGGCAACGCCTCCATGTCGCTTCGCGCCCTCGTCGAGTGGGGCTTGATCGCCCGCATCCACCACCGCGGCGACCGCAAGGAATACTTCCAGGCCGACGCCGACGCCTGGTCCATGGCCCGCGTGGTCATCCGCGAGCGCCTCCGGCGCGAGATTCTCCCGCTGCTCGCCTCGCTCTACGACATCCGCGACCAAACCGGCGAGCACGCCCCCCCTACCGATGCCGTTACCCGTACCGCCAAGCCCGACGCGATCCCCGCGCCCATCGACGCCGTCAAACTCCACAACGATCGCCTGGACGCGATGGTCTCGCTCATGCAGACCGTTGATCGCCTCGGCGAACGCTTCGTCGGCTCCGAGGGCAAGGGGCTCAAACTCGCCGCCACACTGCTTTCCAAAGTCATGTGATTGTCTTCTCGAAACCCACCACCGATGTCCGCCATCATCCGCCACATCCCCTTGAACGCTACCGCCCGCGAGCCCGAACTCGCGCTGGCGATCCGCTGGGAAATATCCCCCACCGCGCTGCTCGGCTCCGCCACCGCCGCCGCGCTGCTCAACGGTGAGGCCCCGCGGCTGGTTTCCGCCGCACTACTGTGGCATATCAGCGGCACCACCGCCCGCGCCGAACTCACCCTCACGCTCAACCGCAACGAACGCCACACCATCCCGCTGACCGGCCCGCTTCCGATCACCACCACCATCACCTCCGGCGACATCCATATCGACGCCGCGGATGCGTTGCACCTCTCGCTCCGCCACGGCGCGGGCGATCCCATGATCCTGTACGCCCGCACCTCGTTGCTAGCCGCCACGCTCGCGCTCCCCGGCGGCGTGTACGACGCGCCAGCCATTGTCGCATCCACAACGGCGAAGCGCTAAGCCGCGGATTATCACCCCAAGCGTCCGATCCTCCCGCGCCGCCCGCACACGCGGCACGGTTTCCCGCGCCCATTCGCCAACTCGCTCGACACGCTGCGCCCTGAATTGCACATTCTCTCTGGCGTCGTGCTGTGCTTGCTTGTTGCGAGAAGGCCCGGCGCCAGGTGGATCGGTGTTCCAGAAAGCCCTCGGACGGTTTGCCTCCCCGTCCGAGGGACTTTCTTTTTTGCCCCGTAGCATGGGCTTTCCAGCCCATGTTCTTCCGTGGCATGGGCGTCCCGCCCATGTTCCCAAGCACCAACTCTTGCCGCGCCGCTCGAAATCCATTCCACACCAGCACAGTACGAAAACACGGGCAGGATGCCCCTGCCACGGAGTTCGTACCCTGCGCCCGTGCCGCGCATTGCTCTCTTCACCGACTCCCTCGCCGACATCAACGGCGTCGCCCGATTTGTGCAGGCGCTCGCCGCGCACGCGCCCGACATCCACATCCTCACCAGTACGCGCCACGCCGTGTCCATCGCGCCGAACATCCACAACATTCCGCCGCTGCTCGCTTGCCACATGCCCGGATACGCGCTGCTCGACCTCGCGCTTCCCAGCCCCGGCGCGCTGGCGGCCCGCGCCGCCGCGCTGCGCCCGGACGCGGTGCATGTCTCCACACCCGGCCCCGTCGGCCTCGCCGGCCGCCGCTTCGCGCTGCGCCACCGGCTGCCACTGATCGGCACGTATCACACGGACTTCCCCGCGTATGTCGAGCATCTGTTCGATGATGCTGCGCTCACCACCGTTGCCGCCCGCATACTCCGCCACTTCTATGCACCCTTTGATCGCGTCCTCGTGCGCTCTGCCGGAGTCGCCTCCCGCGTCGCCGCTCTGGGTATCGACACCGATCGCATCATCGCGCTGCGACCCGGCATCGACACCGATCGCTTCCACCCGCGCCATCGCGACCGCTCGATCTGGTCCACGTTTCCCGGCATCCGTGCGGCAAGCATCAAGGTGCTGTACGTCGGGCGCGTTAGCGTCGAGAAAAACCTGCCCATACTCGCTCGTATCTGGCCGCGTCTCCACGCCGCCGCCCACACGCGCGGCCTCGACACGCAGCTGGTCATCATCGGCGATGGCCCTTATCGCTCCGCGATGCAGCGCGACCTCGCCACCCACGACGCGGTGTTCCTCGGCTTCCGCCACGGCGATGAACTCTCGCGCCTGTACGCCAGTTCCGACCTCTTCCTCTTCCCATCCTCTACCGACACACTCGGCCAAGCCGTGATGGAAGCGCAGGCGTCCGGCCTGCCCGCGATCGTCACCGATCAAGGCGGCCCATGCGATATCGTCACCCACGATCGCACCGGACTCGTGCTCTGCGCGGCGGACGACTGGTGCGCCGCCGCGCTCACGCTCATCACCGATCCCACCCGCCGCGCTCGCATGAGCATTGCCGCGCGTGAGCGGCTCGCCCCCATGACCATCGCGCGCAGCGTCCAACACTTCATGCAGCTGCACGAGTTCAATCACGAGCAGTTCCAAAAACACAAGCCGGGCCACGCTCTCGCACGCGGCCCGGCTCGTCGTTGATCTCTCTTCGCCTGCCCGGTCAAAGACAGTGTCAGCGTACCAGATGGTCAATCCGGCCGCTTGAGGTTTCATCGGTACGCGCCGCCGACGCACTGCACAATGGATGTATCGCCGCGCCCCCCAATGTGGGCAGTTCTGGCTGAAAACCCGACCGGCGGGTGCAGCGGCGGCACCCAAGCGACGATCTACCATGTCCATCCGACACCCTTTCCACCCCATTCGGGTCACTCTCCGCCCATGCCCACCGCCCTTCCGCCAACTCCCGCCGACTGGTCCCACGACTCCTGGCTGGCCAAGTTGCAATCCCAGCAAATCCTCTATCCGGATCGTGCGGCCGTCGAAACCGCCGTCGCCCGCCTCCGAGTGCTCCCGCCGCTGGTGACGAGCTGGGAGATTGAGCGGCTGAAAGCACAGATCGCCGAGGCACAGGAGGGCAAGCGTTTCCTTTTGCAAGGTGGCGACTGCGCGGAGCAGATTGAAGAGTGTCGGCCGGAGGCGATCACCAGCAAACTCAAGATTCTCATGCAGATGTCCCTCGTGCTGGTGTACGCGGGGAAGCGCCCGGTGATTCGCGTGGGGCGGTTCGCGGGGCAGTACGCCAAGCCGCGCTCCAGCGCGACGGAGACGCGCACGATTGATGGGAAGCAGGTGACGCTCCCGTCGTACTACGGCGACTTGGTGAATGGCGCGCCGTTCACGGAGCAGGCCCGCCGGCCGGACCCGAAGCGGATGCTGGATGGCTACACGCACGCCGCGATGACGCTCAACTTCGTTCGCGCTCTGATGGACGGCGGCTTCGCCGACATCCACCATCCCGAATACTGGGACCTCGGCTTCATGGGGCACGCGGGATTGCCGGCGGACCTGCGCGAAGAGTATCAGCGGATGACCGAGCGACTGGCCGAAGGTTTGCGATTCATGGAGGCGATCGGCGAGCGGAGTGTGGACCAGCTCACCAGCGCGGAGTTCTTCACGAGCCACGAAGGGTTGAATCTGTTGTATGAGAGTGCGCAGACAAGGCAGGTGCCGCGTCGCAAGGGGTGGTACAACCTCAGTACCCACATGCCGTGGGTGGGCGAGCGCACCCGCGGCCTAGACGGCGCGCACATCGAATATTTCCGCGGCATCCGCAACCCGATCGGTGTGAAGGTGGGGCCGGCCTTGGATAGCCCGGCTTTGGGTAGCCCGGTTCTCCGAACCGGGACTCCCGAACCCGGTTCGGAGAACCGGGCTACCCAGATGGGGCAACTACTGCGGACACTGAACCCCACGCAGGAAAAAGGCAAGATCGTCCTCATCGTGCGCCTGGGCGCGAAGAACCTGCGCGAGCACCTGCCGCGGTTGATTGAAGCGGTGCAAAGTGATCCGGGCGCGGGTCCGGTGCTGTGGTCGTGCGATCCGATGCACGGCAACGCGACGACGACGGCGAACGGAACGAAGACGCGCTCGTTCGCCGAGATCACCGATGAACTCGAAGCCACATGGGACATCCACCAGCAGATGGGCTCGCGCCTCGGCGGCGTTCACTTTGAGCTGACAGGCGAAGATGTCACCGAATGCCTCGGCGGAGCCCGCGGCCTGAACGAAGCCGATCTCGCGCGGAACTACCAGAGCCCCTGCGATCCGAGATTGAACTACGAGCAGAGCTTGGAACTCGCGTTTCTGCTGGCGCGGAAGATGCAGCGGACGTTGAGTGCGGAGGGTGGGAAGTAGAGGGATCTTCGCGGCAAAGGATCGCGGGGAGCGCAGAAGGGGAAGAAAAAAATGAACCGCTGAGGGCACTAAAGCAGTGAGGAAGGAGAGGCGAGCCAGAGGGACAGGCACTCAACGATGGTGTCGTGCGTGCTGGGCGATGTCGCGGAGGGTGAGCGCGGGATCGGTGCAGGCGCCCAGAACGCGGGCGGGGGCTCGGGGGCTAGGGGGTGGAAGTGAAGCATGGGAGGGTACCGGGAGGGGTGGATGTGTATCGGGTAACGTACGGTATGAATGGGGGAAGTCAATCGGGTTTTGATAGGATGATGGAATTTTGCGTAAGTTGTTCAATTGCATGGACTTGCAGACGGAAGTTGAGCGAGTATCTGACGATTGCCCTCGTTTCGTGTGGCTATCTGTAGCATGGTGTGATGGGAAGCACGGCGTGGTGGCAGGTTGAGTGGGTGTGGATGGTGACGGGGTGGGTGCTGTGCGCGCTGGGGGTTTGGGTGCTGGTGTGGGCGTTGTTGTGGGATCGGGCGAAGGGGAGGAAGCGGTGTCCGAAGTGCTGGTATGACATGGGTGGGGCGGTGGCAGTGGAGCGGGAGGGAAGGAGAGAGTGGGTGTGCCCCGAGTGTGGAAAGACGGGGCGATCTGCCGGTTCGCTCTCCACGACCCGACGGCGATACTGGCCGGCGTGCGCGGGATTTGTGTTGCTTTCACTGGGAACGCAGTTTTCCATGTTTGGAACCGCGGGACGGCGGGGTGTGCAAGGAATGATTCCGACTGGTGTGCTGCTCGTCTGTGTGGACGAGTACTGGTCGCAATCGCCGATGAGCATGGCGTTGGTTGAGCGGCTTCAGAGTGGATTGGTTATGCCGTGGGACAGACGGCTCGCGGCTTGGCTGGAGTTGCGGCGAACTCCGATTGATTGGGAATCAGCGATTTTGCATCGAACGAAATGGCCTGTCGACGTGCCGCTGCGTGTCCAGCTGATTCGGCCAAAAGGATCGTGGTCGTGCTTCGACTATCGCGACGTGGTGCTCAAGTGGATGGACGGCAAAGCCGACGAGGCGAGTGCGAGTTGCAGCCCGCCGCACATTCATGGCTTCTATACGTCCAGTCCTCCAGACTGGATTGTGCTTCCGGCACCGAAGCTCGGTGACAACGAGTTCCACTTCCGGGTGTCCATCCGAGGCACTGCGGGATTCGAACGAACTCGCAACACGACGATTCACATCCAAGGCGTGCCGTCGGTTCTCGAAGTGGTGCCGCCGGCGGAGGGCGAAGCGATCGTTGATGAGGTTCGCACGCACCTTGCCTGGGGAGTCGGCGAGTCGCGGGGCGGGTGCGGCGTCATTATCACGCAGGGAGATGTGTGGACTCCGGCCGCGCGCGATACCGCGTATGCGATGAAGTTCGAGCTGATTCAAGACGGCCGAGTGCTGGGAGCGGACGAGACGGATGATTTCTGGTGGAAAGGCGGGTTCATCACATGTGGCGAGTCGTATGACGACACTGGTGCGCCGAGAATGCTCCCGGTCGGCCAATGGACGCTTCGAGTCACTCCCGCGCCGATTCGAGCGCTGGACCAACTGGGCAAGACGCGAAGCTGGAGCGGGAGGATCGAGGTGCCGCTGCGATCGCTGCCATGGATGGTCTTTGACAGGACTTGGGACAGTTCCAAGCTGGATTTCTTGCCGGTGGACGATCGGGCGCAGCGGGAGCTGGCGAAAGGGCTCACGCCCATTAAGTGATTGCGCAGCGTGCAAATCATCATGGGCTGGAAGCCCATGCTACGAACTCACGCCACCGTGATCGTCTTGTCCAGATACACATCGTCATCGCGCGGGAATATTCGATGCCACCAGACACTACAGGCCGCGCTGGGCGAGTTGGGATTCGGCGGCGGCGATGACGGCACAGGCGATGGAGAGCGCGGCCGCGGCATCGGCGGGAGTGGCGTCGGGCCAATCGCCGGGATAACGGGATTCGACGGCCCACTCGGTGAGTGATGCGCCGTCGGAGAGTGCTTCTCGGCAACGCCACTCCTTGGGGATCAAAGTTCGGAGCAGGTCGAGGTCGTGTGTGCGGGGGAAATCAATCTGGCAGAAGATGAGGACGGACTTGAGGGTTTTCTCGGCGGATTGCTGGGCGAACCAGCAAGCGTGACGGGGAGCACCGCCTTGGGAAACATTGGCGAGTGCGGCGGCGAGGTCTTCCTGCGCGTAGCGGAGCCAGCGGCGGGCCTCGGCGATGATGTCAGGATCGCTCAAAGAGCACCTTGCCCTCGCGGAGCGCGAAGCGGAGAGCGGAGCCGATCATGTCGCCGCGGCGGCGGATTTCATCGGGAGTGGAGACCAGGATATCTTTGGCGATGGGGAGGTCGCGAAGTTCCTGACGCATCTCGATGGCGAGGGCGCGCTTGTCCGAGGCATCGGGCATGACGACGAGGAGGTCGAGGTCGCTGTCTGGACGATGTGTGTTTCGGGCGCGCGAGCCGAACAGAATGACGCGGATTGGGTGGAAGCGATCCACCAATCGGTTGAGCGCGAGTTTGACGACTCCGGCATCGGTCATGGTAGAGTTTATGCACGCAGCACAAGAGAAGACGAAGACAAATGGGCTGGCAGGCCCACGCCACGAGGGCGGGCAACACCCCCTCGGACCCTCGCGGATTTGGATCACCTTCCCCGCTGGAGCGGGGGAGGGAGGAAGAACACGGGCGGGACGCCCGTGCCACGGAGAGGAGCAGCGGCATCAGGCGAGGTCGTAGGCGCGGATGAACTCGGCGCGATCGATGCCGGACTGGGTGCAGATCATGCGAAGCGTGGAGCCCTTGATGCGCGGGTGGTTGGGCATGGTGAGAGGAGTGCGGGTGCCGTCGGGGTTGGCGCGGATCATGGCGATATGTTCGCGCTCGCGCACGAGCTCGAAGCCGAGCGTGCGGAAAGCTCGCACGACGCGCGACTTGGGGGCATCACTTGGGAACTTTCCTGAAGGATGGGCCATCAGCCAGCGATCCTGCGCGGGGCGATGCTGGTTTCAGCAATGAATGCCTCGAGGACGGGGGAATCAGACTTGAAGGCATCCGCGCCGAACGTGCTAATGTGGAAGCGGATCGCGGAGCGGATGTCGTCCAGGGCCTGCTCATAGGTGTCGCCCTGGCCGACGACCACGCCGCCCAGACCGAGGGGATAGGCGACGTAGCCGTCGTGGTGTTTCTCGACGATGATTTTGAGATCTTGTCGCGGGCGAACGGCCGCGAGTTTGCGAACGGGTTTCTTTTTCATGGGAGAACTCGACTTGTGCTCGCGCGGGGAAAGAACACGGGCGGGACGCCCGTGCCACGGAAGAAGAAACATGGGCTGGAAAGCCCATGCCACACCGGATCACGCGACGGTGATCGTCTTATCCAGATACACATCCTGCACCGCGTGCAGCAGGGCGGCGCCTTCGTTCATGGGCTTCTGGAAGGCCTTGCGCCCGGAGATCAGCCCCATGCCGCCGGCGCGTTTGTTGACAACGGCGGTGTACACGGCTTCCTGCAAATCACCAGCGCCCTTGGACTCGCCACCGGAGTTGATAAGGGGGATGCGCCCCATGTAGTTGTTGAGGATCTGGTAGCGGCAGAGGTCGATGGGGTGGCCGCCGTGGCCGGTTTCGTCCGAGCCGCAGAGCTGGGTGTACACGCGCTTGTCCCACTTGCCGTACGCGCTGCCGCCGGAGTTGAGAGCCGCGTATCCGCCGTTGTTGGTCGGAAGTTTCTGCTTGATGATGTCGGCCTTGATCGTTACGCCCAGGTGATTGGCCTGGCCGGTGAGGTCCGCGCTGGTGTGGTAGTCGATGGACTTGCCGTCGGCACCCTTGACCTTGAACGCGTTGTTGCGGGTGTAGCACCAGAGAACGGTGACCATGCCCAGCGCGTGGGCTTCCTCGAACATGTCGGAGACGTACGCGATCTCTTCGCGGCTGTTCTCGGAGCCGAAGTAGATGGTCGCGCCGACGGCGACCGCGCCCATCTCGTAGCACTGCCGGACGGAGCCGAAGTAAGACTCCTTGAAGATGTTGGGATAGGTCAGCATCTCGTTGTGGTTGAACTTGACGAGGAAGGGAATCTTGTGGGCGTACTTGCGGCTGACCGCGCCGAGGACGCCGATGGTGGAGGCGACTGCGTTGCAGCCGCCCTCGATGGCGAGCTTGACGATGTTCTCGGGATCGAAGAACTCGGGATTGGGGGCGAAGGAAGCGCCCGCAGAATGTTCGATGCCCTGATCCACGGGAAGGATGGAAACGTAACCAGTTCCGCCGAGGCGCCCATGGTTTAGGATTGTTTGGAAGTTACGAAGGACAACGGGGGAACGGTCGGTCTGGGAGAAGGAGCGGTCAATGAAGTCCGGCCCCGGCAGGTGGAGCTTGGACTTGGAGATGGTTTTAGACTCGTAGCCGAGCAGGGACTGGGCCTCGGGGCCGAGGATGTTGGCGATGTTGATGGTCGGGGTGGGCATGGGAAGAGTCTCGAAAAAAAAGGGGCAAATATGAGTATGAACTTAGGGGGCGCATGGTAGGTGCGGGAAATCGCGTACGCTGATGCTGTGGTGGGCGGGATGGGAGGCGCGGCGATGCCGGAGAATGCGAAGGGGAGTGTGCCGCGGGTGAGGTGGACGTGGTGGGTATCCGCCGGACGGATCGCGATCATTTATGTGGTCGTCGGTGGCGTGTGGATATTGGTCTCCGGCGAAGTGGCGCGTCGGATCGCGCCGACGGAGGACGTGCTGGCCCGCGTCGAGAATGTGAAGGGGTATGTATTTATATTGGTGACGGGGCTGGGCTTGTTCTGGCTGGTGTCGCGCGCCCTGCGAGCGCGCGAGAAGACGAACAAAGAACTGGCGGAATCGCGGGAGCGGTATGAGTTGGCGATCGGGGGGACAAACGACGCGATCTGGGATTGGGACATTGTGCGTGATAGCACGCATCGGTCGCCGCGGTATGAGATGCTGCTGGGATACGCACCCGGCGAGCTTGCCCCGGAGCAGTTCAGGTGGGAGGAGCGGGTACACCCGGAGGACTTGGCACGCGCCAAGGCCGCGCAAGTGATGCACCTGCGCGGCGATGAGCGCTACGACGTGGAGTATCGGCTGCGGATGAAGGACGGGAGCTATCGGTGGTTTCGATCGCGCGGCAAGGCGAACCGGGATGCGCAGGGGAAGCCGGTGCGGATGGCGGGGTCGGTCGCGGACATTCACGAGCGTGTGGAATCCAGGAACCGGCTGCGCGAGAGCGAGGAGCGATATCGGCGGATCGTGGAGACGGCCGACGAGGGCATTTGGATGGTGGATACGGCGTGGCGAACGACGTTCGCCAATGCGCGGATAGCGGAGATGCTGGGCGTAACGCCGGGAGAGATGCTGGGGCGGCACCTGTTTGAGTTTATGGATGAGGAGGCAAAGGAAGACTGCCAGCGGAACATGCACCGGCGCGAGCAGGGGGTGCGCGAGCAGCACGATTTTCGGTTTCGGCGGAAGGATGGAACGGATCTGTGGGCGATCGTCTCCACCAACGCGATCTTGGATGGTGCGGGCAGGTTTGTCGGCGCGCTGGCGATGGTGACGGATGTGACGCAGCGCGCGGACGTGGAGCGGCTGAACGAGGGGCAGCGAAGGGTGCTGGAGCTCATCGCCACCGGCGCGCCGATGGAGCGCACGGTCGGCGCGATCGTGGAGATGATCCAGCAGCAGGCAGCGCCCGCGATCGCGTCGGTGCTGCGACTGGACGAGCAGCGGACCATGCGCACAGTGGCGGCACCGTTGCTGCCCGCGGCGTACAACACGGCGGTTGACGGTGGAATGATCGGATCCGGCGTGGGCAGTTGCGGGACGGCGATGGCGGAAAAGCGCCGGGTGGTGGTGACGGATATTTCCACGGACCCGCTCTGGGTCGCGTATCGAGAGGTAGCACTCGCGCACGGGCTGCGGGCGTGCTGGTCCGAGCCGATCATCGCGTCTGATGGAACCGTGCTGGGGTCGCTGGCGATGTATTTCAAGGAAACGCGCGGGCCGACGGCGCGCGATATCGGAGTCATCACCACGGCGGCGCACCTGGCGGGGATCGCGATGGAGCGGGAACGGACGGAGCAGGCGCGGGAGCGGAGCGAGGCGACCAATCGCGCGCTGCTGGCGGCGAATCCGGACATGATGTTCCGCATGGATCGCGCCGGGCGATACGTCGGCTATCACGCGCCGGACCCGAGCCGACTGGCGGTACCGCCGGAAAAGTTCATCGGGCGCACGGCGGCGGAGGTGTTGCCACCGGAGCGTGCGGAGGAGTGTCGAATCCATCTGGAGAGACTTTTTTCGACAGGCACGCCGCAGATGTATGAGTATGAGGTGCTACGTCCGAACGGTGGTGGTGGATGGTGGGAAGTCCGCATGGTGCAGGGCCAAGCGGACGAAGCTTTGCTGCTGCTACGCGATGTCACGGACCGGGTGGTGGCGGAGCGCCGGGTGCGCGAGAGCGAGCAGCGGTTGCGGCTGCTGGTGGAGAGCACGCCGCTGGGCGTGGTGTATTGGGACACGGAGTTCCGCGTGACGGGTTGGAACGCGGCGGCGGAGAAGATGTTCGGATATTCCGCGGAGGAGGCGCGCGGCAAGCACGCGGGGTTCATTGTGCCGGAGGCGTCGCGCCGGTATGTGAACGACATCCTGCGCGAGCTGCTCTCCAATACCGGCGGATTTCGAGGATCGAATCAGAATCTCAAGAAAGATGGCACGCTGGTGTACTGCGAGTGGTACAACAGCCCGCTGGTGGATCAATCTGGGAGGGTGATCGGCATCGCGAGCGTGGTGGAGGATGTGACGGAGCGCCTGATGACGCAGCAGCGCCAGGATTTCATGATGGCCGAGCTGGACCATCGGGTGAAGAACAACCTTGCGGCGGTGATCTCGCTGGCGGAGCAGACGGGACGCGGCTCTACGGACTACAAGGAGTTTCTGAAGACGTTCATGGGGCGGGTGCGTGCGATGTCGCGCATGCACAGCGTGCTGGCGCGCTCGCGATGGAAGGGCGCGGATTTGCGAACGCTGGTGACGCAGACGCTGGAGGCGTTCGGCTCCGGATCGGCGGGAAAGACCAGCGTGGTCGGCGAGAGCGTGATGATCGGCCCGCGCGCGGCGCAGGCGATGGCGATGGCACTCAACGAACTGGCGACCAACGCGATGAAGTACGGCGCGCTCTCTAACGCGACCGGATCGGTGCATGTGAGCTGGACAATGGCGACTCAAAAGGCAGAGCGGCAGGTGAGCGTGCGCTGGGAGGAACGCGGCGGGCCGCGGGTCACGCCCCCGGAGCGGCGCGGGTTCGGCACCCAACTCATAGAGGGGACCATCGCGTACGAACTTCGGGGCACAGTACGAACGGAGTACGCACCGAGTGGGGTTGTTTGCAAAATGGTCGTGCCTTTGATCGAGGAAATCGGCCCTATTGAGGAAGAGCCGGGCGCTGGTACCGAGCACGCACGCTGAACTCAGATTGTGGACAGTGCGAAGATCGCAGTTGCGTGTTGACGCGCGGGCGGCGGCGCGGGATAGTGGGTGCGCCTCTAGGGCTTGCGGCATTCCAGATGACCAGTGCCGCGGCGAGCATCAGATCAGATGCTTGTCGCAGCGATGGAGCGACGCCATGACGGACCACCCCGAACCGAAGCTTGCCGGCAAACGCGTGATGCTTGTTGAGGACTCGTACCTGGCAGCCACCTCGATCGCGCAGATGCTTGAAGACATCGGATGCCGCGTCGTCGGCCCGTTTGCAACCGTGGACGACGCGATGGGCGCGATGGACGCGGGCGGCTTTGACGCGGGCGTGCTTGATGTGAATCTCGGCAAGACCACCAGCGAGCCGGTCGCGGAGAACCTCATGCGCCTGGGCGTGCCCTTCGTGTTCGTCACCGGCTACCTCAGCCCCGCGCTGCAAAACCCGAGATTTGCGGCCTACGCGCGGGTGCATAAACCGCTGACGGAGGCGATGTTGGCCGATGCGCTGGTGGCGAGTTTGGATCGGGAATAGATTCGCGTGTCGGGCTTGGTACCAGCGATCTCAGGACCATTCGGTGTTCAGTGCCGCCTGTGTGCTCAGTGCGGCGGATTCACCAGCGGGTGCCGCACCCGCAGATCCGGATATTGCAGCGTCCGCGCCTGCGTCCACTTCAGTGTCGCCGCGTGCCCATCCTGAAAGCTGTAGTTCGCCGCTCCACCGTGCCGGTTGTAGCGAATCCATCCCTGATCGGCGTACGGGCCAGCGTCCTCGCCCCAGCGCACCAGAGCGCTCTCGCCGGTCCAGGTGTCATAGTCATCCTGCGAGACCGCCCCGTACGCGGTGTTGTCCGGCGCGGTCATCGCCTCCGTGTTCCGCTCGGAGAACATGATCAGGTTCTGGTTGATCGCCGCGCTCGCCTGCGCATCGGTTGCGAAGCCCAGCAGCGCGTGCTCCACCGCGTATCGAGCCGAGCGATGCGTGAACACCGAGTTCAGCAGGTAACTCTCGATTGCAAGATGGTTTGTCTCCGCTATCGCCTGCTCGGAATCCGCCGGCGGCTCCTCGTCCGTGCTCTGGATGTTCCCGTTATATTCTTCGAGCGTGGTCGCCAGCGTTTTTGAGCGCGGCGTCCGATCCTCCGGGCAGAAGCAGACCTGGCGGTTCCCCAAATACGGGGCGAAAAAGATCACCCACGGCTTCTCCGCCTGGCTGTTCCCCTGCCCGCCACCAGTACATTCCTCCGGTGTCAGCGGCAGGTTCTCCACCTGCGTCCCGTCATCTAGCACCCATCCCTCATGATGACGAAACATCCCGCCCTTGTTGTCATCCATATACCCCCGTGCCGCCACCATGATCTGGCGCGCGTTGGACATGCACGCCACCGCCCGCCCGGCGGCCCGCGCCTTTCCCAGCGCGGGCAGCAGCAGCCCCACCAGCAGCGCGATGATCGCGATGACCACCAGCAGCTCAATGAGAGTGAATCCCCGAGTCCGATTTGCACGACCGCTTCCGCCGTTCATGTTCACATCCTTGCACGCCAACATTGGGTGTACGTGCGAGGCGGATGAGCGGATTTTCTGTTGGCAACTCAAAGCCGAAAAGGCCGACGGGGATTGTCAGGGGCGGATGCAGTCGTCGGTGATGAGGTCGGCAGGATCGCCGTAGGACGGGGGCACGCCCGGGGCGGTGACGGGTTCGCCGTTGTCGATGCGTTTGGCGACCGCGAGATTGAGATCGAAGAGCTGTTTGAGGAGGTCTCTCCGGGGATCGAAGCCATACGCGTCGAGGACGGCGGCATCGAGCGCGGCGTGGGCGTCTTTGAGCGGATTCTTGCCGGGGAGCTCGAGGGTGCGGTAGAGGGCGCGCAGGCCTCCCCCGAGGCGTTGCTCCATCCGGTCTCGTGTGACTCGCAAGTGAACAGCGGCCGCGGCTACTTTCTTGACCTGCTTCTTCGCCGGAGTCTGCGGCCACGGCAATGACTCAAATACGGATCGTGAAGAGTACCGGAGGTCTGATTCCACCTTCATCCGAGACGATCGGCGGAAGAGCTCGAAGTGCGTTGCGGATTGAAGCACTCCGTAGGAGTAGTCATCTTCAAATGCAAAGCACTGGATCAGGTCGCTCGGGCAAATCGATTTGCACAAGAAGACAACTATGGGCCGACGGGTGACTCGTGAGCAGGCGGCGAACCGCTTGTGCTTCGCGAGCCAAGCTGAGAGTTCGTCTCTTCGATTCCAGAGTTGCCACCAACGATCCAAGTGTTCTTCGCGCGCCTTGACCATATCGGAACCCTCTCGCTTCGCGTGATGCAGAGTGCGTTGAACGACTGGCAAGACCCATTTCTTGACGTGTTCAAAGGCGGAGGCGAATGCGTAGGACTGAAGCATGTCTCGTTTTCCGAAGTCGATAATCCAGCGATCAACTGAGAACTCGTCGAGCAGCTCGCGACCCGTGAGATATGGTCGAATCACCGCCGCCGAATCTACGCGGAGGCGTCTGGCGACCTGCTTATCCACCAAGAATCCACCATAACCGGGAATCTTTCCTTGGAAGCAGCGCTTTGGCGATGTGTTGCACAGTAGCGTTCGCTTCGAGGAAAGATCGGTTTGATCTGACAGTGCAGAATTTATTTCATCAGCCGCCCGCACCTCCATCTCATACGACTTGTCCTGCCGCACACGCCCGCGCTTCCCCGTGGTGACGACCTTCGGATTCGGCGACGGGTTCTCCTCATCCAAGAGCGCGAGTGCGGGATCGACTCTGGACCAGAGGCGGCGTGGCGTGGGAATGAGCAGCGCGGGTTCGTTTATGGATACGGGAGAGACGTTGTCCCTCTCGGGGTCGCGTGGCGAGCGCGGCTTCTTTCCGGTGCTGCCGCCGCGCGGCAACCCACGGCCACTGGCGGGCAGCCCATCTGGCTGTGGAGATGACGCGGCAGTCTTGACCCAGTTGGCAATGGAAACATGCACGTTGGCTTCGCCGGACCAGGGCTGATTTTCCACGGCCTCGACGATGACGCCGGACTTTGCGATGTGGTCCAGCCCGCCCACGCGGCTCTGGTTGTTGCGGATGTTCTGGGTGCCGACCAGCCCGGCGCGCCCGGCGAACGGGTCGGCGGGAGTCGCGACGGGGAGATGGTCGTGGGTGCGGCGGAACCAGTAGACACAGTAATCGGCCATGCCGGGGACGTCTGAATACGCCTTGCGGACATCGTTGACGTATTTCGCGCCGCGCTCGGGCTTGAGCCGCTTGGCGCCGAGGAAGGGCGGGTTGCCGATGATGACGTCGGCCGCGGGCCAGACGGCCCGCGCACCGTTGTCATCAATGAGCGCATCGCGGACGAAGACGTTCGTGTCGAGATTGTCCAGTGGGAGCGTTTTCTCAGCGGTGTGCAGCTCATCGCTCGCAAGCTTGGGCGCCAGTGAGAGCGTGACCTTGGCCAGTTCGACTGCAAACGCGAGGACATCCATGCCGAAGAACTGGCGCGGCGAAACGGCGGCGAACGCGGCCTGGCCGGCGACATCGCGTTTGGAGAGCTCGCTCTGGCGGATGATGATGAACGCCTCAAGCCGGCGCATCTCTCGATACGCGATGTAGAGGAAGTTGCCGGAGCCGCAGGCGGGGTCGAGCACGCGCAGCGTGGTGAGCCGATCGCGGATGGCGGTGAGCTCCTTCACCGAAGCGGCACGCTCGATGGCGGCACTGAAGGGCTGCACGATCGTCGGCCCGACGATCTTCATGATGTCCAGCTGCGAGGTGTAGTGGGCGCCCATCGCGTGACGCTCTTTGGCCTCCATGGAGTGCTGGAAGATGGTGCCGAAGATGTCGGGGGAGACCTCCGCCCAGTTGAACGACGCGGCGACCTTGAGCATCGCGATCTCGTCGCTGGGGGAGAGCTCCATGGCGGCGGACTGAGAGAAGATTCCGCCGTTGAAGTAGTCCACCCCCTTGAAGCGACCGCCGTGGGCCTTGGAACGCGAGTTCATGGCGTCAAACAGCCCGCGGAACAGATCGAACGCCTTGGGCGGGTCGATGCAGTCTTCCAGAAGCTGTGTGAAGAAGTGCTTGGGGAGCAGGCCGATGTCTTCGGAGAAGAGGCAGACGAGGACTTGCAGCACGAATCGCTGCGCGAGTTCGGGGGTGACACCCTTGCGCTGCTTGACCTTGCGATACACGCCAGCGAGCAGGTCCGCGGCCTCGCGCGTGACTTTATCTCGATCGATGCGGAACAGGGGACGCTCGTTGGTGGGCCAGAGGAAGTTGAGGGGGCCGTAGCGGTTGGGAAGATCGGCGAGAGCAATCTTGTCCTGCGGCTGGTGGATGTCCTGCTCAAAGTCGTAGATCCAGAACTCGTCGAAGTTGCAGAGTACGACGTAGCGGGGGCGGCCGGGAACGAGTTCTTCCCAATACTTGAAGGCCTGCAAGAGATGGCGGGAGAGGTCCTCGCCACGTTTTTTCATTTCGATGAGAACGACGCCGCGCCAGACGAGATCGGCGAAGCCGGTGGTGCCGCCCTCTTTCTTGACGCGATCTTCGAGTGTGGCTCCGGCCTCTTTGTAGCCATCGCGCGAGAAGGCGCGAAAGAGGCGGTCCAGAAAGACCTGGGCCTCGCCCTTTTCGTCGCCCTTGAGGCGTTTGGCGTAGGTAACGAAGTCCTGGAGTTGTTTCGAGCGGTCGGCATCCATGCGGGGTGCATGATACCGGAGCCCGGCACGGACCCCAATTCCTCCAAATTCCGAGCAGAATCTCCTTGCCCCACAAGGGGTTATCTGCGATCCTGTAGGCAGTTACCGGACCCCGCCCCAGGGCCGCCGCGGCGTTCGATTCTGTGTTTTCCACATTCCGTATTCACGAGCCAATCTGTTATGCGTTGCGCACTCCCGACACGCCGTGCTTCTCTTGCCCGCTTCGCCGGGCTGCTTGCCCAATGTGCCACCGCTTTGGGGGTGGCCACAACCTCATTTGCCCAAACCCCCATCGTTCAAGCGCCGCCGGTGCGGATTTCGCAGGTATTCCCATATGGCGGCTTCCTGGCCTCGCAGCCGCGGGCGACGTATGTGGAGTTGTACAACGGCGGTACGGCGGCCGTTTCGCTCACCGGTTGGACGCTGCAGGTTGCCAATCCGGTGAACAGCATCTGGCAGCCGGTCGCGCTCTCCGGGTTCATCGGGCCGCGGGGGTACTACCTGGTGCAGATGGGGCAGAACTTTACGGGGACGGCGCTACCGACGCCGGACGCGGGGCCGTTCAACGTGTTCATGCCGCAGGATGGGGGGAAGGTCGCGCTGGTGATTGATTCGCTGACCATCGGCGGGCGGCCCGCCTGCCCGTTTCCGGAAGACATTGTTGATCTGCTCGGCTGGGGCGACGCGGACCAGCGGATGCCCTGCTCAGCGGCCACGCCGATCTTCAACAACGCGCCCTCGCCATCGCTGACGACGGCGCTCTTTCGCAAGTGCGGCGGAAAGGCGGACATCGGATCGTCGTTTGATACGTTCTCGCTCGGCACGCCCGCGCCGCGGAACACGGCATCGCCCGCGAACACCAGTGTGGACGTGAGCATCACGCCCACCACGCCGTTCATCGCGGCGTATCCCGGCGAGACCATCACCATCACCGCGACCGGTTCGACCAGCGCGTGCGCCGGGGCCACGCTGAGCGCTTCGATCAATCTTGGGCCGATTGGTGGCGCGTTTAGTGTTCCGCTCACTTCCATCGGCGGCGGGCAATACCGCACAACCGTGAATCTCGGGCCGCTGAACCTCGCACCGGGCTCGTACACGCTCGATCTGAGCTCGACGGCCTCGCTCATCTCCGAGCGCGGCTCGGGCAAGGTGACAATCCTGGTTCGCCCGCCGAATGATGACTGCGCGAATGCCGTGGGCGTGCCGACCACGGGACTGCCCGTGACCTTCACTGTGAACAACGACGGCGCGCAGCCGGATGTTGATCCCGGCACCTGCACCACCAGCTCGCAGGGGGACAAAGGTGTGTGGTACACCTTCACGCCCGCGGTCCCCGGCGTGCTGCGGATCGATCAGCTCTCCGCGCAGGACGCGGCCTTTGGTGTGTTCCAGAACACCTGCGGGCCGACGAACAATGTGTTGTGTGCCGCGGACAACTCGGCCGCGGTCGCGGTGCTGGCGGGGAGCACGTACAAGATTCTGGTGGTGCGCCGGAATGCGGCGCAGTTGCTGGGCGCGCCGCTGGCGGTGCGATTCGGGTTCACGGTGGTGGCGCCCAACGACAGCGCGTGCAACGCGATGACTCTGACGCTGGGATTGGCCGTGGATTCCAACAACACGGACGCGACGAGCACCGATGATGGCCCGGCCGTCGCCTGCACCGGCGGGAGCATCTCTCCGGTGAAATCAGTGTGGTATTCCTTCACACCGGCAACAACCGGGCTGTTCCGAGTCTCCACATGCGGCTCCCCTATCGACACCGATCTTTCGGTGTTCACGGTCGCGGGTTGCCCGGGGACCTCGCTCTTCACCTCCGTCGCCTCCGGCTGCGATCGGCTCGCGTGTCCGGGCAGCGAGCCCGGCCCCGGGCCGGGAGCGGGAAGTCCTGATGCAGCCGTGATCGAGTCCGTCTCTCTCACGGCGGGCACGCGCTACTTCATCCGCGTCTCCAGCGCGGGCACACCCGCGGGCGGCGCGTTCCGGATTCTGGTTTCCGCGATCATCAGCGGAGCGTGCTGCGACTCGCTCTCGGGCGTGTGCGCGATTTCCTCGACGGGCGCGTGTCCGACGGGGCAGACGTATCTGGGCGCGGGAACCACATGTGCCGTGGGCAACTGCGTGGCCGCGCCGACGGGCGCGTGTTGCAACTACGCGAACTCCACCTGCACCATCCTGCAATCCGCCGCGTGCGACAATGGGCGGGCGTTCCTGGGCGTCGGTTCCTCCTGCACCGTGGGCATCTGCATCCTGAGCAACGACGAGTGCGCAAACGCCACGCGCGTCTTCGCGACGATTCCCATCGTCGGCTCCACCACCACCGCCACGACCAGTGCCGCGCTGTCGCTCGCACCCTGCGGCACGAGCAACGGCTCGGACGGCAACGATGTCTTCTTCGTCTTCAACCCCTCCGTCACCACCATCTACGAGATCTCGCTCTGCGGCTCGGACTTCGACACCACGCTGGGCGTCCACTCCGGCTGCCCCGCGACCGAAGCCAACCGCTTCTTCTGCAACGACGACTCCGGGCTGCTCTGCAACACCGCCGCGTACTCGCGGGTCTCGCGGATTCCCACCGCGCTGCTCATCTCCGGGCAGACGTACTACATCCGCGTCGCCGGTTTCAACGGCGCGACCGGCAACTTCAATCTGATCGTGAACGCCACCGGTGTCTGCTGCCGCGGCACCACCTGCACGACGACGCTGTACACCCCGCTCTCGTGTGCCGCGGTTGCCACACCGTCGGTGCAGACGCGGTTTGTGAACGCCGTGACCAACTGCAACCCGACCGCCAGCGCGACGTTTCCCTGCTGCTACGCCGACTTCAACCACAACGGCGTCATTGAAGTTCAGGACATCTTCGACTTCCTGAACGCCTGGTTCTCCGGATCGCCTTACACCCGCATCGGCGGAGACGGCGCGCTGCCCACTCGCATCCAGGACATCTTCGACTTCCTCAACCTCTGGTTCACGCAGGGCTGCTGATCGTTCTCCTTGACACGCGCACGAAAAAAGACCCCGGACAACGTGTCCGGGGTCTTTGTCTTGGTATTCACCGATGCCCAGTGCCGAGTGCCCGATGCCTCCGCACTTACCGCTTGCGGCGGATGGCGAGCAGGCCGCCCATCGCCATGAGGCCAGCCGCGCCCGGGGCGGGGATGACGCTGGAGGTCCAGGACCAAGCGTCAAGCACATGGGCCTGGCGATCCGCGATACCGCCGGTGGAGCTGGTCACGCCGACCCATGCCGACCCGTTGTCCAGGGCGAGGAGCGTGGAGAGGTTGATCTGCGAGCTGAGCGAAGCGTTCAACGAGCCGTCAAGATAGACGGACATCACGCCGCCAGCGTACAGCACGCGGATGGTGTGTGTGGAGCCGCCGGAGAGATCGCTGATGCCGGCATTCGCCAGCGAGGCGGAGGAAGATGGGCTGTTCTCGAGCAGCCCGTTGGACTGGAAGGTGAGGTGGTTGTCGCCGGGCTCGGTCCACTGCGGATTGTTGTTCCACATGTCCGCCACCACGGCGAAGGAGTTGGCAATGCCGGGCTGTCCGTACACCAAGTTGCGCCCGTAGCCGATGCCGCCGCCGGTGCCGCCCAGGGGCGTCGGGGCCGCGTTCTGGATGACCAGTGCCATGCCGTCGGCACCGCCGCCGTGCTTGTCCTCGATGTGGATGGTCATGGTGGTGTCGAAGCCGTTGGCAACGCTTTGCTTGGTCGCGGCCCAGACGGCACCGGCGCTCCCGCCCACCGAGGGGGTGACGAGGATGCGATTGGCATCCTGCTTGGCCACACCGACAAAGTTCAGCCCGCTGACCGACGAGAAGTCGGAGTAGTTGAAGTCGGCGAGCGCGGACGTTCCGGCTCCGGCAACAACGGTAAGGGCCATCACAACGGTACGAATCTGAGCGAAGGTCTTCATGGTCATTCTCCAGTCTGTGGTGCTTGGTTCTTTAGGACTCTCGCCGCGTTGCCCCGATCGGGGCCCCGCGGCCGGCTCACCGGGCACACGCCGCCCGGCTCACCGTTCTCTACTCTGGCTCGTCCATTCGTCCAGGATTCCGCAGGTGGCGGAAACCCGCACGTTGGTTGAGTTGCAACTAGAACATGCACCCGGGCACTCCGCCACCCACTGCCCCCACCCAAGTGGCTTACCGGGCGTCACCCGCCGCACCACATATCCAAGTTCACGCACAATCTCTCGATTGAACTCTTCCCGGACTGTACCAGCGGGGCAAGGCCAGCACCAATCCGCTCGCTGCTCGCACGTGTGAATCACATGATTTCAGTGTGAATACGGCCCAATCGACGCCAAAGATGGCCTCCGCTTGCCACACCCAGAAACCGCCCATATCACACGCGATCCAGACCTCGATAACACATGGAAGCGGAGAGGCACCTCATGCAAGTCAATCTGGGTGGCCCGCCGCTTCGCGGTGGTCGCGCTCATGCCCGCTCGATGGCATGTTGACCGCGACCAAAGTTCACACGGCACGTTGATCCTCCACACAACGCACAACGCCGGCCTCGAAAGGCCGGCGTTGGTGCCTGCGTCTGGTTTGCTCGCGTCTTGCGACGCGTGCGTTCTCCGCCAGCGGGGGACAGGGGTGACTTAGCGCATCCGACGGCGGCGAGCGGCGGCAAGGCCGCCCAGGCCCATAAGCACGGCCGCGCCCGGGGCGGGAGCAACGCTGCCGAAGGTCCAGTCACGAATCTCGTGGCGCTCGACGTTGATCAGAGCGCCGGTGCCAGCCGTATAGCCGACGAATGCGTTCTGACCGCCGATGAGATTGAGGGCGTTGCTCAGATTCACCGGAACTGTGAGGGCCGGGGTGGCCAAGTTGTCGTAGTAGATGGACATGGTTCCGGGGACATACGTCACGCGGACCAGGTGCGTCGCGCCGTCGTTGAACGCGCCGGAGACTGCCACGCCGCCGAGGGAGTCGATGGCCGAGGGCGTGTTGGGCGAGGAGCCGCCCAGGTGGGAGTTCTGCACCGTAATGACGTTCGCGCCCGGGATGGTGGCCCAGTTGGCGCTGTTGTCCCAGGTGTCGAAGACCACGGCGAGGGAGTTGGAGATGCCGGTGTTGGTCGGAGTGGTCGGGAAGGCCAGATTCGTGCCGAATCCGATGGCGCCCCCCGTGCCGCCCAGAGCGTTTGCGCCCTGGCCCTGCACGATAAACGTCAGACCGTCCGAGCCGGTGCCGGCGCGATCACGCACGCGGAAGTGGAAGTCGGTGGTGAAGCCGAGGTCCACGCGCTGGGCGCTGTTGTAATAGAAGGATCCGGCCGAACCACGCACCGGGGGGGTGATGGAGAGCGTGGACTGCTCGCCGCTGAGCCCGGTGCTCTGCGTCGCGACGCCGTTGAGCGCGAGAGCGCTCACGTTGTTGAAGTTGGTGTACGAGAACTGCGCCATCGCGCTGCCGCTCGCACCAGCCATCGCCAATACCGAGAGAACGCCGATCTTCATTGTGCTGACCATTGGAAACTTCTCCCAACCGCTCTGTGTTACTGCTGTGTCCGACCCGCCCCCTTGGGCTGGCGCGCAACGATCGCGCCGGGGGCTTTCGCCCTTGTTTTCGGAACGCAGCACCGATGACGGCGGATGCGCCCCATGTGCATGGCTGCACACGCCGACCCGACAAGGGCCGACTTTCCAAGTTGTCGCGGCTGCTTTGACCGGCACCGCGAGAGAGAATCCGATCCGGGCACGCTGCCGCGCCGGGCCGATTGCATCTCTCACTCGCCTCCACCAACCCCATCCACCAGCCCACCACATGTCCGGAGCGTGCCCACTCCCTTTCGAGCGCGAACAGCACCACCGGCTCGCCGAGGATTACTCGGCGAAAATGCCCTGAAAAACAGGGTCAAATCGCACACCTCACGCTCTCGCGTGCGGGGGCCAACATCTCTCAACTTCTCCGGAAACCCGAGCCGAACTCGTCCCTCTCATCCCCGCCAGCTCGATTGAGTGCCCGCATACAGCGCGCCCTGTCGGGCACACTCCGCTTGCGCGGCACTCTAGTCGTTCACAATAGACCACAGCTTTCCGAGAGTGCAAGCTGCTTGGCCATAAAGAATTACGTTTATTGCGCGTTTGCCTGAGATGGGCCAGAAGGGGTCTCATCTAGCCGTTACAAACGCCCCAAGTTCACCCCGGGCTAGCTCCAGGTGGCCGACGACCGCCGCCGCTGTTGTGGAGGCGTCATGCCGTAACGATCTGCCCGGGTCCGCCGCAGCGGGCTGATTTGGACAGTTGGTCGCCGGTTGCAACTTCGGATTATTCGTGGACGCGATGGCCATGCCAATCGGTCCATGGCACGCCGCGTGAAATGGTTGCGGGTCGCGTCGATCGTGGGTTTGGTGTGACGACCGATGAAAAGGATGGCGGTGTTCGCAGCGTTACGGAGTATGTTGCGGAGCGGCGAAGTGGGAAAGACGTTTGGGACGCTGCGGCCCGAAACATGGGCTGGTAAGCCCATGCCACGAAGACATGGGCGGGACGCCCGTGCCACGACGATCAGGCGCGGGCGTCGCGCATGAGCGTCTCGAAGGTGCCCAGGAGTTCGGGGGCTTCGGGTTGCAGGCCGGGGAGGGGCTGGAGCTTTTCGTAGCGGCCATCGGAGCGCAGTTCCCATGCGCCGCGGCGGTCGGTGTTCATCACTTGCAGGATGTGCAGGAGCTTCTGGCGCCCGGCGCGGGCCAGCACGGGCGTGCCAGACTCCACGCGGTTGCAGAGGTTGCGGTACATCCAGTCGGCGCTGGCGATGAACCAGTCGCCTTCGAGCGGGTCGGCCTTGCCCGCGCCGAAGTGGAAGATGCGGGAGTGTTCGAGGAAGCGGCCCAGCACGGAGATGATGCGGATGTTCTCGGATAGTCCGGGCACGCCGGGGCGCAGGCAGCAGAAGCCGCGGATGAAGAGGGTGATCTGCACGCCCGCATTCGACGCGGCGTACAAGGCATCGGCGACCTCGGAATCCGCGAAGGCGTTCATCTTGGCGACGATGCGCCCGCCGACTGGCGATGTGCCGGCACGGAAAGATTCGGCGAGGGAGGTCTCGCGGGCGATGAGCGCGAGGACCCGCTTCTTCATGTTGATGGGCGCGACGAGGATGGTTTCGTAGGTGTCCAGCCGCGAGCGGCCGGTGAGGAAGTTGAAGAGCTCGGTGACATCATCGCAGATGTTCGGATCGCAGGTGAACAGGCCCAGATCGGTATAAAGCTGCGCGGTGCGCGGGTGGTAGTTGCCGGTGCCTAGGTGGACATAGGTGCGCAGCGCGCCCGCTTCGCGGCGGACCACCATCGCGGCCTTGCAGTGCGTCTTGTAGCCGAGCACGCCGTAGGCGACATGCGCTCCGGCCTTTTCGAGCGCGTGCGCGATGCGGACGTTGGCCTGCTCATCAAACCGGGCGCGAAGTTCGACCAGCACGGCGACCTGTTTGCCCTGCTCTGCGGCGCGGATGAGCGACTGCACAAACGGAGAATCGCGGCTGGTGCGGTAGATTGTCTGCTTGATGGCGAGCACATCGGGGTCACGCGCGGCCTCCTGAATGAAGCGCTGCGCCGAGTGCTCGAAGGACTCGAAGGGGTGGTGGACGAGGATGTCGCCCTGGCGGATGGCCTCGAAGATGCTCTGTTTCTTCGCGCTCAGGCGCGCGGGCATGACGGGCGTCCACTTGCGCCACTTCAGCTCGGGGCGATCCAGGTCGGCAATCTCGAAGAGCGTGGTGTAGTCCAGCAGCGCGGAGGCCCCGCCGCCCATCGTGCTGCCTGAGCGCTCGTCGGTGTCGGCGAGCGAAAGTTCGAGTTCGTCGAGCAGGTGGGCCACGATCTGCGGCGAGGGACTGGGGCCGGTTTCCATACGCACCGGGCTGGCGAAGCGGCGCTGCTTGAGCTGCTGCTCGACGAGCTCGAGAAGGTCGGCGTCGTCATCGGCCTGCTCGCCGGGATTTTCCGAGTCGCGATAGATGCGGAAGGGCATGATCTCGAGGATCTGCATACCGGGGAAGAGGTCGTCGAGATTCGCGGCGATGATGTCGGAGACGGAGACGAAGCGGCCGCGCGAGGCGGTCTTGGGAGTTGATGCGCCAGTGCCCGGGCCGAGATCATCCGGCAGCCGCACCCACTGCGCGACGGTGCTGGGGATTTTCAGGCGGGCGAAGAGCGGATGCGCGGCGTCCGCGCCGGGCTCGGTCAGCAGCACGCCGAAGTTGCGGCTCAGATTCGATATGAACGGGAAGCGGTGGCCGGGATCGACCGCCAGCGGCGTGAGCATCGGGAAGGCGTACTTGCGGAACCACACGCGCAGCCAGCGTTTGTCCTCGGCAACCAGCTGCGCGAAGTCGGTGAGCACCACGCCCTCCGCGGCCAGCGCGGGGCGGACGGAGCTCTCGAAGCAGTCGGCCTGCTGGATCTGCAACTCACGGATCGTTGCGCGTAGCGCGGCGAGCAGCTCGGTGGGCTTGAGCCCGTCGAACTCTGGGGCGGTGGTTCCGTCCTTGATGCGCCGGTGCAACATGCCGATGCGCTTCTGCACGAACTCATCGAGATTGTTGGAGAAGATGCCCAGAAAGCGGACGCGTTCCAGCAGCGGCGTGAGTTCATCCTGCGCCAGTTGCAGCACACGCCGGTTGAACTCCAGCCAAGAGAGGTCGCGATTCAGCAGCCGGGAGGAGTCGGAGACGTCGGGGCGATTGGGGGCGGCACCCGTGCTGGTTGTTCCACCACTGGTGCCGTTGGATGTTGAACCGTTGCTATTGGCGCTCGGCGCGCCGGAAATGCGGAGCGCGGGCGCGGCGTCGGTCGCGGGGGATGCGCCGGGAGAGAGATTGGGTTGCGAGGCGTCGGGTGACATATTGATGTGGGCGGTCGTGGGGTCTTGATTTAGAGGGTCATCGGGTGGATTGGGGGTCCGGATAAGTCGAATGTCGGATGTGCGATGTCGGATGTGGGAGGTGAAGGCAGAAAGCGGATCAGTTCGGGGGGAAGTAAGAGACGGCGCAGTTGGGGGCTTCGGTGAGGCGGACGGAATGAAGAGTGGGGATCGGCGCGCCTGTGGGTGTGATGTTCGGGAGTGAGTGGGCGATGCGTTCGGCGAGGTGTTTGGCGATGTTTTCCGCTGAGGGGTTCAGCGTATTGAAGGGGGGCGTGGTGTTGAGGTTGGCGTTGGTGAACGGGCGGAGGATGTCGGTAAGGGCGTGGTCGAGGGCGTGGAAATCCAGGAGCAGGCCGTCGGCATCCAGGGTTGGGCCGCGGAGGGTGACGGAGAGGTGGAAGTTGTGGCCGTGGATCGGCTCGGATACGCCGCGGATAAGGAGGGCGTGTGCGGCACAGAACTCACGGTCCACGGTGATGTGGAACATGGGGGAAGAGTATGAAGAGAGAAGGCGTTGAGGTGTATGGGCGTGGAGATTCGGAACAGAGATTAGTGAGGGAAATGGAAGGGTTGGGATCCTTCAGATGATCCGAGATTGTGACGATGAGGACCGAGAACCCCGAGTGGGTTCGTCGGGTGGGCGGGCTGGAGGTGCGCGATGGCGTCGATTCCTGTCTCTGAACTGCGCCCGGGAATGCGGCTGGCTTACGACCTGCGTGACGCGGGCGGGCGATTGCTGCTCGCGGCGCGCCGACCGCTGACGGAGGTGGTGATTGGGGCGCTGGCGGCGCGAAGTGTGACGGAGCTGCCGCTGCGCAGCCCGGACTCGCTGCCGCGCGGCGTGCGCCGTGAGGATGAGCCGCGGCGGTCGTGGCTGATGGCGGGAGCGCGAGTGAAGACCGAGAGCGATGCGCCGCCGTCGCGCGTCGAAGAGATCGTGGGCGAGTCGGTGGTGACGGAGCGCGAGCCGCGCGATGGGGCGCGGGTCCGTGCGGCGATGCGTCGTTCGGCGGATGGAGTGATCGTGCATCGCTCGGCGCGCTGGGCGCGGCTCTCGATGCGTGTGCCCATCGGGGCGTGGGAGGAAGAAACAGCACAGGACGCGATCGAGGCGTTCGGCGAGCGCGAGACGCTGTGGAGCGCCGAACGCATCGGGCTGATGACGCGGATGTTCACGCGGCTGGCGGCCGGGGAACCGACGGGCGCGGGGATCGCGCACGGACTGGCGGAGGAGATGGTGGACGCCGCGCTGCGTGGGCCGGAGATGCTGCTGCGATCAACGATAGAGGGTGTGGGTGCGGAGATGGAAGTCTCGTTGGAACAGCACGCGTTTGCGACTGGCTGCGTGAGCGCGGCGGTTGCGGCACGGGTGGGCTGGGATCGGGAGCGGGTGCGGGCGGCCGCCCTGGCGGGGCAGCTGGCGGATTGCGGGCTGGCGCTGGTGGCGTGGGATGTGCGCGGCCCGAACCGGCCGCTGACGGATGTGGAGCACAACGCGCTGCGCCGGCACACGGCGTATAGCGCGGCCATGCTGGAGATGCTGCGCCCGGGATCGGTGGAGGAATCAATCCCCGAGGAGGTGCAGCTCGCGGCGTATCAGCACCACGAGCGCGAGGATGGGAGTGGATATCCGACACGAATCCGCGGCGAGATGATCCACGATCTGGCGCGGGTGGTGGCGGTGGCGGATGTGTTCGTTGGGCTGGTCTCGGCGCGGGCGGATCGCCCGGCGATGGCGCCGACGGGCGCGCTGGCGGAAGTGGCGCGGCAGGCGAACAGCGGGGTATTGGCGATTGTGCCGGCGCGGGCACTGGCGGAGGTGATGGTGATGGGGGGGATGGGGGCGAGGATTGCGGTGAGGGCGGGGGGCGGGGTAAGGATGGGGGCGTGAGGGCGGCGTGAAGGCGTGGCACGCCGCACCATTTCTACGACAACGGATCAGGGTGGGGCCACCCGGTGCTGGTTGCCGAGCGCCGATTGAAGTTCGGCCTGGGCCGCGGTTTGTTCTTCATGCGTCAGCGCCGCGTCGGCGATCATTGCGGCGCGGATGGCATCGATCGAGTCCCCGGCCTTGAGGCGGGCCTGCACGATTGGGGCCATCTTGGCGCTGGCGGCCCGTGCCCGCGCCGCCCGCATCGCAGCGATGGCGGGGTAGCGGTCGCGATAAGGGACGCTGTCCCACACCCGCGCGGTGTGGTCCCACGACGCGGTGACGATCCGCGTGCCGTCCGGGCTGAACGCGGCGGAGCGGATCGTGCTTGTGTGCCCCTTGAGTTCGGCCAGCATCGCCCCCGTGGCCGCATCCCACACCCGCGCGGTCTTGTCTTGCGACGCGGTGACGATCCGCGTGCCGTCCGGGCTGAACGCGGCGGAGCTGACCCCCCACATGTGCCCCTTGAGTTCGGCCAGCATCACCCCCTTGGCGGCGTCCCACACCCGCGCGGTGTTGTCCCACGACGCGGTGACGATCCGTGTGCCGTCCGGGCTGAATGCGGCGGAGGTGACCCAGTTCGTGTGCCCCTTGAGTTCTGCCAGCATCACCCCCGTGGCCGCGTCCCACACCCGCGCGGTGTTGTCCCACGACGCGGTGACGATCCGCGTGCCGTCCGGGCTGAACGCGGCGGACCAGACCTCGCCCGTGTGCCCCTTGAGTTCTGCTAAGCCCGCCCCCGTGACCGCGTCCCAGACCCGCGTGGTGTTGTCCCCCGACGCGGTGACGATCCGCGTGCCATCCGGGCTGAACGCGGCGGAGTTGACCCCGCTCGTATGCCCCTTGAGTTCGGCCAGCATCACCCCCGTGGCGG